>NZ_CP083954.1:0-600000 GCF_006442975.2 Mesorhizobium sp. B2-1-1 | reverse complement strand
TGGCGAAAGCGTGGAGAAGGACATGATCGCCGTGCGCATCGGGCCGGACTGGCGACTTGTTGCCGTAGGCTCGCCGGCCTACATCGCCGGACGTGGCGTGCCGAAGGCGCCGCAAGACCTGATCGGCCACAATTGCATCAACCTGCGCATGACCAGCGCCGGTGGCCTCTATGCCTGGGAATTCCAGAAGGCCCGCCAGGCTCTGCGTGTGCGCGTCGATGGCCAACTCGTGTTCAACTCGACCCTGCCGATGGTCGACGCCGCCATTGCCGGCTACGGGCTTGCCTATGTGCCCGAGGATCTGGTCACGGCGCATGTTGCCGCCGGCCGGCTGCAACTCGTGCTCGACGATTGGGCGCCGAAATTCGCCGGCTATTACCTATACTATCCAAGCAGTCGCCAGAACTCGCCGGCCTTCAAGGTCATTGTCGACGCGCTTCGAAAACACAGCCAATGATGGCCACCACACAGAAGCCGAGGAGGGGGCTGAGCACAACCGGGAATGGGAGCGGCGGACCTCAGATGATGCCGTGCTTCCTTAACAGCGCCTGCTCATCGCCCGCCACCCATCCGAATATCTTCGGCTCCCCGTCGAGTTTCCGGACAAGGTAGTGAACGTCGAAATCTATCCCGACGTCCGCTTGGCCCTCGCGGGCATAGGTCGCGGTCCACGCAACATGGGCAACGCAATGATGCTCGTCGATCGGCGAGATGCCGATGTCGCGTATCCGCATCTCTTTCGTTCCGATTGCCCGGTAGTGAGCATAGCCCTGAGCCATGACTTGCTTGAGTTGATCGTCGTTCTTTCCGGTCACGACGCCGGCAGGCGAGGCGGCTATGAACTCCGACGTGTAGAGCGACGCGGCCTCATCCATATCCATGCCGCCGCCAAGCGACTCCTTGAAAAACCGCTGATAGCGTTCAAAAAATCTCTTTACGCTCATCTCCATGATTTCCGCTCCGGTCGTGTCCTCGGATCAGCGCTGTTCCCGCACGCTCCGGAGGAAATGGATCATCGCGGCGTTGACCTCGTCCGGGCGTTCCTGCTGGGTCCAGTGCCCGCAGCCGGGCAGCATCAACTTGTCGCGGAGTTGCGGGACGAAATTTCCGAGATTGGCCAGCAGCTGATCCATTCCGGGGAAGGCGACAACCAGATCGCGGTCGCCCGCTATATAGAGGGCGGGAACCTTGATCCGCGCGCCCGCAAAGGGCGCCATCAGCTCCCAGTTCCGGTCGATGTTGCGGTACCAGTTGAGACCTCCCGCGAAACCGGTGCGCTGGAACTCGCCGGCGTAGAAATCGAGGTCGCCTTGGCTGAGCCAGGGCGGTAGGCCCGGCGGTGCCTCGACGGCTTGCAGGAAACCTCCATCATGTGGAACCATGCCGATTCCACCCCCGCTCGTGCCCGAGGCATCCCCCGATGCGGCGTAAAGCATGGCCCGCACCGTGGTCCGGGGGTCCCGCTCCAGCTCGGCTTCTGCAATGCCGGGTTGCTGGAAATAGAGCTGGTAGAATTGGGAGTCCGTCGTTCGCGGCATCACGCTGGTTGGGCGCACCTTGGCCCGCGGCCGGAACGGCACGCTGAGACCGATGACGGCTTGAAACCGATCCGGGCGCATCAGCGCCGCGTGCCAGGCGACGACGGCGCCCCAGTCGTGGCCGGCGATGATGGCGGTCGGCGCTTCGAGGGCGTCGAGAAGGCCCACCATGTCGCCGACCAGATGGAAGAGCGTATACTGTTCGACCGCCTCCGGCCGATCGCTCTTGCCATAGCCCCGCATGTCGGGGGCGACGGCGTGAAAGCCCGCCGCCGCGAGCGCACTCAATTGATGGCGCCAGGAATACCAGGATTCGGGAAAGCCGTGGCACAAGAGCACCAAAGGGCCATCGCCCTGCTCCGCGACGTTGAGGCGGATGCCGTTGGTCTCGACCATTCGCTGCGTCGGCTCGCTCACGGCTGCTTCTCACGCTCGTGTGTCAGTCTCTGTTTAAGTTTAACGGCTGGCGGCGGACGCCGCAACGAGTGGGTTGAGCGAACCGAATGCCTGTCCCGAAGGTCACGCATCTTTTGTCGCCAGTCTCAGGAGTGATCGCGGCAATGAATATCCGAGATTTGGTCGGCGCCCGCTTTGCGGTTCCCGAACTTCTGCCCCAGCTTCAAACGCGATGAGCGCGCTTGCCTATTGTCACCCGGCTGTCATATGTCGGCACTAGGAAGCCTTAGTTCTGGATTTATGGATACGTGGATAAAAAATCAGCTCTCCTCGCTTTGGCGGCACTCGGCCAGGATACAAGGCTCGAGGTCTTTCGCCTGCTTGTCCAGGCGGGCGCCGGGGGGACCCCCGCCGGCGAGATCGCTTCCCGCCTCGACATCGTGCAGAACACGATGTCGGCGCACCTCAAGGTTCTTGACCATGCCGGCCTCGTCCGCGCCGAGCGCGATGGTCGCACAATCCGCTATGTTGCCGACATGACGGGATTCCGCGATCTGCTCGCCTACCTCATGGAAGACTGCTGCAATGGCGCGCCAGAACTCTGTCGGCCCGTGATCCAGGCGGTCACCTGCAAGTGTTAGAAGAGGCATCCGCCATGAGCGAGCCATGCAACGTTCTTTTCCTCTGCACGGGCAATTCGGCAAGGTCGATCATCGCCGAGGCGATACTCAACCTTCCGAAAGCCGGCTGAGCAAGGAAAGTATCATGAACGATCACGCTTTGAGCGCGGGCGGCGGCATTGGTTTCGTCGAGAAATACCTGACCGTGTGGGTGGCGCTGTGCATCGTCGCCGGCATCGCTCTCGGCCATCTCATGCCAGGCGTCTTCCACGCCGTCGGCGAGGCCGAGATTGCCAAGGTCAACCTGCCGGTCGCGGCACTGATCTGGCTGATGATCGTGCCGATGCTGGTCAAGATCGACTTCGCCGCGCTCGGCCACGTGAAGGAGCATTGGCGCGGAATCGGTGTGACACTGTTCGTCAATTGGGCGGTGAAGCCGTTCTCGATGGCGGCGCTCGGCTGGCTGTTCATAGGGTATCTCTTTCGGCCTTATCTGCCGGCCGACCAGATCGACAGCTATATCGCCGGCCTTATCATCTTGGCGGCCGCGCCCTGCACGGCGATGGTCTTCGTGTGGTCGAACCTAACGAAAGGCGAACCGCATTTCACGCTGAGCCAGGTCGCGCTTAACGACACCATCATGATCTTCGCCTTCGCGCCGATCGTCGGCTTGCTGCTCGGCCTCTCGGCCATCACCGTACCCTGGAATACCCTCGTCCTCTCCGTCGCGCTCTACATCGTCGTGCCGGTCATCGGCGCCCAATTCCTGCGTCGGCGGCTGCTCGCCGCGGGCCGCGAAGCCGCCTTGAAGCGATTTCTCGAGCGGCTTCAGCCGCTCTCGCTCATAGCCCTGCTTGCCACGCTCGTGCTGCTGTTCGGATTTCAGGGCGTGCAGATCCTGGCGCAGCCGCTGATCATCGCGCTGCTGGCCGTGCCGATCCTGATCCAGGTCTATTTCAATTCAGGGCTCGCTTACCTACTCAACCGTGTCTCGGGCGAACAGCATTGCGTCGCCGGCCCCTCGGCCCTGATCGGCGCTTCGAATTTCTTCGAACTGGCGGTCGCCGCCGCCATCAGCCTGTTCGGCTTTCAGTCGGGGGCGGCGCTCGCCACCGTCGTCGGCGTGCTGATCGAAGTGCCGGTCATGCTCACCGTGGTCTGGATCGTGAACCGCTCCAAAGACTGGTACGAGGGCGGCCGGGCAGTGTCCCGTGTTGCCGAAAACATTAATGCTCGACCCTGATCGAAAAATTGCGAAATAGCCGTTGATCCTCAGCCGGCCGGGCAGCCTGCTGGTGGACTGCTTTGCAGGAAAAGCTCGGGATGGCCGCGCGACGCACTCCCGTTAATTGCGCGGGTATCCGTCCGCTTGACAGTCTGCCTACTAGAAGGTAGACAGGGTGCATGAGCAACTTTTCAACGACATCTGACGAGATTTTGGCCTCCGCACAAAAGCTGATCATCGCCGGCGGTTATAATGGATTCAGCTACGCAGACATCGCGGCCGTGGTCGGCATACGCAAGGCCAGCATCCACCACCACTTCCCCAGCAAGGTCGATCTGGTGCGTACGCTTGTGTCGCGTTACCGCGAGAACGCCGAAGCCGGCATGGCCGATCTCGAGCGCAGCGTGCCTGAACCGCTCGAACTCGTTCAGGCCTACGCGGGTTATTGGGCCAGATGCATCGAGGATGCAAGCATCCCGTTCTGCGTATGTGCGCTGCTGGCAAGCGAACTTCCAGCGCTTCCGAACGAGGTCGTCTCGGAGGTACGGGCGTATTTTCAGTTTCTCTCGGCGTGGCTGACGTCGGTCATCGAACGCGGCGAACAGCAAGGTTCCCTGAAAATCTCTGGTCCGGCGCGGGTGGAGGCAGAGGCGCTCATGGCCACCGTTCATGGCGCGATGCTATCGGCTCGGGCATACGGAAAGCCTGGCGTCTTCGCTTCAATTCTCGACCCGACCCTGCGGAGGCTGAAGCCCGAATGATATCAGTGCCGGGCGGCTAAGCGACGGGTCGCCCCGACAAGAGCATCGACAAATGCGCCGCGTAAACTACCAACTAGTAGGTAAAGGAATTCCCTATGTTTCACAAACTCCTCTCGGCTCTCTTGGTCATCGGTATCCCGGCGACCTACGCCATCACGGCGCCCGCTCAGGCTCAAAGCCGGGAGGCCGAGCAGATCCACATCAGGGGCAGCGTGGTGAGCTTCAGCGCTTCGACGCTGAGGGTCAACACGCGGGAAGGCGAGACTGTTGACGTTGTCCTGGCTGATGGCTGGAAGATCTCCGGCGTCGCTGCTGCGAAGGTGGCCGATATCAAGCCAGGCGACTTCGTCGGAATTGCCTCGCTGCCGAAGGACAAGGGCGGGGACGGCGCTCTGGAAGTCCTGATCTTCCCGCCCGCGCTGAAAGGCGCAGGTGAGGGAAGCTACGGGTGGGATCTGAAGCCTGACAGCAGCATGACCAACGCAACAGTCGCCGATGCCGTCAAGGACGTCGACGGGCGCACCGTGACTGTTTCCTACCAAGGCAAGGAAAAGAAGATCGCGATCCCGGACGGCACCCCCGTCGTGACCCTCGCTCCGGCAACCCAGGATGATCTGATCCCGGGTGCCGTCGTCTTCATAGCAGGCGAGAAGGCCGCAAGCGGAACGATCGGTCATCAGGTCGTCGTTGGCAAAGATGGCGTGGTCCCGCCCATGTGAGCCAGGTCGCCGCTCGTTCGCAGGCTGTCGACCGTCACGGCGACGCTGGCGAAAGATACGCTGAGCGGTTCGGCGCGGACGAACGCGACAGTGAAGGCCTACCGCTCGTCCGAAATGCCGGAGCATTTCCCATGCACCGGGAGCGGCGCATTCGCCGACGGCTGTGGCCTGCACCTGGCGCCGCCTCTCGGAGGAAGGCGGGCGGACAGTGAAGGCTATGAGGGTGAAACAGCCCTCTTTGACAAACGCCTCGGCCACCTGTGGTCGCCGAGGTGCATCGGACAAACATTGAACCATACCCGAAGGATATCCAATGAGACGCGATCGCGTTGAAGTTGCTTCAAATGACCAGGACAAGTGGCTCAAGCTGTATTACCTCGCCCGTGCGGCCTTTTCCGTCGTCTGGGTCGTGGCCGCTTTGACGGTCGGCCGGCAGTCGGCGTCCATCGCGGCTGTCTTGCTTGTTGCCTATCCTGCCTGGGATGCAGCCGCCAATTATGTCGATGCTTCCCGCAACGGCGGGCTTGCCGTCAATCCTACGCAAGCATTCAACGTTGCAGTCAGTTCGGTGGTCGCCCTTGCAGTCATCATGGCGCTGGCGATGAACATGAATTGGGTTCTCGGCGTTTTCGGCGCGTGGGCAATCTTCTCCGGCCTGCTGCAGCTTGGAACCGCAATCCGGCGCTGGAAAACCGCCGGAGGCCAATGGGCCATGATCTTGAGCGGAGGCCAATCGGCTGTCGCCGGCGCCTTCTTCATCGCGCAAGCGCAGATGTCCGCACCGCCCTCGATCGCCAACATCGCAGGCTATGCTGGCTTCGGCGCCTTCTATTTCCTCGTCTCAGCCCTTTGGCTGACCGTCTCGCAATCGCGGCGCCGGAGAGTGGCATCGGTTCAAGCATGATCCACATTGTCGGCCTACTGCGTATCCGATCGTGGTCCGGCGATCGACATTCATGGCGGACCATTCGAGGTCGTCGCGCGCGACGGCGAGACCATTCCCCCTTCGGCCCGCTTCCTCGCCGACACCATCAATGTCGGTCCGGGCCAGCGCTATGATGTCGTCTGGACGGCGCGGCGACCCGGCAAATGGCTCATCCACTGCCACATTCCGCACCACACGACGAACAACAATGTCGAGCAAAAGGGCGGCGGCGGGCTGATGGTCGTCATCGACGTCAGCTGACGCGGGCGCCGGAATTGGCGCTGTTGCGGCATCAGCGCCGCACTCGGCCCGGCGACGGCTGCCCAGAGGTTGGCCTCGACGCCGAGCGGCGCAGGCAGCCTCGGAACGCGTGCGGGCCCTGCACGTTGATCCCGAACCGCTCGTGGAGTGCTCCATGCCAGATTGGATCGGGACTTGGCGAAACCAATACGGCTCGACCGTCATCATCGAGGACGATGCGGAAGGCGTCATCCGCGGCACGTTCAGGACGGCGTTGGAAGACAGCAGTTTCTTTGGTCAGGAACTTCCGATCCATGGCGCTGCTTGCGGCGACGTAATCGGCTTCACGGCTGCGGGACAGGGCAAGGCCGGGCCTGCGGCCGTGAGCTACACCGGTATTCTGCGGGAAAGTAAGCTCGAGATGCTTTGGCATACCGTTGCAGGGCAGACCCTTACCGCATCGGCGGAAGGGGCGCCTGCCAGGATGGTCAGAGTTGGGGCATGGCGCGCCTTCGGGACCAGCCTGGATGTGTTCGAGCGCGTGGAATGACCCAGCCTCTCGGGCCGGCGTGGCTCCATCGGCGGCTACGGAAGGCCGCCAGGCCCGCATATGCGCGACTGAAGGCGGCCTGCCGATCCTGAGCGATTTCGGCGGCGCTGTGGTCGAGCCGACCGGAGGACGGATGGGATGGCGGAAGAAGGCAACGACGCGCGGGTAGTCCTGCAATGCATGACAACCGAGCACTTTGTGCTGCAGACCGCCCGCGCGGCCACCATTCAGGAGGCAAATCAGCGCGCCAATCTGTTCCTCACATCGGTCTCAAGCGCGGCGATCGCTCTGTCATTCGTGGCGCAGGTCACGAAAATGGGCACGCCGTTCGTGCTGTTCAGCCTGATCTTGCTGCCCTGCGTTTTCTTCATCGGCCTGGTCACCTTCGTCCGCGCCGTGCAGGTCGCCATCGAGGACATGGTGCACGCCCGTGGAATGGCGCGGATCCGGCACTACTACGTCGAAGTCGCGCCCGCCATGCAAAGCTACCTCGTTCATTCCACGCATGACGATCGCTCGGCGGTGCTCGTGGACAAGGGGCTCAGCCCATCGCCGTTGCAGTATTTCATGACCACGGCCGGAATGGTGAGCGTGATCAGCAGCGCCATCGCAGGTGTCTTTACGGGCATAGCCGCCACAGCGGCAGCCGGCGCCGGAATGGCTCTCGGTGTGGCAGCCGGGATGCTCGCCTTCGCTGCAAGCGTGTTCGTGCTGCGCAGCTACCACCTGCGGGCTTGGGCGGCGGCCGAGCAAAGACTGACGGTTCTTTTCCCAGGCACGCGCGGGGAATGAAGCTCTGCGGAGCCAGGGATCGCTTGGCCGAGGTCCCATATGCCATGCATGCCTTGTGACATCTTCTATTGCCGCGGCCCAAAGCCTCTATATGGCCGTAGCGGAACAATGGAGGTCGTTTCCTGCATGCCGCTTTTGAACAGCGGAAGGGCATTGAGCACCGAGCGAACCTCTTCCTCCGTTTCGGCCTCCATGAGAAGACAAGCACCGCCCATGTCGCCGCGGTTCCAGATTTGTCGCACGGTGCTCGCCATGAAAAGTCGGCGAACGCCTTCGGCTTCGGCTTCCAGTCTCTCGGGCGTGTAGTCCGCGTCGTTGAAGCTTTCCGTCCGCCGACGTGTCAAGACCATGAACTGCATGTTCTTTCTCCTGTTGATGAAGGTAAGGCTTTCCGGTTTGTCCCGGTGGGTGCTTGATGCCTGTCATGGTTATTTAGCGACCATCGGCTGGAACAGGGCGGAAAGGATCGGTTTTCCAGTCTCGGCCGGCAACGTCGGCGCGAGAAAGACCGATGTCTTGCAATTGCGAGTCCGTGAGTTCCATCAGCATGCGGCGGCTCCGGCGCCTTTCCATACCGGCTTCGACCCAGACCAAGATCGCCGCGACGCGCGCCATCAGAATCTGTAGAGCCTCGACTCCACGCCGCTGCGGTGCACTCCTTGTTTCGGCCCGCTCCAAGGCGGCGCCGTTGACGACTGCGTCCATCGCATTTCTCCTTTTTTCGCGACCGGTCGAACCCCGAGGCGAAGGCGGCGAATGAGCCCGCTGCTTTGGGGGTTCGGCGGCCGGAGCCGGTGTCTAACGGTTGCCGAAAAGGTCCCGGCGACGCTCGACCGCCTGATCCTGCGCGATGGCCGCATTGGAGCCCGCATTGAGCAGTTCGTAGGCTGCACTATGCGCGATCGAGGACGTGTGGGTGTTGTCGAGCTGTTCCTGGGCAATCGCATTGATGTCGGAACCGCCGACATTCGGGTTCTCGGCGAGTGCGGCGCCAGTGATGGCCAGGAACGCGGCGGTGGCAAGAGCGATCTTTTTCATGGAAATCTCCTAAGGTTGAGTTCTGGACTTGGGTTCAAGAACAGGTCCTTGCCTGTTCGCCAAGACGATGCATCTTGGGCCCACTCATGATAATCATCGAAGATTGGGAAGGATCATCCGCCAAGAGCGGATAATAGGATCATGAGCGGGCGCGCTGCCTCAGCGCTGGCCCTCCCGGATCGAGGGTTTTGCCATGTCGGTGCTGGCAATCGCTCCGGCCCTTGCCGGCATGTGGCCGACCAGAGATCAGAAGGCACATCAGCCCGCCGACTTTCCGGCGGCGGACGGTGTAACCGTCGTTCAGTACTTCAATTCCATCCACCTGCGGTGTTCGGCAAAGCGCTCGGCCAACAGATCGATGAAAGTCCTCACCTTGGCCGAGACATGGTGACGATGCGGATAGAACGCGTTGATCGCGAACTCGACTCCTGAATATTCCTCCAGCACCCGGACAAGGCGCCCGGCGCTCAGGTCGTCGGCCACGAGGAAGGGCGGCGGTATGAACAGACCGCGGCCGTCGAGAGCAAGGCGTCTGAGCGTCTCCTGGCTGTTGGTCAATAAGTTGCCATCGACGCGGACGGAAACGGGCTCGCCGTCGGGGTCCTCGAAACGCCACTCGTTACCGAAAGGATATGACGCATGGCGCATGCAATTGTGGCGTGCGAGGTCATCGGGCCGACGCGGTGTTCCATGGCGTTCGAAATAGCCGGGCGAACCGCAGACGATGTTGCGCCATGAGGTCAGCCGCCGGACGATCAGGCTTGAATCGGGAAGCGGCAGCGAACGCACGTCAAGGTCGAAGCCCTCCTCCACCATGTCGACCATTCTTTCGCCGACGGTGAGATCGACCGAAACAGCCGGATAAAGGTTGACGAATTCGGAAACGATCGGCGCCAGAAAACGGATGACGCTCATGCTGGAATGAAGGCGAAGTGTGCCTTGCGGCGTCGCCTGAAGCGCTCCCGCGACGCGGTCCGCCTCCTCCAGATCGGCGAGGATCTGCGAGGAACGCTGATAGTAAGCCTGGCCGATCTCGGTCAGGCTCACCTTGCGGGTGGTGCGATTGAGAAGCCGAACGCCGAGCCTTTCCTCCAGCGCCTGGACGTGGTTGCTGACCATCGTCGTCGACATGTTGAGGCGTCGGGCCGCCGCGGAAAAGCCTCCGCATTCCACAACGCGGCCAAACACCGTCAAGCTCGTGAGCCTGTCCATTTCGATTATCCGCTCTTAATGGATGATCCTTCCGTTCTTTCCTCGATTATCACATCAAGATTGCCGTTGCATCGTCCTTGCACCAATCGGCCACTCGGCCCGACCGTGAGAGGAGATTACGATGACCGTAAGCGTCAAACCCGCCACCTTGGAATACCCGGTTGAGGTGAAACCCGCGCCGCGGTCCCGCAAGACGATGATCAAGCGCACCGTTGTCGGGTTGGGTCTGGTGGCCAGCCTGACTTCGGCTGCGCTCTACGGCTATGACTATTGGACGGTCGGGCAGTATCTGCAATCGACCGACGATGCCTATGTCAAGGCCGACTATACGGCCGTCGCGCCGAAGATCTCGGGCCACATCGCCGAGGTGCTGGTCGAGGACAACACTCCCGTCAAGGCGGGCCAGGTTCTGGCCCGCATCGACGACCGCGACTTCAGGACCGCGCTAGACCAAGCGCAAGCCAATGTCGAAGCAGCCGAAGCGACGCTGCATAACCTCGACGCCCAGATCGGCCTGCAGCATTCGGTGGTCGAACAGCAAAAGGCCAACGTCGCCGCAACCGAGGCGAAGCTCAAATTCGCGCAGCAGGAGGGTGATCGCTATAAAACCTTGCTGAAAAGCGGCTACGGCACCAGCCAACGCGCCCAGCAGGCCGAAGCCTCCCTTGGCGAAAACGAAGCCCAACTCCAGCGGGATCGCGCCACACTGGTTGCTGCCCGCAAAGCAATCGACGTGCTCACGACTGAGCGCGGCAAGGCGGAGGCCGAGCGCGACAGCAGCCAGGCCGCCCTGCGTCAGGCGGAACTCAATCTCTCCTACACCACGATCACAGCACCCGTCGACGGCACCGTCGGGGCCCGTTCGCTTCGCGTCGGCCAGTATGTGCAGGCCGGCACGCTGCTCATGGCGGTGGTGCCGCTGAATGCGGTCTATGTCGTGGCCAATTTCAAGGAGACACAGCTTACCCATGTGCAGAGCGGACAGCCGGTCGAGATCGCGGTCGACGGCTTTCCCGGCGTGGCACTCAAGGGCCGTGTCGACAGTGTGTCGCCGGCGAGCGGTCTCGAGTTCGCGCTGCTGCCCCCGGATAACGCCACCGGCAATTTCACCAAGATCGTGCAGCGCATCCCGGTGAAGATCGCGATCAACGACGGCAGGCTCGCCGGCAAGCTGCGCGCCGGCATGTCGGCCGAACCGACGATCGACACGAAGGCAACCATCCTGGCCGAACGGGGTGAACCGGACAGCGGCCGCCGGATCATCGCCGGCTGGTAACTCGTAGCGGCTGCGCGAGGTTCTCCGAGACCTCGCATGGTGGCCGCCACGCCAGTGTCTCACGCGCGCTTCGTCAAACAAGGAATTCAGCCGTGCCCGCAACCCTCACCACCAACCCCACGCCTGCGCCGATGGCAGCCAAAGCATCGAGCCTGGCGCCGACCGATGCCTCTTCCGCCCCGCTCAAGACCTGGATCGCCGTCATTGGCTCGACGCTCGGCGCCTTCATGGCGGTCCTCAACATCCAGATCGTCAACGCATCGCTAGCCGACATTCAGGGCGCCATCGGCGCGGGCATCGATGACGGCGGCTGGATATCGACCGCCTACCTGGTGGCCGAGATCGTCGTCATTCCGCTCACCGGCTGGCTGTCGCGGGTCTTTTCCATCCGCGTCTATCTTCTGGCCAATGCAATCCTGTTTCTCGCCTTCTCGGTTGCCTGCGCCTTCGCGCAAAACCTTCAGCAGATGATTGTTCTGCGTGCTTTGCAGGGCTTTTGCGGCGGCGTGCTGATTCCGGTCGCCTTCACCATCACCATAACCCTCCTGCCGAAGGCGAAGCAGCCGATCGGATTCGCCCTGTTCGCGCTGTCGGCGACCTTCGCACCAGCCATCGGGCCGACAATCGGTGGCTATCTCACCGAGAACTGGGGTTGGCAGTTCATCTTCTATGTCAACTTGGTCCCCGGCGCGCTGATGGTGGGCATGCTGTGGATGTCGCTCGAAAGGGCGCCGATGCAGCTCTCGCTGCTGCGCCAGGGCGACTGGGCCGGGATCATCAGCATGGCGATCGGGCTCGGCGCCTTGCAGACCGTGCTCGAGGAGGGCAACAAGGACGATTGGTTCGGCTCGCCGTTCATCGTGCGGCTGTCCTTGATCGCCCTCGTCAGCCTCTCGCTTTTCCTGTGGATCGAGTTGAGAAGCGAAAGGCCCTTGCTTAACCTCAGACTGTTCGCCCGCTGGAATTTCGGTTTCTCCATCCTGGCCAGCTTCCTGCTCGGAATTGCGCTCTACGGGGCGGTGTTCATCCTGCCCGTCTATCTCGCGCGCATCCAGGGCTACAACGCCCAGCAGATCGGCATGGTGCTGGCCTGGACAGGCCTGCCGCAACTGGTGCTGATCCCGCTGGTGCCGCAGTTGATGAAGCGTTTCGACATGCGCATTATCGTCGCCTTCGGCTTTGCGCTGTTCGCGGCGAGCAATTTCATGAACATCGAAATGACGGCGACCTACGCGTCGGAGCAGTTCTTTTGGCCGAATGTCGTCCGTGCCGTCGGTCAGGCCCTGGTCATGGTACCCCTGGCTGCGGTCGCTACGGCCGGCATCGAGCAGGAGAACGCCGGCTCCGCCTCCGCACTGTTCAACATGATCCGCAATCTCGGCGGCGCCGTCGGCATCGCCATGCTGCAGACTTTTCTGACCAAGCGCGAGCAGTTCCACTCCAACGTGCTGGTGCGGTCGGTGTCGCTGTTCGAAGAGAGCACTCGCGCGCGCATCGAGCATCTGACCCGGTACTTCCTGGCGCATTGCGCCGGCGATCGCGCAGCCGCGATGCACAAGGCCGTCATCGCCATCGGACAGATGGTACGCAAGCAGGCTTTCATCATGGCTTTCAGCGACGCGTTCTATCTGCTCGGAGCAGCCCTTGTCGTCGCGTTCTTCGCCACGCTGCTGTTGCGCAACCCGGGCCATGTCGATGCAGGTGGCGCGCACTGAACCATCGGAAAGGAGAACCATAATGATTTCAAATCCCGACTACGCCTGCGCGGCCCCGGAATGTGAGTCTGTCACGGTGCACCGCCAGGAGACTCAGCAAATTTCGAATGTTTGGCAGAGACTGTGCCGTTCCAAGTAGGGCACTTTAGCCCATAGTGCGATTTTGGCACCGGCTGCCGCCGTCTTGCCAAAACCGGCTGAATTCCGAAAATCGAGCCAGTGGCGTCGCGCTGGAAACGCCTGGAAGTCTATTGATTTCAATAGGATTAAATGGCGCGCCCGAAGAGATTCGAACTCCTGACCCCCAGATTCGTAGTCTGGTGCTCTATCCAGCTGAGCTACGGGCGCGCATCAGGTCATGCTTTCCATGACCCCGCGATCCGATCCTCGAGGACCGGCCGCGAATGTGTGCAGTTCCCTAGCGACTGAATTCGCGAAAAGCAAGCCGATCCGGCAAAAGTTTTGTCGTCGATGCGTCATCCGCTGGATCCGGCCGGAAATCGGGTTGTTCGAAGCGGCATTCAGGGCGAAGGGGGCCGGACCGGTTTGCGGGCGAAACAGCGCCCAAGCCTGTCAGGCCGGGCGGCGCAGCCCGTTGCGGGCCTGGTCGAGCCGCACCGGCTGGTCGGGAATGGTGACGGCGAAGGTGGTGCGCCCGCCGATCGATTCGACCAGCTCCACCGTGCCGCCATGCGCGCGGATCAGTTCATGCGCGATCGCCAGGCCAAGCCCGGTGCCGCCGCTGCGCGCAGAGCCGCGGAACGCCGCGAACAGGTTCTCGCGCGCCTTCGGCGGCAGGCCGGGACCGGTGTCGGTCACGACGATGCGGCTGACGCTGCCCATGCGCTCGGCCGAAACCGCCAGCCGGCGCACCACGGCGCTCTCCGTGTCCGCCGCCATCGCCTGCACGGCGTTGCGGCACAGATTGGTGAGCACGCGGAACAACTGGTCGGAATCGGCGTCCACCTCGAACGCCTTTTCGACCGCGTTGATGAACTCGATGCCTTCCTCGATGTCGAGCAGGCCGTGCACGTCCTCGACCAGCTGGCGCAGCCGCACGCGCCGGCGCGAAGGCGGCGGCTCCTGCGTACGGCCGTAATGAAGCACGCCTTCCGAGTAGGAGACCGCACGGTCGAGCGCACGCAGGAGCTTCGGCGCGAAGGCCTGCACGGTCGGATCCTTGACCTGGCGCAGGCGGTCCGAAATGAGCTGCGCCGAGGCCAGGATGTTGCGCATGTCGTGGTTGATCTTCGACACGGCGAGGCCGAGGTCGGCCAGGTGCTTCTGCTCGGTCAGCATCTTCTGCAGCCGCTCCTGCATCTGCGACAGCTCGCGCTCGGCCACCCCGATCTCATCGGCGCGAGCGGCGGGATGAATGATCCGGCTGGGGTCGTCGGGGGCCTGCGAGAAGGACAGCATGGAGCGCGTCATGTTGCGGATCGGTCCGATCATGATCAGGTCGATCGCGGCATAGACCAGCATGGCCGTGAACAGCGAGATCAGCAGCGAGACGAAGGCGACGTTGCGCGAATAGATAAGCATCGCCTTGCGCAGGCTGTAGTCCGGCATGATCAGCTCGAACTCCTTGTCGCTGTCGCCGACCGGCCCGAAGACGCGCAGCATCCGGTCGCCGCCGAAAAACAGCGTGTCGAGCGCGCCGGTCATGCCCTTGACCATGCCGACGCTGGCGAGGTCGATGTGCTCGTCGACCTGCGGCGGCATATCGGCCACCACAAGCAGCCGCGACACGCCGCCGTCGCGCACCGCGATCGCCTTGGCGCCGATCGCCATAAGCACGTCGTTCTGCGCCGTGCGCGACAGCGAGGTCGGTTCGCCCTGCACCAGCACGATCGATACGGCAGCGGCGGTACTCAGCCGCTCCTTGAGCCAGGCCAGCCGGTAGCTGGCGATCCAGGGCAGGAAGATGAGCACCTCGGCCAAAAGCACGAAAACGATGGTCAACAGCAGCAGTTTTGTCGACAGGCCGCGCGACAAGGGTACGCTGCGGACGGCGGCTGGCGCTGGTCCTGTCCCTTCCTCGGCGTGCGTGGTTTCGCTCATGCGGTCCTGTCTTCACAATCGCTTGATCAGCCCAGATTAGGCGATTGCGGCTTTTTTGCCAATTTCCCCCTTGGTCGGAGAGATATAATTGCCGCCGAAAGTGCGCATCCCGGGCCCGGCGACACCGGCCCGGCACCGGCCCGGCACCGGATTGACTTCCAAAACCCTTCTTTCTATAAGCCCGCTCACGCTTGGGCCATTCGTCCCGGCGCGGTTTCGATCGCGCCAAAGCCGGCCCGGCAAAGCTCCTGTTACAGAGTGACAGAATCAAGAAGGGCCGCACCCCGCGGTATTAAAACAAATGAAGCGTACCTACCAACCGTCCAAACTCGTCCGCAAACGCCGGCACGGTTTCCGTGCCCGCATGGCCACCAAGGGTGGTCGCGGCGTCGTCGCAGCTCGCCGCAACCGCGGCCGCAAGCGGCTCAGCGCCTGAGCGAGACAAGATCGTTGCCCGCAACCGGCAAGCCAGTGGGACAAAATCCCAAGCGGCTTCTGAAACGCGCGGAATTCCTGGCCGTCCGCCGTGGTGAAAAACGTCGCGGGCGGTTTTTCCTCGTCGAGGTCCTCGACCGCGGCGACGGCGGCGCGCCGCGCGTCGGCTACACCGTCACCAAGAAGGTCGGCAACGCGGTCGTGCGCAACCGCGTCAGGCGGCGGCTGAAAGAGGCCGTGCGCACCCATGCGGCCGATGACATGATGCCCGGCAATGATTATGTCATCGTCGGGCGCGATGATGCGCTCCGCGCCCCGTTCGGCCAGTTGAAGGTCGAACTCTCCCGCCGACTTCGCGGAACACGATAGGCCAAGGGCTCTCGATGGAAAACAACCGAAACTTCTTCATCACCATCGCGCTGTCGGTGCTGATCCTGACCCTGTGGCAGGTCTTCTACATGAACCCGCGCGTCGAACAGCAGCGCGAGGCGGCGCGCGTCGAGCAGCAGCGCGTGGAAGAGCAGAAGAAGGCGGCGGAGACAGCCAATCCGGGCGCGGCAACGCCGGCACCGGCCGGCACCGCTCCCGGTGCCATCCCCAACGCGCCCGGCGGAGACACCGTTACCGCGGCCAGCCGCGACCAGGCGCTGGCGGCTTCGAAGCGCGTCAAGATCGACACGCCGAGCCTCGAAGGCTCGATCAACCTGACCGGCGCCCGTCTCGACGACCTCAAGCTCAAGCACTACACCGAAACCGTCGACAAGGATTCGCCCAAGATCGAACTGCTCAACCCTTCGGAGTTGCCCAGCGGCTACTTCGCCGAGATCGGCTTCGTCGGCAACGACAAGACGGGCACGGTACCGGGCGCGGATACGGTGTGGAACGTCGAAGGCAATCCGACGCTGACCCCGTCGACGCCGGTGACGCTGACTTACACCAGTGACAAGGGGCTGACCTTCAAGCGCACCTTCTCTGTGGACAGCGACTACATGTTCACCGTTTCCGACGAGGTGCGCAACTCGGGTTCGGCCCCGGTTACGCTATCGAATTACGGCCGCGTAACGCGCTACGACAAGCCGGCAGTCGCCAGCACCTACGTGCTGCATGAAGGCCTGATCGGCTTCACCGGTGCGGAAGGCCTGCAGGAACACAAATACGCGTCCATCGAGAAGGACAAGGAAGTCAAGCCGGGCAAGTCGACGGACGGCTGGCTTGGCATTACCGACAAATACTGGGCGGTGACGGTGGTCCCGAGCGAGAAGCAGCCGTTCCAGCCGCGCTTCGGCTATTTCGTGGACGGCCGCCACCGCTACCAGTCCGACTTCCTCACCGACCCGATCAATGTCGAGGCCGGCCAGTCGGCAACCGTCGAGACCGAGGTCTTCGCCGGCGCCAAGGAAGTCGCCAAGATCAATGCCTATGCCGAAGACCGCCACATCAAGCGGTTCGACCTGCTGATCGACTGGGGTTGGTTCCACTTCATCACCAAGCCGATGTTCTGGCTGATCGACACGCTCTACAAATTCCTCGGCAATTTCGGCCTGGCGATCCTCGCCACCACCGTCATCGTCAAGGCCATCTTCTTCCCGCTCGCCAATAAGTCCTACGCGTCGATGGCGAACATGAAGAAGGTGCAGCCCAAGATGCTCGAGATCCGCGAGAAATACGCGGACGACAAGATGAAGCAGCAGCAGGCGATGATGGAGCTGTACAAGACCGAGAAGATCAATCCGCTCGCCGGCTGCTGGCCGGTGGCATTGCAGATCCCGGTCTTCTTCTCGCTCTACAAGGTGCTCTACATCACCATCGAGATGCGCCATGCGCCGTTCTTCGGCTGGATCCAGGATCTGGCCGCGCCCGATCCGACCTCGATCTTCAACCTGTTCGGCCTTGTTCCGATCACGCTTCCGCACATGCTGATGATCGGCGTCTGGCCGCTGATCATGGGCGTCACCATGTTCCTGCAGATGCGCATGAACCCGACGCCGCCGGATCCGACGCAGGCCGCCATCTTCACCTGGATGCCCGTCATCTTCACCTTCATGATGGCTGGTTTCCCGGCAGGCCTGGTCATCTACTGGGCCTGGAACAACACGCTGTCGATCCTCCAGCAAGGCGTGATCATGAAGCGCCAGGGCGCCAAGATCGAACTGTGGGACAATCTGCTAGCGCTGTTCCGCAAGAAACCGTCGCCAGCGGAATAGAGGCGCCGGCTCACGATTTCAAAAAACCCCGGCTCGTCCGGGTTTTTTCTTGTGCGCCGGCATCGGTCCACGTCCGCCCGCGATGGGCGAAACTGCAAACGCGCGGCACCGTCCGATCCGGCAAATGCGCTTGTCCACCATCGAAGACTCGCTCCCGGGGCGATTGGTGCTATACGGCGGATTACGCTACTTTGACGAGGTGTGCGCCGACGCGGGACGCGTCCGCCAGCCAATTCCCGGACGAACCGCCATGACCGGACCCAATCCCGACATCAAGCACCCGATCCCGATGCACACGCGCGTCGGCTTCCTCAAGGCGCTGGTGAGCGCGCCCAACATCGAGATCGGCGACTTCACCTATTATGACGATCCGGAAGGGCCGGATAAATTCGCCGAGAAATGCGTGCTGCACCACTATTCCTTCATCGGCGACAGGCTGATCATCGGTAAGTTCTGCGCCATCGCCGAAGGTGCCCGCTTCATCATGAACGGCGCCAACCACGCCATGTCCGGTTTTTCAACCTATCCGTTCAACATTTTCGGCCATGGCTGGGAAAAGGGTTTCGACCCCGTCACATGGTCGAAGGAGGTGCGCGGCGACACGGTGGTCGGCAACGATGTCTGGATCGGCATGGAGGCAGTGATCCTGCCGGGGGTGCAAATCGGACATGGCGCCATCGTTGCGGCGAAGTCCGTGGTCACGCACGACGTGCGGCCCTATGCCATCGTCGCCGGCAACGCGGCCAAGGTCGTCAAGATGCGTTTCGACGACAGGACGATCCGGCGGCTGCTGGCGGTGGCTTGGTGGGATTGGCCGGTGGACAAGATCAGCCGCAACCTCGATGCCATCAGGGGCGCCGATATTTCTCTTCTGGAGACAGCAGCTTGAACGCTCAATACAGCACCACGATCGGCACGGACCTGTTTACCCGCGGGTGGATCTTCATCCGCGGTGTGCCCGCCATGAAGTTCCTGCCGCCGGAAGGGCCGCCGGAAATCGCCTTTGCCGGCCGCTCCAACGTCGGCAAGTCGTCGCTGATCAACGCTCTGGTCAACCAGAAGGGCCTGGCGCGCACCTCCAACACGCCAGGGCGCACGCAGGAACTCAATTATTTCGTGCCGGACGGATTTTCGGGGGAGGGCGCCGACCTGCCGCCAATGGCATTGGTCGACATGCCGGGCTACGGCTATGCCACCGCGCCCAAGGAAAAGGTCGACGATTGGACGAAGCTGGTCTTCGACTATCTCAAGGGCCGTGTCACGCTGAAGCGGGTTTATGTGCTGATCGACGCCCGCCACGGCATCAAGGCCAAGGACGACGAGGTGCTGTCGCTGCTCGACAAGGCGGCGGTTTCGTACCAGGTCGTGCTGACCAAGACCGACAAGATCAAGGCCGCCGGCGTGCCGCGGCTGATTGAGGAGACGCTTGCCAAGATCAAGAAGCGACCGGCGGCGTTTCCTTTCGTGCTGGCGACGTCATCGGAAAAGGCCGAGGGCCTGGAGGAGCTGCGCGCCGCGATCGTGCTCGCGGCCAATGGCGGCTAGCGGCACAAAAAGCCGGGTTAAGCCTTCGCCTCCAGGGCGATCATCTTGTGGCTTTCCTCCGCGGCAAGCATTTCGGTGCCATAGGCCTTCAGGAACATGTCGACGCCCGACCTGACGATATGGTCGATTTCGTCCTGGTTCGGAGCCTTGGCGCGATAGGCGAAGATGCACTGCCGGAAAAGACCGGCCAGGCAGAGTTCTGTGAACTGATAGGCGGCAAGGTCGACATCGTCGATCTTGAGCAGGCCACGGTCGATGGCGGCCTTGAGGAAGGTCACGACCTTGTCGTGGCCGCGTTTGGGGCCGCGTTCGTAAAACCGCGCGCCCATGTCGGGTATCCTGTCGGAGGCGCCGATCACCGTGCGCTGGGCCTGGATGACCTTGGCCGAGGTGATCTTCATGGACAGGACCTTGCCGAATTTCACCAGCGTCTCGCGCAGGTCGTCGGCACGGTCGAGCACGTCATACATGTTCTTGAAGATCGTGCCGCGCTCTTCCTCGATCAGCGCCTCGAACAGCTCTTCCTTGTTGGCGAAGTAGACATAGATGGTGCCTTTCGAAACGCCGGCTTCCCGCGTGATGTCGTTCATCGAGGCCGCCTCGAAGCCCTTGTCGATAAAGACCCGGCGGGCGCCATCGATGATCTGGCTGCGCTTGACCGGATCCTGTCCGGCTGCCGGGCGGCCGCGGCGCAAGCCGTCCAGCAGGTCGCCGCAATTGTCGTTTTCGACGTCGGGCGTTGTGTCGGCCATTAAAGTCACACCTCGAAAATAATTCGAACCAAGCGGTTCGATTGCCTCTTGATATGGTCCTCTTTAGGCGCTATGTCAACGGCCGGATCGAACCGAACGGTTCAGTATTATAACTTAGAGAGATGTCATGTCCTCGAACGCGCCGTCCACCGCCGAAGTCCGTCCTTTCCCCAACGCCAAGGTCGCCCCGGCGACGGAAGCACCGGAAGTTCCCGTCCACCCAGTCGCCGCGCCGCCTCTGGCGGAAACTCCGGCGAAGAAGAAGCGTTCCGTGCGCTCTTTCCTGCTGCCGATCATCGGCGTCGCACTGCTCGGCGCCGGCGCCTGGTACGGCTACGATTACTGGACCACCGGCCGTTTCATGATTTCGACCGACGACGCCTATGTCCAGGCCGACATGGCTTTCATTTCGCCCAAGATCTCCGGCTATGTCGATCAGGTCAAGGTCAGCGAGAACCAGCAGGTCAAGGCCGGCGATCCCCTGCTGACGGTCGATGACGGTGATTACAAAATAGCGGTCGCCCAGGCCGAGGCGCAGATCGCCACGCTGGCCAGGACGCTCGATCGCATCGATGCGCAGACCAAGGCGGCGCAGGCCTCCTTGCAGCAGGCGCAGGCCGCCAAGACCGCCGACCAGGCCGCGGCGGCCAATGCCGCGCGCGCCCAGCAGCGCGCCGCGCAACTGCTCAAGACCCATGTCGGTACGCAGGCGCAACTCGACGACGCCCAGACGGCGCTCGACCAGGCCAACGCCGCTCTCGTCGGCGCCGACGCGCAGATCGCCGCAGCACAGGCCAATATCGGCGTGCTGGAGGCGCAGCGTGCTGAATCGGCAAGCACGCTGGCATCCTTGCAGCTCAGCCGCGACAAGGCCGCGCGCGACCTGTCCTTCACTGTGCTCAAGGCGCCCTATGACGGCGTCGTCGGCAACCGTTCCGTCGAGCAGGGCGACCTCGTGAGCCCCGGCCAGAAGCTCGCCGTCATCGTTCCGATGAACAAGCTCTACATCGTCGCCAACTTCAAGGAGACCCAGCTTGCCCGGCTGGTGCCCGGCGAAAAGGTCAGGATTTCGGTCGATGCCATCGACGGCGAGCCCATCGAGGGCACTGTTTCCTCGCTGGCGCCGGCCTCGGGTGCCGTGTTCTCGCTGCTGCCGCCGGAAAATGCCACCGGCAATTTCACCAAAGTGGTGCAGCGCGTCCCGGTCCGCATCGACGTGCCGGCCGATGCGCTGAAGAGCGGCAGACTGCGCGCCGGCTTAAGCGTCGTTGTCGCCGTCGACAGCCGCACCGCGCCGGCCGCGATCAACTGAGCGCGCTCCGGGGAGCAACGCCATGGCCACCGCAACCCTGACCGCAGGAGCGCCGCCGGCGAGGCCGGCTGTGCCTGACACCATCTCGACGCGGCGCGTCATAGCCTTCCTGGCGATGGTGTTCGGCATGTTCATGGCCATCCTGGACATCCAGATCGTCTCGGCCTCGCTGGCCGAGATCCAGGCTGGCCTGAGCGCCAGTTCCGACGAGATCCCTTGGGTGCAGACGGCCTATCTGATCGCCGAGGTGGTCATGATCCCCCTGTCCGGCTTTCTCAGCCGGATGCTGTCGACGCGTGTTCTGTTCACAATTTCGGCGGCGGGTTTTACCGCTGCAAGCGCGCTCGCCGCGACCGCCACCAACATCGACCAGATGATCGTTTACCGCGCCATCCAGGGTTTTATCGGCGGCGGCATGATCCCCAGCGTCTTTGCGGCCGCCTTCACCATCTTCCCGCCGTCGCGCCGTGCCGTCGTTTCGCCGATGATCGGCCTGGTGGCCACCCTGGCGCCCACCATCGGTCCGACCGTCGGCGGCTATATCAGCCACGCAATGTCCTGGCACTGGCTGTTCCTCGTCAATGTCGTGCCCGGCATTCTGGTGACGACGGCGGCCTGGTCGCTGATCGACTTCGACAAGCCCAACCTGAAGCTGTTCTCGAAGTTCGACTGGTGGGGCCTTGCCGGCATGGCGGCGTTCCTCGGCTGCATGGAATATGTGCTCGAGGAAGGCCCGAACAATGATTGGCTGCAAGATCAGGCGGTGTTCATCTGCGCCGTCGTCATGACCTTCGGCGCGGTGCTGTTCTTCTGGCGGGTGTTCACCGCCGAGGAGCCGATCGTCGATCTCAAGGCGTTCAGCAATATCAACTTCGCCTTCGGCTCGCTGTTCTCCTTCGTCATCGGAATCGGCCTCTACGGTCTCACCTATCTCTACCCCGTGTTCCTCGGACGCATCCGCGGCTACGATTCCATGATGATCGGCGAGGCACTGTTCGTCAGCGGCCTGGCGATGTTCTTCACCGCGCCGGTCTCGGGCATCCTGTCGAACAAGATGGACCCGCGCCTGATGATGATGATCGGCTTCTTCGGCTTCGCCACCGGAACCTGGTGGATGACGCATCTGACCGCCGACTGGGATTTTTACGAGCTGCTCATCCCGCAGATCCTGCGCGGCTGTTCGATGATGCTGTGCATGGTGCCGATCAACAACATCGCGCTCGGCACGCTGCCGCCCGAGCGGCTGAAGAATGCGTCGGGCCTGTTCAACCTGACCCGCAATCTCGGCGGTGCCGTCGGCCTCGCCCTGATCAACACGGTGCTGATCGACCGCAACGCCTTCCACTATGCAAGGCTCTCCGAGCACGTACAGTGGGGAAGTGCGGCCGCGCAGCAGAAGCTGCAGAACATGACGCTCAATTTCGAGCAGACCGCCGGCCTGGACGCGGCCAGCGCGGCGATCTCGAAATTGTCGGGCATGGTCCAGCAGCAGGCGGCGCTGCTGTCCTTCATGGACGTGTTCTACATGCTGACGGTGCTGTTCGCGACGCTTGGCCTGTTCACCATGATGATCCGCAAACCGGCGGCCGCCGGCGGTGGCGGCGGCGGGCACTGACACCGGGAGAAACGGTTTGCGTTCGGTAATGCGCTGAAAGCAAGGAAACACGGGCAGCCGTTTCGGGAAGCTCCTCCAGTCCACGCCCGAAATGACTGACCGCTAAAAAACTCCGGGTCGCAAACCCGGAGTTTTTTCATATCGCGGCCGCATGGTCTCAGGCTGTGGCGGGCTTGAAGCTCAGCGCCACGCCGTTGATGCAGTGACGCAGCCCGGTCGGCGGCGGGCCGTCGTCGAAGACATGGCCCAGATGGCCGCCGCAGCGGCGGCAGTGGACTTCGGTGCGAGTCATGCCGAGCGACCGGTCCTGCGTCTTGCCGACGGCGTTGGCGATCTCCTGCCAGAAACTCGGCCAGCCGGTGCCGGAATCGAACTTCGTCTCGGAGGAGTAAACCGGCAGGTCGCAGCCGGCGCAGGCGAAGACGCCCTTGCGGTGCTCGTTGAGCAATGGGCTGGTGCCGGGATATTCGGTGCCTTCCTTGCGCAGCACGTCGAAGGCCGCGGGAGACAGGATCGCGCGCCATTCGGCATCGGTCTTGGTGACTTCGAAGGTCTCCGCCGCACGTGCATCCTGCGATCCGCCCATGCGCAGCAGAGATGCCGTGCCGGCGACCACGCCGATGGCGGCGGCGCCGCTCAAGAGAAAGTCGCGACGGTTCATGGCCAATCCTCCTGCTATCTGTTTGCCACATTCAACGCTCGGCTGAAAATCAAAAGCCGTTGAGGGCCGAACGTTACCCGCACCAGCCTCCTGGATGGAGCCACAGTGCGGAGCGGACGCCTGCCGGCGCAACGCGTGTACGAAGTCGCGCACCGGCAGGAGAGCCTTGCTGCCTGTTCGCCGGCAGCGAGCCGTATGTTACATCTTCGGCAAAAGAACCTTGTCGATGACGTGGATGACGCCATTGGACTGCCTGACGTCGGCAATCGTCACATGGGCGACATTGCCGTTCTCGTCCGTGACGGTGACCTTGCCCTTATCGGCCTTGAGCGTCAGCTCGCAGCCGCCGGCGGTCTTGACTACATGCGCGCCGCCATCGGCCTTGGCCATCTTGGCGACGTCGGCGGCCATCGCTTTCGCCGCGATCACATGGCAGGTCAGGACCTTGGTCAGCTTGTCCTTGTTCTCGGGCTTGAGCAGCGTTTCGACCGTGCCGGCCGGAAGTGCTGCAAAGGCCTCGTTGGTGGGAGCGAAGACGGTGAAGGGCCCGGCGCCCTGCAGCGTGTCGACCAGGCCCGCTGCCTTGACGGCAGCGACCAGCGTCGTGTGGTCCTTCGAATTGACGGCGTTCTCGATGATGTTCTTCTTGGCGTACATGGGTGCGCCCCCGACCATCGGATTGGCGGCATAGGCGATGGTGCCGAGCGCTGAGAGGCCGATCGTACCGGCGAGCAAAAGGGTGGCGAATTTACGCATCATGTAAGTCTCCTCGGGTTGTTTTCCCCATCATTGGGAACGCGAGGAGATACGGGCCATGAAAAACTTAGTTTCGCTTTCTATGAAAGAATTCTTTTCTTCCGAATGAGGTCCAGTGATTTCGGTGGATAGGCTGATCCAACCGCGGGAATTTGGTCCGCGGTTATCCTTGCAAAAATAGACTTCACTATTTTGTAAGGCGACGGTCCGGGCGGGGAGCCATCAGATGCCCTTCAGGTCGCCTGCCGCGACCACCGGTCCCGTCGGCTGGCCGGTCGGCGAACCGCCTGAAGGCTCGAGGCTGACCGCCAGCACGGCGCCCTGCGCAAGTTTCTGCTGCACGGCCGGCGAAACCGCCACATGCGCAGCCTTCCCGGCCGGGATGACGCCCATCGAAACCGGCGCGTTCTTGCCCACGATCACCCACAGTTCGAAGTCCTTGCCGGAGGCCCGCTCACCGGAAACGTGCGACAGGCCGACTTCATGATGCGCCGCGTCATAGACGACGAGGTATCTGACGTCGCTGCCTTCGGCGGCCAGCGAGGCGACAAGCTGTGGTTGTTGGAGCGGCGGGTTGATGAAAGGCAAGGCGATGTAGATCGCCAGCGCCGCGATGGCGGCGGCGGCAAGGCCGCGCCAGAAGGCAAGGCTCGACCATAGGCCGGCGCGAGGCTGCGAGGCGAACAGCCGGCGATCGATCGCCTCCTTGACCCTGATCGGAGGTTCTGTCCCGGGATAGGCGACGGCCAAGGGCGAAAAATGGGCCTCCCAGGCATCGACAAGCCGAGCGAATGCGGCGTCGCCATCGATGCGGCGGGACGCGATCTGGCGTTCTTCCGCTGTCAGGACGCCAAGAACATATTCGGCGGCGAACAGGTCGTCGCCTCCACGTTCCGGTCCGTCGTCGTCTACCAGCGTCATCTTTCCAGACACTCTCTGAGCTTCAGCAGGCTGCGCCGCAGCCAGGTTCGCATCGTGTTCAGCGGCACGCCATGGCGCTCCGCCAGTTCGGCATAGCTCTCGCCGTTCAGATAGGCGCCCCGGACAGCCGCTGCCCGGCCCTTCTCCAATTCCTCGAGACAATGGTAGATGCGCTCGGACTCGCCACCTGCCACGGTCATGGCCTCCGGTCCCGGCGCCGGATCGGCCACATCGAGCGCGGCATCGATATAGGCGGCAGGTTCCCGCCGCGCCCTGATACGATCGATCGCATGGTTGCGCGCGATGGCCACCAGCCAGGAAATCGGGCTTAGATCCGAGACGGCGAAACGGTCCGCCTTCGTCCATATCTTGACGAAGACCTCCTGAAGCGCCTCTTCGGCATCTCCCCGGTCCTTCAATACACGAAGGCAAACACCGAAAAGTTTCGCGCTGGTCTGCCGGTACAACAGATCGAACGAAGCCCGGTCCTTCATCGAAGTCCGGACAATCAGATTGCTGATCTCCTGTGGCGTCATGTCGGCAAATTAGGGGATTGCGATGTATTTGCAACGGCGCAAATTTCCGTACACCCAAAGCTTTCCGCACCGCGCCGCACTCGTTCCATCGCTCGATTGCCAACGGATTGGCCGCTGGTTACCTTGCCTGGATCGGGGGAGCGCGCATGTCGGTCGAACGAGTGCTGTGGGAAGAAGACGCCACCGGCCTTGCCACGTTGGTGCGCAAGGGCGAGGTTTCGCCGGTCGAACTGGTCGACGCGGCGATCGCGCGCGCCGAGGCCAGCCGGCCTGAAATCAATGCCACGGCCGAGACACTCTACGATGCGGCGCGCAGCCGGGCGAAGGGCATCGATCGTTCCCTACCGCTGGCCGGCGTGCCCTTCGCCATCAAGGATCTCGGCATCGCCATCAAGGGCGTGCCGTCGCATGGCGGCAGCCGCATCCCCGCCTGGATGCCCGAGGTCAGTTCGGTGCTGACCGAACGCTATCTCGCCGCCGGACTGACACCCATCGTCACCTCGACATCGCCCGAACACGGGCTGCGGCTGATGACCGAATCAAAAGCCTTCGGCATCACCCGCAATCCCTGGAACACCGGCCACACCAGCGGCGGCTCGTCCGGCGGCGCTGCGGCACTGGTCGCCGCCGGCGTCGTGCCGGTGGCGCATGCCTCAGATGGCGGCGGCTCGATCCGCGTGCCTTCTGCCTGCACCGGGCTGGTCGGTCTCAAGACCTCGCGCGGCCGCGTCCCGCTGTCGCCATTGGTGAGCGAAAGCTGGTACGGCATGGTGGTCGACCATGCCGTCACCCGCTCGGTGCGCGATTGCGCCCTGCTGCTTGACCTCACCCATGGCCCCGACCCGCTCGCACCCTATGTCGCGCCGCCGCCGAAGGGTGCGTTCGCCGCGGCTGCCGCCCGCGATCCCGGCAAGCTCAAGCTCGCAATGTACCGGAACTCTCCGCTTGGCCTGCCGATTTCGGCCGAGACGCTGAAAGCGCTCGATACCGCGGTGGCGCTCGCCCGCGAGGGCGGCCACAGCGTCGAGGAAATCGATTTGCCCTCCATCGGTCGCGACTTCTTCGCCGATTTCTGCAGAACGGTTGCCTCGGCTGTCGCAGGCATGTTGCGGGCCGAGGCGGTGCGCGTCGGCCGCACCGTCACCGGCGACATCGAGCGCGCGACGCGGGTGCTCGGCCGACTGGGCGAAATGGTCTCGGCCGGCGAGACCTATGCCGGCTTGCAGCGGCTGCATGCCGCCTCGCGGCAACTGATTGCGGAGACGGCGCGTTACGACGCCGTGCTGATGCCTGTTATCGCCCACCCGCCGCTCGCTTGCGGCGCGATGGACCCGAAGGGTGCCGACGAGCTCATCGAGAATATGCTCGACAAGCTTCGCCTCACGGCGCTGCTCAGGATCGAACCGCTGTTCGGCCAGTTGATGGACAAGAGCCTGTGGTTCACTCACTGGCCGGCGATCCAGAATGTCAGCGGCCAGCCTTCCATCGCGCTCCCTGTTTACGTCACCGAAGCCGGCCTGCCGCTCGGCGTCCAGGCCGCGGGCCGCCCCGGTGACGAGGAGACGCTTTTGTCCCTGGCCGCGCAGATGGAGAAGATCTCCGGTTGGCTTGGCCGCAGGGCGCCGCTTATGGTGCCTTAAGTGATGACGAGGTCGTGAGCCGCCCGAAGATGACAGCAAAGCCGTTTGCGGCCCGCGTCAATTCCCGCTAAGACGCCGCCGTCTTTACCTGATGCATGTCGCCAAAAATGCGCAGCGGTTTTGGGGCAACGACAGGCATGAAATCAAAAGCCAGGGAACCACGCCGATGACGGACATCGCCGCCACCGCCGAAATGCAGGCCGCCCTGCTGTCGCGGGCGCTGCCCTACATGCAGCGCTACGAGAACAAGACGGTGGTGGTTAAATATGGCGGCCACGCCATGGGCGACAGCGAACTCGGCAAAGCCTTCGCGCGCGACATCGCGCTGTTGAAACAGTCCGGCGTCAACCCGATCGTCGTCCATGGCGGCGGGCCGCAGATCGGCGCCATGCTCAACAAGATGGGCATTGAATCCAAATTCGAGGGCGGCCTGCGCGTCACCGACCAGAAGACGGTCGAGATCGTCGAGATGGTGCTGGCGGGCTCTATCAACAAGGAGATCGTCGCGCTCATCAACGCCGAGGGCGAATGGGCGATCGGCCTGTGCGGCAAGGACGGCAACATGGTGTTCGCCGAAAAGGCGCGCAAGACCATGATCGACCCGGACTCCAACATCGAGCGCGTGCTCGATCTCGGCTTCGTCGGCGAGCCGGTCGAGGTCGACCGCACGCTGCTCGACCTTCTGGCGCGCTCCGAGATGATCCCGGTGCTGGCACCTGTGGCGCCCGGCCGCGATGGTCACACCTACAACATCAATGCCGATACCTTCGCCGGCGCCATCGCCGGCGCCTGCAAGGCCTCGCGTCTTCTGTTCCTCACCGATGTGCCGGGCGTGCTCGACAAGGACAAGAAGCTGATCGACGAGCTGACGGTCGCCGAGGCCAAGGCGCTGATCAAGGACGGCACGGTGTCGGGCGGCATGATCCCGAAGGTCGAGACCTGCATTGAGGCGATCGAGCGCGGCGTCGAAGGCGTCGTCATCCTCAACGGCAAGACGCCGCATTCGGTGCTGCTTGAACTGTTCACCGAGCACGGCGCCGGCACGCTGATCGTGCCCTGATATTTGTGGGCTGTCGCGCCCGGCGCTAATCCGGCAGAGCGGCGACCGCCACGATCTCGATGACGAGATCGGGATGCGCAAGTGCGGCAACCCCGATTACCTCCGAGGGCGGCGGATTGTTGTAGCTGCAGTGCTTCGGGCAGTGCGCGGCGAAGAATTCGTCCATGACGTCCAGCCGGAAATTGGGGGAACTCAGAACGCCGCCGTCCGGAAATGGTCCTTTGATATATTGGGTGATCTTGACGAGATGCTCGAGCGAGCTGCCAAGCTCCTCCAGGTCCGATTTGATGGTCGTCAAAATGGAGCGCCATTGCGTCGCCGCGTCCCCGACGGCGCCACCTTTGCCCGTCGACGGGTCGTAATTTTCGGCCGTGCCCGTATTGCCGGCGAGAAAGACATAGCCCCTGGCGCCGCTGACGACGGTGCCTTTTCCCCAAGGCATCAGCCGGCCCTCTTTCGTCTTTTTATGGGTGACAAGCTGCATCTCTTCCTCCTGCCGGACACCTCTGCCCCCAGGAAGTAGCGCGCAGCCTGATAACGGCCAGCGTGAAAAAGTCAGGCGCGGTGCGAATGCATGGCCGCGAGCACGGCAGGTTTCCATGCCGTCCGTTCGAACACCATCGATTGCTCTTCCGCGTCTGTGGCGCGCTCCGGAAATCGGCCATCTTTCATCCGGCCATCGCGCGTCAGAAATCCCCAGACTCGCGGACCAGAGCCGCCGTCCATCTCCGTATACCAGCGCATGGAGAACGAGCTTCATGGCGGGACCTCTTCATGGGTGATCCGCCCATGCTGGCCGGCGCCATCACCGCCGCAGATGTCCGAGCGGCACGTGGCCGGGTCCCTTGATGTTCTGCAGCACGAGCTGCGTGTGGACGTCGCGCACACCGTCGAGCCGCATCAGCCGGTGCATGACGAAGGCGTTGAGTTCGTCGACCGACGGCACCATGACATGCAGCAGGAAGTCGTGGTCGCCGGTCATCGTCCAGCAGGATGATACCTCGTCCATGCGCTGGACCGCGGCGATGAAACTCTCGGGCGAACCGTCGCTGTGGCTGACCAGCCGCACCTGGATGAACACCTCGACCGTCAGGCCGACGGCACGGCGGCTGAGCACGGCGGCAAAGCCCTTGATGATGCCGGCCTCCTGCAGCGCCTCGAAGCGCCGCGCGCAAGGTGTCGTCGACAGGCCGATCTCCTGCGCCAGTTCGGAGACCGGCTTGCGTCCGTCGCGCTGGAGGATATCGAGCATCTTGATCTCGAAATCGTCGAATTGAGGCATTTTCACTCCGCTATGGCATATTCCGAGTGGATGTTATCCAAAAATCCTCATTCCGGCCATCACCAAAACCGATTTGCCTCCGCAAGTCCGGTTAACTTCGGGCACATCCGGAATTCAAGATTGGCGAGGAGAAAACCATGACGACAATGAGCGTTGCCGAATATGCCCGCGACTGCGCGGCTCAAGGGTTGCGCGGCGACTACTCGGTCTGCCGTGCCGATTTCACCGTGGCGCAAGGCTATGACTACAGCGCCGAGGAACAGGCGGTCTGGCGCACACTGTGCGACCGCCAGACGAAACTGACGCGCAAGCTCGCCCACCATTCCTATCTCGACGGCGTCGACAAGCTCGGCCTGCTCGACCGCATCCCGGACTTCGACGAAGTCAGTGCCAAGTTGCGTAAGCTGACTGGCTGGGAGATCGTCGCCGTGCCAGGGCTCATCCCGGCCGCGCCCTTCTTCGACCATCTCGCCAGCCGCCGTTTCCCCGTCACCAACTGGCTGCGGACGCAGCAGGAGCTCGACTACATCGTCGAACCCGACATGTTCCATGATTTCTTCGGACATGTGCCTGTGCTGTCGCAGCCGGTCTTCGCCGACTTCATGCAGATGTATGGCCAGAAGGCCGGCGACATCATCGCGCTGGGCGGCGACGAAATGATCAGCCGGCTCTACTGGTACACGGCCGAATACGGCCTCATGCAGGAGAGTGGTCAGCCGCTGAAGGCCTTCGGCGCCGGCCTGATGTCATCCTTCACGGAGTTGCAGTTCGCGGTCGAAAGCAAGGATGCGCACCATGCGCCTTTCGACCTGGAAACGGTGATGCGCACGGGCTACGAAATCGACAAGTTCCAGCGCGTCTATTTCGTGCTGCCGTCCTTCGACGCGCTGCGCGACACATTCCAGACCGCCGATTTCGCGGCGATCGTCGCTCGCCGCATGGGCGAGCCCGCACTCGACCCGGCGACTGTGTAGCCGGATTTGGATGGGCAGGGGCGAGCGAAACCTCGCCCTTCCTACAGTGCGGCATAGATGTTGCGATTGAACTTCGTCTCCATCACCACATGCGATGCGGTTTTGACGATGCCGCTGATTTCATTCAGCGCATTCACTTCCCGGTTCAGCTTCTCGAGCGTCTCGGCCGCGACATGGATGATCAGGTCCCACTCGCCGGTTATGGCATAGACCGCCTGGATCGAAGGCATCGCCTTGATCTTCCTGGAGACGTCCGGGTAGCTCTTGTTGTTCAGGGCGGCGAAGGTGAAACAGTGGACGGAATTCTGTGCCGCCTCCTTGGTCAGCCGCACCGCGTAGCCTTCGATGACCCCGCCCGCCTCGAGCTTTTGTATGCGCTCCTGCAAGGCAGTCCGGGATACGCCGAGCTGACGCGCCAGTGATGCGACCGGCTCACGCGCGTTCTTCTGCATCAGCGCGAGCAGCTGGCGATCTTTTTCGGTCAATTCCACAATCAATCCTCTCCTTCGATCCGCCCTGGAACCCGTCCAATCGCTCGGCGCGATCCTATCGGCTGAACCACCGCCGCGACAATCCTCAGGAACCGCCGGTGCAGGCTGCGCAAGGCGCAAATATCCGGCATTTTGCCGCCTCACGGCACGTAATGACTGCATGGCTGCCATTATCCGGCATTTCGCCGGGTGGAACCCTGCTTTTCGCGACCTGAGTGTCAACTGTCACAAACGCCAGTCCATGAGGGGGAACAGCTTCGGCTGCGATGGACGCAAATCGACACCGAGCCGCGTTGGACTTGCATCCGCAAGCCGAACGCCACGGTACGCCGCGGAGACGTCGCGGACGAGGCCGATCGAAACAACCACTGGTGCCCGACGCAGGTACCGTCATTTCAGCTGCATCCATAAGGGAGGATAACTTTGAAAAAACTGCTCGATTTCGCCATTCTTGCCGTCGCGACATTCGCGATCACGACGGCGGCCATGGCCGGAGAAACTTTGGATCGCGTCACGTCGAAGAAGGCGATGGTCGTCGCCACCAACGCCGCCTGGCCGCCGCAAAGCTTTCTCAATGACAGCAACGAGCTCGCCGGCTTCGACATCGATGTCTCGCGCGAGATCGGCAAACGGCTGGGGGTCGAGGTCTCGTTCGAGACGCCCGACTGGGCGACCCTGACCGGCGGCCGCTGGCAAGGGCGCTACGACCTCGGCGTCGGCTCGGTCACGCCGACCAAGGCCCGTTCCAAGGTGATCGATTTTGTCGGCATCTATTACTACAGCCCCTATGTCTACGTCGTGCACAAGGACAGCACCGCGAAGTCGGTCGCCGATCTCAACGGCAAGGTGATCGGCGTCGAGACGGCCACCACCTCGGAGGATTTCATCCGCCGCAAGCTTGAGATCGACGCGCCCGGCCTGCCTCCCGTCGAATACAAGCTGGAGCCCGGCGAGATCCGCACCTTCGCCGATTCCATGCTTCCCTTCGATGACCTGCGGCTTGGCGACGGCGTCCGCCTGAATGCCGTGATCGCGCCGGAGCAGACGGCGCAGAACGCCATCAAGAACGGCTATCCCGTGAAGATCCTCGAAGGGGAATATGCCTTCCGGGAACCGCTCGTGGTCATCGCCGAGAAGAACGATCCCGAGTGGACCGCAAAGGTTTCGGGCATCATCGCCGAGCTGAAGAAGGACGGCACGCTCGCCGCGCTGACCACGAAATGGTACGGCAAGGACTACAGCGCCAAATGACGTTGGATTGCCCGCCGGCCACCGCTCGGCGACCGGCGGGCATCACGTGTCAGATGCCGGAGCGGTGCAGCGTTTAAAACAATCGCCACCCCTCTCCAAACCTTTGTTCTTGCGCAATTCCCCAGGGAAAAGCGCTACGCGCTTTTCCTGACGAGCGGGATGCAGTTGAAAGTCGCCGATGGCCTATCCGGACACCTACTACGCCCGCACCATGATCGACCGGAAGATCAGGCCCCCGCTCCGCGGCGAGGCGCACTGTGACGTGGCCGTCGTCGGCGGAGGACTGGCCGGCCTGACCACGGCGTTGCAGCTGTCGCGTTCCGGGCTGCGCGTCGCTGTGCTGGAGGCCCAGGTCGTCGGTTTCGGCGCCTCCGGCCGCAATGGCGGCTTCGTCACGCCTGGCTTCGCCACCGGCGGCGACACCATTGCCGCACGCGTCGGCAAGGAGGCCGCGCGGCAACTGCACCGGCTGTCGATCGAGGGCGTCGAGTTCGTGCGTCATACCATCGAGGCTCTCGACATATCGGCCGCCATGCCGCGCGAGGGGCTGGTCAGCGTCCTGCGCTACGACGATGGCGACGCGCTCAAGGCCTATGCCGACCAGACGGCGCGCGACCACGGATACGAGCTTCAATATCTGCGCAGAGAAGACGTCCGTTCGGTGCTTAAATCGGCTCGCTACTATCAGGGCCTGCGCGACCCGAAAGCCTTTCACATCCATCCGCTTAATTATCTGCGTTCCGTGGCCGATGAGATCGAGCGGCTTGGCGGCAGCATCCATGAGAGCTCCGAAGTCGTGCAATGTGATCTGTCGGGGCCGCAAAAGATGCTGCGCACGCGAGAGGGCACGCTTCGGGCAACTCGCGTCGTGCTGGCTACCGGCGGCTACACCGGCCCGGTATTCACCCAGCTCCACCGCGCCTTCCTGCCCATCGCGACCTATGTGATGGTTTCCGAGCCGGCGCCGCGCCTGATCGCGCAAGCCGTTGCGACCACGGACGCGGTCGGCGACAACCGGCGGGCCGGCGACTACTATCGGCTGGTCGATGGCGGCAATCGCCTTTTGTGGGGCGGGCGCATCACCACGCGCGCCGCTTCCGCCTACGCGCTGGCGCGCGAGTTGCGCCGCGAGATGATCGGTACCTATCCGCAGCTTGCGGACCTCAAGACCGAACTGGCCTGGTCCGGATTGATGTCCTATGCCCGTCACCTGATGCCCCAGATCGGCGAATTGCAGCCGGGCGTCTGGTATTGCACGGCTTTCGGCGGCCATGGTCTCAACACCACGGCCATCGCCGGAAAAGTCGTTGCGGAAGGCATTCTGGGCGTTTCGGACCGGTACCGGCAGTTCGCGCCATTCGGATTGAGCTGGGCCGGCGGCGCCGCCGGCCTGGCGGCCGCGCAGCTCACCTACTGGAAATTGCAGGCGCAGGACTGGTGGCGAGAACGTCATGCCGCCACGAAAGACAAGGTGACGGCATGATCGGCAGGCTGATGCTCTTCTATCCGGGGATCACCCGCCGCGCAGCGGCGGCGCTCGTGCTGGCGCTGTTGGCCGCCGGCCTTTACGCGATGGGCATCAAGTCAAGCTGGATCGGCTCGGTGATTCCAGTTGCATCCGGCTGGCTGCAGGCCAACCCTGCCCTGTCGCGCGCGCTTTCCGCAGTGCTGATCGCGCTCGTTGTGCTGGTGAATTGCAAGCTGCTGCTGCTTTTGCCCCGACGGCAGCAGATCGTCGGCGTCTGGATCGAACTGTTCGTGCTCCTGATGCTGTTCTTCTATTCCTTCGACCTGTCGCTTGCCTTCATCGCCAGGAAGATCGGCTTCCTGATCACCCAGGGCGTCACCACCACGCTCTACATTTCGGCGATCTCGATCCTGATCGCGACAGCCATCGCACTTGTCGGCGCGATCGCCAAACTGACCGGAAACGGCATTGTGTACGGGCTGGCCACTTTCTACACCTCGTTGTTCCGCGGCCTTCCTTTGCTGATGCAGATCTACATCATCTATCTCGGCCTGCCGCAGGTCGGTTACGTGATCGGCGCGGTGCCGGCCGGCATTCTGGCGTTGTCGCTGTGTTATGGCGCCTACATGACCGAGATCTTCCGCGCCGGCATCGAAAGCATTCCGCGCGGACAGAGCGAAGGCGCCACCGCGCTTGGACTGAGTCCCGGCCAGACCATGGCGCTGGTCATCCTGCCGCAGGCCATGCGCGTCATCATCCCGCCGACCGGCAACCAGTTCATCGCCATGCTGAAGGACTCGTCCCTGGTGTCGGTCGTCGGCGTCTGGGAGATCATGTATCTCGCCCGCACCATGGGCCAGACGGAGTTCCGCCATATCGAGATGTTGATCACCGCCTCGATGATCTACTGGATCCTGTCGATCACGCTGGAGTTCGGCCAGGCCTATCTCGAACGGCGTTTCGGCCGGTCGGAGCGGCGGGCGTAGGAGCAATACCAGGAAAACTGCTCACGGTTTTCCGTCCAGAATAGCGTGAGGCAAAGAGCTGGGAGCTCGGCGATCCCTCAAGCGCTGAAGCGCTCGCTGGCTGCCGCCGTGGTGCTGGTGCGCATCGCCATAAACGGCTTTTAAGCCGCTCCGGCGCCATCATGTGACGCGGCCTTGCCGGGATGAGGTGATTTCGCGGGGCTGCGGAACGATCAGGCGGCGACCACCTTGCCGAGATGCTCGCCGAGCCGGCAGGCCAACGCCGTGATCGTCGTCGTCGGGTTGCATTGGCCCGAGGTGCAGAACACCGAGGAGCCGCCGACATAGAGATTGTCCATCCCGTGCACCTTGCAATTGGCATCCACGACGCTCGTGGCGACATCGGTGCCCATGCGCGTACCGCCCATGTGATGGTGACCGGCCGTCTCCTCGTCCGTCGGGTAGTCGCCGCCATTCGAAATCCAGTCGGCTATACGCACCCGGCCCAGATTCTTCTGGGCTAGCGTCGTCCCGAAAAGCCTCAGCCCTTCGAGCAGCGTGCGGCGTTCCAGGTCCGATTTCTTCCAGTGCAGCTCGATGCGCGGCACGCCGGCGTGGTCGACCACGGTCTTCGACAGCTCGACCCGATTCGAGGCCAGCGGCGCCTGCTCCCAGGCGACATAGAGCTGGGCCGCGCAGCGCAGGTTCTGGTTGAGCCTGCCCGATAGCCACTCCGCCATGTTGGGCGCCGTACAGGCGAGATCCGCGATCAGGTCCTTGACGCCGGGATAGGGCGTCTCGATCAGCCTGATGCCGAAATTCATGATCCGCAGCCGCTCCATCGCGGCCGGCATCGGCGAGAAGAAGGCCTCGTTCACCGCATCGACCTCGAATGCGCCATAGTCGGCCAGGATGGCGTTGCCGCCCTGGAAGGTCGGGTGTTCCATCCAGTAGCGGCCAAGTGCCGTCGCGTTCGGCACGACGCCGCCATTGGAGCGCTGGTTCGACCACAAAAGCAGCCGCGAATTCTCCAGCCCGCCGGTACAGACGATGAAGTAGTCGGCGCTGAAGAAGCCGGCATCCTGCCCCTGCGACCGCAGCCTGGCGCCGGTCACGCGTCTGCCGTCGCCGGCAAGCTCGGTGGCACAGGTGTTGAGCACGACAGCGATGTTCCTGCTCTTGTCGAGCTCGTCGGCGTATTTTTCAGCGAAGCGCACCGCACCGCTCTTGATCAGCTGCACCCAGCGGATGTCGTCCGAGATCGGCGCGTCCGGCCGGAAATCCGGCAGTTCCAGGATTTCGCGCACTTCGCGCAGATAGGGTTCAATGTCACTGCGCCGGATCGGCCAGCCCGTGTCCGGCACCCACGCCTTCGGCTCGAAATCCTGTTTGTCGAGCACGCGGCACCAGCCGGCCCAGTGGTTCGAGCTGCCGCCCATGAACCGCAGCCGGGTGATATCGAGATCGAAATAGAAATCGCCGACCGTGGTGCCGCGGTAGAAATCCTGCGAGGTGTCGCTGAACTCCCTGCCGCCGGCCTCCAGCACCACGACCGGTATGCCGGCGGCGCCGAGCTTTCTGGCGATCGTGGTGCCGGCCGGGCCGGAGCCGAGAACGCAGACCCTGGGCGTGAAATTCGCGGCGCGAAACGCCTCATAACTGTCGAAGATCATGCCAGGTCGCTCCGCTTCAGGATCCAGCCATTGACCTCGACGATCTCATCGGGGGCGGCTTCGGAAGAACCCGCATCGGGCAATTTGCGGAACAGCGACAGGGCAGGCACCGCGATCAGCGTCTGCATGATCATTCGGCGCGATATCTTCTTGATAAGGAAACTCATGACAGGTCTCTCGACGGGGTCTCTATCCAGGCATGTTCCCTGAACATCCAGGCATGTTCCCTGAACGGCACATGCTTCATCATCGAAGCCAGAAGCGTGCCAAAACTGGTTGCAAGCCGGAACAATGCGCAGCCGAGTGCAAACAGGGTTAGAGACTCCTTAACAAGCCGATATGCTGGATCAGCCCGTTCAGGCCGCCTCGGAGATGTCGGTGTCGAGGATCACCAGGTTGCGTCCCCGATGTTTGGCCTGGTAGAGGCGCCGGTCGGCGGCCCGCATCAGCTCCGACACGCTGGCGCTTTCGTCGCAGAGGGTTCCGCCGATGCTGACGGTCAGCGGAATGGTCCGCTCGTCCACGGGCCGGAAGCGGATCAGCTCGACCTCGCGGCGGATGTGCTCGGCAACGCGCTTGGCTTCCCGTTCCGTGGCTCCGACCAGCAATGCGCCGAACTCCTCGCCGCCGATGCGGCCGAGGACGTCGCCGTCGCGCACCCCGCGCTTGATGGCGCTGGCGATCAGGAGCAGCGCGTCGTCGCCGGTCAGATGGCCGAAACTGTCATTGATCATCTTGAAATGGTCGGCATCGATGATCAGCAAGGCGCCGCGATCGGGCTTGTGCCGGGAGCCGTTGAGCACGGCAAAGAAGCTTTCCCGGTTGAGCATGCCCGTCATGTCGTCGCGGCTGGCCTTTTCCGCCAGCCGGCGATGCGCTGCGGCAAGCTGGGCGTGCGTGCGGGCAAGGTCGCGATGCGCCGACTTCAGCCTGTCGCTGTGCCAGAACGTGCTTGCGCAGGCCGCCCATGCAAGAACCAGCGGACACAATGTCGAGGTCAGCCAGATCATGCGGTTGACCGGGAATCCCATGGCGGGGACGATGATCAGGGTCAGAAGGAGCGAAACCGCGACGGAGACGAAAGCAATGGTGGCGGACTTCAGAATTATACTGCTCATCGCTGGCTCCCACTGGACCGCCTCTGTGCCAGCAAGCCCTGAAGGCCACCTTTCCAGGATGCCTAAAATTTGAACGGTGAGACTGTTCTGCCACTTTCGGCGCGTAGAAGTTGTGGATAAAGCCCCTTCAAGATCGTCCGTTTCGTGCCATAAGGGGCGCATGGCTACACACCCCGACCCCGCTCGCTTCGCCCATGTCACCGACTGGGTGTTCGACCTGGACAACACGCTCTATCCGCATCATTCGAATCTGTTCTCGCAGATCGACGTCAAGATGACCGCCTATGTCGGGGAACTGCTGTCGCTGCCGCGCGAGGACGCGCGCAAGCTGCAAAAGGAACTTTATCGGGAATATGGCACGACACTGAACGGGCTGATGACGCGCCATGGCATAGACCCCGACGATTTCCTCGAGAAGGTCCACGACATCGACTATTCCTGGCTGGTGCCGGATCCCGTCCTCGGCACCGCCATTCGCCAGCTTCCCGGCCGCAAGTTCATCTTCACCAACGGCGACCGCAGGCATGCCGAGCGCACTGCGCGCCAGCTTGGCATCCTTGATCATTTCGACGACATCTTCGATATCGTCGCCGCCGGGCTCAACCCCAAGCCGGCGCGCCAGACCTACGAGAAATTCGCCGAACTTCACGCCGTCACCGGCCACAATGCGGTGATGTTCGAGGATCTCGCGCGCAACCTGTCCGTGCCGAAGTCACTGGGCATGACGACGGTCCTGGTGGTGCCGCGCAATTTCGAGCCGACATTCTCCGAAATCTGGGAGCGCGATCCGGCGCAGGAAGATGATGTCGACTTCGTCACCGACGATTTGGCCGGGTTTCTGACGGAGATAGTCGTGGGGATAAGGCAGTAGGGCAGTAGGGCAGTAGGGCAGTAGGGCAGTAGGGCAGTAGGGCAGTAGGAAGATGAGGGGCGCTCTCAGCCCTTGATTCTAGATATACTGCCTTACTGCCCTACTCCCTTACTCCCCTAACTTATAGAACCGGCTGACGATGCCCCAGGCCTCGTCGGCGGTGTCGACGAAATCGATGATGTCCTGGTCGCCGGGACTGATCGTGCCTTGCTCGGCGAGGAAGTCGAGATCGATCGCCCGTTTCCAGAAGGATTTGCCGAACAGGATCACCGGTACGCGCTCCATGCGCCCGGTCTGGATCAGCGTCAGCGTCTCGAAGAATTCGTCCATCGTGCCGAAGCCGCCGGGAAACACCGCGACGGCCTTCGCGCGCATGACGAAATGCATCTTGCGGATGGCGAAATAGTGGAAGTTGAAACAGAGTTCCGGCGTCACATAGGCATTGGGCGCCTGCTCGTGCGGCAGAACGATGTTAAGGCCGATAGAGGGCGCGCCGACATCGTCGGCGCCGCGATTGCCCGCTTCCATCACGCCGGGCCCGCCGCCGGTCACCACGACATATTCGCGGTAGTATGAACTGGCCGATTGCTGCGAGCACAGGCGGGCGAATTTGCGCGCTTCCTCGTAATATTTGCTGTTTTCCTCGAGGTTTTTCTTCTGCGTCTCGTTTTTGGCCGCCCAGGCCTCGCCGCCGGGTTCAGGCAGCCGCGCGCCCCCGAACAGGACCACGGTCGAGCGGATACCGCGCTCGGCCAGGATCATCTCCGGCTTCAGGAGTTCGAGCTGCAGCCTGACCGCGCGCAGTTCGCGCCGCGTCATGAAGTCGGGATCGTTCCACGCCAGGCGGTAGGTCTCGGCGCGCGTCTGCGGCGTGTCCGGCACGCTCCTGGCCCGCTCCAGATCCTCGTCCGAATGCGGCAGCGGCGTCCAGCCCGCCTTTTCCATGGGTGTCATGATGTCAGGTCCGTCCATTTCATTCACTTGCGCCGTCCCATGGCGCAGTCGCGATTGACCCCTACTCTGCCTTCACATAGGGTCCGCGCGATTTTCAAAACAGGTTAAGGCTCAGCCCCTTAACAGCCTGGTAATGGAGCGAATTCATGTCGAAGCCGGATCTGGCGAGCCTCGAAAAGACCATCGACAAGGCCTTCGAGGAACGTGACGCGATTTCGACGGCGACCAGAGGCGAGACACGCGACGCCATCCAGTCGGCGCTCGATCTGCTCGACCGCGGCACCGCCCGCGTTGCCGAGCGCCAGGCCGATGGCCAGTGGCATGTCAACCAATGGCTGAAGAAAGCCGTCCTTTTGTCCTTCCGGCTGAACCCGATGGAGATCATCAAGGGCGGTCCCGGCCAGGCCGTGTGGTGGGACAAGGTGCCGTCGAAGTTCGACGGCTGGAGCGCCGTCGATTTCGAGAAGGCCGGTTTCCGCGCCGTGCCGTCGTCGATCGTGCGCCGCTCGGCCTATGTCGCGCCGGGCGCCGTGCTGATGCCGTCCTTCGTCAATGTCGGCGCCTATGTCGATTCGGGCACCATGGTCGATACCTGGGCTTCGGTGGGCTCCTGCGCCCAGATCGGCAAGAATGTGCACCTGTCGGGCGGCGTCGGCATCGGCGGCGTGCTGGAGCCGATGCAGGCCGGTCCCACCATCATCGAGGACAATTGCTTCATCGGCGCGCGCTCGGAAGTGGTCGAAGGCTGCATCGTGCGCGAGGGCTCTGTGCTCGGCATGGGCGTCTTCATTGGCCAATCGACCAAGATCGTCGACCGCGCCACCGGCGAGATTTTCTACGGCGAAGTGCCGCCGAATTCCGTCGTCGTAGCCGGTTCACTGCCTGGCAAGCCGTTTCCGAACAATGAGCCGGGTCCAAGTCTCTATTGCGCGGTCATCGTCAAGCGGGTCGATGCCAGGACCCGGTCCAAGACCTCGATCAACGAATTGCTGCGCGATTGATCTTTTTGGAAAGCGGGCGCACCTTCCGCCGGCGCGACGATCGGTCGCGCCGGTTCAACATGGAGGGGTGACATGGACTGGAAGTATCTGCTGACGAGCTTCGACAGCCGCATCGATCGCGCCAAGTTCTGGGCCGGCATCGGTATATTCATCGTCATCGGTATTGTTGTCTTCATTCTCGATGCGATTCTCGGCACGCGCTTCACGACCGCAGGCGGCGGCAGGATCGGCATGCTCGTCGCGCTGGCGTCGATCTATTTCGCGATTGCTCTCTATGCAAAACGCTGGCACGACCGCGACAAGTCGGGCTGGTGGACGCTGATCGGTCTCGGCGTTCTCGAAGGCGCCCAGGGTGTCAATCAATATGGACGGGACCCGCTTGCCTGACAGATCCAACCTTACTTGGCTTTTCTTCAAGACATCGGGCCGCGTCAGCCGCGCGGCCTATTTTCTTGGTGGGCTGCTCGTGGCCATCATCCAGGCCTTCCCGCTCTATCGTTTCACGCTGGTGCCGGAAGGCTCGCCCGAGAGCAACATGTGGTCGTTCGTCTTCTTCATCGCCTTCATCGCCTCGCTGTGGTCGAACATCGCACTGGCGGTGAAGCGGCTGCACGACCTCGACAAGCCCGGCATCGCGGCGTTGATCCTGTTCGTGCCGGTCGTCTCGATCGTCGCCTTCGTCGTGCTTTGCCTGTTTCCGGGCAAGCCCGGACCCAACCGCTATGGCAAGCGCACCAATGCACCGGCCGAACCCTGAGCGCCCATCATCGCGATACGCTACTGACGGTATGCATGAAAATGAAGGCCTGATCCGCGTCGCCTGAATTCATTCAGACGCGACGCGCTTCAGGCGCGGCGACCTGATCCGCGCCGAAACCGGGCGATCCGCGGCCGGCCGCTTCCGCTTCACGCACCAGGGCGATGATCCGCCGGACCGTCGGCGCCGGCGTGCCCGCTTCTTGCGCCAGGCGAAGAACGGCGCCTTGCAAATCGCCGATCTCCGTCGGCCGGCCGCGCTGCAGATCGTCCCACATGGAGGAACGCGCCTCCGGGTCGATGGCCAGCATCCGCCGCGCCAGCAGCCTGAATAGCCAATCGGGGAGGCGGAGCACTATCGGCAACAGCGCCGGCCGCAAGCCGGCGATCCGCGCCGGCTCGATGCCCGACGCCTTCATGGCCTGGAGCGCCTCGTCGATCTGTCTTGCCAGGATCAGCCGCCAGCGCCGGTCGGCAAGCTCGCTCGCCAGCGGCAGGCCCGAAAGCGCCACCAGCGCATTGTTCAAATTCATCAAAAGCTTGCCCCACAGCACGGCTTTCATGTCGGCATGGACTTCAACCCGGAACCCTTCGACGCCGAGAAGGCTGATCAGACCGGCATCGCTGTCCTCGATCATGACCTTGCCGTCGCTGGCGCGGTGGACACGCAGCGGCAATTCGCCGTCGGCCGATTGCACGACATTGAACGGCACCATGCCCGCCAGCACTGTTCGCCCGTCGACACCGGCGCGCAGCCTGTCGGCATTGTCGATGCCGTTCTGCAGGCTCACCACCACGGCGTCCGGCGGGGCATGTGCGGCGATGAGCGCAGCCATTTCCCGCGTCGCGCCGCTCTTGACGGTGACCAGGATCACGTCCGCCTGCGGCAAGGCGGCGGCTGGATCTGTGGTGACGGCAAGCGCTTGCCGCTCGAGGCCCCGGTCGCGGCCCTCAAGGTCGCTGACCCGCAATCCGCCTTGCCGCAGAGCCGCCTCGATGCGCGGCCGGGCCAGCAGGATGACCTTGCGCCCGGCGAGCGCCAGGCAGCCGCCGGCATAGCAGCCGATGCTGCCGGCGCCGGCAATGACGATTCTCTTGTCCCCGTTTGCCATCCAGTCGCTCCGCACCGGGCCCACGACTATACGACATGAAAACCATAATGTCGGCGGTATCGCCGGTCATAGGACTGGCCCCTACGTCTGGCCGTGACAGGCCTTCAGCTTTCGACTATCGCTTTTGCCATGACGCTGCCGACCGATCCCGCCGCAAACCTCGCCGCCCTCATCCGTTGCGCCTCCGTGACGCCGGCCGAAGGCGGTGCGCTGACCGCGTTGCAGACGATGCTGGAACCGCTCGGCTTCCTCGTCGATCGCCCGGTGTTTTCGGAAGACGGCACGCCCGACATCGAGAACCTTTATGCCAGGCGCTCCGGCAATGGCCCTCATCTGATGTTCGCCGGACACACCGACGTGGTGCCGGTCGGCGACGAAGCCGCCTGGACGCATCCGCCCTTCGGCGCCGAGATCGCCAATGGCGAGATGTATGGCCGGGGTGCGGTCGACATGAAGGGCGGCATCGCCTGTTTCATCGCCGCGGTAGCGCGCCATGTCGAGGCGAATGGCGGCCCGAAGGGCTCGGTCTCGCTGCTGATCACCGGCGACGAGGAAGGCCCGGCCATCAACGGTACCACGAAGCTGCTCGAATGGGCGGCTTCCAGGGGCGAGAAATGGGATGCATCGATCGTCGGCGAGCCGACCAACCCGGCTGCGCTCGGCGACATGATAAAAATCGGCCGGCGCGGCTCGCTGTCGGGCGACGTCATCGTCAATGGCCGCCAGGGCCATGTCGCTTACCCCTTGCTTGCCGACAATCCGGTACGCGGGCTGATGAGCCTGATCGATGCTTTGCTGCATCCCGTCTTCGATGAGGGCACGAAGGATTTCCAGCCGACCAATCTGGAGGTGACATCCATCGACGTAGGCAACCCGGCCACCAACGTCATTCCAGCAAAGGCAACCGCCACCTTCAACATCCGCTTCAATGACAGCTGGACCGCCGAGACCATACAGGCCGAAATCCACAACCGTCTCGACCAGGCGGCGGGCCGCAAGAAATACCGGCCCGGCAAGGAGATGCCGGTCGACTACGAACTCGTCTGGCGCGACCGGCCGAGCCATGTCTTCCTGACCCGCGACGACAGGCTGATCGAGACGTTGAGCGGCTCGGTCAAGGCGGTGGTAGGCAGAGAACCGGCGCTATCCACCTCAGGCGGCACCTCGGATGCGCGCTTCATCAAGGACTATTGCCCGGTTGTCGAATTCGGCCTGGTCGGCAAGACCATGCACATGGTCGACGAGCGCGTCGCCCTTGCCGATCTCGAGACGCTGACGCAAATCTATCAGCGCTTCATCGAAGACTGGTTCGGACAGGACTGAGCAGCATGCTTTCGGCGGACGAGACCCAAGTTTCGCTGACCGGCGCCTGGCGACTGATGCTCGGCAGGGCCGATGGCCTGCGTCTGCTCGACCTGTCTGCCGATGGTTTCTGGAATTCCTTTTTCGCCATCGTCGTCGCGGCGCCGGCATTGATCGTCGGCTGGGTCGGCATCGCCAACGAGATCGGCGATCCCGATGCCTTCGCGGGCCGCTTCAGCATGCTGTTGCGGCTGGCGACAGTCGATATCGGTTCCTGGGTGCTGCCTCTGGTCGCACTCGCTCTGGTCGCGCCGCGCGCCGGCATCGGCGGCCGCTTCGTGCACTATGTCGTGGCCTCGAACTGGGCTTCTGCCATCACCGCCTGGCTGATGCTGCCGTCCGCGCTGATCAGGCTTTTCCTGACCTCGGCGAGCCAGATCTCCAGCCTTGTGTCGCTGCTGTTGTTCGCGCTGTCGATGGTGCTGACCTGGCGCATGACCAACGCGACCATCGGCAGGGGGGCCGCAATCGGGACCGCTGTCTTCGTTGGCATGTTCATCGCTTCGCTGATCGTGCTGTTCGGGCTGCAGGCGCTGCTTGGCATCACGGTTCCGGACACCGGAGCTCAGAGCCTTTCGGGACTCTATCCGGGATAATCGACGCCGATCAGAAAAAGCCCGTCGGGCGGCGCCACCTGGCCGCAGGCGGCGCGGTCGTGCGCCTCGAGCGCCGCCTTGAGATCGCCGGCCGTCCATGCGCCTTCGCCGACGCGCTTGAGCGAGCCGACCATCGAGCGCACCTGGTTGTGCAGGAAGGAACGCGCCGAGGCTCTGACTTCGATCATGTCGCCCGAACGGCTGACGTCAAGACGGTCGAGCGTGCGCACCGGGCTCTCGGCCTGGCATTGCGTGGAACGGAAGGTGGTGAAATCATGCCGCCCGAGCAGCACTTTGGCTGCTTCGTGCATGGCAGCGGCGTCAAGCTGCTTCGGCACCCACCATACCTTGCCCTTTTCCAGCGCCGAGGGCGCGCGCCGGTTGAGGATGCGGTAGAGATAGTGACGGCCGATAGCCGAGAAGCGGGCATCGAAGCCGTCGACGACGGTCGTTGCTTTCAAGATCGCGATGCGGTTGCCGGCGGCCTGCAGATGCGCGTTGACGGCGTCGCGCACCTTGTCGTCCGGCCAGGCCTTGGCCAGGTCGACATGCGCCACCTGGGCCGTCGCATGCACGCCCGCATCGGTACGGCCGGCAGCGCGCAAGCGGACCTGCTGGCCGCAGAATTTTTCGATCGCCTGCTCGATCGCCTGCTGCACCGAAGGCTGGTCCGCCTGGTGCTGCCAGCCGGCAAACAGGCTGCCGTCATATTCGATGTCGAGGCGAAAACGCGGCATGTCGGGCGGCTATACGCACTCGCCTAGGCGGCGAGTGCGGTGAAGGCCGAGGCGTAGACCAGCCGGCCGGTTTCGGGAGCGTCGCCCCAGGCCAGCGCCTGCAGCGCCTCGCCCTGGTACTCGCTCTCGAATCCTTCGGCGCGCGCGTGGCTGTAGCCGAAACGGCCGTAGTAGGTGGGGTCGCCCAGCACCACGGCCAGCATCTCGCCGGCGTCGCGCAGGCGGATGTGAGCCTCGCGGATCAGCGCGCCGCCAATGCCGGTGCCGTGAAAGGAGGGCTCCACCGCCAGCGGCGCCAGTGCCACCGCCGGGAAATCCTTGCCGCCGGTGCGGACGAAAAGACGCGAAAACAGGATGTGGCCAACCACTTGCCCGTCTTCTTCCGCCACCAGTTCGACAACGGCGTCGCCGCCGGAAACCAGCGCGTCAACCAGCCCGGCCTCCGCCTGCTGGCCGAAAGCGTGCTCCTCGACGAGACGGATGGCCTCGCGATCCCGCGGCGTCGCCGCGCGTATCGACATCATGCTCATGACAGTTTCATTCCTTTTTCGATCTTGGTCCCGCGCAGGAATTCTTGCGCGGCGGCGGGCCTTCCGCCAGCCCGTTGAACTTCGACCAGCCGGATCGCGCCCGCTCCGCAGGCGACCGTCAGGCGGTCGTCGAGAATTCCTCCCGGCTCGCCCACACCTTGCGCAAGCGTCGAGCGAAGCAGTTTCAGCCGTTCCACCCGGCCACCAATTTCAACCTCGCACCAGGCGCCGGGGAACGGCGACAGGCCGCGAATGTTATTGTGAACTTCGGCCGCGGGTCGCGTCCAATCCACGTGCGTATCGGATTTATCGATCTTTTTGGCATAGGTCACCCCCTCAACCGCTTGGGCGGTGAACGCCAGGCTATTCCTTTCCAGCCGCGCCAGCGCTTCCACGATCAGTGCGGCGCTGACGCTCATCAATCGATCATGCAGATCGCCGGCGGTCATATCGGGTTCGATGACGCATTTTTCAACCAGCCCCACCGGGCCGGTGTCGAGGCCTTCTTCCATGCGCATGACCATCATGCCGGTTTCGCTGTCGCCCGCCATGATCGCCCGTTGGATGGGCGCCGCACCGCGCCACCGCGGCAACAGCGAGGCATGGCCGTTGATGCAGCCCAGTCGCGGCGCCTCAAGAACCGCCCTGGGCAGCAGCAGGCCATAAGCCACGATCACGCCGATATCGGCTTGCAGCGCGCGAAAAGCTGCCTGTTCGGCCTCGCCCTTGAGCGACGTCGGCGTGCGCGTCTCGATGCCCAGCCGTTCCGCCTCGCGCTGTACCGGCGACGGCGTCAGCTCAAGGCCGCGCCGGCCGGCGGCTCGCGGCGGCTGCGTGTAGACGGCCGCGACCTCATGTCCGGCATCGGCAATCGCGCGCAATGTCGGCACCGAAAACTCCGGCGTCCCCATGAAAATGACGCGAAGGGGCATTGTCCCCTATCCCACCAGCTTGCCCGGAGCCTTGTCCTTGGCCAGCTTCTTGAACTTCTTCACCACCATGTCGCGCTTCAGCTTCGAAATGTGGTCGATGAACAGCACGCCGTTGAGATGGTCGATCTCATGCTGCAGGCAGGTTGCCATCAGCCCCTCGGCCTCCATTTCCTGCAGCTTGCTATCGCGGTCGAGATACTTGACCCGCACGGAAGCCGGGCGTTCGACCTCGGCATAATAGTCGGGAATCGACAGGCAACCTTCCTCGTAGACGGAGCGCTGGTCGGCGCTTTCCAGGATTTCGGGATTGATGAAGACATGCGGCGCCGGCGTCTCGTCCTCCTTGGCGAGGTCGATCACCAGCATGCGCAGCGGCTCGCCGATCTGGATCGCGGCCAGCCCGATGCCGGGCGCGTCATACATGGTCGCCAGCATGTCGTCGGCCAGTTTGCGCAAGGGCGCGTCGACGCGCTCCACCGGCTTGGAAACCTGGCGCAGGATGGGGTCGGGAAGAATGATGAGCGGCTTGATCGGCATGGCGTCTCACCTAAGACCTTGAATAAAGGGCGTCAACCGGTACGCCGGGGGATCGTTCACGTTTTGATCTGTGCTGGCCGGCCGAATCGTCTATGCTGTGTGCATGAACGACCTGACATCCATCCTTTCGGAACCTGTCGCCCGGCTTGGCGCGATCACGATCACGCTCGGCCATGCGCTGGCGTTCGGGGCCTTTGTGTTTCTTGGCCTGTTCGTGGCGCTTGTCGTCGCGCTGTGGCGCTCGGCCAAGGCGCGCGCCGTGGCCGCTGCCGAAGCCGCCGACCATGCCCGCGACGCCGAGGCGCGGATGGCCGGCATATTGCAAAGCCAAGCCGAGATGCAGGGCCGCATGGGCGCCATCGCGGAAGTCTTCGGCGCGCGGCAGGCGGAACTGACGCAATCGATCGGCCAGCGCCTCGATGCCATGACCGGCCGCCTCGGCCAGACCATGACCGAACAGACCAAATCCACTCATGAGAGCCTGGCCAAATTGCAGGAGCGGCTGGCCGTCATCGACACCGCGCAAGGCAACATCCAGTCGCTCGCCGGCCAGGTCGTGCAATTGCAGGCGATCCTCTCCAACAAGCAGACGCGCGGCGCCTTCGGCCAGTCGCGCATGGAAGCGATCGTCGCCGACGGTCTGCCGCACGGCGCCTACGAGTTCCAGGCGACCTTGTCCAACGGCAGCCGTCCCGATTGCCTGGTGAAGATGCCCAACGGCGCGCCGGCGCTTGCCGTCGACGCCAAGTTTCCGCTGGAAGCCTGGAACGCCATCCGCGCCGCCGAAGGCGCCGAACAGCAGAAGGTCGCGTCGCAGGCCTTCCGCCGCGACATCGAGGTGCATGTCCGCGATATCGCGGATAAATATCTGATCCAGGGCGAGACGCAGGATACCGCCTTCATGTTCGTGCCGTCGGAATCGGTGTTTGCCGAGATCCACGAAAATTTCGAGGCGGTGGTGCAGAAGGCGCACCGCGCCCGCGTCGTCATCGTCTCGCCGTCGCTCCTGATGCTGTCGATCCAGGTCATCCAGGCGATCCTGAAGGATGCCCGTATGCGCGAGCAGGCACACCTGATCCAGGGCGAGGTGATCCGGCTGATGGAGGATGTTTCGCGCGTCGACGAGCGGGTGCGCAAATTGCAGGGCCATTTTGCCCAGTCGGCCAAGGATATAGACGACATCCTCGTCTCGACGTCGAAGGTGACCAAACGCGGCCAGAAGATCGAAGCTCTGGACTTTGGGGCGCAGCCCGGAGGCGATGCCGACCCTGACATGGCGTCACCAGCCCCTGCGAAGCCGGAACCCGGCCCGCGCGTTGTCGATTCCCCACGCGTTGCCGATTCAAAGACCGGCCAGCTCAGGCTGAGGGTCGTCGAAGGCGACGAATGAGGCGCCGCACCGGACGGCGCTACTGCTCCTCCACTGTGGTCATGCCGTGAAATTCAGGTAGCCAGTGAAGCGCCGAGCGGTGCCATTTTTGCAGTGTCGGAATCAAATCCTGGCGTTGCCGCGCGGTTCCCACTCGAATGCCGTAGACCTTTGGGCCATCTCCGACCGACGTGGCGTAAAGGTGCGAACCGCAGTCGGCGCAAAAGGCCTGGACGCGCTTGGCGCCGCTTGCCACGGTCTTGATGTAGACCTTCGGTGTACCCTTTGTGATCCGGTAGTGATCTTCAGGCGCCGGAACGGTGACGCGAAAGGCCGTACCGGTCAACTGTTGGCAATCGGTACAATGGCAGATCGAGGTCTTTTCCGGTTCGACCTCCGCCTCATAGGTGATGGCACCACAATGACAGCCGCCGTCGATCTTCATAATCAGTCCTCCAAAACTCGATCGGCTGATTTTAGCGGCGCAGCGTCGCAAGGCAACGACGCGACGCTGGTCCAAGACATAATCCCGAGGAGTGGAATGTGGTTTCGAGACCTGCTCAAAACTCTACTCGGATGCCGATTCGATCAGCTTGCGCCGCTGTTCCCAGGTGCCTGTCGTCTGCGGCTTGACGAACAGCCGGGTGATCTCGGGCATTTCCTTCCTTAGCCGCGCTTCGAGGCGCTCGACGCAGGCTTCGATTTCCGGCGCGGACAGATGGTCCTCGAATTCGATGCTCAGGCCGGCAACGATTTCTTCCGGCCCCAGGTGGACGGTCAGGACGCCGTTCGCCCGCTGCACCGCCGGATCCTGCTGCGCGATCGCCAGCACTTCTTTCTGCACCGCGGGCGAAGCAGGCTCGCCGATGAGCAGCCCCTTGCTCTCGCGCGCCAGGAAGGCCGCGGTCGCACCCAGGATCAGCGCAATGCCGATCGAGGCGGCGCCGTCCAGTTCCGGCATCTCGAAAATCTCCGCCGCCAATATGCCGGCAAAGGCGACGATCAGGCCGAGAAGCGCGGCACTGTCCTCGAACAGCACTGTGTAGACGCTTGGATCCTTGCTCGATTGCACGGCCTGCAGCCAGCCCTGCTGGCCCTTCTGCCGGCGGAATTCCCTCAGCGCCACCAGCCATGAGCTGCCCTCGAACAGAAACGACAGGCCGAGCACGATGTAATTGACCCTGACATTGGCGGCCGGTTCGGGCGCAATGATGTGCGTCACGCCTTCGTAGAACGATACGCCGGCGCCGAGCGCGAAGACGAGAAGCGCCACGATGAAGCTCCAGAAGTAGAGCTCGCGGCCATGGCCGAGCGGATGCGCGCGGGTGGCCGGGCGTGCGGCGCGATGCATGCCATAAAGCAGCAGGCTGCCATTGCCGGTATCGACCAGCGAATGCACGCCTTCCGAAAACATCGCCGAACTGCCGGTGAAGAAGGCTGCGACGAATTTGGTCAGCGCGATCGCGAGATTGCCGGCGAGCGCCGCGTAGATGACCGTTCGAGAGCCGCCATGCCCCGCCATTGCTTCCCTGTCGTCCTGTCCGACACGCGAAGTCTAGAGCAATTGCAGGAAAAGTGGGAGCCGATTTCCTTGAGATCATGCTGCGGGCCCGCCGAAATTCCGCGGCCATCGCGACGCACCAACACCCCGTCCGTTCAAGTCGCTGCGCGCCGGTTCGGATTCATAAGGCCGCCGAAACAGGTTGCCGGTTTTCGCGGCCGTGACCGCGAACGGCCCTTGCCTAGAGGCATTTCTCTTGTTTCACTTCACTTCCCGCAACTGGAGGAACGAATCATGGCAAAAGGTGCGATGAAGGCAGGCAAGGAGGCCCGCAAGCCAAAGAAGGACGCCAAGAAGCCGGCCGCTGCTCCCACGCTCAAGGCGCCGCCGGTCAAGGCAACGAGGCTCAAGGAAAAATAGTCGCGTGCCTCGGATGGAGTTCGCCGGCGGCGTTCGGAACACCGCCGGCAGTTTGTTGATCGGGCGTTAAGACACCCTATATCTGGTGCGGGGACGACCCCACATCTCCTGAAATCCGGTCGGGACGACCCGCCCACTGTCTGATAGGGCATCGGCTGCCGCGGTGCTCGGTCGATCGCGCATTGCATCGTCTTGAAACGGACATTGGTGCGATGCTTGGATGGAGCGTTCCCCATGTCATGGATTTTTCTGTTTTTCGCCGGCCTGTTCGAGATCGGCTGGGCAATCGGCCTCAAATACACCGACGGATTCACCCGGCTCGTCCCGACCGTGCTCACGGTCGCCTCGATGATCGTCAGTCTCTCGCTGCTTGGACTGGCGCTGAAAGCGCTGCCCGTCGGCACCGCCTATGCGGTGTGGACCGGCATCGGCACGGTCGGCACGGCGCTGCTCGGTATCTGGCTGCTCGGCGAGCCGGCGACCGTCATCAGGCTCGCCTGCATCGCGCTCATCGTCTGCGGCATTATGGGGCTGAAATTCGCGGCGTAAAGCAATCCAGGAAGCGAAGCGGTTTTCCATCCGGAATTGCGTCGAAGCAAACAGAGCAATTTTGCGAAAGTCGCATCACGAACGGCGTCGGCAATCGCATGAATTGGCGCGCGGACAAACGCATGCAGGGCCGCTTCGCAGCGACCCTGATCCTCGAAGCAGCTTGCTCCGGCGGTCTGAGGCTAGCGGCCGGTAAAGCCTGGCGGTGTCCTGCCGGTGCGCGCCTTGCGCGCCGCATAGCGCGCGTCGCGCTTCGCCTTGCGCTCGGCCTCGTCGGCCAGCAGACGCGCGATGCGCTCGGCCTCTTCGGCTTCCCGAATCCTGGCTTCCGCCTGCGCCGCCTCTTCGGCCGCGACCCGTGCGGCTTCGGCTGCGGCCTCGCGCTCGGCCTTCTCGATTGCCTCGCGTGCCAGCCTTTCCTGCTTCAGCCTCGCCTTCTCGGCCTCGCGTATCTCACGCGCCGCAAGGATAGCCTTGCGTTCGGCCTGTCGCGCCAGCACCGCGGGATCGTCCGCCGCCGGCTTCGACTTGAAGCGCTCCAGAAGCGCCTTCTTTGCCTCGTTCGCGGCGTTGCGCCGCTCGAAAATGTCTTTTTCCCTGTAGATAGCCAAGTCCACTTCCCTGAAGTCAATTCGCGACGCTTACATACGCGCGAAAACCGGGAGTTCAAGCGCCAAAACGGTATGCCAGCCATGAAATTCCGTGCTGTTGCAGCCGGGAGACGCCTTCGCGGCCGAAACGGACACGCACTGTTCGCAGTCAGACCCTCTGGTGGTGATACGGGCTGATCGCTACCTCTAGCGCGAAAATCAAACGCCAGGATGACACCAGATGGAACTCGGTCTCTACACTTTCGCCGACGTCAGCCCGCAGCCGGGCCCCGGCGCAATCGGCCCGCACGAGCGGCTGCGCAACCTGATCGAGGAGATCGAACTGGCCGATCAGGTCGGCCTTGACGTTTTCGGCCTTGGCGAGCATCACCGGCCGGACTATGCCGCGTCCGCGCCTGTCGTGGCTCTGGCCGCGGCGGCCGAGCAAACCAAACGCATAAAACTGACCAGCGCCGTCACTGTCCTGTCTTCGGACGATCCGGTCCGCGTCTTCCAGCAATTCGCCACGCTCGACCTTCTTTCCGGCGGCCGGGCCGAGATCATGGCCGGGCGCGGCTCGTTCATCGAATCCTTTCCGCTGTTCGGCTACAATCTTGAGGATTATGACGAGCTGTTCGCCGAAAAGCTCGACCTGCTGCTCGCCATCCGCGATCAGGTGAAGATCACCTGGTCCGGCAATCTGCGCGCGCCGATCAACGATCGCGGCGTCTACCCACGCCCCTTGCAGGAAAAACTGCCGATCTGGATCGCCATCGGCGGCACGCCGCAGTCCGCCGCCCGCGCGGGCGCGCTCGGCCTGCCGCTGGCGCTCGCCATCATCGGCGGCGAGCCGGCGCGGTTCGCGCCGCTGTTTGACCTCTATCGCGAGGCCGCCAGGCGCGCGGGCGCCGATCCGAAGGGTCTTGCCACCAGCATCAACGTCCACGGCTTCATCGCCGACACGACCGAGAAGGCGGCCGACGATTTCTATGGCCCACAGGCCGAGGTGATGAACCGCATCGGCCGCGAGCGCGGCTGGGGTCCGACCTCGCGGGCGCATTTCGACCAGTCACGCGGCCCGGGCGGCGCCTTGTTCGTCGGCAATCCCGAGCAGGTGGCCGAGAAGATCGTCGCCCAGCACAAGATCTTCGGCAATGACCGCTTTTTGCTGCAGATGGCGATCGGCATCATGCCGCATGCCAAGGTCATGAAGGCGATTGAACTCTACGGCACCAGGGTGGCGCCGATCGTGCGCAAGGAAACGGCTGACGCCGTCCCGGCCCCGGCGCCTGCCGCGTAGTGTTGCACTTCCGCGAAAAATTGCGCGGGAACAATAACCGCGACGGCGGGCCTCGTGGGCTCGCCGTCAACGCCGGCTCACGGAACCTTGGACCGGCAGGGGCGTTTTCTCAGCGGTTGCGCCAATTGCGGTGCGCCGCCGAGGGACCGTGATGAAAGCTGACCCCACCGCTTCGGTCGCGGGCGTTTCCGAAGCAGAAGAGGCGCGCATCGCCGCCCGCGCCGACACGCATCTGATACGCTCGCTGCTCGTCGGCATCTTCATCTTCATGGCCATCTACGCGCTCTATTTCGCCCGTGCCTTCTTCATGCCGGTCATACTGGCCTTTCTGCTGGCATTGACGCTGACGCCGATCGTCAGGCTTCTGCGCAAGCGCGGCATACCCGAGGTGATTTCGGCGACGCTTCTGGTGCTTCTGTCTCTCTGCCTCTTCGCCAGCGCCGGCTACCTGCTGAGCGGCCCGGTGATCGATCTCATCAACAACACTTCGTCGATCGGCCAGCGGCTGACCGAGCGGCTGGCGCATTTGCGACCTCCGCTCGAGAGGATGATGGAGGTTACACATCAGATCGAAGGCCTCACCGAGACGTCGCAGGAGCCGGGCATACAGAAAGTCGCGGTAGCCCAGTCTGGCTTCCTGTCGTCGGCGGCCTCGAACATTCTTTCGGCGGGAACAAGCCTGACCATCATCTTCGTGCTGTCGCTGTTCCTGCTTGCTTCAGGCACGATGTTCTATGAAAAGATCATCCAGTCCTTCGCCAGCCTCACCGAGAAGAAGCGGGCGCTGCGGGTCGTTTACGACGTGGAACGGGAAATCTCGCACTATCTGCTCACCGTCACCATCATCAATATCGGCCTCGGCACGATCATTGGCCTTGGTCTGTGGGCACTCGGTATGCCCAACCCGCTCGTCTGGGGCGCCACGGCCGCTCTGCTTAATTTCCTGCCCTATGTCGGCGCCATGATCACGCTCATCGTGGTCACGATCATCGCGCTGATCAGCTTCGACACGATCTCCTATGCGTTGTTGGCGCCTGCCTTCCTGCTTTTGTGCGACATCGTCGAAGGCCAATTCGTAACGCCGATGGTTGTCGGCCGGCGGCTCGAGATCAACGCCGTGGCGATCTTCATCGCCATTGCCTTCTGGTCATGGCTATGGGGCTTTGTCGGCGCGCTGATGGCGGTGCCGCTGCTGGTCCTCATCAAGGTGTTCTGCGATCACTTCGATGGTCTGAGCCATGTCGGCAACTTCCTGGCGGCACAACATCTCTCGGCGGTGGAAGATGAGGCCACCGAGGAAGGTAAGGCTCCGGCATAAAGCCGCGCGTCTGGTTTGCGGCGCCTGGCTCGAATGCCTATATCCGGCCGGTCCAATGGCCGGTGCCCTTCCCATGAGCGATGCTTCCTTCGACCTCGACGACTGTTTCGCTCGCATCGGCCATGCCGGCTTGCGCGATGCGCGGCTGGGCGCGTCGCCAACATTTGGCGTCGACAGATCCGGGCTTGCATTTCCTGTCCATCATCGCGGCAGCCCCGCCGAGCAGAAACGCATGGCCGCGGCCAGCGGATTTGCCGATGCGCTCGGGGGCGGCTTGGCATCCTCATTCCCGACCGCACGGCCTTCGAGGCAGGGTGCTTGAGATAAACCTCGTGGAGACCTGACATGGCAGCCCTTTCCGTCCTCGACCTGTCGCCGATCGTCGAAGGCAGCGATGCCTCGCAGTCGCTGGCCAATTCGCTCGATCTTGCCCGCCATGCCGAGCGGCTGGGCTACAAGCGCTATTGGCTGGCCGAGCATCATAACATGCCGGGCATCGCAAGTGCCGCCACCTCGGTCGTCATTGCCCATGTCGCGGGCGGCACCAAGACCATTCGCGTCGGCGCCGGCGGCATCATGTTGCCCAATCACTCGCCGCTGGTCATCGCCGAGCAGTTCGGCACGCTGGCCGCCTTGTTCCCCGGCCGCATCGATCTCGGCCTCGGCAGGGCGCCCGGCACGGACATGAACACGGCGCGCGCCTTGCGCCGCAATCTCGAGGCCGGTGCCGACAATTTTCCGCAGGACGTCGTCGAGCTGATGGGCTATTTCCTGCCGGCGGAAGAGGGCCAGCGGCTGCGCGCCGTGCCGGGTGAAGGCCAGACCGTGCCGGTCTGGATCCTCGGCTCCAGCCTGTATGGCGCCCAGCTTGCCGCCATGCTCGGCCTGCCCTACGCCTTCGCTTCGCATTTCGCGCCGGCCGAGCTAGACCATGCGCTGGACATCTACCGCTCCCGCTTCCAGCCGTCGGAACAGCTCGACAAGCCCTATGTCATGCTCGGCCTCAACGTCTTTGCGGCGCCCACCGACACTGAGGCACGACTGCTGTTCACCTCGCTGCAGCAGGCTTTCGTCAATCTGCGCACCGGCCGCCCCGGAAAATTGCCGCCACCGGTCGAGAACTATGACCGCGATCTCGATCCGATGGCCAAGTCCATGCTCGGCCAGGCGCTGTCCTGCGCCGTCGTCGGCTCGCCGGAAACGGTGCGGCAAGGCATCGACGCCTTCGTTCGCCGCACCGGCGCCGACGAATTGATGGTCACCGCGCAGATATTCGATCATGCGGCTCGGGTGAGGTCCTTCGAAATCCTGGCCGACGCCCACAAATCGCTGTCGCAAGCGGCGTGAGATTTCCAGCTCGGCGCTTGCCGATAGCGATTCAACCACTGAACCGCTCTACGCACTCACGCTCTGCGCCACCGCTCCCAGCGGTCGGCATGAATTGCGGATCATCAACCGGCCCTTGAGCACCAGCTTGCGCGGCGGCGCGTCGCGATTTCCGGCAAGGCGGTCGAGCAGCAAATTGGCCGCCTGTTCGCCGATCGCCTGCACCGGCTGTGCCACCGTGGTCAGTTGCGGGACAAACACGTCCGACCACGGAAAATCGTCGAAACAGGCGATCGAAACATCTTCCGGGCAGGACAGGCCGATATCGCGGATCGCCTTCATGGTGCCGATCACCATCGGATTGTTGGCGGAGAAGATCGCGCTCGGCCTGTCGTGCAGCGACAACAGCTGCATGGCCGCGTTATAGCCGTCGATCTCGTGAAAATTGCCGGAACGTACCAGCTCCTCGGCGACCGGCAGGCCGGCTGCCTGAAGCGCTTCGCGATATCCGGCCATGCGATCATGCATCGGTGAGATATCCGACGTTCCGGTGATGTAGCCGATGCGCCGGTGCCCGAGATGTATCAGGTAGGTGATGGCGTCGAACACGGCGCGCTGGTTGTCGAGCACCACGGCATCCGTGTCGACACCGTCGCAGATGCGGTCAAGCAGGACGACCGGCACGTTGGCGTCGTCGACGATGCGCTTGAGGATCGTCCCATCGCCGACGCGCGCCACGATCAGCCCGTCGACCATACGGTCGAGCAGCAGCCTGATCTGGTCGTCCTGGGTGTTGAGGTCCTCGTCCGTGCAGCACAGCATGACCGCATAGCCGGCGCGGTCGAAGGCCTGCTGGATGACTGACACGACATCGGTGAAGAACGGATTGGTGATGTGCGGGACAGTCAATCCGATGGTGCGCGTGGTGCCCATTTTCAGGCTGCGGGCGATCGCATTGCGCTTGTAGCCGATATCGCGGATCGCCTGCTCGATGCGCTGGCTGAGCTCCGGGCTGACGGTCGCCGTGCCGTTGATCAGCGCCGAAACCGTGGCGACCGACACGCGCGCCGCTTCGGCCACGTGAAGCATGGTCGGCGCCGTCGATTTTCGCTGCCTTGTCTGCCTTGACCTTGCCATTTTCGAAACGTTTCGCCGCCTCTCTAGCATCATACCTACGGAATATCGCGGTTTTTCGCAAGAATTGAAATGAGCCAATCTCACGTGACCAGATAGAAGCTTGACAGGATCGAAACGTTTAGAATAGCGTTCATGAGGTCAGACGACGACGGAAGGGAGGCCGCCTTTGTCATGGAGCACGGAAATTCCATCGCGCGTCGGGATGTTGCGGCGGATCGTTCGGAGGTCGTCCTAAGCGCTGAGCACGTATCCAAGAGCTTCGGCGGCATTGCCGCCTTGGTCGACGTCGGTTTCGAGCTGCGGCGCGGCGAAGTCCATGCCTTGATGGGTGAGAACGGCGCCGGCAAGTCGACGCTGATGAAGATCCTTTCCGGTGTCTACACGGGTTATGAAGGCACGGTTCGCGTCGACGGCGTAGCCGCGAGTTTCGCCGGCGTGCGCGACGCCGAGGCCGCCGGCATTGCCATCATCCACCAGGAGCTCAACCTGGTTCCCGAACTCAGCGTCGCCGACAACATCTTTCTCGGGCGCGAGAAGCTGATCGCCGGGCTGATCGTCGATCGCAAGGCGAGCAGCCGCGCCGCCAGCGCCCTTCTGCAGCGGCTGGGCATCGAGCTCGACCCGGAAGCCCGTGTCGGCACCTTGCGCGTCGGCGAACAGCAACTGGTCGAGATCGCCAAGGCGCTGTCGATGTCGGCGCGCATCCTGATCATGGACGAGCCGACTTCGGCGCTCTCTCCAGCCGAATGCCAGAGGCTGTTCCGCATCATCCGCCAGCTTGCCGACAGCGGCGTCGCCATCGTCTACATCTCGCACCGCATCGACGAGGTCATGCACCTGGCGGGCAGGGTCACGGTGTTTCGCGACGGACGCCACGTGCTGACGCGGCCGATGGGCGAGCTCGACGAGAACGCCATCATTTCGGCAATGGTCGGGCGAGACCTGCTGGCCTCCTCGGAAGAGGAGCGCCGTTCCGGCGGCGAAATCGTGCTTTCCGTCGAGAACCTGTCGCTGACGAAACCCGACGCCCATGGCTGGCGCACCGTGATCGACGGAGTCAGCTTCGAACTCGCCGAAGGCGAGATCCTTGGCATTGGCGGGCTGCTGGGTTCAGGGCGCACCGAAATCCTGGAGGCGATCTTCGGCTCGAGCGATGGCCGCACCGGCGGCGAGATCCGGCTCGACGGCGCGCCGGTCGAGATCCGCTCGCCGCGCGATGCCAGGCGCCTCGGCATTGCGCTGGTGACCGAGGACCGCAAGACCCAAGGCCTGCATCTCCAGGCTTCCATTACAGACAACGTCGCATTGCCGCTGGTCGGATCGCTGGCGCGCTTCGGCATCCGTTCGCTGGCCGGCGAACAGGAGCTGGCGCGCCACGCGGTCCGGGCGCTCGGCATACGCTGCGAGGACATCGACCAGCCAGCCGGCACATTGTCGGGCGGCAACCAGCAGAAGGTCGTCATCGGCAAATGGCTGGCGACACGGCCGCGCGTGCTTCTTCTCGACGAGCCGACGCGCGGCATCGACGTCGGCGCCAAGCGCGAGATCTACGATCTCATCTTCAAGCTTGCGCGCGACGGGCTGGCTATTGCCGTCATCAGCTCCGAATTGCCGGAACTGCTGTACCTCTCCGACCGCATTCTGGTGATGGCCGATGGCCGCCAGACCGGCATCCTTTCCCGCGATGCGGCGAGCGAGGAGGCCATCATGCGTCTCGCCGCGCCGCGCCGCACGATTTCGAGACCTGCCGCATGACCGCCTTGAAACTCCTGTCCCGCACCAAGCTCTATTGGGGCCTCATCGCCATCTTCCTGATCGGCGTGCTGGGCTCGCCGGTCAGCTCCAAGGGCAACAACATCTTCCTGTCCTACGGCAATCTGCTCGACGTGCTGCGCCAGGTGTCGACCACCGGCCTGATCGCCACCGGCATGACGGCGGTGATCATCACCGGCGGCATCGATCTTTCGGTCGGCTCGCTGATGGCAATCTGTTCGGTGGTCTGCGCCATGCTGCTGACGGTTCCGGGCGTGACGCCGGGAGTGGTGCTTGGCGTGCCCACCGTCGCCGTGGTGGCGCTCTGTCTCGGCTTCATCGTCACCCGCTTCATTTTCCTCAATCTTGAAAAGTCGCGCGCCGGCGCCGATGCCTCGCGCGACGCAAGGCTGGACCGCGCCCGCGGCCTGGTCACGCCGGCAATCGTCGGCGTGGTCCTGTGCTGTCTTTCCCTGTGGTACCTGCTGCCGCAGGTCGAGCCCAAATTCGGCGTCCTCGGCGTGCTGCTGGTCGCGCCATGCGTGGGCCTGCTGTTCGGTGCGCTCAACGGCTTCATCATCGTTGCCGGGCGGCTGCAGCCCTTCATCGTCACCCTGGCGATGATGGTGACGGCGTTGGGCATCGCCCGGCTGACCGCCGGCCAGAACAATGCTGTGCTGCCGGTCTATACCGGCTCGAACGCCACCGAGGATTTCGAGCTGCTGCGCTCGATGGTGTTCGGCGTCATTCCGATGCCAGGCCTGTTCTTCCTCGGCGCCATCCTGATCTATGGCGCGGTGCTGCGCTTCACGCCGTTCGGCCGCTATGTCTACGCCATCGGCGGCAATGAGGAGGCGGCCAGGCTTTCCGGCATCGCCGCCGGCCGGGTCAAGATCGTCACCTACGCCGTTTCGGGCCTGCTCGCCGGCATTGCCGCGGTGCTCTATGTCGCGCAGTACCGGCAAGGCAAGCCCGATGCCGGCGCCGGCCTGGAGCTCGACGCCATCGCCGCCGTGGTCATCGGCGGCACCAGCCTGATGGGTGGGCGCGGCAGCCTCACGGGGACATTCTGCGGCGTGCTGATCTTCGGGCTGCTGTCCAACATATTGCAGCTCCACAACATCAATTCGAACCTTCAGCTGGTGCTGAAGGGGATGATCATCATCGGCACAGTGCTCGTGCAGGAGCGCAATGCCGGTGATCTCCTAGCCTATCTGCGCCTGCCCGGAGCGGCGCACAAGGAAACGGCCGCGGCAAAACGGCCGTCGCAAGAGACCCGGTCTCTCAATCTCGGAGGAAACAAGAAATGAAACGACGTGACACGCTGAAGCTTGCCGCCCTTGGCGCGGCATTGCTGACCACCACCGCGCTGCTCTCCACCGGCCACGCCATGGCCCAGGACAAGAAGTGGAAGATCGGCTTCTCGCAGGTGACGACCATCGAGCCTTGGCGCGCGCAGTTCAACAAGGACATACTGGCCGAGGCCGCCAAGCACCCCGAGGTCGAGCTGATCATCACCGACGGCGAGGACAAGACCGAGAAGCAGGTTGCCGATGTCGAGAACCTGATCCGCCAGGAGGTCGATGCGCTCTTGGTGTCGCCGAAGGAATCGGCCGGCCTGACCGGGGTCGTGCAGCAGGCGATCGACGCCAAGATCCCGGTCTTCGTGCTCGACCGGAATGTCGACACCAAGGACTACACCCAGTTCGTCGGCGGCGACAACAAGCTGATCGGCCGCGCGGCCGGCGAATATGCCGTCGAGCTGCTCGGCGGCAAGGGCAAGGCATCGGGCAATGTCGTCGAGATCTGGGGCGGCATGGGCACCCAGCCGGCGCATGACCGCCATGACGGCTTCCATGAGTTCACCGACAAGGAGCCGGGCATCAAGTACCTGCTCGACCAGCAGTCGGGCGACTGGAAGCAGGACCAGGCCTATAATCTGATGGCCAACGCGCTGAAGAGCAACGAGAAGATCGATCTCGTCTACGGCCACAACGACCCGATGGCCTATGGCGCCTATCTTGCCGCCAAGGATGTCGGCCGCGAGAAGGACATCAAGTTCATCGGCATCGACGGCCTGCCCAACGAAGGCGTGCAGATGGTGAACAAGGGCGAGCTGACGGCGACCTTCACCTATGTCACCCCGGGCGCCGAGGGCCTTCGGCAGGCGATCAAGTTCCTCAACGGCGAGAAGGTCGAAAAGACCATCACCTTGCCGACGCAGAAGATCACCAAGGAAAACGCCGCCCAGGTGCTGAAGGACAACGGCCTCTGAGATTTCGCCGGAGATAAGCGGCGCCCTTCCTCTCCCCCGTCGATCGGGGGAGAGGTGTCGAGCGAAGCTCGACGGAGTGGGAGTCGACCCTTGGCGCGGTGCAGGAAGATTCTTGCGCCCTGGTCCCTTTTCAATGTCCGTCGGCGGCGGTGGCCAGGTGGTTCCCCCACTCCGTTGCCGCTTCGCAGCGTCGCCTATTCCCGTCCGGAGGGAGAGGAAAGGACCTCGTCGCCGGCCTACGCCAATTTCGCCAGCAGCTTCATGAAGGTGGCGATCTCCCTGGCCGTGAGCGGTGCCAAGGTTTCCTCGGTAATCTCGCGCGCCAGCGGGATCAGGCGTTCGATCGCCTCGCGCCCTTCGGCGGTCAAATTGACCAGCAGCCGGCGCTTGTCGCCCTCGTGCTTGGAGAGTTCGACAAGGCCGCGCGCCTTCAGCCGGTCGATGACGCCCTTGACCGTCGCCGCATCCATGGCGATCAGCGTGCCGAGCTGGTTCTGCGAAGTCTCCCCGACATCGCGCAGCTTGGCCAATGCCGCGAATTGCGGTGGCGTCAGGTCGCCGATATGGGCAGCGAAGATCGAGACGTGGCGCTGATGCGCCTTGCGCAGGATGAAGCCGACCTGCTCCTGCAGGTGGTAGTCCTGATCGTCCGCCTCCTCGACCTCGACCAGCTTCAGCAGATTGTCCTCGCCGCTCACCGCAGCCCGTCCCATGCCTTGATGTCGTCGGCGGCCAGGCCGCCCATGCGATTGTGCACGCGCGGACCGCAGGTCATGGCGAGGCAGAACAGGATCTCGTCGGGACGCGGTCCGTCGCTGACGCCGACTTCCATCGCATCGAAATGGCTGCGCACATAGGCGGCGTTGATGTGGCCGAGAGGCACATCCAGCCGCGAGCCGAAGGCGCCGACCTTCTTGGCCGACGGCACGATCGCCTTGGCGTCGCCGAGCCGCTCGCGCATGGCGTAGCCGCCCGGCACATGCCAAAGCGCGCCATGCTCGAGTTCGCCCGATGTGCCGACGATGGCGCCTTTGCCATAGCCGTCGATCTGCTTCACGTCGCCACCCAATGCCGCGATCAGCCGGTCGGCGAGCAGCAGGCCAAGCGGCTTCAGATCGTCCATGGCGCTCTGCAACTCCTTGGCATAGCGCCCGGCGAACGGGTTCTTTACCAGCGCCATGGCGGCGGCACGGCGGCGCGGCACCTTGGGCGCCGGCCCGCCCTCATGAAAGATCTCTTCGGTCAGCACCACGATCTTGCGGAGCGGAAACTCAGGCATGGGCAACTTCCTTCCCTGGACTTTTGTCGGGCGCGGCAAGCGCCATTGAGCCCTCGATGCGGGTCTGGCCGGCGAGGAACAGCGCCGATGCGGCGACCAGTCCCCTGCGGCGGAAATCTTCGGCGACGGCAAGTCCCCTGTCCAGCGCCGTGGCAATCTCTTTGGCAGAAAGCGGACCGACCTCCTGCGTCACCAGCCTGTCGCCAAGGTCGTTGTCCGGCGCCAGATCATGCGCGGGCACACGCCGAATAGCGGGATGGTTGGCCAAGTCGACGGCATTGGCGATCAGCGTCGCCGCGGCATCGGCCTCTGCGCCGGTCCTCGCCAGCACGGTGACGGCGTCGACGATGCCCAAGGAAAACGAGCGCCCGCGCCAGCCGCTGGTGGCAACGCCTTGCACGCCGTCCTCGGCGCGGATGACGATGCGGTCGGCAAGGCCATGGCCGGTGCCGGCAATGGCAAGGGTGATCGACTGGCCGGTACCGAGATGAAGCGCGCTGTCGCCGCCATTGTTGACATAGGCGCGATCGAGTTTTCGCCCGGTAATCAGTGCGGCAAGTATTTCGTCGGCTACCGAACCGGCGACGGCTGCCATCGGCGTGATGAAGTCGTCCGCCAATGGGGTAACTGCCGCTTCCATGCGCCGCGCCGTCGAGCCGGCGAAGGCGCGCGGGCGCAACGTGGCCGGCCGGCGCAACTCGGGCAATTCCTCCACCAGTTCCGGCAGGATGGTCTGGAATCGCGCCACGGCCTGCTCATAAGCTCGCCGGCATTCGCCTGGCGTCCCAAAGGCCTCGACGATCAGGTCGATCGGCCCGTGATTGAGGTGCAGCCGCTTGCCATCCCCGAGCCAATGCGCTTGCGGGCCGTTCATCGTCACGCGGCCCCGTTCGCGGGCGTGCGCCGCAATTGCGCCAGCGGCGGCCATGGGTTGCCGGCCGGCGCACCGTCGCCCCGACGCGCGTTCAGGTACTCGCCACCCTTGGCAACGACATCCTCGACGCTGCGGATCTCGGCGTCGTAGCCGCCGAGCCTGATATAGTCGTCGCGGCGCAGCGTGAATTCGATGGGCGCCACCAGCGCCGGCGTAGGCACATAGCCGAAGGCGCCTTCCGGCACGCGCGTCACATCCACCATCAGCGTGATGCCGCCGCCCGGCCAGACATAGACCGGCGCGCCGCCGACCGTCACATAAGTGGTCAGGCCCTGCACGGAACGCGTCAGGTTGACGGGGTTTTCGGTGACGCCGGCGCGCAGCGAACCGCCGGCGCCGCCGATGAACAGCACGGTGCACAGCGCCGGTTCGCAATTGTCCTCGATCAGCCCCACGGATTTCTGCAATCGTTCGGGGAATGGCTTTTCGACTGGCTTCAACTGGTCGTCGAGTTCGTAATAGGCGAACTGCTCGCCGGTGGTCGAAACCATCAGCAGCGACAGGCCGGGCCGCGCGCCCTTCTTGGCGTTCCATTCGCCCAGGATCGACAGCGGGTCGGATATGCTGGTGCCGCCCCAGCCGAGGCCGGGCTCGGAGACCTTGAAATAGCGCCCAGGCGTCGAGCGGCGGCCGATGATCTTTATCCCCGTGTCCTGCCAGCCCAGCACCTTGCCGGCCTGATGCTCCGAGACGACGCCGGTTATGTGGTCGTCGACCACCACCACCTCGTCGACCAGCCCGCGCCATTGGGTGGCGAACATGCCGATGGTCGCCGACCCGCAGCCGACCCGCATGCGGTGCTCCTGCTTGCCGTCGATGACAGGCGGTTTGCCGGCTTCGACTGTTACGGTGGCGCCGCCGTCGATGGTCAGTTCTACTGGCTTGCGGTTGCACAGATCGAGCAGCGCATCGCAGGTGGCGCGGCCTTCGGCCTTGGAGCCGCCGGTCAGATGATGCACGCCGCCCAGCGACAGCATCTGCGAGCCATATTCGCCTGTCGTGACATGACCGATCGCCTCGCCTTGCGACCGCACGACAGCCGTTTCGGGTCCGATATGACGGTCGGTGTCGATCTTCACCTTGACGCCGCAATAGGAGAAGATGCCCTCCGTGACGACGGTGACGAGATCGACGCCCTCGACCTGCTGGCTGACGATGAAGGGCGCCGGCTTGTAGTCGGGATAGGTGGTTCCTGCCCCGATCGCCGTGACGAAGCGGCGGCCGGTGTTGACCAGTTCGCCGTCCCAGGCCTCGCCCTCGGCGACGAAGGGCACGACAGCGCCGCCGATCTCGGCGGTATGATCGAGAATGGTCAGCGGGTCCATGCGCACGATCCGGCCGCCGGCATTGCCGTAGCGGTCGCAAGCGCCAGTGCGGCCATCTGATATGTAGCACATCACAGGGCAGGCATCGCAGCGGATCTTCTCCGCCACCAGCTTCTCGCCGGGATCATGGGTTTCGAAGCGTTCGGCAAGCTCGCTCATCGGCATGCCTCCTTCTCGCGGATGGCGGCGCGGATCCGGGCCGGCGTCGCCGGAACTCTGGTGACCAGCACACCAGTGGCATGGCGGATGGCGTTGAGGATCGCCGGCGCCGTCGGGATCAGCACATGTTCGCCCAGGCCCTTGGCGCCGAATGGCCCTTCCGGGTCTGGCACCTCGATCAATATCGTCTCGATCGGCGGCACGTCGCCGATGGTCGGAATGAGATAATCGTGCAAATTCTCGGTGCGGCCGGGAATATACTCTTCCATCAGCGCCATGCCGATGCCTTGCGCGATGCCGCCCTCGATCTGACCCTCGACCAGCAGCGGGTTGATCGCCTTGCCGACATCGTGCGCGGCTGTGATCTTGACCAGCTTGACCGTGCCGAGCTTGAGGTCGACCTCGAGCTCGGCGATCTGCGCGCCGTAACCATAGACCGCATAGGGCTTGCCCTGGCCCTTGGCGTCGAGCGGCAGCGTCGGCGGGTCGTAAGTCTCCTCGGCGCGGAAGACGAAGCCGTAGATATCCGCTTCGAGTGTGCCAAGATCGACACGGCGGACCGCCTCGCCCTCACGGATGACGATCGCCGGACCTTCGAGCTGAAGCGACGCTTTTTCCGAGACATTGGCAAAGCGCAGGATTTTTTCGCGCAAGGCGCGGCCGGCCTTCTCGGCCGCCTTGCCGGTGACGAAGGTCTGGCGCGAGGCCGAGGTCTTGCCGGCATCGGGAGTGATCGCGGTGTCGGCGTTTTTCAGCCGGAACCTTTCCAGGGGCAGGCCGAGCGCGTCGGCGCAGATTTGCGTGATGACGGTGTTGGAGCCCTGGCCGATGTCGACCGCGCCCTGGTGCAGGATGATCTCGCCTGAAGCCGCGATGCCGACCCGGATGGTCGATGGATTGGGCAGCGAGGTGTTGCCGCAGCCATACCAGCAGGAGGCGATGCCGACACCGCGCTTTTTATCCACGTTGGCACTGTTGAAGGCATCCGCGTCAGCCACTGCACGCGCCCAATGCGGCCGCAGGGCATCGAGGCATTCGGCAATGCCGACGCCCGATTCCAGTCTCTGTCCGGTGACTGTTTCGGATCCGTTACGAAGGCAGTTTCTCAAGCGGAAGTCGAGCCGGTCGATGCCGAGCTTGCCGGCCAGCTCGTCGTACAAGGTCTCCTGCATGATCGTCGCCTGCGGCACGCCGAAGCCCCGGAAAGCGCCGGAAATCGGCCCATGCGTATGCACGGCGCGGCCTTCCGCGCGGTAGTTCGGGGTGGCATAGGGACCCGAGGCATGCACCGGCACGCGGTTGGCGACGGTCGGTCCCCAGCTCGCGTACGCCCCGGTGTTGAAATCGCCTGAGAAAATCATGCCCGTGACATGGCCCTCGGCGTCGGCGCCAATGGTCGCTTGCATCTGCGCCGGGTGGCGCTTGGTGGTCGACATCATCGATTCATTGCGCGTGTAGGCAAGCGCCGCCGGCCGCCCGGTCCTCATCGCCACCAGGCCGATCAGCGGTTGCAGGGACACGTCGAGTTTGGAACCAAAACCGCCGCCCGTCGCGGTCGGCACGATGCGCACCTTGTCGACGGGCAGGCCCAGCACCTTCGCCGTGTCGTCGCGGTCCATATAGGGCGCCTGCGTGCAGGCGACGACGACCAGCATGTCGCCATCCATATAGGCATGGCCGGCTTCCGGCTCGATATAGGCATGCTCGACATAGGCCGTCTCGATCGCACCGGTCACGGTGACAGCGGCATCGGCAAGCGCCGTCTCGGGATCGCCGCGTTCGACGAAGCCCTTGGTCAGAAGGTTGGCCGGGCGGTTCGCATGGATCAGCGCCGCTCCTTCGGCCTGTGCCTCGCAAGGCTGCAACAGATGTGGCAATTCGGTCCAGCGGATCGGGAAATCCGACAGGTCGAGATCGAGCATCGCCTCGCGCTCGCCGGCAACAAGCGCCACCGCCTCGCCGCGAAACCGCGCCAAGCCTTCGGCGAGAGCCGGCTGGTCGGCGAACGGACCGATGACGCCGAAACAGTTCTTTCCCGGGATATCGGCCGCCGTGAAGATACCGGCGATGCCGGGACGAGCTTTTGCCCAGCCGTCGAGGTCGCCGAAGGCGAAGCTGGCATGGTAGTGCGGCGAGCGGATTACCAGCACCGCCAGCGCATCGGCCGGGAACGAATCGCCGCCGAATTTCTCACCGCCGGTCACCTTCGGCACGCCATCGAGCCGGATCGGGGAGGAGCCAATGGCGTGACCGGACCGAGGCAGACGGAAATCCAGGCTTGCAGCCTGGGCGGAGGCATCCATCACAGCAGCGACGATCTTCCGGTACCCGGTGCAACGGCAGAGGACACCACCAAGCGCGTCCTGCACTTCGATCTCGCTCGGCTTGGCTTTCTTGTCCAGCAGGGCCGTCGCCGCCACCAGCAGGCCCGGCGTGCAAATGCCGCACTGCGCCGCACCATGCGCCAGGAAGGAGGCCTGTAGTGCCGACAGCCGGCCATTGGCGAGCCCTTCGACCGTCGTTACCGACGCTCCGGCGGCCGACGCCGCCGGCATCAGGCAGGCGCAGACCGGATCGCCATCGACCAGCACCGTGCAGGCGCCGCAGTCGCCGGCGTCGCAGCCGACCTTGGTCCCGGTCAGCAGCAATTCGTCGCGCAGCACCGAGGACAGCCGGCGCAGCGGCGGCACGTTGACCGAGACGGCGGCGCCATTGACCGCGAAGGTAATCTCGGCGCGTGCGAGGCCGGGCTGACCTGCGTCACTGTCGGAAAGGGCTCCGCCGGGTCGACCTTGGCTGATGTCAGGCTGTGCTTTGTTCATGCCGCCGCCGTCCTGTCACCATTCACCGGCCCCGCCGCCGCCAGCACGGCGCGGACAACGATTTCGCGCGCCGCGTCCTGCCGGTATTCGGCGCTGCCGCGCACGTCGCCGATCGGCGACAGCTCTTCCATCGGCGCGGCGAGGACCGCTGTGGCCAGCCCATGATCCGCCGCCAGTCCGCGCAGGGCCGCCTCGACCCCGCCGAGCCGCTTTGCAACAGCCGAGCAGGAACCGACGGCGACCGCCGCTTGCTCGACGATGCCGTCCTGCACGACCAGGCGTGCCCCCACCATGGCGATCGAGATGATGAGATAGCGCCGCGCGCCGAGCTTGACGAAAGCCGACATACCCGCGCCGGCCGCTTTCGGCACGCGGATGGCGGTTACCATCTCGCCGGGCCGCAGGTCCGTGCGGCGATTGCCGAGGATGAATTCCCGGAGCGGCAGGTGGCGCACCGCTTGCGCCGAGCGCAGTTCTATCTCGGCGTCGAGCACCAGCAGCGCCGGCACGCCATCCGCGGCCGGCGAAGCGTTGCAGAGATTGCCGGCGATCGAGGCGACATTCTGGATCTGAACGGACCCGACCTCCCGCGCGGCCGCTTTCAGCGCATCGAAGGCCGGCGGCAAGGGATGGCGAACGATATCGGTCCAGCTGGTGCGCGCCCCGATCTGCCAGTGCGTTTCCGTTTCCGCAATGCCGCGCAGCGCGGCCAGCCCGTTGATGTCGAGCACATTGTCGCGGAAAGGCCTGTTGCCTTGCGCCGGGTAGAAGTCGGTGCCGCCGGCAAGGATGCGCCACGAAGCTTCGCCAAGCAGGGCGAGCGCCTCGTCGACCGTGGTGGGTTTCGCGTAACGGATCACGCTTTGCCTTCCCAGAAAAAGGGCCTTTCCGAGGGAACTTGCCGGCGTCCGGGCCCGGCTTAAATTCATTCGTATGCAAATGATATCAAGTCGGCGGAAATTGTCAAAGCCGGAGTTTGCGCAGCACCCGCACGACTGCCGCCGCCACGCATTTGTTCTCCGCAAAATCTAGGTGCTGGGGCGCCCTTTGCGCGTTCGGGGTTGCGCCCGGCGCTCTAATGGTTGACGCGGCCCGCCATCTGGTCAAGTTTCTCCCTCCGGTCGCGCCAGCGGCTTTCTTTCGCCGGGATCCCCTTGGGAGCCCGCGCCCGATACCGACAGGAAGGAACCCCATGGCCGAAGAAGCGCTTGTCGTCATCGACCTGCAGAACGACTTTTGCCCTGGCGGCGCGTTGGCTGTGACCGGCGGCGACGAGATCGTGCCGCTGGTCAACGACCTGATCCGGCGAACCGATCATGTCGTGCTGACGCAGGACTGGCATCCAGCCGGCCATTCGAGCTTTGCCTCAAGCCATCCAGGCGCCCAGCCTTTTGAAACCATCGAGATGCCCTACGGCCAGCAGACATTGTGGCCTGACCATTGTATCCAGGGCAGCCTCGGCTCGGATTTTCACTCGGGTCTTGCCTGGACCAAGGCCGAGCTCGTCATCCGCAAGGGATTTCGGCCTGATATCGACAGCTATTCGGCCTTCTTCGAGAACGACCACACGACGCCGACCGGCCTTGCCGGCTATCTCAGGGAGCGCGGCATCGACAGTCTGACCCTGGTCGGCCTAGCGACCGATTTCTGCGTCGCCTTCTCGGCGCTCGACGCGGTCAAGCAGGGGTTCAGGACCACTGTCAGGCTCGATGCCTGCCGCGGGATCGACCTCAACGGTTCGGTCGAGACGATGTTGGCAAGGATGCGCCAAGCAGGCGTGACGCTCGAAGACCACGCGGCGGACTGACCTCATCGTGGGAGAAGAGAAGGGGTCGATAGGGGCGACGGCTTTGACGGCAAGTGCCGTGGTGGCTGTCGCGATGCTGTTACCGGGAACGGCCTTCGCCGCGGAAGAGCACGGCCTGCCAGGCCGGACGATGTCGCTGTGGTGGGCGCTGCCCTTTGCCGGGCTGTTGCTTTCGATCGCCACGGGACCGCTGCTTTTCAACCATGTCTGGGAGCATCATTACGGCAAGATTGCTGCATTTTGGGCGGCTCTCGTGGTGGTGCCGCTCGCATCGGCCTTCGGCACGACGGTGGCAACGGAAGCGGTGCTGCATGCGCTGCTCACCGAATACATGTCGTTCATCATTCTCCTGTTCGCGCTGTTCACCATTTCGGGCGGCATTCTCGTGGCCGGCAACATCCACGGCACGCCATTGGTCAATGCCGGGCTGCTGCTCATCGGCGCCCTGCTCGCTTCCGTCATCGGCACTACCGGCGCCTCGATGATCCTTATCCGGCCGCTCATCCGCGCCAATGACAACCGGCCGTTCAACGCCCATGTCATCATCTTCTTCATCTTCCTGGTGTCCAACATCGGCGGTTCGCTGACGCCGCTCGGCGACCCGCCGCTGTTCGTCGGCTTCCTGCGCGGCGTCGATTTCTTCTGGACCACCGCCAACCTCTGGCGCGAGACCCTGTTCGTCAGCGTCGTCGTGCTCGCCGTCTTCCTGGCGATCGACACCACGCTGCATCGCCGCGAAATGGGCGCGCCAAAGATCAAGGACCCGACGCCGGACACGAAAGTGCGCATCCGCGGCCTGCCCAACCTGCCGCTGCTGGCCGGCGTGATCGGTGCGATCCTGCTTTCGGCCACATGGAAGCCCGGCATCAGTCTTTCCATTCAGGGGGTGGACCTCGAGTTGCAGAACCTTGTGCGCGATGTCGTCATCCTGGCGCTTGCCTTCGTTTCGCTGGCCGTCTCGCGCAAGGAGTATCGGCAGGCGAACGGTTTCAACTGGGGGCCGATCGCGGAAGTGGCGAAACTGTTCGCCGGCATCTTCGTCTGCATCGTGCCCGTCGTCGCCATCCTGAGGGCCGGCCACGAAGGCGCGCTGGCGCCGCTGGTCGCGCTCGTCACGTCAGCGCAGGGCATGCCCAACGATCTCGCCTATTTCTGGCTGACCGGAGCGCTGTCGTCCTTCCTGGATAACGCTCCGACCTACCTGGTGTTCTTCGAGCTGGCCGGCGGCGCTCCCCGGCATCTGATGACGGAGCTCGCTTCGACCTTGGCGGCGATCTCGGCGGGTGCGGTGTTCATGGGCGCCAACACCTATATCGGCAACGCGCCGAACTTCATGGTCTACGCCATTGCCCGGCACCGCGGCGTGAACATGCCGGGTTTTTTCGGCTACATGGCGTGGTCGGGCGCGGTGCTGATCCCCACGTTCTTGATGGCGGGCTTCCTGTTCTTCGGGTGAGCCGGCGAGGACGCCAGGCCCTTACCTTCCACAGGGGAGGGCAAATCCTCAGCCTACGCCGACATAGCGCCTGACCGCCGACGGGTCGGCGCGCAACGCCTCTACGTCGACCGTCTCGCGGTTGCGGCCATTCTCGATGAAGGCGACGCGGTCGGCGACCGACAGCACGGCATCGACCCGCTGCTCCACCAGGATGGTGGAAACGCCCCGTTCGCGCAGCTTGGCCACCGTCTCGCGGATTTTTGCGATCATCGACGGCATCAGCCCTTCGGTCGGCTCGTCGAGCAGTAGCACCTGCGGTTCCAGGCAGAGCGCGCGTGCCATGGCCAGCATCTGCTGCTCGCCGCCCGACAAGGTGCCCGAGCGCTGCCTGAGCCGCTGGCGCAGCAGCGGGAACAGGTTGAGCACGTTTTCGCGCACGGCCTTCCCCTTGCCGCGCGCCATCAGCCCGATCTCGATGTTCTCCGCCACCGTCATTTCGGCGAACAGCCGCCTGCCTTGCGGCACATAGGCAATGCCGGCTTTAGGCACCTCGTGGGCGGCCAGACCGGTCAATTCCTGGCCTGCGAGGCTGATCGAACCGGCACTCGCCCGGACCAGCCCCATGATGGCTTTCAGCGTCGTCGTCTTGCCGGCGCCGTTGCGGCCGAACAGGCACAGCACCTCGCCCTTGTTCAGCGCCAGGTCGAGCCCATAGAGCACCTGAACCTCGCCGTAGAAGCAGTCCAGTCCCGCGATTCGCAACGCTTGCGTCTTGCTCGTCTCGGTCATAGGGCGGTCCCCAGATAGGCTTCCTGCACCGCCGCATCTTCGCGGATCGCCTCCGGCGTGCCCTCTGCCAGGATCTTGCCGGCGTTGAAAACGGTGATGCGGTCGGCAAGCTGCATGACGACAGGCATGTTGTGCTCGATGAGGAGCACGGTGGCGTTCCTGGCGATCTCGCGCACCAGGCCGATGAAATTGTCGATCTCGCTGTCGGCGAGCCCCTGCGTCGGCTCGTCGAGGATCAGCAGGCGCGGCTTCAGCGCCAGGCCCATCGCCACCTCCAGCAGGCGCTGGTGGCCATAGGACAATTGACCGGCCGGCATATGGGCGCGGTCGGCCAGCCCGGTGCGTGCGAGCGCCGACATGACAGCGGCCTGTATCGCGCTCTTGGAATGGCCATGCCGTAGCGTCAGTTGCACGGGCAGCGCGACGTTGGCGTAAACGGACAGGTTGGCATAGATGCTGGTGATCTGGAACGTGTAGGCAATGCCTTGGCGGACCCTGACATAGGCCGGCAGGCCGGTGATGTCGGAGCCGTCGAAAACGATCGATCCGGACGAGGGCGGGATTCGGCCGCTGATCAGGCTGACGAAAGTGGTCTTCCCGGCACCGTTGGGGCCGATGACGGCGCGGATTTCGCCCGGCACCAAGGTGAAATCGACGCTGTCGACGGCGCGCAGGCCGCCGAAATTGCGCGACAGGCCTTTGGTGGTCAGAAGCGGCGTCATGGCAGCCATCCGAGCCAGCGCTGCCGGATGCTGCCCAGAATGCCTTTCGGGAAGAACAGCACCAGCAGGATCAACGCGACGCCGACGATCAACAGGTAGGCGGAGGTGAAGCCGCTGGTGACGTCGATGACATAGTACATGAACAGCGTGCCGATCAGCGGTCCGAGCGTGGTGGCGGCGCCGCCGAGCAGCACCCACAGCAGCGGCAGGATCGAGTACTGTACCGAGGCGAAGCTCGAGCCGACATAGCCGAACAGCAGCGCATAGGCAGCGCCCGACGCCGCGCAGATGGCGCCGGAGACGACCACGGCGGCGAGCTTGTTGGAGAAGGTGTCGTACCCCAGCATTTTGGTCCGTTCCTCGTTCTCGCGGATGGCAACCAGCACGCGGCCGTATCGGGAGCGGACGACGGCCAGTGTGACCAGAAGCACGAGCGAGAACAGCGCCAGCGCGCTCATGTAGCGCACCGTCGGATTGGTGAGATCGAGCGACGTCGCGCCGAAACTCAGGACGCGTGCCGGCTGCGGCACCACCATGCCCTGGTCGCCGCCGGTCCACGCGGCAAAATAGAGGATGAGGAGGTAAAAGACCTGCGCGAACATCATGGTGACGATCATGAAGGCGACGCCCGTGGTACGCAGCGCCAGCAGCCCGATCACCAGTGCCAGCACCGCGCCGCAGGCGATGCCGCTCAACAAAGCCGCCGGCACGCTCCAGCCAAGCTGGATGACGGCAAGGCCGGCGCCGTAGAGGCCGGCGGCAAAGAACATGGCATGACCGAGACTGAGCAGGCCGACATAGCCGAACAGCATGTTGTAGCCCATGGCGAAGACCGCCAGCACCATGATGCGGGCGACGAGGCCGTGATGATAGTCCGGCAGCACGAAGCTCAGGACAAAAAGCAGCGCGATGACGCCGAGATGCAAGCCGTAGGCTTTTGCCGGCGAGGTCTCGCTCATCGCGTCGCCGTCCCGAACAGGCCCTGCGGCCGGAACACCAGCACCATGGCGACCAGCAGCGTGGCGATGATCTTGGCCAGCGTCGGCGAGAAGAACACCGAAATGATGCCGTCCGACAGCCCGATCAGCACGGCGGCGATGACGGTTCCGCGCAACGAGCCGAGGCCGCCGATGATGACGACGATGAAGGACAGCAGCAGCGGATCCTGCCCCATCAGGTAATGCGCCTGGCTGATCGGCACGATCAGCACCGCGGCGATGGCCGCGAGCATGGCGCCGAGCGCGAAGACGCCGCCATAGACTCGATCGACAGGGATGCCGAAGGCCTGTGCCGTCTCGCTGTCATACTGCGTGGCACGCATGACGAGGCCGACCCTGGTGCGCGTCAGCACCAGCCATGTCACCACGAGCAGAAGGGCGGACGCCGCAATGATAGACAGCTTGTAGCCCGAATAGCCGAACCACGGCAGAAGGAGGCGGTAGCTGAAGGGCGGCTCTACCGGGCGAGCTTCCGGACCATAGAAGGTCAGCGCCAGCTGCTGGATGATGTAGAGCATGCCGATGGTAGCGACGATGGTGGCTTCCGGATTGTAGTTCAGCCGGCGCAGCACCAGCCGCTCGGCCACCAGTGCAAGGGCGCCGACGACCAGCGGTGCGATGATAAGTGCCGCCAGGAACCCGAGCGCCGGATGGCCTCCGATCGCAGTCGTGATCGCCCAGGCGAGCACGGCTCCCAGCATGAAGAACTCGCCATGCGCGACGTTGACCACGCGCATCACGCCGAACACCAGCGACAGGCCGAGCGCGGTCAGCGCCAGCACGGCGGATGTGACGAGCCCTTCGAGGGCGGCAAGGAGGAGGTGGGGACCGAAATGCATGGGTTAGGCACTCACCGATAGCGCAATCGCGCCCCTTGAGGGGGGTGAGAAGCGGTCCGCGCAGCGGACGGAAAGCCAATTGCTTGGCTTTCCGAACGACGAACGCCCGGAGCGACAGCGAAGGGTCGGGTCCGGTAGGACAGAGGGGGGTGGCTTGGCGCTCACGCTTGCTGTTGAGCCGGCCTACAACGCCTGCGTCGTATAATCCCCCTCGGCCTCGTAAAGCCCGTCCTCGATCTTGGTCTTGTGCACCACCTTGAGCTTGCCGCCTTCGACCTTGGAGATGTTCTGGATGCCGAAGCACTGGTGGATCTTGCCGTTGAAGGTCTTTGGCCCTTGCGGATGCTCCGGGCCTTCGGCGAATTCGGTCAGCGCCTCGGTCGCCTCGACCAGCTTGGCGCGGTCTTCCGGGCCCTTGTAGCCGGCGTCTTCCATCGCCTTCTTGACGACGTAGAGCGTCTCCCAGCAGCCGAACATATGCGCGGCGGTGGAGACATCCTTGGGGTCGCCGACGGCCGCGCCATTGTCATCGATGCCGACGGCGGCGCGATAGGCCTTCTGCGCCTCGGAATCGTCCGTCTGGGCATAACGTGGCGAGCCTTCCCAGAAATGGCTGCCGTCCAGGAATTCGAGCCCGGGGCTGTTGATGTCGACGGCTTCGAGCGAATCGATGAAGCCGAACAGCTGCGGCCGGTTGGAGCCGTAGAACTCGCCAAGCTCCTTGACGAAGGTGAGCACCGCCGGGCCGACCATGACGTGGTAGATCACCTCGGTCTCGGCCGGAATCTGCGGGAAGTATTTGGTGAAGGAGCTCTCCGTCGGCGGAATGGCGATTTGCGCGATGACCTCTGCGCCCTGCGCCTTCAGCGCCGGCGGGAGGTAGTCGCGGTGGTCGTAGCCGAAAGCAAAATCGGGGAAGATCTGTGTCACCTTCTTGCCGGCATTGGCCGCGATCCACGGCGCCATCGACTGGATCTGGCTCTTCACGTCGGTGATGCCGGGCTGGAAGACATAGCGGTTGAGCTTGGTCGAGGCGACATGGTGGCCTTCGCTGACGACGAAATAGGGCATCTTGGCTTCGCCGGCGGCGGGTGCCGAGCCGATGACGACATGCGAGAACAAGGTGCCGAAGACGATGTCGGTCTTGTGCTGGGTGGCGAACTTGCCGACCACCTCGGCACCCCGGCCGGGATCGGTGCCGTCGTCCTCGATGATGACCTCGACCGGCCGGCCATTGATGCCGCCGGCCGCGTTGATCGCCTTGACCGCCGCGGCCGTGGTCTTCTCGTACCAGCGGCCATAGGCGGCGCCGATGCCGGTTCGGTGCGACTGGAAGCCAATCTTGATCGGGGCGGAGCTTTGCGCCTGGGAGTAGCGGACGAAACCGGGCGCGACCGCCAGGCCGGCGCCGGCGGCCAGACCCTTCAGCGCGGTGCGGCGGGTGAGACCGGCCTTGGAGAGATCGAAAAACCCATTCTTGTCAGTCACGGCAGTTCCCCTGTTTTTGAGTTTTGACCAATGGCTGGAACGTAGCAGACCGCGTCCTGCGGACGGCCGAAATTGCATGTGTACAAACTAAATCACCAAAGTCCGGACACGGCAATGCCGTTTCCCCAGGGGGATCCCGGTTTATTTCCACCGCGTCTAGCCAACGGTCGGCGTGGCGAGCAGCCAGAGGCCGAAGACGGTGTAGGCGATCATCAGCAAGGTGAGCGGAAACTGGCTGAGCGCGGCGCGGGCGGGAACCGGATGCAGGCGTGCGGCGAAGCCGTGGGCGACGAGCACGGCAAGCAGATGACCGAGAATGATGGCACCGGCCTGGATGTTCCACAGCCACCATGCCGAGCCCGCGCCGGCGACGATGCCGGCTTCGATCTGCATGTCGGCGGTGCCTAAAAGGTTCCAGCCGAGCGCAAACGGATCGGACAGTGCCGCAAGCGCATACTGGCCGTCGACCAGCAGCGCCGTCAGGTAATGCGCGATGTGGTAGGCGAGCGCGATCGGCACGATCGACCAGACCAGCAGCCCCGTCGCCTCGCCAAGCCTGTGGCCGTCGCCGGCGAGCTTCTGGCCGACGACCACGGCAAGCAGGAAGACCGCCGCAAGCAGCATGAATGTCAGGACGAGGCCAAAACTGCCGCTGCCGATCACCGCCGTGCGGCCGGGGAATTCAAGCGGATTGATGCCGAACAGGCCCAGCCAGAAGAAGGTCTTCGACAGGCCGTCATAGGAAACCGAGGACAGGGCGAGCAGCAGGAAGGCCACGCCGCTTGCCGGCAAAGGCGCGGCGGTCAGCAGCTTGGCGCCCGGCCAGCATAGCGCAAGCCGGCCGCGCTCGTCGCGCACGAGCGGCGCGAAGCGTGCCACCATCGAGAAGAAGACGGTAAGGAATTCGCCGCTACGGGCCCACGCCCCATAACCGAACGACAGCATCGCCAGCAAGGTGAACAACCAGTAGAGGCCGGCGGCCCGGGCCAGCCGTGTCGGATCGTCGGGCGCCGGATCGATGAGCTCGAACCAGGCAAAAGCGAAGAACAGGAGGACAGCCGGCCAGTATCCGAGCCATGATGGAAGGCGCCTGGCCGCTTCACCGCCCCTGCCGGCCAGGCGCGACAGGAGACGCACCGGCCCGTACCAGGGATTGAGCCAGGACCAGAGGTCGCCGAGGAAACCTTGCAGGAGCGTGAAGCCGGCCCACAGCAGTGTCCAGATCACCAGAGGCAGCGGGTTGGAGAGCGGATCGCGGCTGCCGAGAAAACCCGCGGCGATGAGACATGCAAAGCCGGCAAAGGATATCAGGCTGGCAGCGGTGCGGGCATCATCACCCAGTGTGAACAGTGGCAGGCGCCGCCGCCAGAAACGATCGAGCCGATGCGCCGGCAGCAGCGCCAGCACGAGGAAGCTGGCGGCCACGGCGAAAGCGCCGCCGACAAGGTAATAGCCGGTCGGGAGAAGCAGGACGTGGCCGCGGTCCGAGGCGTGGGCGAAGGCTGGGGTGGGTGAGAGGAGCAATAGAGCGATAGGCAAAGATGCTAATGACCGACGACGGCACTCTACGGCGCCCCCCTCTGTCCTGCCGGACATCTCCCCCTCAAGGGGGGAGATTGGCGGTTTCTCTGTCGGCGCTTCCCTTGCAACGCCGGAGGTTCGCGAAGACGAAGATGACAGCATGATCTCCCCCCTTGAGGGGGAGATGTCCGGCAGGACAGAGGAGGGCGCCAAGGAACTCAGCCTATCCGACTTTGCCGTCTCGTATGGCGATGCCGGAAGCACCGGTGGTGCCCTCACACCTTGATCAACTGCTCCACCCGGTCCTTTTCACCGAAGATGCGCAGATACCGCTCGATCTCCTTGAGGTCGCCCGTCGCCTTGGCCGGATTGTCGGAGAGCTTGACCGCTGGCCGGCCGTTGGCCTCGGTCACCTTGCAGACCAGCGATATGGCGTCGAGGCTGTCGGTTGCCGTAGGCGCGCAGCCCTCGAAATCATTGGTCAGGTTCGTGCCCCAGCCGAAGGACATGCGCACCTTGCCCTTGAAGTGGCGGTAGGTCTCCTCGATGGTCTCGACCTCGAGCCCGTCGGAGAAGATCAGCAGCTTCTGCCTGGGGTCCTTGCCCTTCTCGCGCCACCAGGACAGGATCTTCTCGCCGCCCTCGATCGGCGGCGCGCTGTCGGGGCGAAAGCCCGTCCAGTCGGCCACCCAGTCCGGCGCGTCGCGCAGGAAGGAAGCCGTACCGAAGGCGTCGGGCAGCACGATCAGCAAATTGCCGCCATAGTAGCGCTGCCAATCCTGCAGCACCTTGTAGGGCGCCTGTTTCAATTCCTTTTCCGAATTGGCCAGCGCCCCAAGCACCATCGGCAGTTCATGCGCGTTGGTGCCCAGCGCCTCGAGGTCGTTGTCCATGGCCAGAAGCACGTTGGAGGTGCCGGTGAAAGCCTCGCCGATGCCTTCCTTCAGCGCTTCCACGCACCAGCGCTGCCACAGGAAGGAATGGCGCCGGCGCGTGCCGAAGTCGGAAATACGGATGCCGGGCAGCGCCTTCAGCCGTTCGGTCTTGGCCCACATCTTGGCCTTGGCGCGGGCGTAGAGCACGTCGAGCGTGAAAGGCCCGAACGACCGCAAGGCGGCGCGCGAGCGCAATTCGTTGATGATGGCGAGTGCGGGAATCTCCCACAGCGTGGTGTACATCCACGGGCCGCTGAAGGAGAGTTCATACTGCCCGCCGCGCCTGGAAAGCTCGTACTCGGGCAACCGGAAATTCTCCAGCCAGGCCAGGAATTCCGGCTCGAATATCTGCTTGCGGCCATAGAAATTGTTGCCCCCCAGCCAGATCATCTCCTTCTTGGAGAAGCGCAAGGTGCGGGCGTGGTCAAGCTGTTCGCGCAACTCGCCCTCGTCGATCTCCTCGGCCAGCCGCACCGAAGTGGTGCGGTTGATCAGCGAAAAGGTGGCGTCGACCTTGGGGTACATGCCCCAGATCATCTGCAGCATCAGAAGCTTGTAGAAATCCGTGTCCAGCAGGCTGCGCACGATCGGGTCGAGCTTCCAGGTATGGTTGTAGACGCGCCGCGCAATATCGGTCCTGGCCATGTCTCGTTACCGCCTTCGCTGCCTGCCGCCCATGATCGCGACAGGCCTCATAGCATCGAATTGGCAAAAGCGCTGCCCGGTTTCAGGCTGGCCCGACAAAAAGAAAGACCTGCGGCAGCCAACCCGTCCGAACGCAATTGATTTTTCCAAAGCGCTACCGGACACTCCGGAGAGACAGACAGGAGAAAACCGACATGGGTTATGACAGCGGCAAGCTCGACGCGTTGCGCCGCAAATATGGCGAGAGCCATGGCGGCGAGATGTTCGACCCGAAGTTCCGCAAGGTCGCCGACAAGATATTTTCCAAGTCGGGCACGCGGCTGGCGCCCTATTCCGGTATCCCCACCTTCCTCGCCGCGCCCTATCGCGAAATATCGGCCGACAACCCGGATTTCGGCGATTTGCAGGTAGCGATAACAGGCGTGCCGATGGATCTCGGCGTCACCAACCGGCCGGGCTCCCGCTTCGGGCCGCGGGCGCTGCGCGCCATCGAGCGCATCGGCCCCTACAATCACGTGCTGGAATGCGCACCGACGCATGAGCTCAGGGTCGCCGACATCGGCGACGTGCCGTTCCAGAGTCGCTACCGGCTCGAGACCTGCCATGAGGACATCGAGCGCCGCACCAACCAGATCGTCGATGCCGGCGTCATTCCATTGTCGGTCGGCGGCGACCATTCGATCAGCCATCCGATCCTGAAGGCCGTCGGCAAGAAGGCCCCGGTCGGCCTCATCCACATCGACGCCCATTGCGATACAAGCGGCTTGTTCGACATGACCAAGTTTCACCATGGCGGCCCGTTCCGCAACGCGGTGCTCGATGGCGTGCTCGACCCGACGCGCACCATCCAGATCGGCATCCGTGGCTCGGCCGAATATCTGTGGGAGTTCACCTACGAATCCGGCATGACCGTGATCCATGCCGAGGAGGTGACCGGCCTCGGTATCCCCGCCATTATCGGGAAGGCGCGCAGAATAGTCGGCGACGGACCGACCTATGTCTCCTTCGACATCGACAGCGTCGATCCGGCCTTCGCGCCGGGCACCGGCACGCCGGAAGTCGGCGGCCTGACGACTCGGGAAGTGCTCGAACTGCTGCGCGGCCTCAAAGGCCTCAACATCGTCGGCGGCGACGTGGTCGAGGTGGCGCCGCAATATGATGCGACCACCAACACCGCGCATGCCGGCGCCCAGGTGCTGTTCGAAATACTGAGCCTGATGGTGTTCAGCCCGGCGCTCAAAAACAGCTGACGCCGACAATGACGGAAAGGCCACCGGACAACCCGGCGGCCCTCTGCATCAGTGTTCGAACACCAGCGGCGGCGCGAGGCGATCCCGCCGTAGCCAGCGCGCCAGAAGCAACGCCGCCACCACCGCCAGTCCGCTGGACAGCCCGATCCAGATGCCGACGCCATGGAAGCCGAAAGGGAAGGCGAGCAGCACGCCCAGCGGCAGGCCGACGCCCCAATAGCCGATCGCGGCATAGATCATCGGCACCTTGGTGTCGTGCAGGCCGCGCAGCATGCCGGCGGCAACCGCTTGCGCGCCATCGAAGACCTGGAACAGGGCCGCGAAGACCAGGAACGATACGGCAAGCGTGATCACCCTGGCATTGGCCGGATTGGCCAGGTCGATGAAGGCGCTGATCAGGAGATGCGGCCACAGGATCATTATCAGACCCATCAGGGCCATGAACGAGACGCCGATGACGAAGGCGGTCCAGCCGGCGCGCGAGACGCCTTCCGGATTGCCGGCGCCATGCGCAAGCCCGACGCGCACCGTCACCGCTTGGTTGAGGCCGAGCGGCACCATGAAGGAGATCGACGCGATCTGGATGGCGATGGCGTGCGCGGCAAGCGAATCCGCGTCGATAAGGCCCATCAGCAGCGCCGCGGCATTGAAGATCGTCACCTCGAAAGCAAGGATGCCGGCGATCGGCAGGCCAAGCCGTAGCAGGCCCTTGAAGCGCGGCCAGTCGGACCGCCAGAAGCGGCCGAACAGATGATAGCGCCTGAATTTCTTCTCCCACATCACCACGGCGGCCATGCCGACGAACATCAGCGTTGAGGACAGCGAGGTGGCAAGGCCCGAGCCTGATATGCCCATGGCCGGGACGCCGAGATTGCCGAACATGAACACCCAGTTGAAGAGCGCGTTGCAGGCGACGGCGACGAAGACGATGATCAGCGCCCAGCCCGGCCGCTCCAGCGCCGAGATGAAGGAACGCAGCACGATATAGCCGTAGAAGGGCAGCACCGCCCATTCCAGCCAGCGCAGATAGATGCCGGCGCTGTGCGCCAGAGCCGGTTCCTGGCCCATGGCGAGCAGCACGTTCTCGCCGTGCCAGAGGAAGATCCAGATCGGGATGCAGATGAGGATCGCCAGCCACAGGCCCTGGCGCACGGTGCGGCGCAGGTCGCGCACCGAATGACGGCGGCGGCCGAGCTCGGTCGCCATCATCGGCGAGGTCGCCAGCATCAGGCCGAGGCCGAAGATCAGCGGCATGAAATAGAGATTGGCGCCAAGCGCGCCGCTGGCCAGCGTGTCCGCCCCCAGCCTGCCCATCATCATGACGTCGGTGGCCGTCATGGCGGTCTGGCCGAGATTGGTCAGCACCATCGGCCAGGCGAGCGCCAAAGTCGCCCTGATTTCCTGACGCCAAAGATTTTCCGGCGCGCGAGCGCCGGCTTCGATCGCAGACATTATTCCGCTCTTTCAAGGTTGCGGCGCATCGGCAAAAAAGCCGGAAGCCGCATTGCAAACGGCGAGACCCTCGGTTTCGCGGCGTTTACGTCAGCTTTTGTACGAAACGCGACATGAAGGCAAGGGAGGAGGGGCGGGAACAGATTGATCCAGTCGGATCGCCGACGACGCTGAAGGCGACCGACGCTCTCCGACGGCCCATTTCACACATGCTCCCAAGGCTGCTACGCATTGCAAGGACGAGCGAGGTGCCACGGAACCCAAATTTGCAGGAGGCAGGATGCAGTTCAGGCGCAGAAGGAATCCGGTTGCGACGCTTCGCACGGCGCCGGCCTTCGAACATATCGTCACCGAGGCGAGCGACAGTTTCCTGTGGCGGCTGGACGACTATCCCTGGGAGCGCAATGTCTGGAATTTCCATCCGGAGTACGAAATCCACCTCTTGCGAAAATCTTCCGGCGTCGTGCTGGTCGGCGACCACATCGGCGAGTTCGGGCCGGGTTACCTGACCATTGTCGGCGGCGGGCTGCCGCATGATTGGGTGACGGCGGTGCAGCCGGGCGAGCTGATCGAAGGCCGCGACATCGTCCTCCAGTTCGATGCCGAGAGGCTGCGCGGGTCGGCTGGCCTGTTGCCCGAACTACGCGAACTGGAGCCGTTCCTGGAGCGGTCGCTGCGCGGCATGGTTTTTCATGGCCGCACGGCACTGGAAGGCGCCGAGTTGATGGAACGGATGGGGGACGTCAGCGGGCTAACCAGGTTCTGCCTGTTCCTGAATCTCGTCGATCTCCTCGCCAGGACCGACGAATACGAGCTGTTGTCTTCGCCGGATTTCTCCCCTGTTCTGGATGCCGCCTCGCTCGACATCATCCAGCGCACGCTGACCTATCTGTTTCAGCATTTCGCCGAAGATCTGAAGCTGCCTGATGTGGCGGCGCTCGCGGGAATGACCGAGAGCACATTCTCGCGCTTCTTCCAGAAGAACACCGGCAATTCCTTCAGTGACCACCTTGCCAAGCTGAGGCTGTGGCAGGCCTGCAAGCTGCTGGCCGATACCGATATTCCGATCACCGACATCTGTTTCCAGGTCGGCTATATGAACATCTCCAATTTCAACCGCGCCTTCATGCGCAAGCACAAGATGACGCCGTCATCCTATCGCAAGCTGTCGCGGCAGCGGCTGGCGATGCGCGCGTAAGCACGCCCTAAAAACCACCGCCTCCGAGTCCGATCGATACTCATGTGAGATTGGCCGCAACCGGATGCCGGTTTTTGCGCCGCACAATGCATAAAAGTACAGGTCTTCTGCAACGGGGCTTCTAGCGCGAGCCGCTGCAACTCCGCATTTTGGCGATGGGTGGCAAGTCGCTCGGGCGATGGTGAGGATCGCGCAACCCGAGGACGTCCGCTTCCTGCGACGTGTTCCTGGAGGAGAAAATAATGAAACCAATTCGGCTCGCTGCCAGCCTTGGTGCAGCTTTCATGCTTTCCGCTACCGTTTCAACCATCGCTTTAGCGCAGGCGCCGGTCTGCTCGGCGCCGGTCAAGGTGCTGGCGCAACCACGTGACGGCCTGACGCTTCTGGAGGACTCCAAGGCCGAGTTCGAGAAGCTTGCCGGCGCCGGCTTCCAGATCGATTACCTCAACGAGAACGACCGCCGCGCAAAATCGCGCGCCGATGCGTCCACGGTCGGCAACTACAACGTCTACTATGTCGACGAAGCCAATGTCGCGCTGTTCGCGTCCTCGAAATGGATCGTGCCGCTGAGCGATTATTATCCGGCCGACTACGACTATGCCGATTTCGATCCGGGCCGCCAGAAGGTCGCCACCTATGATGGCAAGGTCTGGTTCGCGCCGCTGACCGGCGGCGGCGACCTGATGGTCTATCGCAAGGACGTGCTGGAGGCAGCCGGCATCCAGCCGCCGAAGACGCTCGACGAGCTGATCGCCGACGTGCCGAAGCTGACCAATCCGGACAAGGGCATGTATGGCATCGCGCTGCGCGGCGCGCGCGGTTCGGGCGCCAATGTCTGGCGCTGGATGCCGTTCTTCAAGGCCTATGGCGGCCAGTGGTTCGACGGCGACAAGCCGGTCTTCAATTCCGACGCCGCGGTCAAGGCGACCGAGACCTACCTGAAACTGTTCAAGGATTCGGCGCCCGGCACGCAGACCGGCAGCTGGGATGAATCGACCGGCGCCTTCCTGTCGGGCCAGGTCGCGATCCTGGTCGAATCGACGCCGCTGTCGGGCATGGCGGTCGACCCGAAGACCTCGCAGGTCGTCGGCAACATAGGTTTCCTGCCGCCCCCGTCGCCACTGCCCGGCGGCGGTTACGGCCATGGCCTCGCCATCGCAGCGAAGGCCAATGCCGACGACGCCTCGAAGAAATGCGCCGGCCTGTTCATCGCCTGGGCAACATCGAAGGAAAACGAGAAGCGCCGGCTCGACGCCCACCAGTTCGGCGAGCTGAACCGCACCAGCATTCTGGCCAGCAAGGAATTCGCCGATATTTACGGCGCCGATCTCGGCCAGGCACTGGCCGAAACCGGCAAGGTCACGGCGGTCAATTTCTGGCAGGACCCGCGTTGGCCCGATCTCGGCGACCGCTGGGGTATCATCCTCGAGGAATTGGTCACCGGTACCCGCACCGACATCAAGGGCGGCCTCAACGAACTCGAGGCCTATGCCAACGAGCTGGTGAAGAAATAAGCCATCCTCCCCCTGCGGCGCGCGGTCCACGGCATTCGGTGGAGCGCCGGAACCTGTGCGCCGCAGGTCCTGGTTTCATCATTGCGGTTTGAGCCAGCCTTCGCGCGAAAGGTCAGTCATGCTCAATCATTCGAGACGCAGCAGAGGTTAGACAGATGCCGCGACGCTCATCCCTGCCGGTCACCTTCGTCGTGCCGACACTCGCCATCCTTCTGGTGCTGTCGATGGTGCCGACGCTCTACGCGGTCGTCATCGCCCTGCAGAACCGTGAACTCAGCTCGACAGCCTATTCCTATGTCTGGTTCTCGAACTTCGCCGACCTGTTCGCCGACCGCCGCTTTCTCAACGCCGTCTGGGTGTCGGTGAAATGGGAATTCGTCACGGTTATCGCGACGATGACGGTCGCCATCGGACTGGGCGTCCTGATGTTCGAGGTCGCCTCGCCGCGCCTTCGCAACGTCTATTGCCTGCTGTTCATCATCCCGGTCCTGCTGCCGCGCGTCTCGGCGGCCTTCGTCTGGAAGTTCGCCTACCATCCGCTCTACGGCATCGCCACTTACCCCTACCGGCTGCTGACCGGTGGGCTGATCTTCGATCCGCTGTCCAAGCCGTCGACGGCGTTGTTCGCGGTCGCATCGGTCGATGTCTGGCAATGGGGCCTGTTCTTCGCCGTCATCGTGCTGAAGCTCCTGGAAACGCTGCCGCCGCAGCCGATCGAGGCGGCCCGGCTCGACCATGCCAAACGCTGGCAGATCCACGCCTATGTGACCTTGCCGATGCTGAAGGCGCCGCTGGTCAGCCTGATGTTCGTCAAGATGATCGAATCGCTGCGCTCCTTCGATCTGATCTATGTGATGACCCGCGGCGGTCCGGGCGTGGCAACCGAGACGCTCGACATGTACGCCTTCTCGCAAGGCTTCATCGAGTCCGGCAAGGTCTCCTACGCCTCGGCGATGGCGGTGCTGATGATGATCGCCACGGTCATCACCTTCACCATGCTGTGGAGGCGGGTGCAGGCATGAGGTCATATCGCATGAGACCTGGCCGCCTGATCGGCAAGACCGTGCTGGCGTTTGCCGGTTTCATGGCCGTGTTTCCGTTGCTCTGGACGGCGCTCAATTCGCTGAAGAACAATGTCGACATCATCACCCGCGTCCCGCGCCTGGTGTTCACGCCGACGCTGGCCAACATCAGCTATATCGTCGGCCGCGACAGCGTCATGACCGGCCTCTACAATTCGGTCGTCGCCTGCGGTTGCGCGGTGCTGATCGGCGTGGTGCTCGGCCTGCCGGCGGCCTACGCGGTAGCGCGCTACCCGAACCGCTGGGCCGGCGACATCCAGTTCTTCGTTTTGTCGCTTCGCTTCCTGCCGCCGGTGGCGGTCGCCATTCCGCTGATGGTGATCTGGCTGCAGCTCGGGCTTTACGACACGCTCGCCGCGCTGATCGTCACCTATTGCCTGCTCACCATCTCGGTGATCATGTGGCTCGCCATTCCCGCCTTCCAGGCCGTGCCGAAGGAGGTCGAGGAAGCGGCCTTCGTCGATGGCTACGGCGCCTATTCGGTGTTCTGGAGGATTGCGCTGCCGGTCGCGGCGCGTTCGCTGATCGGTGCGGTGGCTTTCAGTTTCGTGCTGGTCTGGAACGAGTTCCTGATCGCGCTGATGCTGTCGAGCTCCAACGCCAAGACCTTGCCGATCGTCGCCTCGGAACTCTCCCAACAAGGCATGAACGTGCCGTGGGGAATCCTGAACGCCTCGGTCGTGCTTCTGTCGCTGCCGCCGCTGTTGTTTCTCGGCGTGCTCAGCGGCTTCCTGAATTCCGTTTTCCGGCAAAAAAAGACTTGAAGCGAGGACGACACGATGCGGGCACTGGTGCTTGAGAAAAAGGGCGAGCTGGCCCTGCGCGAGATCGCGTTGCCGCTCGACGTCGGCCCGGACGACGTCAGGATCGCCATCCACACGGTCGGCGTCTGCGGCAGCGACGTGCACTACTACACCCATGGCGCCATCGGCAGCTATGTCGTGCGCGCGCCGATGGTGCTCGGCCACGAGGCGTCCGGAACGATCGTCGAGATCGGCGCCAATGTCAGGACGCTGAAAGTCGGCGATCGCGTCTGCATGGAACCGGGCGTGCCGAACCTGTCGTCGCGGGCCACAAAACTCGGCATCTACAATGTCGACCCGGACGTCACCTTCTGGGCGACGCCGCCGGTGCACGGCATTCTGGCGCCGCAAGCCGTGCATCCGGCGGCGTTCACCTACAGGCTGCCCGACAACGTCTCCTTCGCCGAAGGCGCGATGGTCGAACCTTTCGCCATCGGCATGCAAGCGGCGGCGCGCGCGCGCATCGTTCCGGGTGACGTGGCGGCTGTCGTCGGCTGTGGCCCGATCGGCATCATGATAGCGCTGGCCGCCCTGGCCGGTGGTTGCTCGAAAGTGCTGATTTCCGACTTCTCCGCGCCCAAGCTCGAAATTGCCGGGCGCTATCCCGGCGTCGTTCCGGTCAACATCGGCGAGCAGTCATTGGCCGAGGCGGTGGCGGAGGCGACCGACAATTGGGGCGCGGACATCGTCTTCGAGGCCAGCGGCAGCCCCAAGGCGTTCGCCAATCTGTTCGATGTCGTGCGCCCTGGCGGCGCGGTGGTGCTCGTCGGGCTGCCGGTGGAGCCGGTGTCGCTCAACGTGCCGGCGGCCATATCGAAGGAAGTGCGCATCGAAACCGTGTTCCGCTATGCCAACATTTTCGACCGCGCTTTGCAGCTCATCGCTTCCGGCAAGGTCGATCTCAAGCCGCTGATCACCGGCACCTATCCCTTCTCCGACAGCATCGAGGCTTTCGAGCGGGCGGCGGCAGCGCACCCGCAGGACGTCAAGCTGCAGATCCTGCTCAGCGGCAAAAAGGGCTGACCATGTCCGCGATCACCTGTTCCCATGTCGACAAGGCCTATGGCACCACGACGGTCATCCGCGACCTCAATCTCTCGATCGAGGAGCACGAGTTCGTCGTGTTCCTCGGCCCGTCCGGCTGTGGCAAGTCGACCTTGCTGCGCATGTTGGCGGGGCTGGAGGACATCAGCGGCGGCGAGGTCTCGATCGGCGGCAAGGTGGTTAACGATCTCGATCCGGGCGACCGCGGCATCGCCATGGTGTTCCAGAACTATGCCCTTTACCCGCACATGACGATCTTCGACAACATCGCCTTCGGGCTGCGGCGCCAGAAAGTGCCGGCGGCCGAGATCCAGAAGCGGGTCGAAGCGGTGTCGAGGACGCTCGGGCTGGAACCCTATCTCGGCCGCAAGCCGGCCGAGCTTTCCGGCGGCCAGCAGCAGCGCGTGGCGATCGCGCGCGCCATGATCAAGACGCCGAAAGTCTTCCTGTTCGACGAGCCGCTGTCCAATCTCGACGCCAAGCTGCGCAACCACATGCGCGTCGAGATCGCGCGGCTGCACCAGTCGCTGAAGACCACCACCGTCTATGTCACCCATGACCAGCTCGAAGCGATGACGCTCGCCGACCGCATCGTGCTGCTCAAGGACGGCGTCATCGAGCAGGTCGGCTCGCCGGCGGAAATCTACGAGCGGCCGGGCAATCTGTTCGTTGCCGGCTTCATCGGCACGCCGAACATGAATTTCATCGATTTGACGGTGGCCCGGAAAGAAAATGGCTGGATGCTGACCAATGGCGGAACTGTCTTCACCGTCAACGGCTCGCGCTTCAAGCTCCAACATGGCGAGCAGGCGGTGCTTGGCATCAGGCCCCCGGATCTCAAGCCCGCGACCCCCGGCAGCGCCGGAAATTTCCTGGCGGGAACGGCCGATCTCATCGAGTTTCATGGCAACGATGCACTGGTGACATTCGCTCTTGGTGGCAAGGAGATCAGCGCACTCGTTCCCAGCCGCGTCTGCCCAACTATCCGCAGCGATGTCCGCTATACGTTTGACGAATCGGATATGCATCTGTTCGATGCCAAGTCCGGCCTATCCTTGTTGACACGGTAAGGCGCGTTCTACTGGATCGCGTCGAGCGCCTGGCGTTGCCGGTGCATCTCCAGGAAAATCCGGTAGTCGCGATCGAAGCGGGCGCCGGCGGCCGGGTTGGCGGCGCGCGTCCTGCCGCCCTGCTGCATGGCAAGACAGGCCGCGTTGAGGTCGGGGAAAAGCCCGGCGGCGGTCGCCGCCACCATGCCTGTGCCGAGCAGCACCGCCTCGTCGGCCAGCGGCTCGACCACCGTGCAGCCGGTGGCGTCGGCATAGAGTTCCATCAAGAGCGGATTTTTGGTGTGGCCGCCGGTGACATGCAGCGTGTCGATGAGATAGCCGTTCTCGTTCAGCGCTTCCAGCACATGGCGCACGCCGAGCGCGATGCCCACGGCGGTGCGCCAGTAAAGTCGGCACAGGCTGTCGAAGGAGGAATCCAGCGTAAGGCCGCTGACCACGCCGACCGCATGCGGGTCGGCGAGCGGCGAGCGGTTGCCGTGAAAGTCGGGCAGCACATGCAGCCGGCCGGCAAGGGCATCGCCCTCCGCCGCGCGCAGCTCGGCGACGCGGCTTGCAATCGTGGCATGCATGGCTGCGTTCGGCTCGCCGCCGGCGCCGTGCCAGCGGATGATGTGGTCGAGCAGGGCGCCGGTGGCCGACTGGCCGCCCTCCGACAGCCACAGCTTCGGCAGCGCGGCGCCGTAGTATGGCCCCCAGACCCCGGCGAAGGGCTGCGGATCGGGTGACATCGCCATGACGCAGGAGGATGTGCCGGCGATCAGCGCCAAATGACGGCCGATATTCCGCTCGTCGCCGGCAAACCCGCCGAGCACGCCAAGCGCACCGGCATAGGCATCGATCACCCCGGCGCCGACCCGGCATGTCTCCGTCAGGCCGAGCTCCGCCGCTGCTTGCGCGCTCAAAGAGCCGATGTAAGCGCCGACCGGACTGGCTCTTTCGGGCAGATTGCCGTGCTCGAAGAGGTCGCCGAGGCCGACGAGTTCGAAGAAATCGCGCTGCCATGCGGGTTCCCGGTGCGCCAGATAGGTCCATTTGGCGGTCAGCGTGCACTGCGAGCGGGCCAGCGACCCCGTCGCCTGCCAGGTCAGGAAGTCGGTAAGGTCGAATAGATAGCCGGCTTCATTCCAGGTCTTCGGCAGGTTTCGCTTCAGCCACATCAGCTTCGGCGTCGCCATTTCCGGCGACATGACGCCGCCGATATAGTTGAGCACCTCATGGCCGCTCGCCGTGCATTCGTCGGCCTCGGCGATGGCGCGGTGATCGAGCCAGACGATGGTGTCCCAGCGCTCCTCTCCGGTCACCGAAACGCTGAGCTGGCCGCCTTGCCTGTCGCGCACGACCAGCGAGCAGGTGGCATCGAAGGAAATGCCGGCAATGTCCTCGGCGGCAACACCGGATTTTTCGCGGGCCGCACGCACCGCGGCGCACACGGCTGACCAGATATCGCGCGAATCATGCTCGGCGTGATCGGCTTTCGGCTGGTGCATGGCGATCGGGTGCTCGGCGCGGCCGAGCAAGGTGCCACTGGTGTCGAGAATGCCCGCGCGGGCGCTCCCGGTGCCGACATCGACCGCGCAAACGAACTGTTTCGTCAAGATGCTCTGTCTCTCGCTCCCAGGCCTGCAATCAGATCTGGCAATTGCAGCATGTCAGCGAATATAAAGTCCGGCTCACTCGACGCAAGCCGCGCTTTCAGGGCAGGGTTGCCGGCATGCGCGCCGCCGGTGAAGGCGAACACGCGCATATCAGCCGCCCGCGCCGCCGCGACCCCGGCGGGGCTGTCCTCGATCACAAGGCATTTGCGCGGATGCGCCCGCATCGAGGCGGCGGCATGAAGGAACAGGTCGGGCGCCGGCTTGCCCCTGGCCACCATGCCGGCACTGAACAGATGCGGCTCCATCAATCCGAGCAATCCGGTGACGTCGAGCGCGTAGCGGATGCGGTCGAGCGTGCCCGAGGAGGCGACGCAGAACGGCAAGCCAAGCCTCGGCAGCACTTCCTTGACGCCGGCGATCGGCTTCAGCTCCTCGCGGAATTTGCGCATCAATTCGACACGCATCGTGGTCAGGTGCTGATCGGTGATGGGCAGGCCGAAGTCGCGGGCGAGGATCTCGCGCACGCTTTTCATGCTCTTACCGAGGAAATGCTCGTAGGCCGTATCCTCGCCGATACTGCCGCCGGCAAGCGCGATCATGCCGAGCAGTGCCGAGACCGACAGCGCCTCGCTGTCCACCAGCACGCCGTCGCAGTCGAAAATGACCAGTTCCGGCGCCATGGTCCCGTTTCAGAGCTTGCCGGCGAGGTAGCGCGTCAGCGTGGCGCGCGTGCCATCCGTCCACAGCAGGTTCAATGCATGCGCGAAAGCCTCGACGAACGCGGTGGCGCGCCCGACATCGCCATAGATGTCTTCCATCGCAAGCCAGGCGGCGGGCGCGTCCTTTGCCGCCTTTGCCGTCGCCTGCACGCGGTCCCAGTTCGGATCGTTGGGCTCGATGACCGCGCCGCTGTCCGTCGTGCCGAAGCAGTAGCGGCACCACAGCGCCGATTCAAGTGCCAGGCCGGCGACGCTCTTTCCCGCCTTCAAGCGGTCGGCGATGGTCGGGATGATGAATTTCGGCTGGCGATTGGAACCGTCGAGACAGAGCCGGCGCACCGTGTCGCCGATCTTGGGGTTGGAAAAGCGCTTTTCGATGAGCTGGTAATAATCCTCCAGGACCGTGTCTGGCACCGGCGGTACGGTCGGAATGATTTCGTCATGCTCGAGCTTGTCGAGAAAGCCGCGCACCAGCGGCTCCTGCATCGCCTCATGCACGAAATGGATGTCCATCAGCCCGGCCGGATAGGCGATGGTGGCATGGCCGCCATTGAGGATGCGGATCTTCATCAGCTCGTAGGGCGCGACGTCTTTGACGAACTGCACGCCGACCTTTTCAAGCGGCGGCCGGCCGTCGGTGAAATGGTCTTCCAGCACCCATTGCCGGAAGGGTTCGCAAAAGACAGGCCAATTGTCCTCGACGCCGAAATCCTTGGCCAGGATCGCGCGTTCGCGGTCCGACGTGGCCGGCGTGATGCGGTCGACCATCGCGTTCGGGAAAGCGACATTGCCGCCGACCCAGGCCGCCAGATCCTCGTCGATCAGGCGGGCCAACCCGATGACGCCATCCGACGTGACATGGCCGTTGTGGGGAATGTTGTCGCAGGACATCACCGTGAACGGTGCGATGCCATCGCCGCGCCGCCGCACCAGGCCGGCGAGGATGATGCCGAACACGGTCTTCGGCGTCGCGCCCGGCTGCGCATCGGCGACGATATCGGGATGCGTCGGGTTGAACACGCCGGAGGCAGGATCGATGAAATAGCCGCCTTCGGTGATGGTCAGCGACACGATCTTGATCGCCGGATCGGCCAGCCGTTCGATGATGGCGGCGGCATCGCCCGGCGTCAGGAAGTCGATCATGGCGCCGGTGACGCGGGCGCTCATATGACCCTCGTCCTGCTCGACCACCGTCGTCAGCCAGTCCTGCTCTTCCAGTTTGCCGCGGCCGATCTTCTCGCCCTCGAACACGCCGGCGCCGACCAGCGCCCAGTCGTGGCCGACGCCCGAATTGAACAGCTCGTCGAGATAGACGGCCTGGTGCGAGCGATGGAAGTTGCCGACGCCGAAATGCACGATGCCGGCCTTCAGCGCTGCGCGGTCGTATTTCGGACCTGCGACCCTGGCGGGCAGGTTGGCGAGATTGGCGGAAGAGAGTTTCACGGTCATCTGTTTACCCTTTGGCCGGGTTGCGGCCTTCGTTACCCTTCTCTCCCCTTCACCGGGAGAGGGTAGGAAGCGGCACATGCCTTCCGAGGCGATGCGGCCGCCACCTTGATGTTGGCCTCTTCTCCCCGCGGAGGCACGGGGAGAAGAGGCCGCCCCCGCCTCAACTCATCCACTGGCCGCCATCGACATTGTAGGTCTGGGCGACGATATATTCGGCTTCGTCGCTGGCCAGGAACACGGCCATGCCGGCGAGGTCCTCCGGTCTGCCCATGCGGCCGTAAGGCACGCCTTCACCGACCAGTCTTTTCTTCTCGCCTTTCGGCCGGTTCTCATATTTGGCGAACAGCGCGTCGACCTGGTCCCACATGTCGCTGTCGACGACGCCAGGCGCGATGCCGTTGACGTTGATGCCGTGCTTGATCAGGTCGAGCCCGGCCGACTGGGTCAGCGAAATGACCGCCGCCTTGCTGGCGCAGTAGACCGCGACCAGCGCTTCGCCGCGCCGTCCGGCCTGGCTCGCCATGTTGATGATCCTGCCGCCCTTTCCCTGCGCGATCATCGAGCGCGCGGCCGCCTGCAGCATGAACAGCGTGCCGGCGACATTGACGGAAAACAGTTTGTCGTAGCTCGCTTTGGTGATGTCGACGATCGGAGCCAGGTCGAACAAAGCGGCGTTGTTGATCAGTATGTCCGGGCCGCCGGTCCTGGTTTCCACCGCCTGCACCGCGGCATCGATGGAGGCCTGGTCCGTGACGTCGAGCTTCACCGCATAGGCCTTGCCGCCGATCTCGGCGGCCGTCTTTTGCGCCGCCTCGAGATCGATGTCGGCAATCGCCACGATGGCGCCCTCACGGGCATAGGCTTCGGCGAAGGCCTTGCCGATGCCGCGCGCCGACCCGGTGATCAGCGCCGATTTGCCTTTCAGCCTCATGCCGCCAACGCCTTGCCGTCGGGGCCGAAGCGATGCAGCTTGGCCTTGTCGGGCGTGAGATAAATGCTGTCGCCATGGTGGACGCTGAGTTCGCCGTCGGCGCGCACCGTCAGCGGGCCGACACCGTCGGCCTGGACATGCAGGAAGGTGTCGGATCCCAGGTGTTCGGCGACGCCGACTGTTGCCTTCCAATCGCCCGCCGTGGTCGAGATCGCCATGTGCTCGGGCCGGATGCCGATGGTCTTGGAGCCGTACTTCGCCGCTGGGGCGCCTTCGATCAGATTCATTTTCGGCGAGCCGATGAAGCCGGCGACGAACAGGTTTTTCGGCGTCTTGTAGAGCTCCATCGGCGAGCCGACCTGCTCGACATTTCCGGCATTCAGCACGACGATCTTGTCGGCCATGGTCATCGCCTCGACTTGGTCGTGGGTGACGTAGATCATCGTCGTCTTGAGCTGGTGGTGCAGTTCGCTGATCTCCAGCCGCATCGTGCCGCGCAGTGCCGCGTCGAGGTTGGACAAGGGTTCATCGAACAGGAAGGCCGAAGGCTGGCGCACGATGGCGCGGCCGATGGCGACGCGCTGGCGCTGGCCGCCGGAAAGCTGGCCGGGGCGGCGCTCCAGATAGTTGGTGAGGTTGAGTACGCGCGCGGCGTCCTTCACCTTCCTGTCAATGGTCGCCTGGTTCTCGCCCGCCATCTTCAGTGGGAAGGCGATGTTCTTGGCCACCGTCATGTGCGGGTAAAGCGCATAGGACTGGAACACCATGGCAAGCTTGCGCTTGGCCGGCGCCTCGCCGGTGACGTCGCGGCCGTCAATGTTGATGGTGCCGCCGCTGGTGTCCTCCAGGCCGGCGATCAGGCGCAGCAGCGTGGACTTGCCGCAGCCCGACGGGCCGACGAAGACGACGAACTCGCCGTCCTCGATGACGAGATCGATGTTAGGAATGATCGAAGTCGAGCCGAAGGATTTCGAGACGTTCTTGAGCGTGATATTTCCCATGCTTTCCTCCCGGTGGATTTCCGTCCGCCGCCTGGCGCACGCTGCTACTTCACGGCGCCCCTACTTCACCGCACCGAAGGTCAGGCCGCGCACCAGTTGCTTCTGGCTGAACCAGCCCATGATCAGGATTGGCGCGATCGCCAGCGTCGAGGCGGCCGAGAGCTTCGCCCAGAACAGGCCTTGCGGGCTGGAGAAGGAGCTGATGAAGGCGGTCAAGGGTGCTGCTTCCGTCGTGGTCAGCCGGATCGTCCAGAACGCTTCGTTCCAGGCCAGGATGATGTTGAGCAGCATGGTCGAGGCGATGCCCGGCACCGCCATGGGTGTTAGCACATAGATGATCTCGTTCCACAGCGAGGCGCCGTCCATGCGCGCCGCTTCCAGGATCTCGCCGGGGATTTCGCGGAAATAGGTGTAGAGCATCCACACCACGATCGGCAGGTTGATCAGCATCAGCATCACCATCAGGCCGATGCGGCTGTCGAGCAGGCCGGTGTCGCGGAAGATCAGGTAGATCGGAAACAGCACGGCCACCGCCGGCATCATCTTGGTGGACAGCATCCACATCAAAATGTCCTTGGTCCGCTTGGTCGGCGAGAACGCCATCGACCAGGCCGCCGGAATGGCGACCAGCAGGGCCAGGATGGTCGAGCCGACCGAGAGCAGCACCGAGTTCAGGAAGAACTTGAAATAGCCGTTCTGCGCCTGGACCTCGGAATAGCTCTCGAAGGTCCCGGACGGGATCAGGTTGAAGCCTTGGATCGCCTCCTGTTCCGACTTGAACGAGGTGATGATGGTGTAGAGGATCGGGAAGAAGATCAGCAGGGCGACGATCCAGGCGGCAGCCGTCGCGATCGTCTTGTGCCGGGTTGTGACTGCGCGTGCCATCTTTTCCTCCCTTATCTGTCCAGGTTCTTGCCGACGGCGCGCATGGCGAAGAAGGCGACGATGTTGGCGAGAATGACCGCGATGATGCCGCCGGCGGAGGCCTGGCCGATTTTGAATTCGAGCAGTGCCTTCTGGTAGACCAGGAAGGGCAGGTTGGTGGAGGCGTATCCCGGACCGCCATTGGTGGTGACGAGGATCTCGGCATAGACCGAAAGCAGGAAGATCGTCTGGATCAGGATGACGACGGTGATCGCCCGCGACATGTGCGGCAGCGTCAGGTAGATGAAGCGGCTGATGAAGCCGGCGCCGTCCATCTCGGCGGCCTCCTTCTGCTCGCCGTCCAGCGACTGAAGCGAAGTCAAAAGAATGAGCGTCGCGAAAGGCAGCCACTGCCAGGCGACGATGATGATGATGGCGGTCAGCGGATATTGTCCGAACCAGTCTATGGGCTGGAGGCCGAAGAACCGCGCTATGTCGGCGAAGACGCCGTATTGCGGATGCATGATCATGTTCTTCCAGACCAGGGCCGCCACCGGCGGCATGACGAAGAACGGCGAGATGACGAGGATGCGCACGATACCCTGGCCCCACATCGGCTGGTCGATCAAAAGCGCCAGCAGGATGCCGCCGACCACGGTGATCACAAGCACGCTGACGACGATCAGCAGCGTGTTCAGGATCGATTGCAGGAAGGCCGGGTTGGAATAGAACAGCGCGTAATTGGAGAAGCCGACGAAGCCGTCGCGGATCGGATTGAGCGGATTGTACTGCTGGAAGGAGAACCAGAGCGTGAGCGCCAGCGGAACGACCATCCAGACGAGCAGCAGGACGACGGATGGCGCCATCATGAAACGGGCAAGCGAACGGGTCTGCTGAGTAGCCATGACGGTCACCCTTCAAGGATCGGACGGAATTTTCTCGAGCTGTCGGGAAGTGGCCGCCCGAACTGGGTTTCGGGCGGCCGTTGCCGGCCATGGTCGGCGACCGGCCTTAGGCACCGGGAGGAGCCTTACTGGATGTAGCCGCCCTCGGTCATCGCCGCGGTTGCGGCGTCCTGGGCCTGCTTCAGCGCGTCGTCGACGCTCGACTGGCCGGCAAGGGCTGCCGAGAACAGCTGGCCGACGGTCGTGCCGAGGCCCTGGAATTCGGGGATGGCGACGAACTGCACGCCGACATAGGGCACCGGCTTGACGGTCGGATGCGTCGGGTCGGCGGCATTGATGGAGTCCAGCGTCATCTTGGCGAACGGAGCCGCCTTCTGGTACTCTGGATTGGCATAGAGCGAGGAGCGCGTTCCCGGCGGAACGTTGGCCCAGCCTTCCTTCGAGGCGACCAGTTCTGCATAGTGCTTGCTGGTTGCCCATGACACGAACTTCTCGGCGGCATCGGCCTTCTGCGTGCCGGCGGGAATGGCCAGCGACCACGCCCACAGCCAGTTGCCGCGCTTGCCGAGCCCATTGTCAGGCGCCAATGCGTAACCGACCTTGTCGGCGACCTGCGAGGCCTTGGGATCGGAGACGAAGGAGGCGGCGACGGTGGCGTCGATCCACATGCCGCACTTGCCCTGCTGGAACAGCGCCAAATTCTCGTTGAAGCCGTTGGAGGACGCTCCCTCGGGGCCGTCGGCCTTCATCAGGTCGACATAGAACTGCAAGGTGTTCTTCCATTCGGGCTGGTCGAACTGCGGCTTCCAGTTCTCGTCGAACCAGCGCGCGCCGAAGGAGTTCGACATGGCGGTCAGGAAGGCCATGTTCTCGCCCCAGCCGGCCTTGCCGCGCAGGCAAACGCCGTTCACGCCATTGGCGCGGTCGGTCATCTTGTCGGCGGCCTGCTTGATGAAGTCCCAGGTCGGCGCGTCGGGCATCTTCAGCCCTGCCTTCTCCATCAGGTCCTTGCGGTACATGACGAAGGAGCTTTCGCCGTAGAAGGGCGCGGCATAGAGCTTGCCGTCGACCGAGAGGCCGCCGGCGATCGCCGGGATGATGTCCTTGGCGTCGTAGTCGTCGCCGAGCTTGTCGAGCGGCAACAGCCAGCTCTGCTTGGCCCAGATCGGGACCTCGTAGGTGCCGATGGTCATCACGTCATACTGGCCGCCCTTGGTGGCGATGTCGGTGGTCACGCGCTCGCGCAGCACGTTCTCTTCCAGCGTCACCCAGTTGAGCTGGATGTCGGGGTTCGCCTTGGTGAAGTCGTCGGTCAGCTTCTGCATGCGGACCATATCGCCATTGTTGACGGTGGCGATGGTGATGGATTCGGCATGTGCCGCGAACGCGAGCGCGCTGGCCGAGCACAAGCCCAGGATGAGCGTACGAAGTTTCATCAAATTCCTCCCATGGACCAAGATGAGCATTTGCCTTGGCTGTGAGCAATTACTCACTAAGAATGAATTATGTCAAGCCAGATTCGATGGTGCAGCGCACACTCGATGGAGGAGCGCCGACCTGGCGCGTTGCAAATGGCCGTCCCGCAGGTGCGGAGCGGGCGACAACGGTGATCTGGATGGAGCGCGGTTTTGATCCTGGAGTTAGCCGGTCAGCAGGCGATCTCGGCCAGGATCCAGTCGCGGAAAGCGCGGATCTTCGGCACGTTGCGGCGCGCCTCCGGATAGACCAGCCAGTAGGCGTGGCCGTCGTCGCCGACCAGGTCGAAGGGCTGGATCAGGCGGCCGTCGGCGAGTTCCGCCTTGAACAGCGCCCTGGTCAGGACCGCCACGCCATGGCCTGCGATGGCCGCATTGGCCTCATAGGCCTGCGCGCCCATGCTGCTGCCGGGGCGCTTGGCAAGGTCATGGCTTTGCACGCCCGCGGCCTCGAACCATTGCGTCCACCAGATGTCGCCGGGATCGAGGATAGGCAGCTTGAGCAGATCGGCCGGTTCCTTGACGCCGCCGATGCTCGCGGCGAGCTTGGGGCTCAGCATCGGCGTGAAATCGGCGTCGAGCAGCTTGTAGGCCTCCAGTCCCGGCCATTTGCCGCCGCCCGAGCGGATGGCAAGGTCGACATCCTCGCGGGCGAAATCGGTCAGGCGGCTGGATGTGTCGAGCCGCACGGCAAGGGCGGGATGCGCGATCTGGAACGAACCCAGATGATGCGCCAGCCAGTTGGAGGCAAAGGTCAGCACCGTGGTGACGCACAGCAGACCGTCCGCCCCGCCGCGCGCCGCCGCATAGGCCTGGCCGAGTATGGCGAAGGCCTCGCTGACCGCCGGCGCCAGGCGCTGTCCGGCTTCGGTGAGCTCGATCTGTCGCGGCCGGCGCAGGAAAAGCGGCGCGCCGACCCGCTCCTCCAGCACCTTGATCTGATAGCTGACCGCTGCCTGCGTCATCGCCAGTTCCTCGGCCGCTTTGGTGAAGGACAGATGCCGCGCCACCGCTTCGAACACCCGGATCGCCTGCAGCGGCGGAAGCTGCGCAACCTGTCGCGAGCTGAGATCCGGCATAAAGCCTCCTTATGGGTCCTTATCGACGTTCGATTGGCAAAGGCGGCCGGCAAGACCGACATTCATCCTCAGCCCGTCACTCGGGTTGAAGATAGCGAAGGTTGACGATCATGACCATGGCGCAGCAAAAATGCACTCCCGCTCCGGATCATCGCTGGATTTCATGGCTTGCGGACGGATTCGGCTGGTTCGCGACCAGGAAAAAGGCGCATCTCGACATCAGGGACCTGTCACCGCACTTGCGGCGGGACCTTGGCTTCCTCGACGGCAACGACCCCTTCGGACGGCATGGATAGCCCGCCCGGATTTTATCGCAAATCGATGTTGCCTCGAGGCTTTTGGCTCATCCGCTCGCCAGCAGGGCGGCGGCGGTTCGTTCGTCGGTGATAAGGCCGTTGACCAGCCGGCGGTTCACGGCCGCCAGGATGCCCGGCAGCTTGCGTTCACCCATGGCGAGCGCGATGACCAGCGACTTCTCGCGTGACGGCAGGGCCGCCGACGACACCCGGTCGTTGGTGATGCCCTCGATCATGCGGCCGTCGCGATCGAACACCCAGCCGACAATTTCGGCGACGCCGCCGGCCTTCTGTAGCGCCTTCAGCTCGGCGTCGGAAATGAAGCCGTCCTCATAGAGCGGCGCCTTCGGGCCGAGGTCGCCGATGCCGACGAAGGTGACGTCGGCCTCCGCGGCCAGCGCCAGCGTCGGCTGGATCATCGGCTGGCTGAGCAGCATCTCGCGCTCCTGCGGCGAGGAGGCGATGACCGGCAACGGCATCGGGAACGACCGCGCCTTGACCCTGTCGGCCATGGTGAAGATGACGTTGTAGAAAGCGGCCGAACCGTCCGGCGAGATATTGCCGGTCAGGGACACCACCTTGTGCTGCGGGCACTCCATCGGCGGCAGTTGCTCGATCGCCGCCTTCAGCGTACGGCCGGTGCCGATCGCCAGCACGATCGGGGCCGGCGATCTCAGTCGCCTCTCAATTTCCGCTGCCGCCGCCTCGGCGATGCCGATCGTCGTCGATGATGAGGTCGGGTCGCTCGGCACCACCTCCACCAGGTCGAGCGCGAAGCGCGATTTCAGGCGGGCGGCGAGGTCGAGGCAGTTGGCGATCGGATGGTCGACGCGCACCTTGATCAGGCCTTCCGACACTGCCAGCGACACCAGCCGCTGCGCCGTCTGTCTGGAGATGCCGAGCGTGGCGGCGATCTGGTCCTGCGTGTTGCCGGCAACGTAATAGAGCCAGCCCGCGCGCGCGGCATCGTCCAACCTGTTGCTGCCGCCCTCCTGCCGGTTGTTCACGTCCTGCCTCCCGAAACCGCCGGTCATGGAAGCGGTCGCGCCTACTTTCGCAGGGAACAGCGCGCTGCGCAATTGTCAATCGCCAGGGCAATTGCTTGCTTCTGCGGGCGAGGGATCGGCCGGATCATCGTCGGCCTGGGGATTCCACGGCAGGCAAAAGGGGGATTTCCGTTCCGACAGGTGGCACGTTCTGCCGTCCGGATGGTTTATCTCGCGGGGTAAACCCTTTAAGGGAACGCCAAAAGGAGCGTTGCATGACACCGAAAGCGGTTTTTTGGGACATGGACGGCACGCTGGTCGACAGCGAACCGCTGCACGAAGCAGCCCTGGTGGCGGCGATGCGCAATGTCGGCCTTCAGCCTCCGCCCGACCTGCATGAGCGCGTTCTCGGGGTCGCTGCCTGGCCGGTCTACCTGATGATGCGCGACGAGTTCGGCCTGGATCTGCCCTTCGACGAGTGGATCGTCCATAAATACGAGCATTATCTGCCGCTTGTCGCGACATTGAAGCCGCGCCCCGGTGCGATCGAGATATTCAACGAATTGCGCGCGCTTGGCGTGCAGCAAGCCGTGGTCTCGAATTCCGACCGCATGATCGTCGACGCCAATCTGCACATGGTCGGCCTGATCTATCCAGGCATGAAGACCATCAGCCGCAACGACGTGCGCGAAGGCAAGCCGCAAGCCGAGCCGTTCCTGCGCGCCGCCTATCTGGCCGATGTCGATCCCGCGCACGCGGTGGCGGTCGACGACAGCTGGCCGGGCGCCATGGCGGGGCTGGCGGCAGGCATGAAGACGATCTTCTGGCCGGAAAAACCGATGGACGGCCCGCCCGGTGCGGTGGTCATCAACAGCGCCGAGGAATTGCGGGCTGAACTGGGGCTTTAAACCTCAGTTCCGGTAGACCGGCTCCTGCTCGTCGAGGATCGCCTTCAGCTCGCTGAGATGCCGCTCGGCCTGGCCGGGATAGTCGTCCATTTCGCTTGCCGCCTTCTCGGCGATGGCGTCGGAAAGCGTGCGTAGCGGCCGCCCTGTCCACAGCGCCTTGATGTAGGTCTCGGCGGCGCGTTCGAAATAGAACATGCGATTGAAGGCGTCGGCCACCGTGTCGCCGATGACCAGCACGCCGTGATTGCCCATCACCATTACCTTGACCTTGGGGTCGGTCAGGAGCTGCGAGCAGCGCTCGCCCTCTTCCTCGAAGGCCAGACCGCCATAATGGGCGTCGACGACGTGGCGGTTGAAGAACATCGCCGAATTCTGGTCGATCGGCGGCAGCCTAGAATCGGCGAGCGAGGCCAGCACGGTGGCGTGGATGGAATGCACATGCATGACGCAGCGCGCATGGCGGACGTTGCGGTGGATGGCGCCGTGCAGGCCCCACGCCGTCGGGTCGGGCGCATTCGGGCCGGACAGCGTCTCGGGATCGTTGGCGTCGATCATCAAAAGGTCGCTCGCCTTGATGCGCGAGAAGTGCACCTGATTGGGGTTCATCAGGAATTTTGTGCCGTCCTCGTTGACCGCCAGCGAGAAATGGTTGGCCACCGCCTCGTGCATGTTGAGCCGCGCCGTCCAGCGGAAGGCGCAGGCAAGATCGACGCGCTCCTCGTAGAAGGGCAGGTTGGTCAGCGGTTCCTTTTGCAGGCGGGCGATGCTCATCGAAAAATCCTCCGGGTTTTAGGAACAATGCCGTGCCCTGCTTGTGCCCGCAACCGGTTTCGGTTGGTGCAGCCGGCTCACGCCGCCGTGCTTGCGGCGGTCCCGAGCCTCAAGCCGCCATGCTCGACGATGAAATCGATCACCTCCCGCAACCCCTTGCCGCGCGACAGGTCGGTGAAGCCGAACGGCCGCTTGCCGCGCATGCGGGTGGCGTCGCTCTCCATCACGTCGAGATTGACGTTCACATAGGGCGCCAGGTCGCTCTTGTTGATGATCAGGAAATCGGAACGGGTGATCGCCGGGCCGCCTTTCCGCGGGATCTCCTCGCCCTGGCAGACGGAGATGACATAGAGCGTGAGATCGGCGAGATCCGGCGAGAAGGTGGCGGCAAGGTTGTCGCCGCCGGATTCGATGAAGATGATGTCGAGATCGGGGAATTTGCGGTTGAGCTCCGCGATCGCCTGCAGATTGATCGAGGCGTCCTCGCGGATGGCGGTGTGCGGGCAGCCGCCGGTCTCGACGCCGACGATGCGCTCTTCCGGCAGCGCCTGCAGCCGCGCCAGCATCATGGCGTCTTCCCTTGTGTAGATGTCGTTGGTGACGACGGCGATGGAGAATTCCTCACGCAGCGCCTTGCACAGTTTCTCGGTGAGCGTCGTCTTGCCCGAACCGACGGGGCCGCCAATGCCGATGCGAAGGGGACCGTTGGGCTGCGTCATGTCGGGAACTCCGTGATGGCGAGAACTGCGAAGCCGAGCCCGATCAGCAGGCACAGCGGCGAATAAAGGCTCCTATCGAGCCGCGCGAAAGGCTGTTCCGGTGCCAGCCGGCGCCACCGGGGCGTGAAGCCGGCAATGCCGCGTCCGAGAAACACCAGCCCGATCAGCAGCGCGGTGGCGGCGAGGCCTTCCCTGGGAAAGGGCGAGGCAAACACACCCTCCAGAGCCATCGGCCAGAGCGTTGCCAGCGCCAGGCAGGCGGCGACGGCAAAGCAGGCGAACGGCGCCGGCATCTCGTCGACGCCGCGAAAGCCGACGACCGCATGCGCGCAGGACGCCGCATCCTTGCCCGGCCATATCCCGCCAATGCCCCAATAAACGTGCAACGCGGTGATCACCAGCAGGACGAATGAGAGGATGAAGGCAAGGACGATCATGAGCGGAACAATCGCGAATACTGGGTTTCGTGCTGCATCGCCACGATATCAGAGACAAAGGCGCAACCGCCGAGATCGTCCATTGTCGAGCGGGATGCGCGGGCGGCCGTCGCAAGGGCCAGTACTTCGAAGCTGGCGAGCAGCATCACGGCGTCGCTCTGGCCGATGACACCCAGCCGGATTGCAGCCTGGACGAGATTGGAGAAGAAGGCCTGCAGGAAGGCGGACAGGGCGTCCGGCAAGGCGATGCCGTTTCCGCCGGCGACCGCGCCTACGGCGACGCAATAGGCACACTCCGCCGGCAGGCGCGCCCGCACCGGGTTGGGCCACGCCGCCGCGGCCTTCAGGAAAGCAGCACCTTGCAGCATCGTCTCGGCATGGCGCTCGCGTGACCCGGCCAACGCCTCGGCCAGTGCGGCGACTTCGGCCAGATCGCCGCCGTCGCGGGCGTTGCGCCAGCTCTCCGCGAACAGCACGGCATCGTTCCAGGCGGAGCCCATCTCGACCAGCGTTTCAAGCCAAGCGGCGAGGCCCGCCGCATCGGTCACCAGCCCATCATGCACGGCGCGTTCGAGGCCATGGCTGTAGGAAAAGCCGCCGACCGGAAAGACCGGCGACAGCCATGCCATCAATCGCAGCAGGGCGATGCCGGATGGCTGATCAGTCGTGGTGATCATGGTGGTCGTGCGAATGGTTGTGCGAATGCGACCCGCCGTGGCTGTGCGCTTCGGCGTGGCTGTGGGCGTGCGCATGGCCGTGGTCATGGCCGCCGGAATACGCGCCCCGCACCGGCTTGAACGGTTCGGAAACCTCGCTCACCGTGGCCCCGAGCCCCTCCAGCATCGCCTTGATGACATGATCGCGCAGGATGAGGATGCGCTCCGCCTCTATCGCCGCCGCGAGATGGCGGTTGCCGATATGCCAGGCAAGCTCGGCCAGATGCACGGCGTCGCGGGCGCGGATATCATAGACCTCCTCCGGCGCCGCGATGATCTCGACGTGGCGGCCGTCTTCCAGCACCAGCCTGTCGCCGTCGTTGAGGGTGACGGGCTCCGGCAGGTCGACCAGTACCTTGCTGCCATCGGACAATTCGATCGCCCGGCGGCGCAGATGCCGCTCGTCATGGGCAAGAACCGCGCGGCCGGATGGCGCCGTGGTGCCGGCATTGCCGGAGGTCAGCACCGAGATGGCGCGCGGGAACTTCGTGAAGTCGGTGTTGAGGTTGAGCTTCATTTCATGGCTCCGCCATTGGCTTGCGCCCGGGCACGGGCAGGGCGTGAAAGCACGCGGTCGAAATAGGCGTTGACGCGGTCGGATTCTATTGGAAAGCGGCCGGCTCGGGCCCAGCCGCCCATGTCGCCGAGCAGCACGTCGACAGCCGAGAACCGGTCGCCGAGCGCGAAAGGCTTGTCGCCAAGCCGGCGGTCCAGCGCCTTGACCTCCGAGGCGAAATCGTAGGCGGCCGCGGGGCCGACATCGACCCGGACTTCCCTGGGCAGCAGGAAACGGTGGCGCAATTTGTTCCACAACGGCGCTTCCAGCTCGGACTGGGCGAAATGCATCCAGGAATCCATTTCGGCGCGGCCTGCGAGGCCGGGACTGGCGCCCATGCCCTTATCCGCGTGCTTATCGGCGAGATAGACGCAGATCGCCGCCGAATCCGTCAGCGTCAGCTCGCCGTCGATCAAGATCGGCACCTTGCCCGAGGGATTGAGCGCATAGGCTTCGGGCGAGCGCAGGGGAATTTCGACGAATTCATAGGCCTGCCCGAGTTCTTCGAGCATCCACAGAACACGGCTAACCCGGGATCCACGCGATCCGACGGCCTTGTACATGATTGAACCCTGCCTTTCCCGGTCAGCCTAGAGCATCCGCGGCCGTCATACGATCGTGTCGAACAGCCGCAGGATGAACGATACCTGGTAAATCAGCGCCGCCGCGACGAAGGCGATGTGAAACCGGCGGTCGCGCACCAGGATCGCGGCGATGCACAGCGCGACGAAGACCGGCGTGCGAAACAGATATTCGTTGCCGAAGCGGGCGAAATGCTCCGGCCCCTTTAGCAGCGTGTCGATCACGTCGAGCACGTAGGTCGCGGCCAGCAGGCCGAAGAACCAGGCGCGGCGCGAATAGAAGAAATCCTCATAGCTGGTGTAGTCGAGCATCGAATCCGGAAACAGCAGCGCGCAGAGCAGGAACAGGGTGATGGCGTAGAAGATGATGAACAGGTACTTGCCGAAGGTCCATGTTTCGATGGCGTAGAGGCCGAACTCCCACCACCAGAAATGCACCAGCATCAACAGCACCGAAGCGACCCAGGCCAGATGCACCGTATAGAGCCGGTACTGGCCGGGATGCTGGACGATGCGCGCCACCCCCCGACAACAGGCGCGCGACGCCGAGCCCGATCACCATGCCCAGGACGATGCGGATATGCGGGAAGATGTCGTGGGGCGAAGCTATTTCGGTGGCCATGCCGAATGCTCGCCAGGTGATGGAACGTCCGTCAACACACCACTATCAGTCTATTCGCGCATAAGGTTGTCTGAAGACCACGGTGATCCTGGGAAATAATCATCGTCCAAGATTTCCTTGATCCCATAGGGGCAATGGACAGGGAAATCCCGATCTCTCAGGCCTGTTTCGTCCAAGGCCTTTAATCTTGCTATCTTGAACTCTCGATCGAGCACCTGCGCAGGATATTTTTTGAGGCTCGGACTTTCATCAAGCAGGCCCTCAATCCGAAGCCGTTGCTCCCGAATTGTCAGCAACCAGCCCGTTTTGCGCTGCTCAGACTGAAACTCCCATTTTAGCAAATGAAGGACCAAAGTGCCAAGCCTGCTCGCAATTTCCCTTTTGTCGCTCCGCCCCAAGCTCTCGATCTCCTCGGCAACATTCTCACGATCGAGGTCGGAAAGACGACCTTCGCGCAGCAACGCGCCCTGCTCGGCGCACCACTGAGCATAGTCGGCCTCGTAGGGCGTCAATTGCTGTTTGCGAAATATCTTGTTCATTGAGGAGATATTGCTCCCAAAGTGCACAATTTCCAAGCCCGCGGAGAACGAGTGGGCCCATTCGGGCAGTCGGCACAACCCACTCACCGCCGCATTTAACGAGGGCAATGGCTCGCGGCGATCTTATCAAAACAGAAAATATCGCTGCGCCATCGGCAGCACCGTCGCTGGTTCGCAGGTCAAGAGTTCGCCGTCGGCACGAACCTCGTAAGTCTCGGGATCGACTTCGATATGCGGCGTGGCGTCGTTGAGCACCATGGAGTGCTTGCCGATGCCGCCACGCGTGTTTTCGACCGCGGCGAACTGCTTGTCGACGCCGAGCCGGCCGTGCAGACCGGACTCCAGTGCCGCCTTCGAGACGAAGGTTACCGACGAGTTGGTGCGCGCCTTGCCATAGGCGCCGAACATCGGCCGATAGTGCATCGGCTGCGGCGTCGGGATCGAGGCGTTGGGGTCGCCCATCGGCGCCGCCGCGATCATGCCGCCGATCAGCACCATATCAGGCTTGACGCCGAAGAAGGCCGGGTTCCACAGCACCAGGTCGGCGCGCTTGCCGACAGCGACCGAGCCGATGTCCCTGGACAATCCATGCGCGATGGCAGGGTTGATCGTGTATTTCGCGATATAGCGGCGGACGCGGAAATTGTCGTTGTTGCCGGTCTCCTGCGGCAGCGAACCGCGCTGGCGCTTCATCTTGTCGGCGGTCTGCCAGGTCCGGATCGCCACTTCGCCGACGCGGCCCATCGCTTGTGAATCCGAGGAGATGATCGAGAAGGCACCGATGTCGTGTAAAATGTCCTCCGCCGCGATGGTCTCCTTGCGGATGCGGCTTTCGGCGAAGGCAATGTCTTCCGGAATCGACGGCGACAGATGGTGGCAGACCATCAGCATGTCGAGATGCTCGGCCAGCGTGTTGACCGTGTAGGGCCGCGTCGGGTTGGTCGAGGACGGGATGACGTTGGGCAGGCCGCAGACCTTGATGATATCGGGCGCATGCCCGCCGCCCGCCCCTTCGGTGTGGAATGCGTGGATGGTGCGGCCCTTGATCGCCGCCACCGTGTTCTCGACGAAGCCGCTCTCGTTGAGCGTGTCGGTGTGGATCATCACCTGCACGTCATGGTCGTCGGCCACCGACAGGCAGCAGTCGATCGCGGCCGGCGTCGTGCCCCAGTCCTCGTGCAGCTTCAGCGAGCAGGCGCCGCCCAGCACCATCTCCTCGAGCGCCGCGGGCAGGGAAGCGTTGCCCTTGCCCGACAGGCCGATATTCATCGGGAAGGCGTCGAAGGACTGGATCATGCGCGCCATGTGCCATGGCCCGGGCGTGCAGGTGGTGGCGAGCGTGCCGTGCGCCGGGCCGGTGCCGCCGCCCAGCATCGTGGTGATGCCCGACATCAGCGCTTCCTCGATCTGCTGCGGGCAGATGAAATGGATATGCGCGTCGAAGCCGCCCGCGGTAAGGATCTTGCCTTCGCCGGCGATGATCTCGGTGCCGGGGCCGATGATGATGGTGACGCCATCCTGCGTGTCCGGGTTGCCGGCCTTACCGATTGCCGCGATGCGGCCGTCCCTGAGGCCGATATCGGCCTTGAAGATGCCGGCGCTGGCGTCGATCACCAGCGCATTGGTAATGACGGTGTCGACCGCTCCTTCAGCGCGGGAAACCTGGCTCTGGCCCATGCCGTCGCGGATGACCTTGCCGCCGCCGAATTTCACCTCCTCGCCATGAATGGTGAAATCCCTCTCGACCTCGACGAAGAGTTCGGTATCGGCAAGCCGCACCCTGTCGCCGACCGTCGGGCCGTACATCTGCGCATAGGCGGCGCGGGTTATTCTGGCCATCAGTGATTGCTCCCGAATTGCGGTGCTGGTGAAACCGGGCTGCACATTGCTGCCATCCAATGGTCACGCAATGACCCGCTGGTCGACACCTTCTGATCCCATTTGGCGGTTGAGGTTGGAGGGTCACCCCAAAACGACCGTTTGCCAAATCGATGGAAGGAAAATCCATGCGCAAAACGATAGTTCTCGCCGCTGCCGCCACCCTGATGCTGGCGGGTGCCGCCATTGCCCAGCAGCAGCCCGCGCAGCAGCCCGCTCCGGCAGCGCCGGCCGCGCCCGCCCCCGGCGGGCAGCAGGCCGCGCCGACGATCCAGAGCGTCAACATCGTCGACATCACCGAACTGCCGAAGGACACCCAGACGCAGGTCAACCAGGTGATCGCCCAGCGCGGCGATGCCGGCCTGCAGAAGCTGCGCAGCTCGATCGATGCCACGCCTAAGGTCAAATCCGCCCTCGAGGCCAAGGGAATGACCTCGGCGCAGGTGGTCGCGGCCAGCATGGAGCCCAACGGCGCCCTGACCCTGATCACCAAGAAGGCGAGCTGACGGCGCGCCTGCGCGGCGGGCCGTCGTCCGGTCCGCCCGCGCTATCTGGAAGGGAACCTTGGCCGGGCAGGAGCCGTTTCGTTTCATCGGCGCTGAACGGCGCCGCGAAATGAACCCGTCCAGGAGCGAGCGATGGCGATCAATCCCGGCAAGAGACGGCTCTATGCCTTCGCCTCCATGGCATTCCTGGCGGTGGGCAGCCCCGGAGCCTCCCTTCACGCACAAGGGCTCGAAAGCCCTGAGACCGTCAACCGGATCATCGGCTCGGACGTCAAGCAGGAAGAAACCAGGAGCGATGCCGAAGCCGGCAAAGTTGCCAGGGCGATTGATCGGACGCGTGAAAACATCGGCACGGTGCGCAAGACATCCAAGCTCGACAAGGTCGATATCGTGTTCCTGACCGATGCCGCGCGCACCGAAGGCGGTCCGCCGCCGGCGATCGAAACCAAGGTCAAGCAGCATCAGGACGACATTGCGGAGCTGCGCAAGGAGATCGAGGCCAACGCGCTGCTGTTCAATGCCATCGACTCGCGACGCGTGCTTGCGCAGGACGTTCTCGCTGTGGAATTCGACGACCCCGGAAAAATCGTCATCTATGCGGCGGCCAAGCCGTCCGATTGAGCCGAGGGCACAACTCGCTTTCGTGCTCGCCCGAAAGCCCTTTGCCCTCTTTGCACGCCGCGCATGAGACGCCCTCGGCCTCACAGCCTGCCCATCACCTTCTGCTGAAAGCCATAGACCTCGCGCTTGCCGCCCAGCGGCACCAGCGTAACGTCGCGCTCCTGTCCGGGCTCGAAGCGCATGGCGGTGCCGGCGGCGATGTCGAGGCGCATGCCGCGCGCCTGTTCGCGGTCGAATTTCAAGCCCTCATTGGTCTCGAAGAAATGATAGTGGCTGCCGACCTGGATCGGCCGGTCGCCGCTGTTGGCCACTTTGAGCGTAACCGTCGGCAGGCCTTTGTTCAGGTCGATGTCGCCGTCGGCGGGAATGATTTCACCCGGGATCATCGTTCGTCACACGGCGCCGAAGACGAGGCCGAGCCCTATCGCCGTGCAGGCGGCACCCGCGGCCCGCACGAGCACGCGAAATCGCCTGCCGAGGCCAAGCCCGGCGGCGATGCCGACGGCGTGCAGCAGCGTCGTGGCGACGGCAAAGCCGGCCATATATTCAAGCCCTGCGGCATTTTCCGGCACTTCAGTGCCATGGGCGTGGCCATGAAACAGCGCGAACGCGCCGATGATGGCGACGCCGGCCGTGACAGGAAGATCGACGGCCAGCGCCACGAACAATCCGAGCGCCACCACCGACGCCAATATGCCCGGCTCGACGAAGGGCAGCGGCACATGCAGCATGCCGAGCGCGCCACCGGCCAGCATGACGCCCACAAAGGCCGCCGGCCATGCCCACATGGCCTTGCCGCCTTTCTGTGCCGCCCACAGGCCGACCGCGACCATCACCGTCATGTGGTCGAGGCCGGAGAGCGGATGCATGAAGCCGGCCGCGAAGGAGGAGGTCGTGCCGGCCCCGACATGGGCGTAGGCGGGCATTGCGGCTGCCATGAGCAGAATCGCAGAGAGGCACAGGCGTTTGGCGGGGATCATTCTACTTGCCTTTCGTTGGTGAGCGCAGAGGTCACGCGGCCTCGCGCGGACCGCAGCTCTCGGCTTTGAGGACGCGCTTGGTCGAAGCGGGATACTTCTTCAGCATTGCCGGCGGACGGATCGGCCGTGCCGAAAAATTGCCGCCGCAATTGGGGCAGACGCCGCCGAGCACGTCTTCCACGCAATCGGCGCAGAAGGTGCATTCGAAGGTGCAGATCAGCGCATCCGTCGCTTCCGGCGGCAGGTCCTTGTCGCAGCATTCGCAGTTCGGGCGCAGCTCAAGCATATCTGTCTCCTCACCGTATCGGCTCATGCACGGTCACCAGCTTGGTGCCGTCGGGGAATGTCGCCTCCACCTGCACGTCATGGATCATCTCGGCGATGCCTTCCATCACCTGCGCGCGGCTGACGACGTGGGCGCCGGCTTCCATCAGCTCGGCGACGGGACGGCCGTCGCGGGCGCCTTCGACGACGAAGTCGGTGATGAGCGCGATCGCCTCCGGATGATTGAGCCTGACCCCGCGCTCCAGACGCTTGCGCGCCACGACCGCCGCCATGGCTATCAGCAGCTTGTCCTTTTCCCTCGGCGTCAGGTTCATGCGTTTCCCTGAAATGATGCGGACACGATCACAGTGACCATATTTTGGGCAGTCCCGCCTTTCCGTTGAGCAAGCCGACGAGCGGAACCAGATGCTGGCGCAGCCGGTAGCCGTCGCCGGCATACAGCCTCGCAAGAAGCTTGCCAGATTCCTGCACGCTCCAGGTGCTGGCGCCGCCCTGGCCGCCGATGATCTCCCGAACCGGATCGAGAAGCGCTTCCGCCCGCGGCGAGATCAATAGCACCGTCGCCATGGCGACGGCGCCGCCGGCAATCGACGGACGCGTCAGGGCCGCGGCGATGGCGGGCCCGATGCGGAAATCCTCGGCATGGATGAGAGTCCCGCCCCGGCGAATGCGCCAGCGGTCGTGAAAGCCGCCCTGGACCGCGCGTTCGCCCATCGCCGTCCGGCCGAAGACGGTGGCTTCCAGCACCAGCGCCTCGGCGCCGGCGGCAAGATCAAGGTCGAGCGTGCGGGCAAAGGCCGATCGGTCGAAAACGATGGTCTCCTGCGGCAGCCAGGCGACGCGGCCGTTTTCGCCGACCGTTAGCCGGACGCTGACTTCGGCCCGCTCGGAAGCGGCGCGATAGATTTTCTCGCAGGCCTGCGTCGTTATCGTGGCGCTGGCATGCGCGCCGACGTCGATCTCCCAGCCGAGGCGGTCGCCTCCGGTCAGCCCGCCCGCGGTGTTGATCAGCACGGCTTCCAGCGGGCCGCCGGAAACGGCCGGCATCCTTATCTTGGCGGAACCGTCCTGATAGAGGCGGCGCAGCCGTGTGCGGCCGTCTTGACTGGCGCAGGCGAGCTGCGCCAGTCCGGCCGCCCGCTGCGCCGGCGGGGCCGAAAATCCGGTATGTTCGATCGTATCCACGCCGTCAGGTTAAGCACCGCGGCGGTTTTGTCGATATATAGCTTGTTGCTTGATGGCGTTTCCGTTTCTATAGAGGGAGCCACCTTGGTACGCTCATGCGACGCCTGGCGGGGGTCCAAGGCGACGGTCGCGGCCTGATATCGAGGACAAAAAGGCGCTGTTCAGTTGGCGTCGGGAAACGACAAAGTGGGGAAGAAACCGAATGGCTGACCAACTGGCGACCGAAATCATCGAAAAGATCAAGGCTCATGCCGAGCCGGGCGGCGAGGAGATCACCACCAGCACCGAATTGACGGCGCTCGGCATCCATTCGTTGGAACTGACCGAGATCATCTTCGATCTCGAGGAGCAGTATGGCATCGAGATCGAGATGAACACGGTCGATGCCTGGAGCAACCTGAAGAATGTTGGCGACATGGTCGAGGCCGTTCGCGCGCTGATCGCGAAAAAAGCCTGACCGGATGCACAAGCGCGTCGTCATTACCGGCATCGGCGGTTTGTGCGGGCTTGGCACCGACGTGCCGGCGATCTGGACCGAGATGCGCGCCGGCCGCTCGGCGATCGGCCCCATCGATAACCCGTTCCTGCACGATTTGAAGGTCAAGATCGGCTGCGAGATCAAGGCGCTGCCCGACCATGGCATAGAGCGCAAGCAGCTGGTGTCGATGGACCGTTTCAGCCTGTTGGCGGTGATTGCCGCCCGCGAAGCCTTACAGCAGTCCGGTTTGGCCGCCCATGCGGACAATACCTACCGCATGGGTGCCGTTATCGGCATCGGCGTCTGCGGCTTCGAGACGGTCGAGGAGAACTATCGCGCCATCCTGATCGAGGGCAAGAATCGCGCCGGCATCTTCACGGTGCCGAAGGTCATGCCGGGCGCCGCCGCCGGCCAGGTCAGCATGCATCTCGGCCTGCGCGGACCGGTGTTCGGCGTCACTTCGGCCTGCTCGTCGGCCAACCACGCCATCGCATCGGCGGTCGACCAGATCAGGCTCGGCCGCGCCGACGTCATGGTCGCCGGCGGCACCGAGGCGCCGCTGGTCTGGGGCGTGCTGAAGGGGTGGGAGGCTCTGCGCGTGCTGTCGCCCGATACCTGCCGGCCGTTTTCGGCCGATCGTCAGGGCCTGGTGTTGGGCGAAGGCGCCGGCATGGCGGTTCTGGAAAGCTACGATCATGCGGTGGCGCGCGGCGCAAACATCCTCGCCGAAATCGTCGGCGCCGGCCTCTCGGCCGATGCCTCCGACATCGTTGCGCCGACCATAGAAGGGCCGGAAGCGGCGATGCGTTTCTGCCTGGCGGACGCCGGGTTGAATCCCGAGGACATCGACTACCTCAATGCGCACGGCACCGGCACCAAGGCCAATGACCAGATCGAGACCGCCGCGATCAAGCGCGTCTTCGGCGAGCACGCGCGCTCGCTTTCCGTCTCCTCGACCAAGTCGATGCATGCCCATTGCCTTGGCGCCTCGGGCGGGCTGGAGATGATCGCCTGCGTGATGGCGATCCGAGAGGGCGTGGTGCCGCCCACGGCGAATTTCCGCGAGGCCGACCCCGATTGCGATCTCGACGTGACGCCGAACGTCGCGCGCGAGCGCAAGGTGCGCGCCGCCATCAGCAACGGCTTCGCCTTTGGCGGCACCAATGCGGTGCTGGCCTTCAAGGCGATCTGATCCCGGCGATCGTGTTCTGCCCGGCAGGTCAATCTGCCGGCTCCCGATGCCGGCATCATTCGATTTGTTGACTGTGCGTGCACGGCCAAACGCCTGACGCCGCATTGATCGTGCCGGGGCGTACGCCTAATTCTTTGCCGACCCCACCCAGACCGCGCCGCTCGGTGCGAAATCCCGCCCAGGAGTTCTCGATGGCCGACCTGTCCGCCTTTCCAATCACCGCCCGCTGGCCGGCCAGGCATCCGGACCGGATCCAGCTCTATTCGGCGACGACCCCGAACGGGGTGAAGATATCGATCGCCCTGGAAGAGATCGGCCTGGCCTACGAGCCGCATTATGTGGACATCGGCAAAAACGAAAGCTGGACGCCGGAATTCCTGTCGCTCAATCCCAACGGCAAGATACCGGCGATCATCGATCCGAACGGTCCCGACGGCAAGCCGATCGGCCTGTTCGAGTCCGGCGCCATCCTGCTCTACCTCGCCGACAAGACCGGCCTGCTCGTCCCGGCGGACGCGGCGCGGCGCTACGAGACGATCCAGTGGGTGTTCTTCCAGATGGCGGCCGTCGGCCCGATCTTCGGCCAGGTCGGCTTTTTCCACAAATTCGCCGGCCGTGAGATTGCCGACAAGCGGCCGCTGGAGCGCTACCGCGATGAATCGCGCCGCCTGCTCGGCGTTCTCGACGGCAGGCTGAAGGGCCGCAGATGGATCATGGACAATGACTACACCATCGCCGACATCTCGCTCATCGGCTGGGTGCGCAATCTGATCGGCTTTTATGAAGCGCGCGACCTCGTCGGCTTCGATGATTTCGCGCATGTGGCGGCATGGCTGGAGCGCGGCCTGGCTCGGCCGGCGGTGCAGAAGGGCCTGACAATCCCGGCAAAGGGCTGAAGCGGCCCGGCCGCCCTGGGGCGCGGGATATCGTAGCCTTGGCCGGCCCGGCTGGGCTATTTCGCCTTGGCTTTCGGGCCGCCCTTGCCCATCACGGAAGCCGCCAGCGAAGCGGCGCCGCGTGCCGTCGCCACCACCGCGCCGGCCGCGACGCTTGCCACGGTGCGGACGGCGCCGGATTTCTCTGGCGCCGGCTTGCGCGCGCTGGCCGGCTTTGCGGCCGCGGCCGCGACCTTCCGAGGCGCGGCCTTGCCGAAGCTGGGTTTGGCGTCCTTCGAACGTTCGGCGATCGCCGGACCAGCGCCGGCTTTCGCCTGCGTCGTTTTCGTCGCCCTGGTCTTGGCGGTCGCGGGTTTTCTTGCCTTGGTTGCCATTGCAAAATCCCCTTACGCAGGACAATCGGATCCCATAACGGTGCGAAACCCCTTAAGGTTCCCGTCGAAAAATACCGACAATTTAGCAGGTTAACCAATCACCAGGTCGGCCGCCCGGCGCCGCGCCAGCACGCGTTCGATGTTGGGCATGTCGTTGGAGGCGATCCAGGCGCGCGCATCCTCCTCAGAGCGGCCATGTTCGTGCCAGCGCTCCATCAGCCGGCGCTCGAGCTCGTTGCGCGGCACCTCGACGAAGATCGAGAAATCGAACAGCGGCGCCAGCCGCGACCACGGCTCCTCGTCGAGCAGCAGGTAATTGCCCTCGACCAGGATGAATTTGGTCTCTGCGCCGATGATCGCCGCCGCGGCGCGCGACAGTTCCATGCCGCGGTCGAACACCGGGATGGCGATGTCGGGCTCGCCCGCCCGGATGCGCTTCAGAAGCGTCTCGAAGCCGCCGAAGTCGAACGTATCCGGCGCGCCCTTTCGCGCGCGCAGCCCGCGCTGGTTGAGAACGACGTCGTCATAGTGGAAGCCGTCCATCGGCACGACCTCCACGGCGCCTTCCGGCAGCAGATCGTGCAGGCTCGCCGACAATGTCGACTTGCCGGCCCCCGGCGGTCCGGCAATGGCGACGATGAAGCGCTTTGCCTTGCCGGCGCGCTTGAAGATGGTGGCGGCGAGATGGGCGATTTCGGACATGGCGGCCTCGCTTGCCCCTGATGGTTGGCGCGACCGTTATTCTGTCGGCACTCGGCGGAAATTTCAAACCGGCATTTTGGGTAAGGTGCGGTGGTCAAGTGTCGAAACGCCGACGTTCGAAGCCAATCCGCTCAACCAGCCGCGGCCTGCCCGATGCGCAGGAAATCGCTGTCGAACGGCACCTCCCGCGCCGAGCCTCGGCCCAAGAGCCGCATGCGGCCCTCCGCCGTGGTGACCTCTTGCGGCGGCTCGCCGCCCGCCAGCGGCAGTGCGCCGATGACATGGCGGAAGGAGACGCTGGCGCCTTCGCCGAGCGCGAACGCCGTCGCCACGCCTTCGCGCGTCAGCCAGTTGTCGCCGATCGAGGCGGCATGGCCTATCGCCGTGCGCCCGTCCTCGATGCCGAGCACGCCCAGATGCCGGCCGCTCCACGGCGCGTAGTCGCGGCCGCCATTGCTGAACCACAGCATGGTGACCGGCAGCTCCGCCGGGTTCTTCAGCACCAGAACCAGATCGTCCTCGGCCCGGCGCGCCAGGGCCGTCCAGCCCGGCCCGCCATGATCGGCCTCGACCAGCGTGACGAAATCCTCGCGCCGGTCGTCCATGCGGTAATCCGTCAGGTCGAGCGTGCCGCCGCCGGCGGCGGGAAAATGGCCGAGATCGCTGCTGCGCCCGGGATAGGCGAGCAGGAAGCGGCCGCGCGCGGGATCGGGCTCCAGCGGATCGGCGGGCGAGGCCGCGAAGCGTTTTGGCGAAAAGGCCAGCCGGCCGCCATCCGTCATCGCCGTCATCGGATGATGGGCGACGGAGATCGCGCCGCGGCCGCCGGAAAACACATGTTCCTGATAGAGGAAGGCATGGCCGTCGCGCAGCGTCAGGATCTTGTCGACGGTCGCGCCCATGACCTTGCGGCGCAGCCGGAAAACGGCTCGCCAGCCGCCGTCCAGGGCGCTGCTTTCGGTGACGTCCCAGGCGCTGTTGGCCGGCCAGCCATGCAGCGGTGCTTCCTCGACGTCGCTGCGCGAAAACGGCGCGCACAGGAAATCGCCGGACAGCCGCACCGTGCCCTCGGGCAAGTCGGCCGGCAGCGTGTCGCGTGGCGCGCCGACCCAGGGTGCGCGGTGCAGCGGCCGTAATTGGCGCCCGCCGTCCTCGACCACCCCGCCATTCTCGATCACCATGTCGGCGATATGGCCGACCGTGGTGTCCAGCGAAACCGAAATGCCGCGTGCCTTGAGGGTGACCGTGTCCATAGCGCTCTCATCGAATCCGAAGGCGCAACAAGAACCGTTCGCCACCGGATGCGCAAGCGCCGCGACCGGCATTTTGCATCATCCTTGGAACACAAGCTTGCGAAAGCAGACAAAGCTGGGGCTACCGCCATTAACCAAATGGACGCGGCTGGCGGGTTACGTTAGCTTCGCCGCATCTCAGCAACAGCCCAGCCAGAACAGACCTGTCCTTGTCCCCCTTGCGTCGCCTTCCGCTCGTCCAGAGACTTCTCGTCGCCCTTGGCCTGTTGCTGATGGCTGCGGGCTGCTCGACCACGACACCGCCGGACTCTGTGCTCGCCGTGCCGGCGCCGCCGCAGAAATACGCGGCCATCGTCGTCGATATCAGAAGCGGCAAGCAGCTGTTCGAGGTCAATTCGAGGGCGCAGCGCTATCCGGCCTCGCTGACCAAGATGATGACGCTTTACCTCCTGTTCGAGGCGATGGAGAGCGGCCGCGTCTCCAAGGAAACGCAGATCCCGGTCTCCGACCACGCGGCCTCGCAGCCGCCGACCAAGATGCGCTTCCGGCGCGGGGAAACGATCGACGTGGATTCCGCCATCCGCGCCATCGTCGTCAAGTCGGCCAATGACGTGGCGGTGGCGGTGGGCGAATATCTCGGCGGCTCGGAGGACGAGTTCGCCGCCATGATGACGTCGAAGGCGCGCCAGCTTGGCATGACCAGCACCATTTTCCGCAACGCCTCGGGCCTGCCCGACGACGGCCAGGTCACCAGCGCGCGCGACATGGCGGTGCTCGGCATGGCGCTGCACCAGCGCTTCCCCCAGCATTTCCACTATTTTTCCGAAAGCGACTTCATGTTCCGCGGCCGGCTGGTGCGCGGCCATAACGACATGCTCGGCCGCGTGCGCGGCGTGAACGGCATCAAGACCGGCTATATCAGGGCTTCCGGCTTCAACATCGTCACCTCCTACGAAGCCGATGGCCGCCAGCTGATCGTGGTGGTGATGGGCGCCGACAGCGCCCGCCAGCGCAACGACCATGTCGAGGCGCTGATCCAGCGCAATTTGTCGCCGGCCGACGCCCCGACCAGGGTGATGTACGCCGAACAGCAGTGAGCGGGGCGAGCTTCGGGGCTGCCTCGCTTCGGACCAGCTTGCTCAACTATCGAAGTCGGTGCCGCCCCTCATCGCCCTGCCGGGCACTTCTCCCCGTATAGTGACGGGGAGAAGGGGCTGGCCGCAACCTCGGCACCCTTTTGCAGCGTTGGTGATGGGCGAAACCGGCGATAACAGCCCCTCTCTCCCCGTTCCACGGGGAGAGATGTCCGGCAGGACAGTGAGGGGCGGCGCAGTCGCTCGAAAGCGGGCGATGGCGTCGACTGACCCGATAGGAATTTTTTCTTGACAGGGTGAAGGCAACTATGCTACTATTTTCGCTATGGTGCTGATTTGCGCCAGCCACCCGCCGCAAGGCGGGTTTTTTATTGCCGTCGCCCAGGCGCCGGCCAATCACTTCGTCGGAGCAAGGAGCGTAGCGACGTCGCGCAGACCCGAGGATCCATGCCGCGACTCGCAGGCGCCGCAACGGTTCGCAATTCTGCTCCACCGCCGCCAATGTCACGGAATGGATCCAGGCTCCGCAACGGAGCTTCGCCCCGTTATGGTTCCTCAGCGGTTGATGACGATTTCACAGAGCCGCCGCCAACCTCGAATGTCTACCAGGCGAGCCCCGAAAGGCGGCCCGCTGCCCCTTCCTGTCACGCAATCGTCCGCAAGGCGTGGCATAGGCATGCCAAATCGCCGCGATGCTGGCTAAGCATCGCCGCATCGGTCTATCGTCTTCCACCACAGCAGGAGCCCGCATCATGAGCACCCTCCCCAAGGCGTCCGAGCAGCAGGCGGACAATGACAGCGGCGGCGAATATTTCGAGGCGCCGACCACCGGGGAGGACCTGCACGGGGTTTCGGACGAGCATTTCGACACGCCGGAAGTGCCGGACTCAGAGCCGGCCTTGCCCGGAGCCTCGCGGGCCAAGCCCAAGAAAAGGCCGTCGGCGATCTCGGGCCGCAAATTCCGCAAGCGCGACCTGGTGCGCATCGACGACCTGCGCCCGAGCCTGGCCGACCGCATCCGCTCCGACCATCCCGACCTGCCGCATGGCGCCCGCATCAGCCGCGAGGAGCTCGGCCGCTACCGCATGCGCTACATGGAGGAGCTGCTCCAGCAGGAGCACGGCGAATTTTCCGAGCTCGACCGCCAGGTGGTGGAATCGATCGCCCGGCAGGACACGATTTCGGAAAACTCGGAAGAGGAGTTCGAGGAGCACCGCTCCTTTGCCGACCGCGTCTCCGACAACATGGCGGCCTTCGGCGGCAGCTGGTGGTTCCTGATCTCGTTCGCCGGCGTGCTCCTGGTGTGGATCGCCATCAACCTGTTCGAGGGCTTGAACCGCGCCTTCGATCCCTACCCCTTCATCCTGCTCAACCTGCTGCTCTCCTGCATCGCCGCCATCCAGGCGCCCATCATCATGATGAGCCAGAAGCGCCAGGAGGTGAAAGACCGCCTGCGCTCCTTCAACGACTACCGCGTCAACCTCAAGGCCGAGCTCGAAGTGCGCCATTTGCACGAAAAACTGGACTACCTCATCTCGCGCCAATGGACGCGCCTGGCCGAGATGCAGCAGATGCAGCTCGACGCCATGCATGAGCTGACCGGAGCGAAGAAGGCGAAGAGGGCGGCACGGGGAGTGAGGAGGCGGGCGGTGCGAGGTGAGGCGGGCGGGTGAGGGAGGTTCCTCGCCCCACAAACTGGGGGCTCGAAGGACGGGCGAGACCCTGGGCTCGCCCCGGCAAGGTGGCTCGGCGAAGCCGAGACGGAGAGGGGGAGCGCCACATCCAACAGGCCCGCACCCGTGAAAGGACCAATCCACCCCACCAGGCGACGCCGCGCCAATCTCCAATTGCCCGTTGAAGCCCGCGCCCGCTTCCGCTAAGAAGCCGTGACTTGCCGGTTCACCCGGTTCGTTTTCCGGCCCGCCGGGAAGCACCCGTAGCTCAGCTGGATAGAGCGCTGCCCTCCGAAGGCAGAGGTCACAGGTTCGAATCCTGTCGGGTGCGCCAAGGAAATCGGGTGTACGGCCCGGACACATAGGTTACGGTTTATACCGGAGACATGGGTGACACTTTTGGCCCGAAGGGCTTTGGAGTGGTTCAACCCTACGCGCCCAACCCTCCGATATCCTAAATCCACCCAGCCGCCCCAAAAAACCCCGGCACATCATCCAGCCCATGCGCCACCGCGTCCGGCTCATAATCCGCCGGCGGGCGTCGTCCCGTCCCGCGATCGACCCAGACCGCGCGGAAGTGGAGGTCGCGTGCGGCGGTCAGGTCGAGATGCGGGCTGGCGCAGATGTGGACCAGCTCGTTCCTGGTCACGCCAAGGGTGCGCCAGGCGTGTTCGAAGATTTGCCGCGACGGCTTGTAGGCCTGCGCCTGTTGCGCCGTGATGACCCGGTCGATGGCGCCGCCCAGCTGCGCGACATTGCCGGCGATGATGGCGTCGCCGGTGTTGGAGATGATCGCCAGCCTGAAGCCGGCTTGCTTCAGCCTTTGCAGCGTCGCGACGACCTCCGGGAAGGGCGGCATGCGGCCGATCGAGGATGTCAGCAGTTCGGCGTCTCCGGCTTCCGCTTCCAGCGAAAAGTCCTGCATCGCCAGATGCAGCGCTTTGGCGGTCACCTCGGCGAAGGAGAGGTGCGGCTTGGTATGCTCGAGCTGGTGTTCGTGCCGGTCGTAGACCGGGATGAATTTCTGCGCCTCGATCCTGCGGCCCTTGCGCGACAGGATCGTCTCCATCGCGGTCATCAGCCCTTCATCCCACTGGATCAGCGTGCCGTAGCAGTCGAAAGTAAGCCAGGTCGGGCGCGGTCCGCCAAGTGTCATTCGGGAACCTTTTGCGAAAAGACGTCGGGAGCCTCCGGGCACAACTTAGACCATTGGGCGCTTTTATCCAGGTGCAGGATTCTCCGCGTCGGACGGCCGGCTCTCGGCCGCAGCGATGATCTTTGCTGTGTCCAGGCATCCGAGGCACCGAAGGCCGCCGTTACGCCGGAAGCATGCCGATCACGCCTATGTACCAACTGCGCCTAGGCACTCGCCGTCAACGTGGAGAGCTGGTCGGTGTCGTAGCGGTTCCGCAGCTCGGCAAGCGCCTTCGGGTCCGGGGAGCTCTTTGCGGCCAGCCTGGCAAGTTCCTCGAAATAATGCTCATGCCCGGGCGGCGAGACGGTCATCAGCACGCGGGCCGGTTTCTCGCCGACATTGGTGATGTTGTGCTGCACGCCGGGCGGAATGAACAGGAAGGTGCCGGGGGTCGCCCGGATTACCTGCGCGCCGACGTGCCAGACACATTCGCCGTCAAGCACATAGAAGGTCTCTTCCTGCACGCGATGGATATGCAGGCCGGTGGCGAAGCCGGCCGGTATGGTGCAGTCGAACATGCTCGTGTGTCTGGTATCCTCGCCGGTGACGAGAAACACCATCGGCTGGCCACGCAGCATGACCCCCTTGTTCTCGTCGGGCATCCGGATGACAGGGGCGGCGCTCATTTGATCCTCCATCGGTTCGCTGCTTTTTCCCGCAGCCACCGGCACAGGATGCCTCTACCCGGCCGGCCAGTCGTGAAGCCGTTGCGAAATCATTGCGAAAAGATTGCAAACGGTATCTCCTTCGGGAATGGCAACGAGCCTCGCCTTTGGCCCCTTTCGCATCGACGGCGAAGCCGGGATCCTGTTCCACGGTGACCAGCCGACGCCGCTCGGCCAACGGGCCGTCGCGCTGCTGGCGCTGCTTGTCGAACGCACGGGCAAGCCGGTTCCCAAGCAGGCGCTGATCGACGCCGCATGGCCGGGCCAAGCGATCGAGGACAGCAATCTGACGGTGCAGATCGCGGCGGCCAGGCGCATGCTGGAGAGCGCGGCCGGCGGCGGAAGCTGGATCGAGACGCTGCCGCGGCACGGCTATCGCTATGTCGGGCCCGAGGTCGCGATCGGTGGTCTCGGCCCCGAGGCGGCAACGCTGACATGGCCCGGCAAGCCTTCGATCGCGGTTCTGCCGTTCTCGAACCTGAGCGGTGATCCGGAGCAGGACTATTTCGCCGACGGCATCGTCGACGACATCACCACCGGCCTGGCGCGCATCAACTGGCTGTTCGTCATCGCGCGCAACTCCTCCTTCACCTATAAGGGGCGCGCGGTGGCCGTGAAGCAGGTCGGCCGCGAGCTCGGCGTCCACTATGTGCTCGAAGGCAGCGTGCGCAGGGCCGGCGGCAGCGTGCGCGTCACCGGCCAGATGATCGACACCTCGACCGGCGCCCACATATGGGCCGAGCGCTTCGACCGCGCCTCCGCCGATATTTTCGCGCTCCAGGATGAGATCGCGCTGGCGGCCGTCGGCGCGATCGCGCCCAGCCTGCGGCGCGTCGAAATCGAGAGGGTGAGGCGCAAGCGCCCCGACAGTCTCGATGCCTACGACCTCGTGCTGCGCGCCCAGCCGGACGTGGGTTCCGGCATGCCCGAACGGGTGGCGCAGGCGCTCGTGCTGCTCGAACGCGCCATCGAACTCGAGCCGACCTATGCGCTTGCCCACGGCAATGCCGCCATGTGCCATCATTGCCTGTTCCTTCGCGCCGGCTTGCAGGAAGCCGATCGCGAGGCTTCGGTACGCCATGCCCGGCTGGCCATCCTGCACGGACAGGACGACGCGGCCGCGCTTACCCTTGCGGGGTTTTCGATCGGCATGGATGGACATGACCGCAAGGCCGCCTTCACCGCCCTGGAAGCCGCGCTTGCCGTCAGCCCGTCATCCGCCCTGACCTACATTCTGGGCAGCGTCATCCTCGGCTGGAGCGGCGAAGCGGAGCAGGCCATCGCGTGGAGCGAGCGCGGGATGCGGCTCAGCCCCTTCGACCCCTGGGCCTTCGCCGCCTTCGACGCGCAGGCGATGAGCCATCTGCTGCGCGGCCGCTATGACGAGGCCTGCCGTGCCGCATACAGGTCGGTGCAGGCCAATCCCGCCCACAGCATCACCTATGTGCAACTGGCCGCCGCCTTGGCCAAGCTCGGCCGGCTGGACGAGGCGATGGCGGCAGCGGCGCGGGTGCGTGAGCTGCATCCGACGTTTCGCTACGGTCGGCAGTTCGCCGCCGTACATTGCGCCCCGGCGGTCGCGCAATGCCTCGGCGAGGCGCTGCAGGCCGCCGGTCTGCCGCAATAGCGCCGGTGCGTCTTCATGGAGACCGGCCTGGGCGGCAGATGGCGGATGGGCGGTTCTTCGGCGCCCTTACCGCACCACGCCCCTGCAAGCCCAGGCAACGTTCGCAAACGACCGCGCGCCATCCGGCCGGCCGGCCTCATAGGCATCGCGGACGGCGGCCTCGCTGCGCGTCCGCTCGGCTGGATCGAGCGTCATCATGTATTTGCCGAGCGGGCCTTCGCCGGCCGCTATCGGCGCCCAATAGTCGTCGAAGTCCCGGTAGTCCATGCGGATCATCAGCTCGGTTTCGGTCACGTCGGCCAGGTCCTGCTCGACAAAAGTCCGCTTCATTTCGCCCGGCTGCATCATCGGCTGGAAGCAATAGCGGCTGCGCATCTGGCGTCCGCCTTCGCTGAGCGCGGCCACCGTGTCGATCATCATGCGCATGCCGGGCATGCCACCGAGATGATCCCACACGACGGCCGCCACCACGCCGCCCGGCCGCACCACGCGGCGCATCTCGCCCACCGCCTTGCCGGCCTCCGGCACGAAGTGGAGCACGAGCAGCGCCAGCGCGCGGTCGAAACCATCGTCGGCGAACGGCAAGGCGGTGGCGTCGGCTTGCTGGATCTCGATGCGCGGGTCGGTGTTGCGCCGCTTCGCCGCCTCGACGAAGACGGGCGAAAAGTCGATTGCCGCGATCGCCGCGAGGTCGGCGGATTTGGCCAGCTCGAATGTCAGGCTGCCGGTGCCGCAGCCGACGTCGAGGATCTTTTCGCCGCGGGCAAGCCCGGCGAAGTCGATGAATTTGGGCGCGAGCTTGCGGCTCCAGCGGCCCATGAGCTGCTCATATCCGCTGGCGTCATGAACGGTGAAACTTGAGGTCATCTCGCTCTCCCTGCGCTGAAGAGGCGAGGCTAGGGCAATTCCGGGAAAAGCGTGAGGCGGTTTTCCGTCCGCGATCCCGCAACCTGCCTTCGACGAATGGCTAGTGCATGGGCGTGGGCTCCGCGCGGTTTAGCCCTCACTGGCGGGTCAACATCGCCCGGCTCCGCCTTTCGGTGGGTGCCTGGGCGAGCGAGGCCGCTTCAGCCGCCCCGGTTCGCGGCCCGCCAGATCCGCGCCTCGCCAGCCCGTTCGGCATCCTGGCTCGACGGGCTGGCCGAACGCCCCGGCTTCAGGGCCGCACGGCGGTCACTTCGATTTCGACCAGGAAGCCGGGGCCGGCAAGGCCCGCGACCTGCACCACCGAACGCGTCGGCAGGTTCGGCTGGTCCTTGGTCCCGAAAAACTTCGTGTAGCCTTTCATGAAACCGGCGAAATCCATCTTGCCGCCCTTGGCGGGATCGCCGACCAGGAAGACCTGCATCTTGACGACGTCGCCCATCTTCAGGCCGAGATCGGCCAGCGTCTTGTCGATCGACTTCAGCACCGAGCCGGTCTGGGCCTCGGTGTCGCCATAGGCGGCGACCGTCGCCTTGTCCGCCTTCTCGTCGATGACCGACGGCACGGCGCCGCTGAGATAGACCGTGGTCTTGCCGGCCGGCACCTCGACGGCGCGCAGGATCGGAAAATCCGAATTCGGAATCTTGTGGCGAACGACGTCGTCGGCCAAGGCCGCGCCGGCGGCCAGCATTCCCGCCGCCAGCACGGCGGCCCCGATCCATGATTTCCCGATCGATGATTTCATGACCCGTTTCCTTCCATTCGAGAGGGCGGCGAGCGCCGGAATGCCCGCCGCGCGGTTTGCGTTGCCGCATGTGCGGGCGACATCCGCCACTCAGCGGACATCCTTCACGTCCTGCGCCGTCACGGCATCCTTGTAGTCGTTGCCGAAATGCGTCCTGACATAGTTGACCACGGCCGCGACCTGGTCGTCGCTCATCATCTGCCCCACCGGCGGCATGCCGTTTTGCCCGTGCAGGACGAGGCTTACGGGATAGCCGCCGGTCTCCAGGTTCTTGTTCTTGGCCAGCGCCGGATAGTGGCCGGCGCCGACCGCGCCTTGCCCCTTGTCCAGGTGGCAGGCGGCGCAGACATTGGCATAGAGCGCCGCGCCGTCCTTTTCGGTGAAAGTATCGCCCTGGCTGAACGTGACGCCGGCCGAATCGGCGAACGCGCCGGGAGCCGTGAACGCCATGGCGGCAGCCATGGCGGCGATGAGACCGCAGGGTCTTTTGAAGGAGCTGCTCATGATGGGATGCCTCGCGGGATACGGGGTGAACGAAGGAATCGGCATGGCCTCATCCCTGCATGACGCGCTGGTGCAGGCGGGTGATGGCGTTGAGCGAGGACAGGATCGCGCCCTCCTGCCAGGCGGGAATGTAGGAGGCATGCTCGCCGGCCAGCACGATGCGGCCGTCGATCTGGCACAGATTGTCGTAATGCTCCTTGCGCGCCTCTTCGGTCCAGTCGCCCGCGCAGCCAAGGGTGAAGGGCGAGCGGTGCCATGCCCAGGAAACGCCGGTCTCGAACTCCTGCTTGTATTGCGGGTGGAGCTGCGCGCCGTATTCCACCGCCTTCTGCACGCGCTCCTGCGGGGTCATGGCGGTGAATTCGTAGGAGTTCGGTCCGTTCCATGTGTAGCAGCCGAGCAGCACGCCCTTGCCGCCGGCGTTGAAGCCGGTGCTGGGGTAGGAGATCTGCGAGATCGGCAGGTTGGTGTAGCTGACGCCGCCGAAGATCGATTCGTCCTCCTCCCAGAAACGGCGCTTCATCTGCAGGCCGACCTTGACCGAGGACGCATAGGGCACCGCCCCGATCGCCGCCTGCATGGCGCCGCCCACCTGGATTTCGATCTGGCTGAGGATGGTGAGCGGAATGGTGCACACACACCAGTCGGCGCTGGCCTCCTGGGCGGTTCCGGGGTTTTTCGCGTCCTCATAGGTCACCGTCACGCCCTTGTCGTTCTGGGCGATCTTGGTGACCTTGGCATTGTAGGTGATGAGGCCGCCGACCTGCTTGGCGAAGGCTTCGCCGATCCTGCCCATGCCGCCGACCGGCTGGAACATGGTGGTCTGGAATTCGTAGAGCGAGAAGTTGGCGAGGCTGCCCCACAGGCGCGAATTCAGCACGTCGGACGCGCCGATGATCTGACCCGCCACCGGCTCGGCGCCGATGCCGCCGCCCGGCTCCTTCTCGTAGCCGCGGAATTCGGCGGTCGCGAGGCTGGATTTGTAGCTGTAGTCCTTGTCCAGCGCGCCCCAGGACTGCAGCGCCTCGAGCAGCACCTCCTGGTCCTCCTTGGAGACGAGCCCTTCCAACTGGCCCTTCTTGGCCACCTTGGCCAGCAACTCCGACGTGTGGCCCTTGAAGTCGGTCTCGATCTCGCGCACGCGCTTGGGCTTGCCGCCGAAGGCCTCGGTCGAGTGCAGCAGGGCGTTGTGATTGGTCTGCTGGAACGGCTCCAGCGTCACCCCGAGCCTCCGGCAGTAGGCCAACAGCCCGTTGTGATGGTAAGGGATGCGCCAGGGGCCGGGATTGAGGTAGAGCCCCTCGTCGAACTCGCATTTCTGCGTGTAGCCGCCGAGTTCGGTAACGGTGTCGCCGCCGCGTATCGTCCAGTTGCGGCCGCCGGCGCGGGCATTGTATTCGAGGATCTTCACCTTGTAGCCGGCCTGGCGCAGTTCCAAGGCCGCCAGCATGCCGGCCAGGCCGGCGCCCAGGACGAGCACCGAAGCGCCCTTCGGGTCGCCTTCGAGCTTGATCGGTCCCTTGTAATCGGACTCTGCCGCCAGCCCCATGCTGGTCATGGCCTGGTACATTGCGGCGCTGCCCGCCGTAATGCCGATCATTTTGAGAAGGTCGCGCCGGCGCATGCCGGCAAGGGATTGTTCGAGCTGCATGTTCGTCTCCTCGATCAGCGGCACGCCGCGATCCGCCGCCTGTTGCCCCCGCAAGCTCGAGGCGAGCCCCGGTGGACGACGCAAGGCTATGCCTGCAACCCAATCTGTTCAACCAACACGCCGCGCTTGGAACAAATGTCCTCGAATCTTGGCGCAATCGGGCTCTCGCGGCGTCGCTGGCCGGCATTTTTCACGCCTTCGCGGCCTCGGGGCCGGCGCCCGACCGCTTGCTGTGCCAATTGAAAGGGCATGCCTGGCTGGCCCCGGCAGCGGGAAAGTCCGACGGGAAAGTCCGTGGCCTGCCGGCGCTCGCGGCGCCGGTTTTCATCGCCCAAATGCTTGCCTTGTCGGCCGGGTCGGTCAGCCTGCCACGGCCCGCACGCTCTCCCTCTCCACCAGCGGACATTCCAGCTTGGTGATGGGATAGCGCCCCCGTCCCACCGTCGCTGGCGCTTCGAGCTGTTCGATCGCCCATTGGCCCATCGCCATATGCGGCAGGATCGAGGTGGTCAGCGGCGGGAACAGATGCCTGGCGATTTCCTCGTCGTCGTAGCCGACCACGGAGATGTCCTGCGGGATGTGCAGGCCGGCTTCCTTCAGCGCTTCGTAGCAGCCGATCGCGGTGCGGTCGTTCTGGCAGAAGATGGCGGTCGGGCGGTCCTTCAGCGCCAGGAGCTTGACGGTCGCGGCATAGCCGGCACTTGCCGACCAGTCGCCCTCGACCACCAGTTCGGGATCGAAAGGGATGTCGGCAGTGGCAAGAGCGCGGCGGTAGCCTTTCAGGCGGTCCTGCGCCGCCTGCATCCAGGGCTCGCCGGTGATGGTGGCGATGCGGCGGTGGCCGTGGCTGATCAAGTGCCGGGTGGAGCTCTGGCCGCCGGCGATCTCGGAGGGCACCACGGCGGGGAAGGCGTAATCCGACGTGTAGCAGTTGAGCAGGATCACCGGGATGTCGAGGCTGTAGAGGAAGTCGGGCGCCGTGATCTCGCGGGTGAAGATGGTCATGTAGATCAGCGCCGAAATGCCCCGCCTGGTCAGCGCCTCTATGGCGCGCGGCTCCATCACGGCGTCGCCCATGGTCTGCGCCACCAGAAGCACGTTGCCGGCGTTCCACGAGGCCTGGCGCGCGCCCTCGATGGCGACGACGGCTTCCGGGCTGGTGGCGAGCTGGTCGACAGCGAAGCCGATCACCCCGTCCAGCCCGTCGAAGGCGCTGGCCGGCGCCTTCAGTGCCGAAAAGGCCGGCGCACTATAGCCCAGCGCGCGCGCCGCCTCGATCACCCGCTCGCGCGTCTGCCGCGACAGTTTTATGCCAGGCGAATTGTTGAGCACGAAGGAAACAGTCGCCTGCGAGCAGCCGGCGGCGCGCGCAATGTCGGTCATGGTGACCCGGCCCTTGGGCTTCACCGGCGCCTTGCGGCGCCTTGCCGTCGCGATATCGGTGGTCTCACTCATGCTGTTCGTGTTCCCCGGCCTGTCCGGCCTGCCCGGCGACCATCAAGGCCGCGCCGGTTTATAGAAATATCGGCTGACTTATATCTATTAGCAGGCGACCGGTCTACTGGCTAAGGGGCTCGGGCAGCTTAAAATCACAGCATATGAGCCGATTATCCCTTTTGCGCCAAACCCTTGCGTTCTCGGCAAAGCCAACGGCGTCACCGCCGGCGCGGTCGCCATCGAACGCAACTAATACCGTTTACTAATACGAAAATGCGCTGTAACGTCTGTCCGTCGCGTCCGTTTTCCCTGGGGCGCGGTGCATGCGAATGGCCCGATGGCAAGCGGATAGTGCCCCGCGAAGCCTTGTCGCGGACATGTGATATGTCAGACAAATCGGACTATTTACGAACGGGGGATGAGTCTCTAAAGTCCGTCGCCGTGGCTGGAACGACGCCATCTTCAGTGCCGGGAACCCTTGAGGAGGAGGGCGTCCAAGCCGCGAACGGCAAATCAGACAAGTGCAGGATCGGCCGGTCCGACGACCGGCCAAAACGGGAGGTTGAACATGAAATCCTTGATACGCAATGCATCCGTGGCCACCGCGGCGCTGCTGCTTGGCCTGACGGCGAGCACGATCGCGCGCGCCGACGACAAGCCGACGCTGGCCTTCGTCGTCAACGGCGCTTCCGACTTCTGGAAGGCGGCCGAAGCCGGCGTCAAGAAGGCGCAGGGCGAACTGCCCGACTACAATCTCGAGCTGAAATATCCCGAGCAGTCCTCGGTCGCCATCCAGCAGCGGCTGATGGACGATCTGGTCACCGCCGGCGTCAAGGGCATCATGGTTTCGGCCGTCGATCCCAAGACCTCGACCGACGGGCTGAACAAGATCGCCTCGGAAACGGCGCTGTTCACCACCGACAGCGACGCTCCGCAGACCAAGCGCGTCGCCTATATCGGTTCGTCCAATGTCGATGCCGGCAAGCAGGCGGCCGAAATCGCCAAGAAGGCGATGCCAGACGGCGGCAAGTGCCTCGGCTTCGTCGGCCTGCTCGGCGCCGACAATGCCAAGGAGCGCATCCAGGGCATGAAGGATGGCCTGGCCGGCACCAAGATCGAGCTCGTCGACGTGCGCGGCGACGACATCGACCAGGCCCGCGCCAAGAAGAATGTCGAGGACGCGCTGGTCGCCAGCCCCGACGTCACCTGCATGGTCGGCTTCTACTCCTACAACACGCCGCGCATCTATGAAGCGCTGCGCGATGCCGGCAAGCTCGGCTCGATCACCGTCGTCGGCTTCGATGACGATCCGATCACCCTGGGCGGCGTCAAGGAAGGCACCATTGCCGCCACCGTCGTGCAGCAGCCCTTCGAGTGGGCCTATCAGGGCATGAAGCTGATGGCATCCTATCTCAAGGGCGACAAGTCGGGCATCCCGGCCGACGGCCTCATCATCATCCCGACCAAGATCATCGGCAAGGATGACGTCGACGCCTACGCCGCCAATCTGAAGGCGATGGCTGGAAACTAAGACCGAAGGCAGTTCAGCCGGCTCAACGTCGCTTGGGCCGGCTGCTCTCGCATTGACGAAGCCTTCGAGGCCAGTCAGTCTGCCAAGAGGTCGGCCCGCCAACGCTGTCAGGCATGATGAATTATACCGACACATCCATCACCGCGACCACCCCGTTCCTCAGCCTCGAGAACGTGCGCAAGACCTATCCGGGCGTCGTCGCGCTCGATGGCTTCTCGATGGAGGTCAGGCCGGGCGAGGTCATCGGCCTCGTCGGCGAGAACGGCGCCGGCAAATCCACCTTGATGAAGATCCTCGGCGGGGTGACGCGGCCCGACAGCGGCACCGTCACCGTCGACGGCACCGCCCATGACGGCCTGAGCGTCGAGGGCAGCCTGGGCTCCGGCATCGCCTTCGTCCATCAGGAACTCAACCTGTTCGAGAACCTCGATGTCGCTGCCAACATCTTCTTCGGCCGCGAACCGCTGCGCGCCGGGCCGCTCAGGCTCGTCGATCGCGCCAGGCTGCGCGCCATGGTGGCGCCGCTCCTGAAGCGCGTCGGCGCCAATTTCTCCGCCGACACGCCCGTCGCCGAACTGTCGCTCGCGCAGCAGCAGATGGTCGAGATCGCCAAGGCGCTGTCGATCAAGGCAAGGCTGGTCATCCTCGACGAACCGACGTCGAGCCTGCCGATCGCCGAGACCGACAAATTGCTCGACGTCATCAGGGCGCTGAAGGCGGACGGCATCAGCGTCATCTTCATTTCGCATCGCCTGCACGAGGTCGAGCGCGTCGCCGACCGCGTCATCGTGCTGCGCGACGGCATGCTGGCCGGCACCTTGCCCAAGCGCGACATCAACCACGACCAGATGGTCAAGCTGATGATCGGCCGCATGCTGAAGGAGCGCGAGAAGGCTTCCGAGGCGGCCCGCGCCCCCGGCGCCGTCGCCCTGTCGGCCAAGGCCATCCGCACCCCGACCTATCCCGGCCGCCCGGTAGATCTCGACGTCAGGCGCGGTGAAATCCTCGGCCTTGCCGGCCTTGTCGGTTCCGGCCGCACCGAGCTGGCGCGGGTGTTCTTCGGCATCGAAAGCAGCCTTGGCGGCACGCTCGAGCTCGCCGGCAAGCCGCTCGCCCTGGGCTCGGCGGCCGATGCCGTCGCGCACGGCATCTTCCTGGTGCCGGAGGACCGCAAGCTGACCGGCATCCTGCTCGACCTTTCGATCGCCCAGAACATTTCGCTGCCCAACCTGCCGGCGCATGCCAAGCGCTCCTTGGTGTCGACCAGCGCCGAAACGGCAACCGCCGAGAAGCAGAAAAAAGATCTCGGCATCAAGGCGCCCTCGGTGCAGACGCGCACCGGCACGCTGTCGGGCGGCAACCAGCAGAAGGTCGTGCTGGCCAAATGGCTGGCGATGAACCCCAAGGTGATGATCCTCGATGAGCCGACGCGCGGCATCGACATCGGCGCCAAGGCGGAGATCTACGGGCTGATGCGTGCGCTGGCCGACGCCGGCGTCGCCGTGCTGATGATCTCCAGCGACATGGAGGAGGTGATCGGCGTGTCCGACCGCATCGCCGTCATGCATGAGGGCCAGATCTCGGGCATTCTGGACAAGGACCAGTTCAGCCAGGAAAACGTGCTGCTGCTGGCGGTAGGCAAGCAGCCGAAATAATTCTGCCGCCGCGCCGCGGAAGCGCTCGGGCCGGCATTGGGGAGAAGATGATGAGCAAGAAAGATCTCGGCCTGCTGATCCTGATCCTGGTGGTCGGCGCCATCGTCGCCATCATCAATCCGCGCTTCCTGCTGCCTATCAATCTCGCCAACACCTCGAACCTGATCGGACTGTTCGGCATCCTGTCGATCGGCCAGGCCTTCGTCATCATCACCGGCGGCATCGAATTGTCGGTCGGCTCGCTGGTGGCGCTGCTGGGAACGCTTTTCATCGACTTCATCGCCGTGCGCGGTATGGAATGGCCGCTGGCCTTCGTGCTCATCCTGGTGCTCGGTGCCATCATCGGCCTGGCGCATGGCTGGCTGATCACGCGGCTCAAATTGCAGCCCTTCGTGGTGACCTTGTGCGGCCTTTTGATCTATCGCGGCGTCGCCCGCTTCTACACCGCCGACGGCACCGCCGGCTTCGCCTTCGGCCAGAATTTCCCGGAGCTCGAATTCTTGACCGCCGGCCGCTCCTGGGGCGTGCCGAACTCCTTCTTCGCCCTGATCGTCATCGCCATCGTCATGTGGGTGGTGCTGCACCGCTCGGTGTTCGGCCGCTATCTCTACGCCATCGGCAAGAACGAGGAGGCGGCGAAATATTCCGGCATCCGCACCGGGCGTGTCGTCATGGCCGCCTACGTCATCTGCGGGGTACTGACGGCGCTGTCGGCGATCTATTTCGCCATGTACACGCGATCCATCTCGCCGGCCAGCCACGGCCAGTTCTACGAGCTTTACGCCATTGCCGCGGCCGTGCTCGGCGGCTTCTCGCTGCGCGGCGGCGAGGGCTCGCTGATCGGCGTCATCCTCGGCACCGTGCTGCTGCAGGAGCTGCAGAACCTCGTCAATCTGCTCGGCATCCCGTCCTCGCTCAACTTCGCGGTGATGGGCGGCGTCATCCTCATCGGCGTGCTGATCGACCAGCAGTGGGGCGTGTTCCGCGCGCGGCGGCGCATGGTCGACGCCAGCCGCAAGAGCATCGCCGGGGCAGCGGCGGAATAGTCAGGGGCAAAAAGCCGCCGTCCGCCGTGGCCGTCGAAAGATAACGCCGCTCTATCTCGCCCGCCCCGCAATTCCGCTCGATCTGTTGTCGGCCGTATCTGTGCGGCCCCAAGTGACTTGAGTGCAAAAGGGGGGCGGCATCGCGAAAACGGTCTTGCGAGCTTCCATCCGGATTGGAACGAAACCCTTATCTGGGCGTTGTTCAAAGCTTTTCTATTCGGAGGCATTGTCATGGCCGCGAATCCGCTAAGCACCGCCAAGGTGGGAGGTCATCCCATCCATCCGATGCTCATTCCCTTTCCTGTCGCGTTCCTTGTCGGCGCGTTTCTCACCGATTTGATGTTCTGGGGGACTGCCGACGCCTTTTGGGCACGCGCGTCGATGTGGCTGATTGGAGCAGCCATCGTCATGGCTCTCCTGGCGGCGATTGCCGGCTTTATCGATTTCCTGAGCGAGCCGCGCATCCGCGCCCTGACGGACGCCTGGTACCACATGGTCGGCAATTTGACCGCCGTCGTTCTGGCGCTGATCAATTTCTATCTTCGCTACAGCCAAGGCGCCGAAGCGGCAGTTCGCCCATGGGGAGTGCTGCTTTCATTGATCGTTGTCTGCATCCTGCTGTTTACCGGCTGGAAAGGCTGAGAAATGGTGTACCGCCATCACGTCGCGGTTCTGGACGCGCCGACACAACCTTCGGCAACGCCGTCGGCCAGCACGCGTCGTGCCGATCACGACCGGCACGCGGCATAAAAGGAAGGTGTTTCGATGTTCAGGTCAGGCGAGCGCCACCTGACCATCAACACCTTTAGTCGATCAGCCCCGACATGTCGGAGAACGCCATCGCCTTGCGCAGCACCTCGGCAAAGCGCTCGCCTGCCGCTTCGCGCGAACCGCTATTGTCGATCGAGGTGACGCCGGGTCCGGAGAGCGTCACAGGGGCGCTGCGCGCCAGGCGTGCCAGAACCTCCCCGCGCGACTCGCGGCCACGCATCGCCAGCCGCCCGGCCAGCACATCGGGCGAAGCGGTGATCTCGACGATGACCAGATTGGCATAGCGCTTTCGCAAGGCAGGGATGATCGCGCGCGATACGTTGGCGACAGCGACATGGCCGTTGGCCACTGCCCAATCGACCTCGGCCGGCAGGCCGTAGCGCAGGCCGTGCGCCTCCCAGGAGACGGCGAAGGCGCCGTCGGCTTCGGCTTCGATGAAGGCGGCATCCGCCAGCGTGTCGTGATCCTCGCTTGCCGTGTCGCTCGGTCTGGTGATGACGCGGCGCACGAACTCCAGCCGCGGCTCGTCGGCGAAAAGCGCCTTGGCATGGCCGATGATCGTATCCTTGCCGGCGCCGCTCGGGCCCACCACGGCAACGAAGACGCCGTCGCGTATCGGAAACGCCTCGGCCGACAGTTCACGCTCGATCAATGCCGAAGCCATCACGCGACCCGCCGCCCCTGCCGCCAGACCGTGCGCACCACCGGAACGTGGTCGTCGAGGCGCACGCGCACCAGGTCGGCCCGGCGGCCCTCTTCGATGACGCCGCGATCGGAAAGACCGACGGCCTCGGCCGGGTTCTTGGACACCATTGCCACCGCCTGCGGCAGGGAAATGCTATCGACGACGTCGCCGAGAAAGAAGGCGGACTGGATCAGGCTGAAGGGGATGTAGTCGGACGACAATATGTCGAGCAGGCCGTCGCTGGCCAGCGTGCGCGCCGAGACGTTGCCCGAATGCGAGGCGCCCCGCATGACATTGGGCGCGCCCATCAGCACGCCGAGCCCTGCATCCTTCGAAGCCCTGGCGGCTTCCTCGGTGGTTGGGAATTCGGCAACGCGCACGCCTTGCTCGATGGCTTCGTCGACATGGCCCGTCGTCGCATCGTCATGGCTCGCAAGCACGATGCCGCGCTCGTGGCAGGCGGCGGCGATGAAGACGCGGTTCGGGGCCGAATTCCGTGCCGATTCGCCCATCCGCTTCTCGCAGAATTTCTGGAAATCGCGATCGGTCAGCTTCAGCTTGCGTTGATAGTAGTAGGCATAGGTTTCGAGGTTGACGAACTGGCGCTGGCCCGGCGCATGGTCCATCAGCGAGGCGAGCTTCACCCGTTCGTCGGTCTCGAAATTGGCGAAGGCCCTGAGGCAATCCGGCGCCGAGACCTCGCAGCGCAGATGGATGAAATGGTCGGCCCGCAATCGATCCATCCGCACGCTGTCCTCGATCGCGTCGGCGAGCTTGCGGATATCGGTGGCGTTGAGATCGGCATCCTCGTCCATGCCGACACGCAAGGCGTCGAGCACGGTGGTAATGCCGGCGGTCGCCACTTGCGCGTCATGGGCGAGCACGGCGGCGATCGGGTTCCACCGCACCTTCGGCCGCGGCGCATAATGGCCTTCGAGATGATCGGTGTGAAGCTCGACCAGCCCCGGAATGATGAAGTCGCCAGCCATGTCCTCGCCGGCTCGCACGGCGCCGGAGGATATGTCGGCGATCAGACCGTCACGCATCACGAGCGAGCCCTCGATGATCTCGTCGGCAAGAACGATGCGGGCGTTGCTCAGAATGGTCTCGGCGGTCATTTCAGGCAGTCCTTGGTTTTTTCTCGCCTTTACGGCTTGTTGCTTCAGGCGGTTTTTCTGGCCGGACGGCGCCCGAGCGCGTGCTGGGAAAGCACCATGAACGGGGCGCCGGGTTCGGGCTCGATGAACAACGTCAGCGCGTCCACCGGAACCGGCTGGCGCAGCACCTCGGCGAACAGGCCCTCGATTGCCAGGCGAAGACGAAGGCTTTCCTGTGGCCCGGCCCTGCCGGACAGCGTCATGTGAAAGCGGAAGCTCTCGAAGACGTAAGGATAGCCCCATTGGCAGAGATTGCGGAATTCGCCCGGCTTCAGCGAGTCCGGGCTGCGCCGCTCGATCTCGGCCTCCGTCAACGGCGCGCGAAAGCGGTCGAAATCGCGCACCACGTCATCGGCGAAGCGATTGAGCGGAGGCAATGGCGCCTCCGGCACCAGTGCGAAGAAACCGTCGATCTGGCTGACGACGAGACGCGGGATCATCACAACGGGCGTCGCCTCGGCAAAGGCGTCGAGCGCTGCGCGCAACGAGGCTTCGGTTTCGTTGGCCGCTAACCGGAAAGGGGCTTTCAGCGTTGCGTGAAAACCATAGCGCCGTGCCGATGCGGTGTGGAAGGCGACTTCCGCCGCCGACAAATCGCCCACCGCCTCCACCGGTCGCGTCGCGGCGCCGAACGGGTCACGGCCCAGCCAGTTGGCGGCGATCCGCGCCAATTTTTCGTCCTGTTGGGGGGTGAAGTAGATGGCGTAGCGCATCGAAAATCCTCGTCAGCCCGTTGCCATAGGTGATTTCCATGACGGATTGACGAAGCTTTGAAGGGTTTTCGAAGGCAAATCGACCCCGCCGGTCCTTAGCCGACGATTTTTCTGATCTGGACCAACAGGTTCAGCCGTGAACGCGCAACGGTCAGGCCTTCATCAGCCATTCGTGCTCGGGCGCATTGTGGAATTTCCACGTCCGCTTCGGGCCGGCCATGACGTTGAGATAGTAGAGGTCGTAGCCATGGCAAGCCGCGCAGGGGTGATAGCCCTTGGGCACCAGCACGACGTCGCCGTCCTCGATCGCCATCGCCTCGTCCAGCGCGCGGGAGCCGTCCTTGTCGGCGTCGGTATAGACCCGCTGGAAAGCAAAGCCCTGCGGCGGGTTGAGGCGGTGATAATAGGTTTCCTCGAGATAGGATTCGTTAGGCAGATTGTCCTGGTCGTGCTTGTGCGGCGGATAGCTCGACGTATGGCCGCCGGGCGTGATGACCTCGACCACCAGCAGCGAATCGGCCGGCTTGCCCTCGGGCAGGATGTTGGTGACGTAGCGCGTATTGGTGCCCTTGCCGCGCACCTCCTGGCCGAGGTCGTCAGGCCCGATGACGCGAACCGGCAGGCCGCCGCTCAATCCCGGCGCCGAGCAGACCGCCAGTTCCAGTCCGCTATCAGCCGTCACCGACCAGTCCGATCCCTGCGGCACATAGACCGACCATGGTTTGCCTTCGAAGGGCGACATGCGCTGGCCAAGCAGGCCGAGATCCTTGCCGCCGGCCGTGACCGTGCCCTTGCCGGTGACGAACACCAGGCAGACTTCGCGATCGTCCGTTGTTCCCGAAGCCGTTTCGCCCGGTTCCAGCCGGTGCAGGTCGAACCCGACATAGGTCCATCCGGCGCTTTGCGGCGTGACATGCGCGACACGGCCATGGCCCTTGTCGGCTTTGACCAGCAGCTTCGACATCCGGTTACTCCTTCGGTTCGACTTCGGCGGGCGCCTTGTTCTCGTCGGCCGGCTTGTAGAGATAAAAAAACTGCCAGACGCCATAGCCGGCGAAGCCCAGCGCGATCACGCCCCAGAACGGCGTGCCGCTCGCGAATTCGATGATCGACCAGATGACGCAGACCGCGACGACGGCGACACGCCGCCATAGGGGCCGGAAGAAGGGGTGCTCGGAATCTTTCATCGCGGCAACCTACAGCAAGCCCGGCCTGGCGAGAACCCGATCAGACATCGGGGAAGCCCTGGGTCTCGACCGTGTAGCCGGCCGCCGTCATCACCCGCATCAACTCCTTGTGGCCCACCTGCGCCATCTTGAGCGGCGGGTTCTTCTTCGGGTCCTGTTCGGCCTCGACCACGAACCAGCCTTCATAGCCGTGGTCGGCGAAACGCTGCACGATGGCGCCGAAATCCAGCGAGCCGTCGCCCGGCACGGTGAAGGCGCCGAGAGCCACCGCATCGAGGAAGGACTGCCTCGTGCGGTCGAGCTTCTCGATCACGCCCATGCGTACATCCTTCACATGCACATGGCTGATGCGCTTGTGGTGATTGTCGATGGCGCGCAGCACATCGCCGCCGGCAAAGGCCAGATGTCCAGCGTCAAGCAGCAGCGGAATGCCCGCTCCGGAATGGCGCATGAAGGCGTCGAGCTCCGCCTCGGTCTCGACCACCGCCGCCATATGGTGATGATAGGAAAGCGGCATGCCTTGCTCGGCGCACCATTCGCCGAATTCGGTCAGGCGCCTGGCATAGGCCTTCATCTCGTCGCTCGAGAGTTTCGGCTTGGTGGCGAGCGGCTTCGAGCGGTCGCCCTGGATCGAACGGCCAACCTCGCCATAGACGATGCAAGGCGCGTTGACCGCCTTGAACAGGTCGATCATCGGCTGGATGCGATCCTTGTTCTTGCTCATCTCCTCGTCGACCAGCGTGCCCGAGAACCAGCCGCCGCACAGTGTGACGTCAGCCGCCTTCAGGATCGGCAGCATCACCTTGGGGTCCTTGGGAAAGCGCCGTCCCATCTCCATGCCGGTGAAGCCGGCCGAACGCGACTGGCGTAGGCACTCCTCCAACGACACGTCGTCGCTGAGTTCCGCAAGATCGTCGTTCCACCACGCGATGGGGGACATGCCCAGTTTGGCTTTCAAGTCGTCACTCCGGTTCTTGTTCACCCTCCCCCTTGTGGGGAGGGTCGCTGCGAAGCAGCGGGGTGGGGGTGCGGCGCCAGACCCCACCCGGACCTTCGGTCCGACCTCCCCACAAGGAGAGGTAGGGGGTGGGCAGCGCCGAGATCAATCGCCGACGCTCTGCATCCGCCGCTTCTCGTCATAGACCTTGCGCGCCGCGTTCACTTGGCTGCGCTCGGAGACTTCCGGCACCGCCACGTCCCACCAGTGGCCGCCGGCATCGGTGGAGACCAGCGGATCGGTGTCGATGACCAGCACCGTGGTGCGGTCGTTGCCTTTCGCCTGAGCCAGCGCCGTCTCCAGCCCTGCGATCGACGAGACCTTCTCGGCGATCGCCCCCATGCTCGCGGCGTGCGCGGCAAAGTCGACGTCGGGCAGCACCTCGTGGCGCGCGTCCTTCAGGAGATTGTTGAAGTTGGCGCCGCCGGTCGCCATCTGCAGCCGGTTGATGCAGCCAAAACCCCTGTTGTCGAGCAGCACGATGGTCAGCTTCAGGCCGAGCATCACCGAGGTGGCGATCTCGGAATTGAGCATCAGATAAGAGCCGTCGCCGATCATGACGACGACCTCTTCGTCAGGCTTGGCCATCTTGGTGCCGAGCCCGCCCGCAATCTCATAGCCCATGGTCGAGAAGCCGTATTCTGCGTGGTAGGAGCCGGGCGCGCCGGCCTGCCAAAGCTTGTGCAATTCGCCCGGCAGCCCGCCGGCGGCGTTGAGCAGCGTCACGCCGGAGCCCATGGCGCGTTGCACGGCGCCGATCACCTGCGCGTCGGAAGGGTAGGCGGCATTGGTCGACGCCGTCACCTTGGCGGCTTCGGCCTGCCATTCCTTCTTGCCGGCTGCCGCATTGTCGGTCCAGGCGGATGGCGCCTTCCAACCCTTCAGCGCGGCACCGAGTTCGGCCAAGCCTTCGGCCGCGTCGGCGACCAGCGGCGATGCCCGATGCTTGCCGGCATCGAAAGGCTGCACATTCAAGCCGATGATGGTCTTGCCCGAATTCTTGAACAGCGCCCAGGAGCCGGTGGTGAAATCCTGCAGGCGCGTGCCGATGGCGAGCACGACATCGGCCTCTTCCGCCAGCCGGTTGGCGGCCGACGTGCCGGTGACGCCGATCGCCGCCATGTTGAGCGGATGATCGTCCGGCAGCGAGGATTTGCCGCCCTGCGTTTCGCAGACCGGAATGCCGGCGCCTTCAACGAATTTCGCCAGTTCGTCCGAGGCCCGAGAATAGAGCACGCCGCCGCCGGCGATCACCAGCGGCTTGCTTGCGCTCTTCAGCGCTGCAACCGCAGCCGCCAATTCAGCCCGGTCCGGGCGCGGCCGGCGCTGGCGCCAGACCCGTTCGGCAAAGAAGCTCTCGGGATAGTCATAGGCCTCGGCCTGCACGTCCTGGCAGAGCGACAAGGTCACCGGCCCGCATTCGGCCGGGTCGGTCAGCACGGCCATGGCGCGGTTGAGCGCCGGGATGATCTGCTCCGGCCGCGTGATGCGGTCGAAATAGCGCGACACCGGACGAAAACAGTCATTGACCGTCGCCGTGCCGTCCGAAAAATCCTCGGCCTGCTGAAGCACCGGATCGGGAACGCGGTTGGCGAAGACGTCACCCGGCAGAAACAGGACAGGCAACCTGTTTACATGCGCAAGTGCCGCCGCCGTCACCATGTTGAGCGCGCCGGGCCCGATCGATGAGGTGGCGGCCATGAAGCGGCGGCGGAAATTGGCCTTGCCATAGGCGATCGCCGCATGCGCCATCGCCTGTTCATTGTGGGCGCGGAAGGTCGGCAGTTTGTCGCGCACCTGGTAGAGCGCCTCGCCGATGCCGGCAACATTGCCGTGGCCGAAGATGGCCCAGACGCCGCCGAAGATCGGTACCTTTGCGCCGTCGATCTCGGTCATCTGTTTGCTCAGGAAACGGGTCAGCGCCTGCGCCATCGTCAGGCGGATTGTCTTGCTCATTGGTTTCCTCCGCAGTCCCTGTGCCCGTGCCTTCTTATGCTGCTTTACGGCCGCGCGCGGCAAGCCATGCCTCGGTCAGTTGCTCGAAGCGCGATGCCATATCGGCAATCGCTTCGTCGTCCGACATCTTCCCGGAAAGCCATTGTTCGGCGGCATTGATGAAGATGGTGCGGCCGACCGCGAAACCCTTGACGATAGGCGCCTTGGCCGTCGCTGCGAAGGCGGCCTCCAACTCGTCCTGCGGGGCTTCCAGGCCGAGCAGCACGACGCCGCGGCACCAGGGATCGTTTTTCAGGATCACGGCCTCGATCTTCGTCCACGCGCCGCTAGACGCCTGCGGTTCGAGCTTCCACCAATCCGGCTTGATGCCGAGCGCATAGAGTTCCTCAAGCGCACGCGGGATGGTCGTGTCGTCGAGCTTGCCGTGCTTGCCGGCGATGATCTCGATGAGAAGCTCCCTGCCCACTTTCCGCGCGGCCTCGAACAGTGCGCGCAATTTCTGCTGCTGTTCCTCCTTCAAGCCCGGCGGATCGTCGGGATGATAGAAGCAAAGGCATTTGATGCAGTGGTCGACCGGCCATTCGGTGAGCTGCGAACCGATGTCCTGCGAGAATTCGAAGCGCAGCGGCCGCGAGCCCGGCAGCTCCACCGGCCGCCCGAGCCAGGCAAAGGAATGCCTGGCGAATTCGAACATCGCCTCGCGGCCATGCCTCTCGTCGAGCAACATGCCGTATCCGTCGCGCCCGGCGGCGACCTTGGCCGCCGCTTTCACCGTCAGCACCTTGAAATCCTCGATGCGCGACGCGTCAGCGCCAGTCTTGGCCGCCATGTCCTCGAGCTGCACCCGGTGGTCGCAGGCGAATGCCATCAGCGAGGGAATGTCGTGCCGGCGCGTCGTTGCCCAATGGATGTGGTTGATCGCCTCGTCCTTGCGCAAGGCCAGATGCCTGCTGCCGTGCTCGAGGAAGAACTGCAATTCCTCGAAGGTCGGATATTCCGGCGCGCACAACAGCCGCGACACGGCGAAGGCGCCGCAGGCATTGGCCCAGGTCGCCGCCGTGGCAAGGCTTTCGCCGCCCAGCCAGCCGCGCAGGAAGCCCGACATGAAGGCATCGCCGGCGCCAAGCACGTTGTAGATCTCGATCGGAAAACCCTTGCCGACCACGCCGTCCTCGAGATCGTCGCTGATAGGCCCGTCATAGACGATGCAACCCATGGCGCCGCGCTTCAAGACGATGGTGGCCGGGGACAGCGAACGGATCGTCTTCAGGGCGCTCAGGCAGTCGTCGGCGCCCGAGGCGATCATGATCTCTTCCTCGGTGCCCACGACGAGGTCGCAATCGGGCAGCACCGTCTTCAACTGCGCCGAGACGCGGTCGGACTTGACGTAGCGCTCAAAACCCTCGGCGTGGCCGGCCAGGCCCCAGAGGTTCGGCCGGTAGTCTATGTCGAACACGACCTTGCCGCCCTTGGCCTTCATGATGCGGATCGCCTTGCGCTGGGCGGCATCGCTGTTGGGCCGGGAAAAATGCGTGCCGGTGACGACGACCGCGCGAGCCGAGGAAATAAACGTCTCGTCGATGTCCTCCTCGGCCAGCGCCATGTCGGCGCAGTCGGAGCGGTAGAAGATCATCGGCGAAACGCCTTCGCTCTCGACCGAAAGCAGCACCAGCGCGGTCAATCGCTCCTTGTCGGTCTTCAGCCCGTCGGTGTTGACGCCTTCGCGCTTCAATTGTTCACGGATGAAGCGGCCCATCTGCTCGTCGCCGACCCGCGTCAGCAGCGCCGAACGCAGGCCGAGCCGCGCCGTGCCGACCGAGATGTTGGCCGGGCAGCCGCCCACCGACTTGGCGAAGGAGGTGATGTCCTCCAGCCGCGAGCCGATCTGCTGGCCATAGAGGTCGACGGAAGCCCGGCCGATGGTGATGACGTCGAGCGCAGCGTATTTCGCGTCCACGGCTTCGCTCATTGGAACCTCCCGTCGGGCCTGTTATGTTGGGGTACACGCGCGAGCGGCAGCGTGGCGCCGAAAAATATGAAATAATAATTCCAATCCATAGTCAATATGGAATGAGCATTCCCCGATCTAAAATCGCCTTTTGCCTTCCACTCAGGCCTTGCGCCCCTTGCCGGGGTTGCGCCGCTTCTCGCCGACGCCAACGGTCAGCGCCATGGCCAGCGCCATCGTCGCCGATAGCGAGCGGAAGCCGGCAAAATCCGCCTCGGCAACCTCGAACCAGACGCTGGCGAACTGAGCAAGCGGTGAAAACGAGCTGTCGGTGATGGCAATGATCGGCACGCCCTGTTCGGAAATCGTGCGCGCCTCCTCGATCGTGGCCGGCGCATAGGGCGAGAAGGAAATGGCGACGACGGCATCCGCGGGCGTCGCAAAGCTGACCATCTCGGCGTTGAGGCCGGCGGCTGATTCGATCAGCTGGCTGCGGATCTTCAGCTTGCCAAGCGCATAGGCGATGTAGGACGCCACCGGATAGGAGCGCCGCTTGGCCAGCACATAGATGGTCTGTGCCTTGGCCAGCAGGGAAATCGCTTCTTCCAGATGCGCGTCGTCCAGCGTGCGCGAAATGTCGTTGAGCGAGGTGCTGGCGGCGGCGACGAAGCCGTCGAAGATCGCCCGGTGGCCGGCGCCGCCCTCGGCCTTGGCGCGCAGCGCCTGCAGCCGTTCGTCATAGGAGGAGTTGCGCTCGCGCAGCCGTTCGCGAAACACCTGCTGCAGGCTGGTGAAGCCGTCAAAGCCGAGCTGCTGGGCAAAGCGGATCAGCGTCGAGGGCTGCACGCCGGCCGAGGCGGCGATGCTGGCGGCGGTGCCGAAGGCGATATCGTCGGGATTGTCGAGCGCATAAGCGGCGATCTGGGCGATGCGCTTGGGCAGGCTTTCGCGCCGATCGAGGATCGTGGCGCGCAGCGTCTCGAAGTCGCGAGGTACCCGTTCGTCCATCGTCGGCCCGTCCAAGCTCATCGGTGAAGCGTCCTCTCTGCCCCATCATAGCGAGGCTGCGCAAGAACACCATAAAAAATGAGGCAGACATTCCATTCCGAACAAAAATGGACTAATTCATCCACGTAGCATCTATGACGGTGGAGGAACGGAAAATGGTCGGCGTCGGTCTTATCGGCACGGGATTTATGGGCAAGTGCCACGCCATCGCGTGGAGTGCCGTCGGCGCCGTCTTTCCAGACATGACCAAACCGCGGCTTGTCCATCTCGGCGAGGTCAATGAGGATCTCGCCAGGCGCAAGGCCGGCGAGTTCGGTTTCGCCAGGGCGTCCGGTGACTGGCGCGCCGTCGTCAACGATCCCGAAGTGGACGTCGTCTCGCTCACCACGCCCAACCAGTTCCATCCGGAAATGGCCATCGCAGTTCTCGAGGCCGGCAAGCATTTGTGGTGCGAAAAGCCGATGGCGCCGAGCTTCGCCGAAGCCGAGGCGATGGCGGCCGCGGCGAAGAAATCCGGCAAGGTCGCGGCGCTCGGTTACAATTACATCCAGAGCCCGGCCATCCGCCACATCGGCGCGCTGCTCGACGAAAACATCATCGGCGAGGTCAACCATCTGCGCATCGAGATGGACGAGGATTTCATGGCCGATCCCGAGGCGCTGTTCTTCTGGAAGCACGAGGCATCTTCCGGCTATGGCGCGCTTGATGATTTCGCCGTGCATCCGCTGTCGCTGGTGTCGACCCTGTTCGGCCGCGTCGCCAGCGTCATCTGCGACATGGCCAAGCCCTATGCCGACCGCAAGCTGGCCGCCGGCGGCCGCCGCGCGGTCGAGACCTACGACATTGCCTCCGTGCTGATGCATCTGGAGAACGGCATCGCCGGCACGCTTCTGGTCAACCGTTCGGCCTGGGGCCGCAAGGGCCGCATCGCCGTCCAGATCTTCGGCTCCAAGGGCTCGATCCTGTTCGACCAGGAGCGGATGAATGAGTTCCAGCTCTACCTCACATCGGATCGCCCGACCGAACAGGGCTATCGCACCATCCTCGTGTCGCCACAGCACAAGCCCTACGACCTGTTCGTCCCCGCGCCCGGGCACAGTCTTGGCTTCAATGATCTCAAGATCATCGAATGCCATGAACTGCTGACCCGGCTCGCCGGCAGACCGGCGCGGCTCATCGAATTCGACGAAGGTCTGGAGATCGAGCGCACCGTGCATGCGATGGCGCGATCGTTCGAGGAGAAGCGCTGGGTGGATGTAAGGTAAGGTTCGCTCCGCTGGTCGGTTTAGCCGGCGGCCGCTGCGTTGACTTCCCACCCATTGACCCAGATCTGCCGCAACCGATCGCCTTCGCCCTTGAAGCGCAGTCCCGTCGGCTGGCAATCCTCGATGCGGTCGCTGCGGAAATTGCGGATCGCCTGGCGCAGCTCGCACCAGGCGACGATGTTGGCGGTCTCGGCGTAATAGATCAGCGCGATCGGGCGGATGAGGCGCTCGGAAGCGCGGCCAAGCTCGTCGCGATAGGAGAGGTCGAGCTTCTCCTCGTCGCGTATGGCGCGGCGCACCAGCGCCAGGTCGATCGCACCTGCAGAGGGCGCGGCGAATCCCCACGCATGCAGCGCATTGGCGTCGAGGGTCTGGCGCAAAGGCGGCGGTACCGCGCCGGCGATCTTGGCGCCGACGCGCTTGGCTGCCTGCTTGAGCTCGTCGTCGCCCGTGCGCTCCAGCAGCGCCAGTGACAGGACGATCGCCTCCATCTCCTCGATCGAAAACATCAGCGGCGGCAAGTCGAAGCCGGGGCGCAGGATATAGCCGATGCCCCTCCCGCCCTCGATCGGCACGCGCATGGCCTGAAGCGCTGCGATGTCGCGATAGATCGACCGTATCGTCACCTCCAGCTGCGCGGCGATCATTGCCGCCGTCACCGGCTGCCGCGCCAGCCGCAGGATCTGGATGATCTCGAACAGGCGCGACGCCTTGCGCATTTTTCTCACCCGTTGCCGATCACAACTGACACATCATCGTCAGTTGGTTCGGCCTATAGGATCGTCTATCGGATTGAAAATCAACAGGTTCCGCTGCGGCTGGGCCGAGCGAGGCGACAGGCTACTGACATGAGCTATGCTGAAAATCTCTGGCTGTTCTTTATCCTGCTGTTCGGCATCATCGCCGTTCCGGGCATGGACATGCTGTTCGTGCTGGCCAATGCGCTGACGGGCGGGCGCGACAGGGGCCTTGCCGCGACCGGCGGCATCATGGTCGGCGGCATGGTGCACACGCTGAACGGCGCGATCGGCGTCGGCCTGCTGATGCATTTTTTGCCGATCCTGTTCAAGCCGCTGTTGATTGCAGGCGCCGCCTACATGGCCTTCATCGGCATCACACTGATGCGCAGCTCCATCACTGTCGGTCGCGACGGGCCCGCCGGCAGCCGCTCGGCATGGAAGGCGCTTCGCCAAGGCCTTGTGACCTGCCTGATCAACCCGAAGGCCTACCTGTTCGTCCTTGCCGTCTATCCGCAGTTCCTGAAAACGGACTACGGCCCGATCTGGATGCAGGCGACGGTGATGGGCCTGCTGACCGTGCTGACGCAGGCCGCGATCTATGGCGGGCTCGCAATATCGGCCGGCCGCAGCCGCAAGTTGCTGATCGCCAATCCGCGGGCGACCATCCTTGCCGGCCGGGCGGCTGGGCTGCTGCTCTTCGCGGTGTCCGTGTTCACCGCATGGGAAGGGCTGAGGGCGGCGTAGTCTTGGGTTGGACCCGACCCGCCGCCCTTCACCTGGGACTCCGGCCGAATCAGGCGGCGCCCTGCTGCGTGGCGAGAAGCTCGTCCAGCTGCTCGAACGTCTCGGACATCGCATCCGCCGCCCCGGCGCCGGCGTCGAGGGCTTCCTTCGAGGGATAGAGCTCGCGCATGACCAGCAGCGTCTTGCCGCCTTTTTCCTCGAAGGTCACCGTGGTGACGGGTCCACCCTCACCCCCTTCGTCATTGGTCCAGACGAGGCGCGAGTGCGGTGTCACTTCGAGATACCTGCCGAAGAACTCGGCAGGGTTCGAGCCGTCATGCCCGAACACCAAACGGTACCCGCCTCCCACACGAACATCCATCTCGCAGGAACGCAGGAACATGCCCATCGACTTCGGCACCCACCACTGCTTGAACAGCTCAGGCTTGGTCCACGCCTCGAACACGATGCGCGCAGGCGCGTCGAAGCTTCGCGTAACGACCAACTCCCGGTCGGACCTCCGTTCCACCGTCGTGCGTTTGGCCTCACTCGCTCTTCCTGCGTCCATCGACGTCCTCCTTGCGTTTCAATTCCTCGATAACCTTGTCCAACTCGTCGAAGCGTGCGGCCCAGAGCTGGCGGTATCTCTCGATCCATGCGGTCTCCTCCTCCAGGCGGCGTAAGCCCAGCTTGCAGGTCCGCACGCGCCCGACCTTCCGAGTCGTGACGAGTCCCGCCTGCTCCAGGACGCCGACATGCTTCTTCATGCCCGTGAGGGTCATGTGGAATTTCTGGGCCAAGTCCGTGATCGAAGCGTCCGCACGGCCGAGCTGCTCCAGAACGCCGCGCCGGGTGGCGTCCGAAAGCGCGGCGAACGAGGCATCCAGGCGGGTCGCGGAATACTGAACCATTTGGTTCAGTATGTAACACGCGGGTCGGAGGCGTGCAAGGGAGGTGGAGCGCTGCGGGCCCTAGAGCAATTCCAAGAAAAGTGCGTGCGGTTTTCTGTCCGGAATTGCGTCAAAACAAAGAGTTAGAGCGGTTCGCCGTTTCCATGAAACGGTGAACTGCTCTAAGGGCGGCGTGGTCCTGGGCTGAAACCGGAAACGCCGCCCTTATGCTCCAACCGGATCAGGCGGCGCCCTGCCGGCTCTCCATCAAGGCGCGGCGCGCCGACCGGCGCCATTCCACGGCGCCGGCAAGGCCGTGCAGCACCGTCTCCGTGGCCGCCCAGTCGATGCAGCCATCGGTGATGCTCTGGCCGTAGACGAGCTGCTTGCCCGGCACGACATCCTGCCGGCCGGCGACGAGATTGCTCTCGATCATGACGCCCATAATGCGCTCGTCCCCCGCCGCGACCTGTCCTGCCACGTCAGCCGCGACCTTGGGCTGGTTCTCCGGCTTCTTGGCTGAGTTGGCATGGCTGACATCGATCATCAGGCGGGGCGCGATACCGATGCGGGCGAGTTCGACCGAGGCGGCCTCGACGCTTGCCGCGTCATAGTTGGGCTGAACGCCGCCACGCAGGATGACATGGCAATCCTCGTTTCCGGTCGTTGCCGCGATGGCGCTGCGTCCGCCCTTGGTCACCGCCATGAAATGATGCGGCTGCGCGGCCGACTTCACCGCCTCGGCGGCGATCCTGAGATTGCCGTCGGTGCCGTTCTTGAAGCCGACCGGGCAAGAGAGGCCCGAGGCCAGCTCGCGATGGATCTGGCTCTCGGTCGTGCGCGCGCCGATCGCGCCCCAGGCGACGAGGTCGGCGATGTATTGCGGCGTGGTCATGTCGAGGAATTCGGTCGCCGCCGGCAGGCCCAGATTGTTGACGGCCGACAGCACATTGCGTGCCATCCGCAGCCCCTTGTCGATGTTGAAGCTGCCGTCGAGGTCGGGGTCGTTGATCAGGCCCTTCCAGCCGACCGTCGTGCGCGGCTTTTCGAAATAGACCCGCATCACGATCTCGAGCCGGTCGGACAATGTCTCGCGCAGCGCCGCCAGACGGCTGGCATAGTCAACGGCCGCGACCGGGTCGTGGATCGAACAGGGGCCGACGATGACAACGAGCCGGTCGTCGGCCCCCGTCAGGATGGAGTGGATGGCGTTGCGCGAGGCGGCAACGGTGCGCGTCGCCGTGAGTGAGCGCGGTATCTCGCGCATCACCTCTTCCGGCGTGCTCAGCAGTCTCAGTTCCTTGACCCGAAGGTCGTCTGTGGTGGTCAACACGGCTTCTGCTCCTGGTTGGGAGACCTGCCGGCTGAAACAAAAAAGCCGCCAGGTCTGGCGGCTTGTCGGACTGTTTGCTGCAATCTTCAGATCGAGCGCAATCCTCCCGCCGCCAGCGAGCTGCTAAAGTACCAATAGGTGGCGGTCAGGTGGATCATGCGGCTCATATAGTCGAAGCGGCGGCGTTTGTCACGTACCCTGGTAGCAAGCAATTTCAGGTGAGGGCCGAGCCTTTGCGATTTCGTCATTCTAGGGCTAAGCAGGAGCGAAGCTCCGTCGCGGAGACCCTGGGATCCATGCCGCGACCTAGATGGGAGAGTGCTGCGGTGCAGAATCTTGCGCCGTAGCGACGGCCCGGAAGTCGCGGCATGGATCCTCGGGTCTGCGCCGCGTCGCTGCGCTCCTTGCTCCGCCCGTGGATGACCACCTGGTTAACGGTTTCGCTTACGCGGCCGCTACTCCGGCGACGCCCCAGCGATGCTCTGGTCGTAGTCGACCAGCGAGCCGGTCATCACGCCGGACTGCGGGCTGACCATGTAGCTGATCAGCCGAGCCAACTGGTCCGGCTTCACCAACTGGCCCATCGGCTGCGCGGCCTCGGCCTTCTCAAGCCAGTCGTCGGGTGCATCGTGCCATTTCTTCTGCACGATATCCTCGCCCTCGGTGTCCATCCAGCCGGGCAGCACGGCGTTGCAACGGATGCGGTTGAAGCGGTAGGCATTGGCGACATTCTTGGTCAGCGTCATCAGCGCGCCCTTGCTGGTCGAATAGGGCGTCAGGAATGACTGGCCGGTATGCGCCGACATCGACAGCACGTTGACGATCGATCCGGGGGCCTTTTTTTCAAGCAGATGCGCCACCACGCCCTGCATCAGGAAGAAGGGTCCTCGCACATTGGTGTCGAAGATGGTGTCGAAGAGCTCCTCGCTGGTCTCCACCAGCGAGCCGCGCGCGGATGTGGCGGCGGCGTTGACCAGGGCGTTGATGGTGCCGAAATGCGAAAGCGCGGTGGCGACGGCGCGCTTGCAGTCGGCCACCTTGGAGACATCGGCGCTGATGAAGATCGCGTCGACGCCCGACTTCTTGAGGCTGGCGACTGCCTTGTCGCCCTTTTCCTGCGAGCGGCCGATCAGGGCCAGCGCCCGGCAGCCTTCGTCCGCCAATGCCTCGGCGACCGCGAAGCCTATGCCTTGTGCGCCGCCGGTGACGATGGCGCGCGTTTGTGAATTGCGATCGGCTGATGCGCTCATCGCTCTGCTCCTGTGCTTTAAGTCGTTACTTGTCGAGGCGGACGGTCTGGCCTGATGTCGCCGATTTCAGCGCCGCATCCGCCAGCCGAAGTGCGATGAGCCCGTCCGTCCCGCTCGGTGCTGCCTTCTTGCCCGACGTCGCGGCGGCGATGAAGGACGCAATCTCGATGGCATAGGCATCGAGATAGCGGGTCATGAAGAAGTCGTGCAGCGGCGGGCGCGTATAGCCCTTCTCATTGGCCAGTTCGATCGACACCGGCCGCTGGTTCTCGGCCGCGACCATGCCTTTCGAGCCATGCACCTCGATGCGCTGGTCGTAGCCATAGGTGGCGCGGCGCGAATTGGAGATGACGGCCTGCTTGCCGGAAGCCGTTTCGAGGATGACGCTGACCGAGTCGAAATCGCCGGCCTCGCCGATCTTCTTGTCGACCAGCACCGAGGCATGCGCGCTGACCGCCACCGGCTCTTCGCCGAGCAGGAAGCGCGCCATGTCGAAGTCGTGGATGGTCATGTCGCGAAAGATCCCGCCGGAGCGCGCGATGTAGTCGATCGGCGGTGCGCCCGGATCGCGCGACGTGATGGTCACCATCTCGACCACGCCGATGGCGCCGTCATCGATTGCCTTGCGCACCGCAGCGAAGTGCGGGTCGAAGCGCCTGTTGAAGCCGACCATCAGCGTCGCCTTGGCCTTCTCGACCACGGCCAGGCACTGCTCGACCCGCTTGACGTCGAGGTCGATCGGTTTCTCGCAGAAGATCGCCTTGCCGGCCTTGGCGAAGCGCTCGATCAGGTCGGCATGGGTGTCGGTCGGCGTGCAGATCACGACCGCGTCGATGTCCCCGGATTTCTCGATGGCATCGATGGTGCGCACCTCGGCGCCGTAGGCCGTGGCGAGCTCGCTCGCCGCCTTCTCGAATGCATCGGCAACGGCGACCAGTTTGGCCTGCGGATTGGAGCCGACGGCGCGGGCGTGGACCTTGCCGATGCGGCCGGCACCGAGGAGGGCGAAGCGGAGAGTCATGGAAATTTCCTCTGGGGAATGGTTCGAAGGTTGGCGGGGCGCCGGTCATGCGCGCAGGTGTTTTTCCGGTCAAGACAAGATCGACAGGGAGGCGATGACCGCCGCCTCCGCGCCCGGCCTAGGCCGCGAGTTCGGCCTCTCCGGTCTTGGCGCCGGTGATGTAGGAAACAATATCGTTTCCGTCGGTGTTCTCCTTGCGCAAATTGGCGACGATGCGGCCGCGCCGGAAGACGACGATGCGGTCGCAAAGGTCGAACACCTGGCGCATATTGTGGCTGATCAGGATCAGCGGCTCGCCATTGTCCTTCAGCGTGCGGATGATGTTCTCGACCTGCGCGGTCTCCTGCACGCCGAGTGCTGCCGTCGGCTCGTCCATGATGATCAGCTTGGAGGCGAAGGTCGCGGTCCTGGCGATCGCCACGCACTGCCGCTGGCCGCCCGACATGTGGCGGATGGTGTTCGACAGGTTGGGGATTTTCACCGCCGTGCGCACCAGCGCGGCTTCGGTCGCCTTGCGCATCCCCCGGCGGTCCAGGATCGAAAACGGTCCCAGATTGAACAGCACTTTTTCTCGGCCAAGGAACAGGTTCGACGGCACGTCGAGGTCGTCGGCCAGCGCCAGGTTCTGGAACACGGTCTCGATGCCGGCCTCTCGCGCCTCGATAGGGCCCGAAAAATTGACTTGCTTGCCGTCGAACCAGATCTGGCCGCTGGTCGGTTGCTCGACGGCGGTGATCTGGCGCACGAAGGTCGACTTGCCGGCGCCATTGTCGCCCATGATGGCGACGTGTTCGCCCTTGCGCAGCTCGAAATTCGCGCCTTCCAGCGCCTGCACGCCGCCATAGCGCTTGGTCAGGTTTTCGGTCTTCAGGACGATGTCTGACATGGTCAAGCCCTCAATGCCCGCAGGCGTTGGCGCCACTGGTCGAGAACGACGGCGCCGACGATGATCACGCCCTTGACCATCTCCTGGTAGTAGGCGTCGAGGCGCAGGAAGGTGAAGCCGGAGATGATGACGCCGAAGATCAGCGCGCCGATCACCGTGCCGATGATCGAGCCGCGGCCGCCCGACAGCGATACGCCGCCGATGACCGCCATGGCGATGGCGTCGAGTTCGTACATCACGCCCATGCCGGCCTGGGCGGTGAGGTTCTTGGAAGACAGCACCACCGCGGCGAGCGACGCGAGTATGCCGGCGATGACGTAGACCAGGATCTTGTGGTTGGCGATCTTGATGCCGGACATGCGCGCGGCATCCTCGTTGGAGCCGATCGCGTAGCAATGCTTGCCGTATCGTGTGTAGGTCATGATCAGCTGGAACAGCACGGCCAGCGACAGGAAGATGATGACGGGCATCAGGCCCTTGCCGATGGCGGCGAAGCTCTCGGTCGGGAACGAGATGGGCTGCCCCTTGGACCACCATTTGGCGATGCCGCGCGCGGTCACCATCATGCCTAGCGTGGCGATGAAGGGCGGAATGCGCGTGTAAGCGATCAGGGCGCCGTTGACCAGGCCTGCCAGCAGCCCGCAGCCGATGGCGACCAGCACCGGCACGATGACCGGCAGGTCGGTCCAGCCCTGAGCCAGGAACATCGCCTTGGGATTGGGGTTGCCGTTGACCGTCGCCACCTGGGCGAAGCTCATGGCGATCATGGCGGTGGCGCCGACGATCGAGCCCGACGACAGGTCGATGCCGCCCGATATGATAACCTGCGTCACGCCGATGGCGATGATGCCGACGATCGATACTTGCAGAATGATGATCTGTAGCCGCGCCTCGTTGAAGAGGCCGCCGACATTGCTGCGGGTGTTGAACAGGAAGCTGTCGCCGAGAAAGACGCGGCCGATCAATTCGAAGATGACGACAAGAATGACGAGCGCCAGGAAGACGTTGAATTCCGCCGGCCATATGCGCTTCTTCGCATCATAGCTGACCCCGCCGACGCCATGAGATGTCTGTGCCACTCGTCTATCCTCCGTCAGCCGCGGTCGCCCCTGGCGCTATCAAAGCGCCGAGAGGAGGAGCGGCGCCCGGTCCTTTGAGCGCCGCCCCGAGGTGAACCGTTCCGCCGCTCAGTTCTTCTTCAGGAACTTGTCGATGTTGGCCGGCGTCACCAGTTGGAAGGGCACGTAGACCTTGTGTTCGACCTTCTCGCCCTTGGACAGTTTCAATGCCGCGTCGAGCGCGCCGGCGCCCTGGCCGGCCGCGTCCTGGAACACGGTGGCGTCGAGGTCGCCTGCCTGCATGGCGGCGAGCGCGTCCTGCGTGGCGTCGACGCCGCCGACGACAACCGTCTTCATGTCGACATTGGCGGCCTTCATTGCCTGGATGGCGCCGATGGCGCTTTCGTCATTGTTGGCGATGACGCCGTCGAACGGCTTGCCGGTCGACAGCCAGTTGGTCATCAGGTTCTGGGCCTCGTCGCGGTTCCAGTTCGACGTCTGCTTGTCGATGATCTTGATGAAGCTGCAATCCGGCGTTGCGATCACCTCCTCGATGTCCTTGGTGCGCTGCACGGCTGCTTGGTTGGAAAGCTCGCCCATGATCACATAGACATTGGCTTCCTTCTTGCCGGATTCCTTGAACAGGCGGCAGACCTCCTTGGTTTCGAGCGTGCCGGAATCGGCCTCGTTCGAAGCGACGAAGGCCTGGTTGTCAGGCAGCGTGTCGACATTCACCGGTTCACGGTTGACATACACCAGCGGGATCTTTGCGGCGGCCGCGGCATCCGACATCGCCTGCGTGGCCGAGGTGTCGACCGGATTGACGATGATGGCGTCGACCCCTGATGCGGCGAAGTTCTTGATCTGGTCGAGCTGTTTGGCGACGTCGTTCTGCGCGTCCTCGACCTGCAGCTCCACGCCGCTCATGCCCTTGGCCTGCTCGATCATGCCGTTGCGCAGCACGGTCAGGAAATTGTCGTCGAACTTGGCCATCGACACGCCGATCTTGGCGGCCATGGCGGACGAACTCATCAGCGCCGCGAAAGCGACGCCCAAAATCATTTTCTTCATTGTATTTCTCCTCCACTTTGGGTGTCCGGTTGCACCGATCTATCCGGAATCCCCGATCTCCCCGGGGAATCTCTCCCTGATATCATTTCGTTCCAACGCGGTTCACCACTGGCTGGAACGCCGAACTGCCTGCTCGAACCAGGTGTTGTCGGAACGAAAGAACCAAAATGTACAGTCAGTGAAATATTTATTCCATTTCGAATCGGGGCGTCAAGGGAAATTCCGAATCCGGGCGTGCGATTTTCGGCTGTCTCTGATGGATTCTATCATTTCAGGCGGCTGGTTTGCGGCAGACCGGGCTGCCCGAGGGTTTTATCGTTTCATGGAAACGCCCTACCTTCCGTCCTGACGCGACCTGGACGGAAAACCGCTGCGCATTCCTGAAATGGCTTCAGATGTTTTCCGGCAAATAGATGTCGAAGGGGAGGAATGTCTGGCCCGGCGCATTGGCCGCACCGGTTTCGATGGCATGCGCCATCCGATCGACGAGCTCGCGACAGAGCGCGGCAAGGGGCGTCGAGATCACCATCGTCAGGATGTTGTCGGCAAGCGCGGCGCGCGATTCGGCGTTGATCTCGTTGCAGACGACCACCGGCATGTTTGCGGGCTTCGCTGTCCGCAGCGCCGAGACGGCGCCTTCCATGCCGCCGCCGGCGACGTAGCAGCCGACAAGATCCGGATATCGCGCCAGAAGATCGATCATCGCATCATGGGTCACCTGGTTGGCCTCCAGATTGACCAGCGTCTCCAGCACGTTGAAGTCCGGCGCATGCTCGCGAAAGAAGGAGCGGAAACCGATCTCACGCAGCTCATGGCCGTGGAAGCGATGGCTGCCGACAAAAAGGGCGACCTTGCCGGGCTTCCTCGCAGCCTTCGAGATCATCCAGGCGGCGGTGCGGCCGACCTTGCGGTTGTCGAGCCCGACATAGCCTTCGCGGATGCCGGCGGCGAAGTCGGACAGCAGGGAGAAGACCGGCTGTCCCCTGGCTTTTAGCGCCTCCACGACCGCCGTCAGCGTCGGATGGTCAGGGCCGACCACGGCGATCGCCCGCGATTTCGCCGCCAGCCTGCGCATCTGGGCAGCGATCTCATCCGGGGCCAGGGAACTGGCGAAATCGATGGTTGCGACGCCACGGAAGCGCTGCGATTGTGCGACCGCGAGTTCGAGTTCCCGCGCGAAATCGCCATAGAAAACGTCATTGCCCCGAAGCAGCAGGAAACCCAGCCGATACTCGGGCAATTCCTGGCGCATACGCTGCTTGATCAGGCCTGCGGCGTGATAGCCGATCTCGGTCGCGGCGTTATAGACGCGGCGCGCCGTTTCCTCGCGCACAGGCAGGCGGCTGTTGAGCACCCGGTCCACCGTGGCGACGCTGACGCCGGAGATGCGCGCCAGATCTGATATGGTCGGCCGTTTCGCCATGTCTGTCCTCATTTGACCGTGCATCTTTCCTACATCTTTATGATAGGAAATGATAGAAACTATCTTTATGATGTTGAGTCTATCATGAGCTAGCGTTATTTTCAGCCTCGAAGTCAGGAAATGTCGGGCATTCGCGTGGCGGATGCCCTTGCCGAGGGAGGCAACCATGCATGCTGCGCCGTCCCGGCGTGACTACAGCCTGATCGGCCGCGACGCCAGGCTGGCCGTCGAGACCGGCCTGTCGGCGGCCGAATGGTATCACACCGACATTCCCCGCAAGCAGATGAAGGAGCTGATGCAGCGCTCCGACGCGCCCGCGCTCCGCGACACGGCGATCTGGATCGCCGCGCTCATCGTCAGCGGCGCCGGCGGTGCCTGGTTCTGGGGCACCTGGTGGTGCGTGCCGTTCTTCTTCGCCTATGGCGTGCTCTACGGCTCGTCCACGGATTCCCGCTGGCACGAATGCGGCCATGGTACGGCCTTCCGCACGCAGTGGATGAATGATTGGGTCTATCAGGTCGCCTGCTTCATGATCATGCGCAACCCGGTGACCTGGCGCTGGAGCCACACGCGCCATCACACCGACACTATCATCGTCGGCCGCGATCCGGAAATCTCGGTCATGCGGCCGCCGGACCTGGTGCGCGCCATCCTCGGCTTTGTCGGCGTGCTCGACGCCTGGCATGCGATGTCAGACATGCTGCGCAACGCCGCCGGCAACATCAGCGCGGCCGAAAAGACCTTTATTCCCGAGCAGGAACAGCCGAAAGCGATCCGCATCGCCCGCATCTGGACCGCGATCTATGCCGCAACCATCGCGCTGGCGCTCTATACCGGCTCGTTCCTGCCCTTGATGCTGGTCGGCCTGCCCAGGCTCTATGGCGCCTGGCACCACGTCATGGTCGGCCTGCTGCAGCATGGCGGTCTTGCCGACAACGTCACCGACCATCGGCTGAACAGCCGCACCGTCTACATGAACCCGATCAGCCGTTTCATCTACTGGAACATGAACTACCACGTCGAGCATCATATGTTCCCGATGGTGCCCTACCATGCGCTGCCGAAGCTGCATGAACTGATCAAGCATGATTTGCCGGCGCCGACGCCCTCGATCCTGGCCGGCTATCGCGAGATGCTGCCTGTCTTCTGGCGCCAGTTGCGCAACGAGGATTATTTCCTCAAGCGCGAGCTGCCGCCAACGGCCAGGCCGTATCGCGAGGATCTGCACAACGACAATGCTGCCTTCAACGCCGCGGCGGAGTGATATCCGCCGTGAGGCGCGATCGGGAAATTTCGCGGGAGAAATGTATGAGCGACTGGGTCGAGGCCTGTGCCGTGGGAGACATCGACGAAGAAGATGTGATGCGGTTCGATCACGGCGGCCGCAGCTACGCCATCTATCGCAGCCCCGATGATGAGTATTTCGCCACCGACGGCCTTTGTACGCACGAAAAGGTGCATCTCGCCGACGGGCTTGTCATGGACGACATCATCGAATGTCCCAAGCACAATGGCCGCTTCAACTACAAGACAGGCCAAGCCAAGGGCGCGCCGGCCTGCGTCAATCTCAGGACCTATCCGGTCAAGGTCGACGCCGGCAGCGTCCTCGTCCAGATCGGATGACCGGTATGACGCGCGGAATGGTCATCATCGGCGCCGGGGAATGCGGCGGCCGGGCAGCGCTTGCATTGCGTGACCTCGGCTATGAGGGACCGGTGACGCTGGTCGGCGACGAGCCGCATCTGCCCTATGAACGGCCGCCTCTGTCCAAGGACGCCATGGCCGGCGGCGTGCCCGAGATCAAGGCGATCGCCAGCGACGAGATCCTCGCCGAAAAGTCCATCCGGCATATCCATTCCATTCAGGCTGCAGCGATCGATCGCGCCGCGCATACTGTGCGCCTGTCGGACGGTTCGGTCCTGCCCTACGACAAGCTGCTGCTGGCGACCGGCTCGACGCCGCGCAAACTGCCGATGCCCGGCCTTGGCGGGCGCTGCGTCTACCTCAGGACCTTCGCCGATGCGCTGGCTATCCGCGCCCATCTCAAGGCGGGTAACCGCATTGCCGTCATCGGCGGCGGCTTCATCGGCCTCGAGCTCGCCGCGGCGGCCCGCAAGCTCGGTGCTGCGGTCGCCGTCATCGAGGCGCAGCCGCGCATCCTGATGCGCGGCGTACCGGCCGAGATCGCCAAGGTCGTCCATGACACCCACGTCGCCGAAGGCGTCGACATAGCGTGCGGCGAAGGCATTGCCTCGATCGCCGACGACGGCAGGCAGGTGCGCATCGTGCTTGCCGGCGGCCGCGAAATCCTCGCCGATCTCGCCATCATCGGCATCGGCGCCGTGCCGGTGACGGCTCTTGCCGCCGAAGCGGGACTGGCCATCGACAACGGCATATCAGTCGATGCCGAACTGTGCAGCACCGACCCCGACATCTTCGCTGCCGGCGACTGCTGTTCGTTCCCGCTTGCCGTCTATGGCGGCCGTCGCGTGCGGCTGGAGGCCTGGCGCAACGCCCAGGAACAAGGCGCGCTGGCGGCAAAAAACATGCTCGGCGCCGCCGAGGCACATGCGGCGGTGCCGTGGTTCTGGTCGGATCAATATGGCCTGTCCCTGCAGATCGCGGGGCTTTCCGACGAAGGCCGCAGCACGGTGCGCCGCGATCTCGGCGAGGACGCCTTCATCCTCTTTCACCTTGCCGAGGACGGCAGGCTGGTGGCCGCCAGCGGCATCGGGCCGGGCAATGCGGTCGCCCGCGATATCAGGCTGGCGGAGATGCTGATCGGCAAACGGGCGAGGCCGGCGCCGGAAGCGCTCGGTTCGCAGGCGGTGAAATTGAAGTCGCTGCTGGCGGCGTAGGATGCAACGCCAATTGTCAGGGTCTGCGGCGCAGGCGTTGGCAAATTAACGTCAGCGCGCCTGAGCTCCCTAAAACAGCGCCTTCAGCTCCGGTAGTTTGTCATTGACCAGCCAGCCGTAATAATTCTCCTCCGGCAGCTTCACCGGCTCGCCGGCGGCGCTGCGCTTCTCGTTCTCCGCCTTCAGCGCATAGGCGCGCTGCTCGGGATTGCCGACATTGTAGAGCGTGGCGGTCAGGCCCGGATTGCTCGAAATGTCGAAGCCGGCGATGCTCTTGTAGGCGTCGATCGATTTCCGGATCGTCGCGGCGACGTAGGGCAGCGTCAGGTCGGGATCCATGATGGTCTTGTAGACCGCATTGGGATCGCCGACGTCGAGCTTGGGCAGGCCGGAAACCTTGTGCACGAGATCGCTCATCTGGAGCGCGGTCAGCGGATTGAGCTGGCCGAGACCAAAGGTCTGGCCGGCATAGTAGGGCTGGAAGAAAGTGGCGCCGAAACGGTCGTTGGGGAAATCCTCGCCGCCCACCGTCTTTCCGCGAAACGAACGGTTCCACACCTGCTCGCGGCATTCCCATAAATCGTAACTGTCGGACATTCCGGCGCATTTCCTGAATTCCGGCCGCTGCACGAAATCCGTGATGCCCTCGCCGTCATAGGCGAAGGACAGTTTGCTGGAGAGATAGGAGATCGCCTTGACGTAGTAGGTCTGCAGCCGGTCGTAGGCGTCGACATTGTAGGTGTGCTCGCCGACGATGGCGCCGACAATGTGCATTGGATCGATGCCGTAGACGCTTGCCGCCTTCTTGATCTTGCCGCGCAGGTCGGCGTCGTTCTGCAGCAGCGCATAGACCTTGCGGTATTTTGCCTGGAACGTGGTGTTGGTGGCCTGCGTGCGCCGGCTCGAGGCTCCCGGAATGCTGGGCTGCTCGGCATTGCGGTTTCCCGGCGGCACCAGGGTTGCCGCGTCGGCGCCGAACAGCGTTGCCGCCAGCGTCAAGCCGAGAATGACTGGGATGAGTTTTTTCATGCGCCCCGCCGCCTAGAGAATTGCCGCGCAAACTAGGTAAAGCTCCTGGTCGAGTCGAGAGCGGCCCTGCGCTCGGCAGAACGAAAGGTGGCCGAATGATACCATCCGGCCACACATGATCCATTCGCCCGACAGGCGCCGGAACGATCCGGCGCGCGCCTGCTCAAAGAATGAAGCGCGACAGATCGGTGTTCCTCGACAAGTCGCCGACATGTTTCTCCACATAGGCGGCGTCGATGGTCACCGCAGTGCCGTTGCGGTCCGGCGCGTCGTAGGAGATCTCGTCCAGCACGCGCTCCATCACCGTCTGCAAACGCCTCGCGCCGATGTTCTCGACGCTGGCGTTGAGGTCGACGGCGATGCCGGCCAGCGAATCGATGGCGTCGTCGGTGAAGTTCAGGTCGACGCCTTCGGTCTTCATCAGCGCGATATACTGCTTGATGAGGCTCGCTTCCGTCTCGGTCAGGATGCGGACGAAGTCCTCTTTCTCCAGCGCGCGCAATTCGACGCGGATCGGCAGGCGGCCCTGCAGCTCTGGCAAAAGGTCGGACGGCTTCGAGACGTGGAACGCACCCGATGCGATGAACAGGATGTGATCCGTCTTCAACGGCCCATATTTGGTCGCCACCGTGGTGCCTTCGACCAGCGGCAGCAAGTCGCGCTGCACGCCTTCGCGCGAAGGGCCGCCGGAGATGTCCGACCGGGCCGCAATCTTGTCGATCTCGTCGAGGAAGACGATGCCGTCATTTTCCGCGGCGTCCAGCGCCCGGCGAACCACCTCGTCCTGGTCGAGCAGCTTGTCGGACTCGTCGTTGACCAGCAGGTCGTAGGATTCCTTCACCGTCGTCTTGCGCAATTTGGTCTTCTTGCCGCCCATTGCCTTGGACAGCATGTCGTTGATATTGAGCACGCCGATATTGGCGCCCGGCATGCCGGGAATCTCGAAGCCGGGCATGCCGCCATTGCCGGTGTCGGCCACTTCGATCTCGATCTCCTTGTCGTCGAGTTCGCCCTCGCGCAGCTTCTTGCGGAAAGAATCGCGTGTGGCAGGGCTGGCGGTCTTGCCGACCAGCGCTTCCAGCACGCGTTCCTCGGCGTTGACATGGGCGCGCGCCTTGACGTCCTCACGCATCTTCTCGCGCACCAGGCCGATGGCGACCTCGACGAGGTCGCGCACGATCTGCTCGACATCGCGGCCGACATAGCCGACCTCGGTGAATTTGGTTGCCTCGACCTTGACGAAGGGCGCACCGGCCAGCCGCGCCAGGCGGCGCGAGATTTCGGTCTTGCCGACGCCGGTCGGCCCGATCATGAGAATGTTCTTCGGCATCACCTCTTCGCGCATCTGGCCTTCCAGCTGCTGGCGGCGCCAGCGGTTGCGCAAGGCGATGGCCACGGCACGCTTGGCGTCCTTCTGGCCGATGATGAAGCGGTCGAGTTCCGAAACGATTTCGCGGGGAGAAAATGTGCTCATATCACTAAATTCCACTTTGCCACTGCTTGATGGCCTCGAACGGATGCAGCAGCATGATCACGTTGAGTGTCAGATTGTCCCGGATAAGGTAGCCCGTACCCAGTTCGAAAAGGATGGCGAGGCTGACGATCACCCATATAGGTAGCCTTCGCGCCATCACAAATCCCAGCACCATGGCCAGCGTGTCCGACACCGAATTGATGATGCTGTCGCCGTAATAGTCGAGCGAGATGGTGCCGGCGCGGTAGCGCTCTATGATGAACGGGCTGTTCTCGATCAGCTCCCAGCCGCCTTCTATGAAGACGGCGAAAGCCAGCCGCAAGCCGACCGGCGAACGCGGAAACAGGAACCTGGCCAGCGCATAGAACAGGAAGCCGTGGATGATATGCGAGAACGTGTACCAGTCCGATATATGCTGGGAATTTTCGGAACTGTTCACCACGCCGTGCCAGAGCTTGACATAGCCGCAGGTGCAGATCGGCGGATGCCCCATGCCATAGAGGGCTCCAGCCTGGAAGATGACCAGGGCGAGCACGAGCAGAAGCCCCATCCGCCAGCTGTCTTCATAGGCCGAGAGCGTTCTGTCCTCGCCAACTGCGTTCATCCGTCAGTTCCCCGCTTCCGTGTCGCCCGCTTGCCTCTCGTGCGCATCGATTGCCATCAGCAAGACGTCGCCATATCTGGATTGCCGGCGATCAATTGCGCGGAATCCCGCCTTTTCATAGGCGCGGATGGCGCGGCCATTGGATGGGTCGGGATCGATGATGACGCGCGGCACGCCTTCCTCGAATAACTGCTCGACGAACTGGCGCACCATCGCCGAGCCATGGCCGATGCCGACCAGTTCCGGCCGGCCGATCGACAGGTCGATGCCGAGCGTCCCGAACGGCTGGTCGGCATAAGGGTGGTCTTCTTCCAGGTGTGGATCGTAGCTTTGCAGGTAAGCGATCGGCGTGCCGTCGAGTTCCACGATCAGCGGCTCGACGGAAATCGAATCGATATGATCGCGAATCTCGGCGATTTCCGTCTCTGGATCGTCCCACCACTGAGCGACATGCGGTTCGGCGAGCCAGCCGGCGATCATCGGCAGGTCCTTCTGGGTCACCGGCCGAAAATCGTAGCTATGTTCGTGTCTTTCCATGATCTTCTCCGAAGCCGGCCTCCATTTTTCGCTTGCGCGGTCTTTCGGATCGGGATCATGGACGCCGGCCTGTTTCAGGCGGCATCGAGTGTTTCGACGACGAAATTGTTGTTGGTGTAGACGCAGATGTCGGAGGCGATCTGCATCGCCTTGCGCGCGATCTCCTCGGCATCCTTGTCGCTGTCCATCAAGGCGCGGGCCGCAGCCAGCGCATAGTTGCCGCCTGAACCGATGGCCATGACGCCATGTTCGGGTTCGAGCACGTCGCCGGTGCCGGTCAGCGCCAGCGAGACCGACTTGTCGGCCACCAGCATCATCGCTTCCAGCCGGCGCAGATAGCGGTCGGTGCGCCAGTCCTTGGCGAGTTCGACGCAGGCGCGCGTCAACTGGTCGGGATATTGTTCGAGCTTGGCTTCGAGCCGCTCCAGAAGCGTGAAGGCGTCCGCCGTGGCACCGGCGAAACCGGCGATCACGTTTCCGCCCTTGCCGATGCGGCGCACCTTTCTCGCGTTGCCCTTCATGATGGTCTGGCCAAGGCTGACCTGGCCGTCGCCGGCGATCACCACCTTGTTGCCCTTGCGCACCGTCACGATGGTCGTGGCGTGCATGGTCAGTTCATTGGACATTTGCTGCTCCGATTCGCGCCATCCCTCAAAAGGCGATTGGCGCGGTACGAGTGACTTTGATCGGCCCATATGTATGCATGGGGGCGGTGATTGCAAACGCTCGATACCGGCCTGGATCGCAACTGGCAATCGCCGGATCATGCTGCTAGAAGGCTTTCGTTTTCAAGCAGGCGAACGCCTGAAGCGCTTAAACTCACGGACAAGGACAAGGCCATGTCGCCCCGTTCCGCCGAAATCAGCCGCAAGACCAAGGAAACCGACATTGCCGTGTCGGTCCATGTCGACGGCTCCGGCAAATCGGACATCGTGACCGGCGTCGGCTTCTTCGATCATATGCTCGACCAGCTTTCGCGCCATTCGCTGATCGACATGACCGTTCGGGCCAAGGGCGACCTGCACATAGACGACCACCACACGGTCGAGGACACCGGCATCGCGCTCGGCCAGGCGCTGGCCAAGGCGCTGGGCGAGCGGCGCGGCATCATGCGCTATGCCTCGATCGATCTTGCCATGGACGAGACGCTGACGCGCGCGGCAATCGATGTCTCCGGCCGTCCCTTCCTGGTGTGGAACGTTTCGTTTTCCTCGCCCAAGATCGGCACCTTCGACACCGAACTCGTGCGCGAGTTCTTCCAGGCGCTGGCACAGAACGCCGGCATCACGCTGCATGTCACCAATCACTATGGCGCCAACAACCACCACATTGCCGAAACCTGCTTCAAGGCGGTGGCGCGTGCGCTGCGGACAGCACTGGAGCGCGATCCGCGCCAGCCGGACGCGGTTCCCTCCACCAAGGGATCGTTGAAGGGATAGGTCATGGCCAGCTATGTGGTGATGGAACCGCCGGGCCCTGGCGAAAAGGCAGATGCGACGGCGCTTGTCCGCGACGGCTTCACCTGGCTCGGCCTGCTGGTGCCGCCGCTGTGGTTCGCCTGGCATCGGCTGTGGATCGAAGCGGCACTCACCTTCATTGTCATGGCGGTGCTTTCGATGCTTGGCGAAAGGCTCGGTCTCGGGTTGGCTGGTTCGCTGCTGTCCCTGCTTGTCTCGCTCTATGTCGGCTTGGAAGGGCAGGCGCTGCGCATCGCGGCGCTCCGCCGCCGCGGCTGGCGTGAATGGGGGGTGGTCGAAGCCGGTTGGCTCGACGATGCCGATGCGCGCTTTGCCCTGGAGGCCGAGCGGCATGCGGACGGAGCCGAGCCTGTGCCGCGCATGGTGCCGGACGCCGCCCTGGCGCGCCCGGCGCAGCCGGGCATGGCGCTGGGGCTGACCCACATTCCGGGAAGACGCTGACATGCGCGTTGCGATCATCGATTACGGCTCGGGCAATTTGCGCTCGGCCACCAAGGCCTTCGAGCGCGCGGCGCGCGAGGCGGGCATCGCCGCCGGCATTGATCTGACGGCCGACGCCGAGCGGGTGCGCACGGCCGACCGCATCGTGCTGCCCGGGGTCGGCGCCTATGCCGATTGCGCCGCCGGACTGCGTGCCGTCCCCGGCATGTGGGAAGCTGTCGAGGAAGTCGCCATCGCCAAGGGGCGTCCATTCCTCGGCATCTGCGTCGGCATGCAGCTGATGTCCCAGCGGGGCCTCGAAAAGACGATCACCGATGGCTTTGGCTGGATATCAGGTGACGTGAAGGAGATCGCGCCGGCCGATCCGGCACTGAAGATCCCGCAGATCGGCTGGAACACGATCGAGCTGATGCGCAAGCATCCGCTGTTCTCCGGCGTTCCAACCGGGCCAACCGGCCTGCACGCCTATTTCGTCCATTCCTATCATCTCGATGCGCGCAAGCCCGACGAGGTGCTGGCGATCGCCGACTATGGCGGCCCGGTAACGGCGACCGTCGCCCGCGACAATCTCGTCGGCACGCAGTTCCACCCAGAGAAGAGCCAGGCGCTGGGCCTCGCCCTGATCACCAATTTCCTGCGCTGGAGGCCTTGAGGGGCCATGAGCAAGAAGGGCTATTGGATGGCGATGATCGATGTTCGCGATCCCGATCTGTACAAGCGGTATATCGAGGCGAATGCCGTTGCCTTCGCCAAATATGGCGCGAAATTCGTCGTGCGGGCGGGACGCCACGAGAGCCCGGAAGGGCCAACCGGCAACCGCCACGTCCTGGTCGAGTTCGAATCCTACGCCAGGGCGGTCGAATGCTATCATTCGCCGGAATATCAGCAGGCCTCTAAATTCCGGCTTGCCGCCTCGACCGGCCATTTTGTCATTGTCGAAGGCGCCTGAGAAAATGATCCTGTTTCCGGCAATCGACCTCAAGGACGGCCAGTGCGTGCGCCTCAGGCACGGCGACATGGCGACCGCGACCATCTACAACGACGACCCGGCCGCCCAGGCAAAGGCATTTGAAGAGCAGGGCTTCGAATGGCTGCATGTCGTCGACCTCAACGGCGCCTTCCAGGGTCAGAGCGTCAACAGCGCCGCGGTCGGCGCCATCCTGAAGGCGACCAAGAACCCGGTGCAGCTCGGCGGCGGCATCCGCACGCTCGAGCAGATCGAGGATTGGCTCGACCGCGGGCTTGCCCGTGTCATTCTCGGCACCGTGGCCGTGCGCGATCCGGACCTGGTCAGGCAGGCTTGCAAGGCCTTTCCGGGCAAGGTCGCCGTCGGCATCGACGCCAAGGGCGGCAAGGTGGCGGTCGAGGGCTGGGCCGAAGCGTCGAGCCTCGGCGTCGTTGAGCTAGCCAGGAAATTCGAAGGCGCCGGCGTCGCCGCCATCATCTACACCGACATCGACCGCGATGGCGTGCTGACCGGCATCAACTGGGATGCCACGATCAGCCTCGCCGACGCCGTGTCGATCCCCGTCATCGCCTCTGGCGGCCTCGCCTCGATCGCCGACATCGTGCGCATGACCATGCCCGACGCGCAAAAGCTCGAAGGGGCGATCTCCGGCCGTGCGCTTTACGACGGCCGTATCGACCCGGCCGAAGCATTGGCGATCCTGAAAGGCGCGCCCCCGGTGGAGATGCGATCTTGAAAGTCTCGATCATCCTGGCCTCCTATGACAGCGGCCATTATCATGGCGGCATGGGGCAGGGGCCGGACGCGCTGATTGCGGGCGGACTGGTCGAAGCCTTGACCATGGCCGGCCACGATGTCGCGGTCGAGGACATCGGCAAGGTCGGCGATGCCCAGGAGCGTGAGATCGCCACCGGTTTCGCTGTCTGCAATGCCGTTTCGGGCGAGGTCCGCATTGCCCGCGACAGGGGACGCTTTCCCATCGTGCTGGCCGGAAACTGCCTGACATCAGCCGGCGCGGTCGCCGGCGAAGGCGCCGACGCGATCATCTGGGCCGACCAGCACGGCGACCTCAACACGCCCGACACATCCATATACGGGTTTCTCGACGGCATGGCGCTGGCCACCGTGCTTGGCCTGTGCTGGCGCCCGATGGCGGCGGCCATTCCCGGCTTCCAGCCGATCGATCCGTCGCGCTGCGTGCTCGTCAACGCTCGCGATCTCGACCCGGACGAGAAACAGCTTCTGGAGGCATTGCCGGTGATCCGCACGGAATGTCCGGGAGCGGCAGCGGCAACCGAAAAACTCAACGCCGCCGGCGCTAAACGCGTGCACTTGCATCTCGATCTCGACGTGCACGACCCTGAGGCGCTGCAGGCCAACCGCTATGTAGCGCCGGGCGGGCCGAACCCGGAACAATTGCGCGACGCGACCTGCGCTATGGCGCTTGCGGTGCCGATCGTCGGCATCACCGTTTCCGCCTATGATCCGGCTTTCGATGCGCAGGCCGATGTGCCGCCGCTGGTCGGGCAGCTGCTCAACGATCTCATAGCCACGATAGAAGGCCGCTGATGCTGAAAGCCCGCGTCATCCCCTGTCTCGACGTTAAGGGCGGCCGCGTCGTCAAGGGGGTCAACTTCGTCGATCTCGTCGATGCCGGCGACCCGGTCGAGGCCGCCAAGGCCTATGACGCGGCTGGCGCCGACGAGCTTTGCTTCCTCGACATCACCGCGTCATCGGACAATCGCGAGACCATCTTCGATGTCGTCGCCCGCACGGCCGAGCAATGCTTCATGCCGCTCACCGTCGGCGGCGGGGTGCGCCAGGTTGCCGATATCAGGAAATTGCTCCTGGCCGGCGCCGACAAGGTGTCGATCAACACGGCGGCGGTGAAGAACCCGGATTTCGTCGCCGAGGCCGCCGACAAGTTCGGCAACCAGTGTATCGTCGTCGCCATCGACGCCAAGAAAGTGTCGGGCGCCGGCGAGGCCGACCGCTGGGAGATCTTCACCCACGGCGGACGGGAAAAAACCGGCATGGATGCGGTCGAATTCGCCCACAAAATGGTCGATCGCGGTGCCGGCGAGATCCTGTTGACTTCAATGGATCGCGACGGCACCAAGGCCGGTTACGACATCGCGCTGACCCGCGCGGTATCGGACGCGGTGCGCGCCCCGGTGATCGCTTCGGGCGGTGTCGGCACGCTCGACCATATGGTCGAAGGCATTCGCGACGGTCATGCAGGTGCCGTGCTGGCGGCCTCCATCTTCCATTTCGGTACCTATACGATCGCCGAGGCCAAGGCCCATATGGCGCAAGCCGGCCTGCCGATGCGGCTGGACTCCTCGGGCGATCGGCCCTAGAGGCTTGCGGCTAAGAAACAGGGCCAAGGCGCCATGACTGAGTTTTCACTCTCCGACCTGGAGACAATCATCAGCGAACGCGCCCATTCCGGCGATCCGGACTCGTGGACCGCCAAGCTTTACGCGCGCGGCATCGAGAAGGCGGCGCAGAAGCTCGGCGAAGAGGCGGTCGAGACGGTGATTGCCGCCATCAAGGGCGACAAACAGGCGCTCGTTTCGGAAAGTGCCGATCTTATATATCATTGGCTCGTCGTTCTCGGCATTTCGGGTGTGCCGTTGGACGACGTGCTTAGGGAGCTCGAAAGCCGCACCGGGCGTTCGGGTATCGCCGAGAAGGCGTCACGGTCCAAGCGCTGACCGCGAGGAGGGCAGGAATCTCGATGGATCAGCTCGCACCGACCGAGAAATATTCCCCTTTTCGTTTCTTCTCGGCCGAGCAATGGTCGCAATTCCGCGCCGACACGCCGCTGACGCTGAGCGAGGATGAATTCCGCCGCCTGCGGTCGCTGAACGATCCAATCGATCTCGAAGAGGTCAAGCGCATCTATCTGTCGCTGTCGCGGCTTCTGTCGGCGCATGTCGAGGCCAGCCAACTGCTGTTCCGGCAGCGCCAGGCTTTCTTCAACGCCTCGGACGTGGTCAAGACGCCCTTCATCATCGGCATCGCCGGTTCGGTCGCGGTCGGCAAATCGACCACGGCGCGCGTGCTGAAGGAGCTGCTCGCGCGCTGGCCGTCCAGCCCCAAGGTCGATCTCATCACCACCGACGGTTTCCTGTTGCCCAACGAGGTGCTGCGCCGCGAAAACCTGATGGAGCGCAAGGGCTTTCCCGACAGCTACGACGTCGGCGCGCTGCTGCGCTTCCTCTCGGGCATCAAGTCGGCGCTGCCGGATATCCGCGCGCCGGTCTATTCGCACCTCACCTATGACGTCATCCCCGGCGAGTTCGTCACCATCGACCGGCCCGACATCCTGATCTTCGAGGGCATCAATGTGCTGCAGCCGGGCAAGCTGCCGCAGGACGGCAAGATCGTGCCTTTCCTGTCCGACTTCTTCGACTTCGCCATCTACATCGATGCCGACGAGAAGCTGATCCACGAATGGTACATTTCCCGCTTCATGCGGCTGCGCGAGACCGCTTTCCGCAATCCGGAATCGTTCTTCCATCGCTATTCGCAACTGTCGGAGGATTCGGCACGGGCGATTGCCGAAGGCCTGTGGACCAACATCAACCTGAAGAACCTGCGCGAAAACATCCTGCCGACACGCGCCCGCGCCGACTTGATCCTACGCAAAGGCGCCGACCACCTCGTCGAGGAAGTGGCGCTGCGCAAGCTTTAGCTGGCGCGATTAACGGCACTTTAGGCTATCCGAGCTAGTTTCCGATGCAATCTTAATGGGATCGCAAGCAGCTATGCCTCTGTCCCAGTTTCGATCATGACCTTTAATCTTTTGCGGAGGCTCGTCCTTTTAGAGGCAATCATATGAGCTTGTCGGGCGCAAGAACGTTCGATGCGATGGTCGCATCCCAGTACCGTATCGGCAGTCTGCGGCAATTCTCGCTCGTTGGACTGGTCGTCGTGATCTCCTTTTTCATGCCTTGGACAGCGGGTGACAACACCGATGTGAGTTGGATAATCATTATCTGCGAGAAGATTTTTTCTGGTCAGAAACTCTATGTCGACATTTTAGAAACCAACCCGCCTTTTTCGGTCGCTCTGTATATCGGACCAGTGTGGTTGTCCCATAGGTTGGGAATTTCGCCGGAATTGGCGATCGAATATTTCATCTATCTTATCTTCGTCGTTTCGATTTTGTTGTCGGCCCTTGTGATCGAGAAAGGCAGGATCTTTGTCGATCTCAGAACCCAGTGGGTCTATCCCATGCTCGCGGTTCTGCTTCTGATCATGCCAGGGAATATTTTCGGACAACGCGAGCATATCGGTATGATGCTGTTCATGCCGATGCTGTTCCTGATGATGTGGCGTTCCAACGATAGTCCAGGCCAGCATATACCAGTTGCACTTGCATTCACCGTTGGGCTGGCGGCAAGCGTGTTGCTGCTCGTTAAGCCCCACTGGGCACTTGGCATCGCACTGCCTTATCTTGTCATCGCCTGGCGAAGGCGGTCGCTTCTGGCCTGCCTGACTGTTGAGAATATCGTCATAGGCGCGATCTGCACGGGGTATCTCGCCAGCGTGCGAATATGGTTCCCAGAATTTCTTGATACATTCTTGCCTTTGCTGATGCGCTACTATGTCAGTCTGCGGGCCAACATAAATATTCTGTTGGCGCTGCCGACCTTTGCGGTGTTCGTCGTTTTTATAGCCTTCCAGATGCGGAAATCTGCTTGGCGAAGTGATGTGGCAATTGCGGTAACAAGTGGCGCAGGCTTCTTTGTCTCAATGGCATATCTTGGCAAATATTGGCCCAATCACCAGTATCCGTATCAGCTTGCGTTGCTGGTCGCGATGCTGTTGGCTGTTGCATCGCGACGGCAAAAAGTGCTCGCGCTTTCAGGAGAAGAAGCGGCCTCGGAGCGCGCCAATGCGAGACTTCATTCTAGCGCCGCCTTTGCCGTGGTTGTCGCTCTCACGGTAACGCACCACCAGTTTTACCAGATGCCGGAAAAGAGCCTGGTCGATGCAATCAAGGCCCGATACTCCTCGCCGTCCATTGTTCAGGTCAGTTCGGATCTTTCCGTCGGGAATCCGCTGGCGAGGATGGTCAATGGCCGTTGGCTTTCAGCCTACGCTCATGATTGGGTTGGCGCCCATGCGCTTTGGGGTTTGATGAAAGGCAACTATCACGGCGAAGACGAACGAATAGCGCGGCACGACCTCGACAACTATACGCTTTATGTCAACTCCTTGATCCGCGACAACAAGCCGGACATCATCCTTGTCGATCGCTTGGACAAGAAGAAATCCGTGTTGTCGTTGGCGGCGAATTATCCTCCAATATGGACTACCTGGATGCGTCAGAACGCTGACTTCCAGGCCTTGATGAGCAATTACGAAGAGATCGCGCTAGGAGACTACATCGAGGTCTATGCGCGGCGCAGCAGTGCTCACTGACCCCTCGTCACCCGCCGCAGCGTCAGATTGATCCTGCCGCCATTTTTCAGCAGCGCCGAGGTCGAGGGGTAGATGCGGTCGACGCCGTGAAAGCAGAGGCGTCCTTCGCCGCCGAGCACGACGACGTCGCCGCTCTTCAGCCGGAACGACCGGGTCGCCCCCTCGCGCGTCGTCTGGCCGACCCTGAACAGGCAGTCGTCGCCCAGCGAGACCGAGACGACGGGTGCTGAGAAATCCTCCTCGTCGCGGTCCTGATGCAGACCCATCTTCGCATCCGGCGCGTAGAAATTGACCAGGCATGCCTGCGGCGGATGCGGGTAGGCCGAGACCTCTCGCCACAACCGCATCAGCACATCCGGGATCGGCGGCCACGGCGTCCCTGTCACGGGGTGCGTCGGCTGGTAGCGATAGCCGCGTTCCTTGTCGGTGACCCAGCCGAGCGGGCCGCAATTGGTCATGCGCACGCTCATTTCCTTGCCGGTGCGCGGCATGGCCGGCACGAATAGCGGCGCCTGCTGGACGATGCCTCTCACATCCTCCACCAGCGCCTCCTGCACGTCGCGGGACAGATAGGCCGGCATGTGGCGGACGCCCTTGGGCAGAACGAGCATGAGGTCGGTCGCTAGCTCCGTTTCGTCGGTTCGAGCATGCCATCTGAAAATGAAAACGGCGACCCGAAAGCCGCCGTTCCCGAAAAATTCGCGTCTCCCTTGATCAGGTGAGGTCTGGAATGCGCAGGACCTGCCCCGGATAGATCTTGTCGGGATGGGTCAGCATCGGCTTGTTGGCCTCGAAGATGACCGTGTTCTTGGCGCCCTTGCCCTTGCCATAGCTTTTCTCGGCGATCTTCCAGAGATTGTCGCCCTTCTGGACGGTGTAGAAAGTCGGCTCCTTGGCCGCGGCCGCCGCCGAACCGGAGGCCGGCGCGACCTGCAACTCGTCCGCCTGCACCTTGGAGACGCCTAGCGTGTTGCCGACGGCGATGACCGCCTTTTCGAAAACCGACTGGTCCTTGACCACGCCCTTCAGCACCGCCGTGTCGCCCTGGACGACGACCTGCACGCCGTCGGTACCGAGCTTGTGCGAATCGAGTTCTTTCTTGAGCGTATCGGCGCTGGGTGCCGCTTCCTCGTCACCGCCTATGCCGAGCTTTTTGCCGACGCTCTTGACGAAATCGAACATACCCATCTCCAGGTCTCCTTGCTGTGGCAATGAGTAAACCTTGCATCTGCAAAGCGAAATTGAAAGCGGGTTCACGCGCGCGATTGGTGTGTTGCTTAATCGTTCTCTACCCGGCCGCGCAGTTTCTTGATGGTGCCGCGTCCGGCCTTGCTCTTCAGCCGCCGTTCGACCGCGCCTTTCGACGGTCTCGTCTTCTTGCGCGGCGGCGGTGGCGGCTCGGCCGCCTTGGCGACCAGCGCCGTCAGCCGCGCCCGTGCATCCGCCCGGTTCTGCTCCTGCGTGCGGAAGCGTCCGGCTTCGATGACGATGACGCCGTCCTTGGTGGCGCGCTGGCCGGCAAGCCTGATCGTGCGTTCGCGCACGCGCTCCGACAGGCCGGGTGCGTTGCGTGCATCGAAGCGCAGCTGCACCGCCGTCGCCACCTTGTTGACGTTCTGCCCGCCGGGGCCGGAGGAGCGGATGAAATCCTCGTGGAGATCACCCGGATGGATCACGGCATCGTCGGCAATGATGATTGTGTCGTCGCTCGTCATGCCGCAGTCATGGCGCGGCGCACGAAAAAAGAAAAGGCCCGATCGGGACCGGGCCTTGCGAGGATGGCTGAGCCTGGCGGGCGATTATTCCGCCGCTTCCCGCATGTGCGGCGCCGCGCCGAGGACGGAGGCGTCGACATGGTTTTCGAACTTCTCGAAATTGACGGCGAACATGCCGACCAGCCTTGCCGCTTGCCGGTCATAAGCGGATTTGTCGGCCCAGGTCGATCGCGGGTCGAGGATGGCGGCGTCGACGCCCGACACCGCCACCGGCACCTCGAAACCGAAATTGGCGTCGGTACGGAAACCGGTCGTCTTCAGAGAGCCGTCGAGTGCCGCGGCAAGCAGCGCGCGCGTCGCTTTGATCGGCATCCGCCTGCCTGTGCCGTAGGCGCCGCCAGTCCAGCCGGTGTTGACCAGCCAGCAATCGGCACCGTGCTGCGCGATCAGCTCGCGCAGCAGATTGCCATATTCCGAGGGATGGCGTGGCATGAACGGCGCGCCGAAACAGGTCGAGAACGTCGCTTCGGGCTCGGTCACGCCCTTCTCCGTTCCGGCCACCTTGGCCGTGTAGCCGGACAGGAAATGATACATCGCCTGCGCCGGGGTCAGTCGTGCGATCGGCGGCATCACGCCGAAAGCGTCGGCGGTCAGCATGATGATGTTCCGGGGATGGCCGGCGCGCCCCGTCTTGCTGGCATTGGGTATGAAGTCGAGCGGATAGGCGCAGCGCGTGTTCTCGGTGAGCCGGCCGTCGTCGAAATCCGGCACGCCATGGGCGTCGAGAACGACGTTCTCCAGCACCGTGCCGAAGCGCTGCGTGGTGGCGAAAATCTCAGGCTCCGCTTCCGCCGACAGCTTGATGGTCTTGGCATAGCAGCCGCCTTCGAAATTGAAGATGCCGTGCGGCCCCCAGCCGTGCTCGTCGTCGCCGATCAGCGTGCGCGACGGATCGGCCGACAGCGTCGTCTTGCCGGTGCCCGACAGGCCGAAGAAAATCGCGGCGTCGCCGCCAGGGCCCTCATTGGCCGAGCAGTGCATCGGCATCACGCCCTTGGCCGGCAGCAGGTAGTTCAGCATTGTGAACACCGATTTCTTCATCTCGCCGGCATAGGAAGTGCCCCCGATCAGGACGATCTTGCGGGTGAGGTCGACGGCGATCACGGTTTCGGTGCGGGTGCCGTGGCGGGCGGGGTCGGCGCGGAAGGAGGGCAGGTCGATGATCGTCATCTCGGGCACGAAATGGTCGAGCTCCGCAGCTTCCGGACGGATCAGCAGGTTGCGGATGAACAGCGAATGCCAGGCAAACTCGGTGATGACCCTGGTGGGCAGCTTCAGCTCATGGTCTGCGCCGCCGACAAGGTCCTGCACGTAGAGATCCTTGTCCGCGGCGTGCGCCCGGAACTCTTCGAACAGCGTCTCGAACTGGTCCGGCGAGATCGCCTTGTTGTTGTCCCACCAGATGTCATGCTCGGTGGCGCCGTCTCGGACGACGAACTTGTCCTTGGGCGAACGGCCGGTGTGCTGGCCTGTTTCGGCGACCAGCGCGCCGTGCGCTGTCAGCCGCGCTTCGCCGCGCCTGATCGATTCCTCGTAGAGGGCGGCCGCCCCGAAATTGTAGCGCACCAGGCCAGAGGTTCTGAGACCGATACGATCGATCGCGCAGGCAGGATTGCGTTTGCCGACTTCCGACATAGGTGACCCTTCTCCGATTTGCCGCATCTTTGCCGGCGCCTTCCGGCACGCCCACTACGCGAGCTTAGATGGTCAGAACCAGAAAAGCCGAATGATATCAAATCATTAATCGATTTAAATATTTTGAAAGTTGTTTAAATCGTTTATATGTGCAAAAAGTTTCGTGGTTGCCCAAAGGATTGGCGGCGCTGGTTCGTCCAATCCATATCGAGGTGCGATCGTGGCCGCCGGCATGCCGCCCGTGACAGCGGCGAAGGCCTATGCCACATTTTGTACCTAATTTGTCCTGCAAAAGCCCCTTCTCTACCAAAGAAGGGACAGCTCATGAGGGAGCCGCTTGAAATGGCAACAATCGCGCTTGTCGATGACGACCGCAACATTCTGACCTCGGTGTCGATCGCCCTCGAATCGGAAGGCTATCGCGTCGAAACCTACACGGATGGTGCGTCCGCGCTGGAAGGCCTGGCGGCGCGCCCGCCGAATCTCGCCATCCTCGACATCAAGATGCCGCGCATGGACGGCATGGAACTCTTGCGCCGGATGCGCCAGAAATCCGACCTGCCGGTCATCTTCCTGACCTCCAAGGACGACGAGATCGACGAGCTGTTCGGCCTCAAGATGGGCGCCGACGACTTCATCCGCAAACCCTTCTCGCAGCGTTTGCTGGTCGAGCGGGTGCGCGCGGTGTTGCGTCGTGCCAGCGCCCGTGAGGCCGCGGCAAAAGCGCCCAGCCAGCAGGCGCGCTCGCTCGAGCGCGGCCAGCTCGTCATGGACCAGGAACGCCACACCTGCACCTGGAAGGGGGAACCGGTGACGCTCACCGTCACCGAATTCCTGATCCTGCATTCGCTGGCACAGCGCCCCGGCGTCGTAAAAAGTCGTGATGCGCTGATGGATTCGGCTTATGATGAGCAGGTCTATGTTGACGACCGTACCATCGACAGCCACATCAAGCGGCTGCGCAAGAAGTTCAAGGCCGTCGACGACGACTTCGAGATGATCGAAACCCTTTACGGAGTCGGATACCGGTTCCGCGAGGCGTGAATAGGCGGGTAGGCAATAGAGAATAGTCGGTAGTCAGTTTTGAATGGTGCGAGCGGCCACCCGTGCATCGCCGCGATCTCAGCCAACCATTTCTCTATTCGCTACCCGCTACTCACTAATACTAAGCAGGGAACTGCTGTTCGATGGCAGTGGAAGCACAGCGGAGCAGATCGGCGGGCGTTGCAAGGCGGCCGGCGCGCATCATGCCCGCGTTCCTGTCGAAGCTCACCGTGCCCATGCGCCGCTTCCTCGGCCATCACATCTTTTCCAGCCTGACGCGGCGTATCCTCTTCCTCAATCTCGCCGGCCTCGCAGTCCTGGTCACCGGCATTCTCTATCTCAACACCTTCCGCGACGGGCTGATCGACGCCCGCGTCGAAAGCCTCATGACCCAGGGCGAGATCATCGCCGGCGCGATCGCTGCCTCGGCGACGGTCGAGACCGATTCGATCAGCATCGATCCGGAAAAGCTGCTTGAGCTGCAGGCCGGCGAAAGCCTGGGACCGGGCTCCGACCAGCTCGACAATCTGGATTTCCCGATCAATCCTGAACGCGTCGCCCCGGTGCTGCGCCGGCTGATCTCGCCGACCCGCACCCGCGCCCGCATCTACGACCGCGACGCCAATTTGCTGCTCGATTCGCGCCATCTCTATTCGCGCGGCCAGATCCTTCGGTACGATCTGCCCCCGGTCGACGAGGAAGAGCCCGACCTTGTCGAACGCATCCAGAAGTTCATCTTCGACTTCTTCCGCAACACCGATCTGCCGGTCTATCACGAGCAGCCGGGCGGCAATGGCGCCGCCTTCCCGGAAGTGGTCAAGGCGCTGACCGGCAGCCCGTCGACCATCGTCCGGATCAGCGAACAGGGCGAGCAGATCGTTTCCGTCGCGGTGCCGATCCAGCGCTTCCGCGCCGTTCTCGGCGTGTTGATGCTGTCGACCGAAGGCGGCGACATCGACAAGATCGTCGCCGCCGAACGCAAGGCGATCCTGCGCGTCTTTGGCATCGCGGCGCTCGTCACCGCCATCCTGTCGATGCTTCTGGCCTCCACCATCGCCAATCCGCTGCGCCGGCTGTCTGCGGCGGCCGTGCGGGTACGGCGCGGCGTCAAGAGCCGCGAGGAAATTCCTGATTTCTCCGACCGTCAGGACGAGATCGGCAATCTGTCGATTGCCGTGCGCGACATGACGAACGCGCTCTATGCGCGCATCGAGGCGATCGAGAGCTTCGCCGCCGATGTTTCCCATGAATTGAAGAACCCGCTGACCTCGCTGCGCAGCGCGGTGGAGACCTTGCCGCTGGCCAAGAACGACAATTCGCGCAGCCGGCTGATGGAGATCATCCAGCACGACGTCAGGCGGCTGGACCGCCTCATCACCGACATTTCGGATGCCTCCCGTCTCGACGCCGAGCTGGCGCGGGATGACGCGGGGACCGTGGACCTGAAGAAGTTCATCACCGACCTCGTCGCCGTCTCGCGTGAAACGACGCGCAACAAGAAGGCGGTCGAGATCGAGCTCAGGGTCGCCAAGCTGCCGCAGGGCGTCAAGGGCTATTTCGTCGTCGGCCACGACCTGCGCATCGGCCAGGTCATCACCAACCTGATCGAGAACGCCCGCTCCTTCGTGCCAGAGGAGCGCGGCCACATCATCCTGTCGCTGGCGCGCACCGGCAAGTTCAACATCCTCACCGTCGATGACAATGGTCCCGGCATCCGTGCCGACAACATCGACCGCATCTTCGAACGTTTCTACACCGACCGGCCCGCCGGCGAGGCGTTCGGCCAGAATTCAGGCCTTGGCCTGTCGATATCCAGGCAGATCGTCGAGGCCCATGGCGGCACGCTGACCGCCGAGAACATCCCCGGCACCAAGCCAGGCGAGATCAAGGGCGCCCGCTTCGTGGTTACGCTGCCGGCCGAAGCATGATCCCGAAAAGTGGGAACCGGTTTTCGGATCAGATCATGCCTCATGCAAAAATGATCCCGGATATCGCGGCCTTACGGCCGTCATCCTCGGGCTTGTCTCGAGGACCCGCCGCACAGCGTGACTATGGTGCGAACACTATTGGAAGACCTGCAGATCCTCGGGATGACGGCGTTGGATCAGGATTTCCGAAATACACAAGCGGGCACGCTCATGCAGCCTGAAAACATCCACGCAACGGCCATCCTGATCGGCGAGCGCGGCGTTCTCGTCAGCGGCGCATCCGGTTCGGGCAAGACGACGCTGGCGCTGGCGCTCATTGACCATTGCCACCCGCGAGGCTTGTTCTCACGGCTCGTCGGCGACGACCAGCTTTTCGTCATGGCACATGCGGGACGGCTGGTGTGCCGCGCGCCCGCCGCGATCGAGGGCCTGGTCGAGGTGCCCGGGCTTGGTCCGCGATCCGTGCCGTTTGAAGCGGGTGCCGTCATCGATCTGCATGTCAGGCTTTTGCCGGCCGGCGAAGTAGCACGCTTTCAGGAGGATGCCGACGACACCATCGCCGGCTGCCTGGTGCCGCGGATTGACGTTGCGGAACGCAATATTGCCGCTGCCTTGCCCGCCGTGATGGCGCATCTGTCGATCGCGCCTTTTCTATGATGCGACCGGGGTTTTTTGCTGCAATGCGTCAAAATGGCATGGGCCGGCGCAATTTTGGGCTTGTCAACGAGCCGCGCGTCGACAAGATAGCGCTCCCGCCGCCTGGAATGGCTGGCGAGCATAAAATGCGCCTGTGAAGCGGCGATGACGGGAGCCACCAAAGAATGATCGGACTCGTGCTTGTAACGCACGGTCAACTGGCCACCGAGTTCCGACATGCCGTGGAACATGTCGTCGGGCCACAAGACAATTTCGAAACCGTGGCGATCGGGGCTGACGACGATATGGAGCAGCGCCGGCGCGACATCGTCGATGCCGTTGCCCGTGTCGACACCGGGACGGGCGTGATCGTGTTGACCGACATGTTCGGCGGCACGCCTTCGAACCTTGCCATTTCCGTGATGGAGTCCGGCCGCACCGAGGTGATCGCCGGCATGAATTTGCCGATGCTGATCAAGCTATCCTCGATCCGCAAGGGCGACAACATGGCGGCGGCCCTCGACGAGGCGCAGGCGGCGGGGCGCAAATACATCAATGTCGCCAGCCAGCTCCTGAGCAGCAAATGAGCACGATGTCGTCGGAAAAGGACCAGATCGTCCGCGAATTTCCGATCGTCAATCAACGCGGCCTGCACGCGCGCGCCTCGGCCAAGTTCGTGCAGCTCGCCAGCGGCTACAACGCGTCGGTCCACGTCGAGAAGGACGGCGTCAAGGTCGGCGGCACCTCGATCATGGGCCTGATGATGCTGGCGGCAAGTCCGGGCTATTCGATTCGCGTCACCGCCAGCGGTCCCGAAGCGCTTGAGGTCATGAATGCGCTGGAGCAGCTGGTGGCGTCCCGCTTCGGCGAGGAATGCTGATCCCTTACCTCCGCATGAAAGACATGCAGGGATAAAGATTTCTTTATATCCCATTGTCGTCTTGACGCCGATCTGCTAGTCAGGCGGGCAATTCGCGCCCTTCGACGCGCCTGCCGGCGCGGGCGCATCCGCAAACAATTCAATAGCGTAACAATTCGCATCGGAGCACTGCCATGACGGGTAGCAAGGACTATGTGGTCGCCGACATCTCGCTTGCCGGCTGGGGCCGCAAGGAAATCGAGATCGCCGAAACCGAAATGCCGGGCCTGATGGCCTGCCGCGAGGAATTCGGCTCCAAGAAGCCGCTCAAGGGCGCGCGCATCACCGGCTCGCTGCACATGACCATCCAGACCGCGGTGTTGATCGAGACGCTGAAGGCGCTCGGTGCCGATATACGCTGGGCTTCCTGCAACATCTTCTCGACCCAGGACCATGCGGCTGCTGCCATCGCCGAGGCCGGCATCCCGGTCTTCGCCGTCAAGGGCGAGACGCTTGAGCAGTACTGGGACTACACCGACAGGATTTTCCAGTGGGCCGACGGCGGCACCTCCAACATGATCCTCGATGATGGCGGCGACGCCACCATGTACATCCTGATCGGCGCGCGCGCCGAGGCCGGCGAGGACGTGCTGTCCAATCCGCACAGCGAGGAGGAGGAATATTTCTATGCCCAGGTCAAGAAGCGCATGAAGGCTTCGCCCGGCTTCTTCACCAAGCAGAAGGAAGCGATCCGGGGCGTCACCGAAGAGACGACCACCGGCGTCAACAGGCTCTACCAGCTGCAGAAGAAGGGCTTGCTGCCTTTCCCGGCCATCAATGTCAACGACTCCGTCACCAAGTCGAAATTCGACAATAAATATGGCTGTAAGGAATCGCTGGTCGACGGCATCCGCCGCGGCACCGACACCATGATGGCCGGCAAGGTCGCCGTCGTCTGCGGCTATGGCGACGTCGGCAAGGGCTCGTCCGCCTCGCTGAAGGGCGCCGGCGCCCGCGTCAAGGTCACCGAGGTCGATCCGATCTGCGCCCTGCAGGCGGCGATGGACGGCTTCGAGGTCGTCACGCTCGAAGATGCCGCACCCACCGCCGACATCGTCATCACCACCACCGGCAACAAGGATGTCGTCACCCTCGACCACATGCGTTCGATGAAGGACATGGTGATCGTCGGCAACATCGGTCACTTCGACAATGAGATCCAGGTGGCATCGCTGCGCAACCTGAAATGGACCAACGTCAAGCCTCAGGTCGACATGATCACCTTCCCCGATGGCAAGCGCATGATCTTGCTGTCGGAAGGCCGCCTGCTCAACCTCGGCAACGCCACCGGCCATCCGAGCTTCGTCATGTCGGCGTCCTTCACCAACCAGGTGCTGGCGCAGATCGAGTTGTTCACCAAGGGCGAGCAGTACCAGAACCAGGTCTACGTGCTGCCCAAGCATCTCGACGAGAAGGTCGCGCGCCTGCATCTCGACAAGCTCGGCGCTCGCCTGACCGAACTGTCGGGCGAACAGGCAGCCTATATCGGCGTGACCCCGCAGGGTCCGTTCAAGCCGGAACACTACCGCTATTAACCAAAGCTGAATTTACTACCAGATATTGACGCCGGGCGATTGACTTTTCGCCCGGCTTTATTTTTGCGCCGAATGATTCTTCACGCCGATTCCAGCAGGCGCTATTGTTGTGATTCGCGGTCCGGGGACGAGGACCGGCGTACGCATCAGGGCGGTCTTGCATTCAGGCGGCGAAGAGGACCAAGACATGCCGGGGGATAACCCGCTTTGCGCGGGACGGGCCGTTTCCGGCGGCCATGACGATTCGAGGATTACCGGCACCGCCACGCGAGGCGGGCGCCCTTCATGGCGCGCGCGCGCCGGACTTTTCCTTGCCGGCTCCGCACTTGGCTGGCCTTTGGCCGGCACGGTGGCCCACGCCCAGGCTGCTGGTGCGGAGGCCGCAAGCCTATCGGTGAGCACGGTCGAGGTCGTGCAGCTTGCCGTCTTTGTCGGAGTGATGGGAGCGGCATTCCTGTCGGCCATCGTTCTGATCCGGGAGAGAGCGCGCACCTCGGCCGAAAATGTCGAGCTCAGGAGCCGCATCGCGGACATCAACGCGGCGCTGCGCCGTTCGGAGGCGCTGCTCAACTTGCGCGACCAGCGTGTCGTCGTCTGGGCCTCGGAGAACAAGAAACCCGAGCTCATCGGCACGCTGCCGGTCGAAAGCGGCGCGCCCGAGGAGCGGGCCGCCTTCCTTGCCTTCGGCCGCTGGCTGATGCCGCGCTCGGCTGCGGCACTCGAGCATGCCGTCGCGGGGCTGCGCGAAAGAGCCGTGTCCTTCGACCTCGTCATCGAAACGCAGACCGGCGCTCCGCTGGAAGTGCATGGCCGCAAGAGCGCGGCGCATGTGCTGGTGCGGTTCGTTTCCCTTTCCGAGACGCAACGCAGCCAGGCCCGGCTGAAGATCGAAAACCAGCGGCTGGCCGCCGATCATGATACGATGATCGGCCTGCTCGAGGCGCTGAAGATGCCGGCATGGCTGCGCGGCGAGGACGGCCGCCTGAGATGGGTGAACCGGGCCTATGCCGAAGCGGTCGAGGCCGAAAGCGCGGAGATGGCCGTCCGCGACGCCAAGGAATTCCTCGGCGGCCAGGCGCGCGACGCGATCGCTGCCCAGCACAAGTCGCACCCGGTCTTCGAACAGACGCTTTCCACGGTGATCGAAGGCGACCGCCGCGTTTTCGCGGTGACCGATTTCGCCGGCGCCGACGGTTCGGCGGGACTTGCCTGCGACACCAGTGCCATCGAAACCATCCGCAGCGAATATGAGCGCACCGTGCGCAGCCACGCCGACACGCTCGACCAGCTCAACACGGCGGTCGCGATCTTCGACACCGACGAGAAGCTGCGCTTCTTCAACCAGGCTTTCCAGAAGCTCTGGGGCCTCGATGCAGGCTTCCTGCACAGCGCGCCCGATAACGCTTTGCTGCTGGATCGGCTGCGCAGCGAGGGCAAGATCGCCGAGCAGCCGGAGTGGCGTCGCTGGAAGGAAGGCCTGCTCGGCGCCTACCGCGCGGTGGAATCGCAGGAGCATTGGTGGCACCTGCCCGACGGCAAGACCATCCGCGTCGTCGCCAACCCGCAGCCCAAGGGCGGCGTCACCTGGGTGTTCGAGAACCTGACCGAGAAGATGGACCTCGAAAGCCGCTACCGCACCGCGGTGCGGGTCCAGGGCGAAACACTCGACAACCTCGCCGAAGGCGTGGCGGTGTTCGGTCCCGACGGCAGGCTGCGCCTGTCGAACCCGGCATTTGCTACTTTGTGGGGCCTGGACGCCGAAACCGCCCGGCCCAATGTCCATGTTTCCGCAATCCGTGAGCTTTGCGACCTGCAAGCGATCGACAGCCCGTGGGGCAGCTTCGTCGCCGCCATCACCGGCTTCGACGACGAGCGCCGCGACCGCCACGGTCAGACCGAGCTCAACAACGGCACCGTGCTGCGCTACGCCGTGATCCCCCTGCCCAACGGGCAGGTGATGATGACCTTCGTCGACGTTACCGACAGCGTCCGTGTCGAACGCGCGCTCAAGGACAAGAACGAGGCGCTGGAGAAATCTGACCAGCTCAAGAACGAATTCGTCCAGCACGTGTCCTACGAACTGCGCTCGCCGCTGACCAACATCATCGGCTTCACCGAACTGCTGTCGCTGCCGGCCACCGGTCCGCTGACGCAGAAGCAGCGCGAATATGTCGAGCATGTCGGCTCGTCGTCCTCGGTGCTTTTGACCATCGTCAACGACATACTCGACCTGGCCACGGTCGATGCCGGCATCATGCAGCTCGACATTTCCGAGGTCCATGTCGACCGCACGATCGCCGCCGCCGCCGAACTGGTTGCCGACCGGCTGGAAGAGCATTCAATCAGGCTCGAGGTCGATGCCGCCGCGGCGCCGAAGACCTTCCACGGTGACGAAATCCGCATCCGCCAGATCCTCTACAACCTGCTCAGCAACGCCGCCAACTACGCGCCGGAGGCCAGCGCCATCCGGCTCGCCTGCCGTCAGTTGGCGGACGGGGTGGAATTCTCGGTCCATGACGATGGACCCGGCATGCCGCCCGACGTGCTTGACTCGGTGTTCCGCCGCTTCGAGCCGCGCGCCAATGGCGGCCGCCGGCGCGGCGCCGGGCTCGGACTGTCGATCGTCAAGAGCTTCGTCGAGCTGCATGGCGGCAGCGTCCGCATCGAAACCGGCAAGGACAAGGGCACGACCGTCATCTGCACCTTTCCCGACATGCCGGGCATCCGCGCCGCGGCCGAGTAGCGCACTCGATGGCCGCATTGATGCTCGAGCGTTTACTCGCCGACGAAACACAGACAGCGCGGCTGGGTGAGGATCTGGCGCTGGCGTTGCGCGCCGGCGACGTCCTGGCGCTGAAGGGCGATCTCGGCGCGGGCAAATCGACGCTGGCGCGGGCGCTGATCAGGGCCTTGGCCGACGATGCCGGTCTCGACGTGCCGAGTCCTACCTTCACCCTTGTGCAAAGCTACGATACGCGCATCCCGGTCCATCATTTCGACCTCTACCGCCTGTCCTCGGCAGCCGAGCTCGATGAACTGGGCTTCGACGAGGCGTTGGCGCAAGGCGCGGCCCTTGTCGAATGGCCGGAACGGGCCGAGGGTTATTTGCCTGGGACCGCCGTGCTGATCGAACTCGTCCAGCATGGCGATGGCCGATTGGCGAGACTGTCCGGGCAAGGCGCTGCCTACGATCGGGTGGCGCGGTCGCTCGCCATGCGTGATTTCCTCGAAGGCGCTGGATGGGGCGAGGCCAGCCGCCGCCATTTCATCGGCGATGCCTCTGCCCGCTCCTACGAAATTGTCTCGCTTCCAGGCCATGCCGCGAGGGTGCTGATGAACTCGCCGCGGCTGGTGCTAGGCCCGCCGGTGCGCGACGGCAAGCCCTATGGCGTCATCGCCCACACCGCCCAGTCGGTGTCAGCCTTCGCCGCCATCGACCGCGCGCTGCTCGCCGCCGGGGTCAGCGTTCCCGAAATCCATGCGCAGGATCTCGACCAGGGATTCCTGCTGCTCGAACATCTGGGCTCCGAAGGTTTCCTGGACGGGCATGGCAGGCCGGTCGCCGAGCGCTATGAGGCGGCGGCCGAACTGCTCGCCATGATGCATGGCAAGACCTGGCCCCACCGGATGGAGGCCGCGCCCGGCGTGTTTCACGATGTGCCGCCCTTCGACCGCGACGCCATGCTGATCGAGGCGGACCTGCTGGTCGATTGGTACGTGCCGATGCTGACGGGCGCTCCGGCGGGCGATGCCTTGCGCGTCGGCTACCACAAGGAGTGGAACGCGGTTCTCGACCGGCTCGCTGACAGCCAATACACGCTGATGCTGCGTGACTTTCATTCGCCGAACATCATCTGGCGCGCTGAGCGCTCCGGCCATGACCGGCTCGGTATCGTCGATATCCAGGACGCGTTGATCGGCCCCGCCGCTTACGACGTCGCCTCGCTGGCCATGGACGCGCGCGTCACCATCCCGCCAGGCATCGAGAAACGCACGCTCGATGCCTATGTCGCCGCCCGCCACGCGGCCGGCCCATTTGACGAGGCGGCATTCCTCGAGGCCTATGCGATCATGGCGGCGCAGCGCAATTCCAAGATCCTCGGCATCTTCGTCCGGCTCGAAAAACGCGACGGCAAGCCCTATTATCTGAAGCACTTGCCGCGTATCCGCGACTATCTGCGCCGGGCGCTGTCTCATCCTGCCTTGGCCGGCCTTCGCGAGTTCTATACCGCTCACGGTCTGCTGGAGGAGCAAACGCCGTGACATCGATACCGGACGCAGCGAGCGTGCCCAAAACTGCGATCGTGCCCAAAACTGCGATAGTGCTTGCCGCAGGGCTCGGCAAGCGCATGCGGCCGATCACCGACACGATCCCCAAGCCGCTGGTCAGGATCGCCGGCAAGACGCTGCTCGACTGGGGCCTCGACAGTCTCGCCGCGGCCGGCATCGGCAAGGCCGTCGTCAACGTGCACTATCTTCCCGAACAGATCGTCGCTCATCTCGGCGCGCGCCATGCGCCGCGGATCGTCATTTCGGACGAGAGCGAGCGGTTGCTCGATTCCGCCGGCGGCATCGTCAAGGCGCTGCCGGAGCTCGGCCAACAGCCCTTCTACATCCTCAACGCCGACACCTTCTGGATCGACCAAGGAACGCCCAATCTCAACCGTCTCGCCCTTGCATGGGACGCCGCGAAAATGGATATTCTGCTGATGCTGGCGGATCTCCATCAGGCGACCGGACACTGCGGCAGCACCGATTTCCTGGTGGCGCCGGACGGCACCCTGCGGCGTTCCAAGGGCGATCCGGCGGGCCTGATCTATGCCGGGGCGGCGATCGTCCATCCGCGCATCTTCAAGGGTGCCCTGCCGGAACCTCATTCGCTTAACGCCTACTTCGACAAGGCGATCGCCGCCGGCCGGCTGTCCGGCATGCCGATGCATGGCCATTGGATCACCGTCGGCACGCCTGACGCTATTGCGAGCGCGGAAGCGGCGGTCGCCGACGCGCTAGCCGAGTTGCAATGAGCGGCCCGGGCCGCGTTTTCTCCATTCCGCCCGGTGCGCCGTTTCTGCCGACGCTTGCCGAGGCGCTGCTGGCCGGGCGTCTTGTTCCGGGCTTTCGCTTCGATGGCGACCCGCTCGCCTTGGCCGATGTCATCATCTATGTGCCGACGCGCCGCGCCGCGCGCGCCTTGCGTGGCGTCTTCGTCGACAGCCTGTCGGCGAGGGGCGGCGGCGGTTCGGCGATTCTGCCAGTCATCCGGCCGCTCGGCGAGTTCGATGAGGACGAGGCCGCGTTCGAGACGGAAGCGTCGGCGGCCATCGACCTCGCGCCGCCGATCGCGGCGACCGAACGCCTGTTGCTGCTGGCGCCGTTGGTGCGTGCCTGGAAACGCCGGCTGCCGGCGCATGTGGCGGCGCTTTTCGACGAGGAGATCGTCATTCCGGCCTCCGCCGCCGATGCGATCTGGCTGGCGCGCGATCTCGCCCGGCTTATGGATGAGATCGAGACGGAAGGCACGGACTGGACGCGGCTCGCCGATCTGGTGAGCGGCAATCTCGCGGGATGGTGGCAGGTCACGCTCGATTTCCTCGGCATCGTCACCGAAGCCTGGCCGAAATTCCTTGGGGAACGGAACCTCTCCAACCCGGCCGCGCATCGCAGCGCCCTGCTCCGGCTGGAAGCGGCGCGGTTGCGGCGCAATCCGCCCGCCGGGCCGGTTATCGCCGCCGGTTCCACGGGCTCCATCCCCGCCACGGCAGAGCTGCTGGCCGCCATCGCCCGCTTGGCGGGCGGAGCCATCGTGCTGCCAGGCCTCGACCGGACGATGGATGAGCCGTCCTTCCAGGCCATCACGGCGCCGGGCGCACGTCCGGCCGTGCTCGGCCATCCGCAATACGGCCTCGCCAAGCTGATCGGCACCATCGGGGTGCTGCGCGGCGATGTCGAGGAGATAGGCGCGGCCGGACATGAACTCGCGCTTCGCGCCGCCCTCGTCGGCGAAGCGCTGCGGCCGGCCGAGACCACCGAATTGTGGGCCGAGACGCGCAGCGGCTTTTCCGCCTCCGACATCGAGCAGGCGTTTTCCGGCGTGAGCCTGCTGGAGGCGGCCGGCGAACGCGATGAAGCCGTGGCGATCGCCGTCGCGCTCAAGCGCGCGGTCGAGCAGCCCGGCCAAAGGGCGGCTCTCGTTACCGGCGACCGGGCGCTGGCGCGCCGCGTCTCGGTCGAACTCGCCCGCTTCGGCGTCGTCGCCGACGATTCCGGCGGTGTGCCGCTTTCCAACACGCCCGCCGCCGGCCTGCTTGGGCTGGCGTTGCAGGCGGTGTTCCGCCCCGGTGACCCCGTCGGCCTGCTGTCGTTGCTCAAGCATCCCCTGCTTGCCCTTGGCCTGGACCGGACGAGCGTTCGCCATGCGGCGGAACTGATCGAGCTGGTGGCGCTGCGCGGCGGCACCGGCCGCCCCGACATCGCGTCGCTGCCGGACCTGTTCGAAGCCCGCTTGGTTGACCTCGGCGCCGACAGCAGGCGGCCTTTCTGGTTTACCCGGCTGACCGTGCGCGCCATCGAAGGCGCGCGGAATTTGCTCGGACGTCTCAACGAAGCGCTGGCGCCGCTTGCCGCCTTTCGCGGTCAGGCCGACGCCGGTCTTGTGGCGCTGGTCGGGGCCAGCGTCGTGGTGCTGGAAAATCTCGGCCGTGCGGCCGATGGCGGGCTTGGCGCGCTCTATGCCGGCGATGCCGGCGAGAAGCTCGCCGACCTGTTGCGTGGACTGGTCGCGGCGCCCGTGCCGCTGTCGTTTGCCGCCGACGAATGGCCCGACGTCATGGACGCGCTGATCGCGCCCGAGACGGTCAAGCCGGCGCAAGGCACAGACAGGAACGTTGCCATCTGGGGGGCGCTGGAAGCCCGCTTGCAGAATGTCGACACGTTGGTCATCGGCGGCATGAACGAAGGCGTGTGGCCGCGCAAACCCGAAAGCGACCGCTTCATGTCGCGGCTGATGAAGACAGGCATCGACCTGGAGCCGCCCGAACGGCGCATTGGGCTTGCCGCGCATGATTTCCAGATGGCCATGGGGGCGGCGAAGGTGGTGCTGTCGCGCTCCGCACGCGCCGGTGACGCGCCCGCCGTGCCCTCGCGCTGGCTGCAGCGCATTCTCACTTATATCGGCAAGGACCAGGCAGCCAGGCTTGCCGAACGCGGCGACGAGCTCATCGCCTGGGCGCGCGCGCTCGATACCGGCCCGCGGCGGGATTTCGCGCCGCGCCCGCAGCCGAAGCCTCCGGTCGCGCTGCGTCCAACCCATTTCTCGGTCACCGAGATCGAGACGCTGCGTCGCGATCCCTACGCCGTCTATGCCAGGCGCGTCCTCGGCCTGCTGCCGCTCGACCCGGTCATCCGCGACCCGGGTGCGGCCGAGCGCGGCACGCTGTTCCACGCCATCCTGCATCTGTTCTCGGGCAGCGTGGCCGATCCGCGTGCTCCCGATGCGCTGGCCGGCCTGCTCGCCGCCGGCCGGACCTGCTTCGCCGAGGCAGCACTTCCCGCCGATGTCGAGGCGGTCTGGTGGCCGCGTTTCGAAAAACTCGCCGCCAGCATCATCGAATGGGAACGCGGCCGCGCTGGGGCCGTGGCCCGGCGCCACGCCGAGGCGCGAGCGGGCAAGACCATGGTCGGCCAATCCGGGATCACCCTGTCGGGCTATGCCGACCGGGTCGATCTTCTCCATGGCGGCATGGCCGACATATTGGACTACAAGACCGGCTCCTCGCCTTCCAAGGCCCAGGCGCACACGCTGCTGTCGCCGCAACTGGCGCTGGAGGGCGCGTTGCTCAGGCGCGGCGCTTTCCAGGAACTCGGCGCGCGCGAGCCCTCGCAATTGGCTTTCGTCAGGCTGAAGCCGAATGGCGAGGTTTTCGAGGAATCGATCCTCGAATACAACCGGCAGCCACGCACCGCCACGGACCTCGCCGAGGAGGCCTGGGCGCGGCTGGAGAAATTGCTCATCCACTATGCCGATCCGGCGGCCGGCTATCTGTCGCGGGCACTGCCGTTCCGCGAAGGCGAGACCGACGGCGACTACGACCATCTCGCCCGCGTGCTCGAATGGTCGGCGGGCGGCGATGCGGACGATGAGGGAGGGGAGGCATGAAGAAAGCCTATCCCATCCCCGGCGAAACCGCCGCTAGGCAGGCCAGCGCCTCGGATCCGAGGAATTCCGCCTGGGTGTCGGCCAATGCCGGGTCCGGCAAGACCCATGTGCTGGCCCAGCGCGTCATCCGGCTCCTGCTTCGCGGCACCGATCCGTCGAAGATACTGTGCCTGACCTATACGCGCGCCGCCGCCGCCAACATGTCGAACCGGGTTTTCTCGACATTGTCGGAATGGACCGCGCTCGGCGATGCCGAATTGGCGGTGAGGGTCGAGGCGCTCGATGGCCGCCGGCCCGACCGCGAAACCATGCGCCGCGCCCGCCGCCTGTTTGCCGAGGCGCTGGAAACGCCCGGCGGCCTGAAGATCCAGACCATTCATGCCTTCTGCGAATCGGTGCTGCACCAGTTCCCGCTGGAAGCCAACATCCCCGCGCATTTCGAGATGCTCGACCCGCAGATGGAGGCATCGTTGTTCGCCGCCGCGCGCCGTGAAATGATTTCGGGCAGCGCGGCGGATCGGCCGGACCTCGCCGAAGCTTTCGCCGCCGTGCTCGAGCGCGGTGGCGAGGCCGGGCTCGACGCCTTGCTGGGTGAGATCGTCCGCAAGCGCGACGAACTGGGCGCCTTCATCGGTGAAATCGATCGAGGCGGCCCGAACTTCCAGACGCTGTTCGACGAATTCCAATTCCGCCCCGGCCAGACCGCCGAAGGCATAGCGGCCGCCATCTGGCCGCTGCCCGGCTTCCTGCCGGATTATTTTGCCGGCTTCGCCCAGGCGGCGGAGGCCGCCGACGCCAGGACGGTGCTCAACAACATCTTGCCTCATGCGCGCCTGGCTTTCGCGGAAACCGACCCCGTGCGCCGCCTGCAGCTGCTTTCGCGGGCTTTCCTGAAGGCCGACGGCGACGTCTACGATCCAGCCAAGGCCTTCAAGAAGGCGCTGCTCGACCGGCTGCCGGACCTGGCGGAGCGCTATCTCTCGGCGACCACCGCAATCGTCGAGACGGTCGACCGGCTCGCCCTGTTCCGGATGCTGGAGGGCACGCGCGCCGCGCTGACGCTGGCCGACTGGCTGGTCGCCCGCTACGAGCAGTTGAAGCGTGGCCGCGGGTTCCTCGACTTCAACGACCTGATCACCCGCACCGTCAGTCTCCTGGCCAGGCCCGATGCCGGCCCGTGGGTGCAATACAAGCTCGACCAGGGCATCGACCATATCCTGCTCGACGAGGCGCAGGACACCAGCCCCGACCAATGGGAGGTGGTGAAGCGGCTGGCCGAGGAATTCTTTGCCGGCATCGGCGCCCGCGACACCGCGCATCGGACGATCTTCGCTGTCGGCGACGAAAAACAGTCGATCTATTCCTTCCAGGGAGCGGCGCCGGATTCCTTCGCCGACAGCAGGCTCCTGTTCGCAAGCAAGGTGCGCGACGCCGATGCGCCCTTCGCCGATCTGAAGCTCACCTGGTCGTTCCGCTCGACCGACGATGTTCTGGCCGCCGTCGACCGCGTCTTCGCCGATCCGGTCGTGCGGCGTGGCATCAGCCATGACCCCGATCCGCTGAGCCACAAGGCGATACGCACCGATGCGCCGGGCTATGTCGAGGTCTGGCCATCCATCGGCGCCGACGTCGTCGACGAGCCGGACGACTGGACCCAGGCAGTCGACCATGCCCGCGCGCCGGCGGTTCGGGTTGCCGAAAACGTCGCCGCCACCATTGCCGGCTGGATCGGCAATGGCGAGGTCATCGAAGGCCGCGGCAAGAAGCTGCGCCCTGGCGACGTGCTGGTGCTGGTGCGCAAGCGCGATCGCTTCGTCCATGCTCTGACGCGTGCCCTGAAACGTCGTGACATCCCGGTCGCCGGCGCCGACCGGTTGAGCCTGCCCGGCCACATCGCGGTCAAGGACCTGATCGCGCTCGGCCATTTCCTGATCCAGCCGCAGGACGATCTGTCGCTCGCCGCCGTGCTGCGGAGCCCGATCTTCGATCTGTCGGAAGAGACGCTTTTCACACTGGCCGCGCAAAGACCATCCGGCCTGTCGCTGGCCGGGTCCCTGCGCCAGCATGCCAGCCAAAGCGAAGCGCTCGCGGCGGTCGCCGCTCAACTCGACATCTGGGCCAACGAGGCCGTCTTCAAGCCGGTGTTCGAATTCTATGCCGGCCTGCTGGCACGCGGTGGCGTGCGCCGCAAGATGGTTGCGCGGCTCGGGCCGGAGGCCGGCGACATTCTCGACGAATTCCTGAGTTTCTGCCTTGCCGAGGAGCGGGCCGGCTTACCCGGGCTGGAAGCCTTCCTGTCGACGCTGGAGAGCGCCGGCCCAGAAATCAAGCGCGAGATGGACCAGACCCGCGACGAGGTCCGCGTCATGACCGTGCATGCAGCCAAGGGGCTCGAAGCGCCTGTCGTCTTCCTGGTCGATGGCGGTTCGGCTCCGTTCAGCGATCAGCACCTGCCGCGCCTGATGCCGTTCGAGGGTTCGGGGCTGAACTGGAGCGGCAAGGGCTTTCTCTGGCGCTCGGCCAGCGACGTCGCCAACGGCATTTCGAAGGCTGCCGCGGCAAGGGCGCGCGATCTCGCCGATGACGAGTACCGGCGGCTGCTCTATGTCGGCATGACCCGGGCCGAGGACAGGCTGATCGTTTGCGGTTATCACGGCAAGCGCGCACCGAACACCGGCACCTGGCATTCGGTCGTCAGCCGTGCCCTGGTCGGGGCGCCGGAGAGTGCCGAGTATCCGCATCCGGCCGGCGGCGGCGTCTCAGTGCATCGCTTCCAGGTGACCGGATTGCCGCCGTTTGCACCGGTCGCCGAGAGCGAAGCCAGGCAGACGCGGGACTTCGAGCCGCCGCCCGAAATCTTGTTCAAGCCGCTGCCGCCATACGAGGACCTGCCGCGCCCGCTGTCGCCATCCGGAGCCTCCGCCCTGATCGACGAGGGCAAGGAAAGCGTCATCGACACCGGCTCGCCAGTGCTGGATGGCGACGCCGAACCCGGCTTCGCCGTCATGCGAGGCCTGGCGCTTCACAAACTGCTGCAGATGCTGCCCGGCGTGGCGCAAAACGAACGCCAGGGCGCAGCCGAACGCTATCTCGCCCGCGCCGGCGCGCAATGGCCGGCCGGCGAGTGCGAAAAGGCGGTCGCCTCGGTGATGGCGATCCTTGCCGATCCGCGTTTCGCGCCGCTTTTCGGACCCTCTTCGCGCGCCGAAGTGGCGGTCATGGGCAGCCTCGACGTCAAGGGCACGAAACGCTCGATTTCCGGCAAGATCGACAGGTTGGCGGTGACGCCGGACCGCGTATCCATCATCGATTACAAGACCAATCGGCCGGCGCCCGCCTCGCTGGGCGAGGTTCCGCCCGCCTATCTGCTGCAGCTCGCGCTCTATCGCGCCTTGCTGCGGCCGCTCTATCCCGGCCGCGAAGTCACGGCGGCCTTGCTGTTCACGGAGGCGCCGCGGCTGATCGAACTACCGGCTCGGGCCATGGATGACGCTCTTGCCCGACTCACGCGAGCGTGACACAAGAACTGCTTGAAGAAGGGCGCGGCAACCACCACATTTGGTGCGACGAAAAATTTCGAAAGGATTTCCGCATGGCTACCGTCAAGGTCGACAAGAACAATTTCCAGACCGCTGTGCTCGACGCCAAGGAGCCGGTCGTGGTGGATTTCTGGGCGGAATGGTGCGGTCCCTGCAAGATGATCGCGCCGGCGCTGGAAGACATCGCCAATGAGCTCGGCAGCAAGGTGAAGATCGCCAAGCTCAACATCGACGAGAATCCCGAACTGGCAGCGGAATTCGGCGTGCGCTCGATCCCGACGCTGATGATCTTCAAGGGCGGCGAAAGAGCCGATGTGAAGGTTGGCGCCGCGCCCAAGACCGCGCTGTCGCACTGGATCAACGGTAATCTCGCCTGATCAATCCGAAATTCCTGACATCAAGCCCGGCCGATCGCGCCGGGCTTTTTGTTGGCGTCATTGGTCGCCCGCTCTGGCCCTGACGTCCGGGGCCTCCATGTCTTCTGCTGGAAGCAGATGCAGGGAGAGGAAAAATGACCGGATCCGCCAAGGCCACCGTCTTCATCGACAATGAGCGCGTCATCGTCACGGAATACCGCTTTCAGCCGGGCGACAACACCGGCTGGCACCGCCATGGCCACGACTATGTTGTCGTGCCGCTGATGGACGGCAAGGTAAAGCTTCTGACCAAGGACGGCGAATCCTTCGCCGAAATGAAGAAAGGCGCGCCCTATTTCCGCAGGGAAGGCGTCGAGCACGACGTCATCAGCGCCAATGAGGGCGAATATGCCTTCATTGAGATCGAGCTGAAATAGCGGCGTTCGCCTCGAATACCGCAGCGGAAACCGGTATATATGTCTTCCAACAACGGAGTTTGAGATGGCCGAACCTCAGCTCTCGGTCCGTAGCGCAAAAGCACGCGACCTGGCTCATAGACTTGCTCGTCGCGAAAATCGCTCGATAGCAGATGTCGTCGAGCGAGCGCTTGAATCGTACGAGATCCGTGAGGCGGGACGCGAGCCCGCCACCACCTTCTACGCCCGCCTCACGGCCAGTTGTGGCGTCGATATCGATCTGAAGGAAATCATCCGCGACGGCCGCCTGGTTCATGCTGGACCCGAGCTTTGATTTTCGTCGACACCGATGTGATTTCAGAGACACTCAAGAAGGCACCGGACGAAGCCGTTCTCGCCTGGCTTGTCCGCAACGATGCTGAATTGGCCCACGGTGACGATTGCTGAAATCGCTTTCGGCATTCACAAAATCCGACCTGATGAGCGCGCGGATCGCCTGGAGCAGGGGCTTTCTCAATGGCGCCGTCGCTTCGCCGACCGGATTTTTGGGCTGACCGAAGAGGCTGCGCTGGCTTACGGCGAGATCATGGGAACCGCCAGCCGCCTGGGCCGTGGAATGTCGGCTCCCGATGGCATGATCGCCGCGATCGCGCGTTTAAACGGTGGTCGGCTGGCGACGCGCAACCTCAATGACTTTGGCGCGGCCAACCTCGACCTGATCTCACCGTGGGATTTCTAGCGTTGAAACGGATTCACGCGAAGCGTCTTTGGTATGTTGTGCCATGACGTTTTCCCAAGCCGAGATCGTTTCCCGGGGGCGGGTAGGATAGATTTCCGATTATCGCTATGTCACGTCGGCGGCGTGCCGTTCTCCGCCAACACCGCTCCAGCCAGATAGAGCGAACCGCCGATCAGGATGCGCGGCGGCGGGCCGTCCCAGGTGTCGCGCAGCAACATCAGCGCGCTGGCGACGGAACTCACCGGCTCGGCCGTCAGCCCGGCCTCGGTGGCACGGGCCGCCAGTTCGTCGTTCGGCACGCTGGCGTCGCTCAGGCTCACCGGCACCGTATAGACGTGCCGGGCGAGGCCATTGAAGGCGCGGAAATAGCCGCTCTGGTCCTTGGTGTTGATCATGCCGGAGATGAGAAAAAGCGGCCTGGGGTTCTTCTCTTCCTGCTCGGCCAGCGCCTCGGCGACGACCACGCCGGCGCCCGGATTGTGGCCGCCGTCGAGCCAGATGTCGGCGCCCTTGGGCGCCAGTTCCGTCAGCCTGCCTTGCGACAGCTTCTGCATCCGCCCCGGCCAGGCGACAGTGGTCATCGCCTTCTCGGCGGCACGGTGGCTGATCTCGAAGCCGGCTGCCTTGACGGCGGCGATCGCGGCGGCCGCGTTGGCGAACTGGTGGCGCCCGGGCAGCCGCGGCGGCGACAGATCCATCAAGCCATCATCGTCCTGATAGACCATGCGGCCGTTCTCCTCGAAGGCGAGGAAATCCTGTCCATAGACCAGGGTCGGGCAGCCGAGCCGCTCGGCGGTTTCGATCAGCACCTGCTGCGCCGCCTCGGTTTCCTGCGCGCCGATGACCACCGGGCAACCGCGCTTGATGATGCCGGCCTTCTCGGCGGCGATCAGTTCGACGCGGTCGCCGAGATAGGCTTCGTGGTCCATCGACACCGGCATGATCACCGAGACGGCCGGCCTGGCGATGACATTGGTGGCGTCGAAGCGGCCGCCGAGACCGACCTCGATGATGGCGGCATCGGCCGGATGCTCCGAAAACAGGATGAAGGTGACGGCGGTGAGGATCTCGAAAACGGTGATCTTCTCGCCGCCATTGGCCTTGGCGACGCGGGCGATGGCCTCGGCGAAGATATCGTCCTCGACCAGCCTGCCGCCGCCATCAGCCGCCAGCCGGTAGCGCTCGTGCCAGCTGACCAGATGCGGCGAGGTGTGCACGTGCACGAGTCGGCCGGATGCTTCCAGAAGCGCTCGCGAGAAGGCGGCGCAAGAGCCCTTGCCGTTGGTACCGGCGATGTGGATCACCGGCGGCAGCAAGTCCTGAGGATTGCCCAGCCGCTCCAGCAGTCGTGAAATGCGGTCGAGCGAAAGGTCGAAGCCTTTCGGGTGAAGCGCCATCAGCGCTTCGATTTCACGGTCGGCGGCAAGCGTGGTCATGTAGGAGTCCTAAGCGCGCGATGGATCGCGCGCAATCGCGGTTCGCGGCAAAGAGTGTCGCGTCAGGCCTGCGGCCGTGCTTCCGTCGCGACCACCGCCGGCGGCAGGATTTCCGGCTCCAGGGGCTTGTGCTCTTCCGGCATCTTGAGCAGCATCTTCAAGAGCCGCGCGATGGTCCGGCGCATCTCCAGTCGCGACACCACCATGTCGACCATGCCGTGCTCCATCAGATATTCGGAGCGCTGGAAGCCGTCCGGCAGTTTTTCCCGGATGGTCTGCTCGATGACACGCGGTCCGGCGAAGCCGATCAGTGCGCCGGGCTCGGCTATATGCACGTCGCCCAGCATGGCGTAGGAGGCAGTGACGCCGCCGGTCGTCGGATTGGTCAGCACGACGATGTAGGGAAGGCCGGCTTCCTTCAGCCGGTCGACGCCAACCGTGGTGCGCGGCAATTGCATCAGCGACAGGATGCCTTCCTGCATGCGCGCGCCGCCGGAAGCGGCAAACAGGATCAGCGGCCGCTTGCGCTGCACGGCCACCTCGAAGGCATGAACGATGGCGTCGCCCGCGGCCATGCCGAGCGAACCGCCCATGAAGGCAAAATCCTGCACCGTCACCACCACCGGCAGGCCTTCTACGGTGCCCAGCGCGTTGACGATGGCATCTTCCAGGCCGGTCTTGGCCTTGGCGTCCTTCAACCGGTCGGTGTAGCGCTTCTCGTCGCGGAATTTCAGCGGGTCCAGCATGACCTTGGGATTTTCGAGCTGTTCGTATTTGCCGTCGTCGAGGAAGTATTTCAGCCGCTCCTTGGCCGAGATCTTCATGTGATGGCCCGAAGACGGGATGACGAACTGGTTGGATTCCAGATCCTTGTGGAACACCATCTCCCCGGTCTCGGGATCCTTGATCCACAGGTTCTCGGGCATGTCGGTGCGCCGGCCGAGCATCGAATTGATCTTCGGGCGAACGTAGTTGGTGATCCAGTTCATCGCTTCGGCTCCTGTCCTGACGAAGAGTTAGAGCAATTCCAGGAAAAGTGTGAACCGGTTTTCCGACCGGAATTGCGATAAAGCAAAAAGATAGAGCGGTTCGGCGTTTCCGTGAAACGGCAAACCGATCCAGCGCATGCCGCCCGGGATGGCGACGTGCACAAGACCTGAGGTAGGAAAACTATTCGGCGGCAGCAAGGCGGGCCGACCGCACGCCCTGCGCGAGGCCGCTGACCAGCGTGGCGACGGCCTCGGCCGGGTCGGCGGTCTTTTCGCCCTTCGGCCCCAGCACATTCGCGACCGCATTGACGATTGCGGTGCCGACGACGACGCCGTCGGCATTGGCGCCGATGACGCGCGCCTGTTCGGCGGTCTTGACGCCGAAGCCGACGCAGACCGGCAGATCGGTATGGCCCTTGATGCGCTTGACCGCCGCAGCCACCTTGCCGGTGTCGGCCAGCGCGGAACCGGTGATGCCGGTCATCGACACGTAATAGACGAAGCCGGACGTGTTCTGCAGCACCTTGGGCAGGCGCTTGTCGTCGGTGGTCGGCGTCGCCAGCCGGATGAAGTTGATGCCGGCTTTCAGCGCCGGGATGCACAGCTCCTCGTCCATCTCAGGCGGCAGGTCGACGACGATCAGCCCGTCGATGCCGCTGGCCAATGCGTCCTTGAGAAAGCGATCGACGCCGTAGATGTAGATCGGGTTGTAGTAGCCCATCAGAACGATCGGCGTCTCATTGTCGCCGGTGCGGAAGTCAGCCGCCATCTTGAGCGTCTTGACCAGCGTCTGGCCGCCTTTCAGCGCCCGCAAGCCCGCGGCCTGGATCGCCGGGCCATCGGCCATCGGATCGGAGAACGGCATGCCGAGTTCGATGATGTCCGCGCCGGCCGTTGGCAGCGCCTTCATGATCGACAGCGAGGTCTGATAGTCCGGGTCGCCGCCCATGAAATAGGTGACGAGCGCCGAGCGGCCTTCGTTCTTGAGCTTTGCCATGCGGCGATCGATGCGGGTCACCATGATCAGATCTCCATGCCCAGCATCGAAGCCACCGTATGCACGTCCTTGTCGCCGCGGCCGGACAGGTTGACGATGACGATCTGGTCCGTGTCCATGGCGGGCACGATCTTCACCGCATGTGCGATGGCGTGCGCCGATTCGAGCGCCGGGATGATGCCTTCGACGCGTGTGGTCAGCTTGAAGGCCTCCAGCGCCTCATCGTCGAGGATCGGCACATATTCGACGCGGCCAGAGTCGCGCAGCCAGGAATGCTCCGGGCCGACGCCGGGGTAATCGAGGCCGGCCGAGATCGAATGGCCGTCCATGATCTGGCCGTCGGCATTTTGCAGGAGATAGGTGCGGTTGCCATGCAGCACGCCCGGCGCGCCGGCGTTCATCGAGGCGCAGTGCTCGATGCCGTCGAGGCCACGCCCGCCGGCCTCGATGCCGATGATGCGGACATCCTTGTCGTCGAGGAACGGATGGAACAGGCCGATGGCGTTGGAGCCGCCGCCGACGGCGGCGATGATGGTGTCGGGCAACCGGCCTTCCTGCTCGAGGATCTGCGCGCGCGCCTCCGAACCGATCACCGACTGGAAGTCGCGCACCAGCTCCGGATAGGGGTGCGGGCCGGCGGCGGTGCCGATCAGGTAATAAGTGTCCTCGACATTGGTCACCCAGTCGCGCAGCGCCTCGTTCATGGCGTCCTTCAGCGTGCCGTGGCCAGCGGTCACCGGCCGCACTTCGGCGCCAAGCAGCTTCATGCGAAAGACATTGGGGCTTTGGCGGGCAACGTCCGTGGCACCCATGTAGACGACGCAGGGAAAGCCGAAACGGGCAGCGACCGTGGCCGACGCCACGCCGTGCTGGCCGGCCCCGGTCTCGGCGATGATGCGCGTCTTGCCCATGCGCTTGGCCAGCAGGATCTGGCCGAGGCAATTGTTGATCTTGTGCGAACCGGTATGGTTCAGGTCCTCGCGCTTGAAATAGACTTTTGCACCGCCCCCGAGGCCCTTCGCCGAGGAAACTTCACGAAGATATTTCGTCAGGCCATCGGCGAAATAGAGTTTCGACGGCCGCCCCGCATAGTGGGTCGAAAGGTCGGTGAGCTCGGCCCTGAAATCCGGATCGTCCTTGACCTCGTTCCAGTGCCGTTCGAGGTCGAGGATCAGCGGCATCAGCGTTTCGGCCACGAAACGACCGCCGAAAATGCCGAACATGCCCTGTTCGTCGGGTCCGGTGCGGAAGGAATTGAGTGTCGCCGGCTTGTTCATCGCCGATCTCCTGGCATCTCGATTTTCTTAAGCATGTCCTGTCGAAAACCGTTTTCCACTTTCGGGACATGCTCGGGTTTGAGCCGGTCAGGCGGCGCGGTCGTCTCGCGCTGCCTTGACGGCCCGGAAAAACTGCTCGATCAGCGCCGGATCCTTGATGCCCGGCGCGCTTTCCACGCCGGAGGAAATATCAATTCCGGGCGGGCTGGCAAGCCGAAGGGCATCGCCGATATTGGCGGCGTTGAGCCCACCGGAAAGCATGTAATCGAGCCCGGCGTCAAGGCCGGTCAGGATGCGCCAGTCGAACGCAACGCCATTGCCGCCCGGCAACTCGGAGCCCTTCGGCGGCTTGGCGTCGAACAGGAACCGGTCCGCGACCCCGACGAACGGTTTGATGCGCTCGAGATCGGCGGCTTCGCTGAGCGGCAGCGCCTTCATGACCGGCAGGTCATAGCGGGCTTTCAGTTCGGCCACCCGTTCGGGCGTTTCCGAGCCGTGCAGCTGCAGCATGTCCGGGCGCATGCTGTCGATGATGTCGTCCAGGAAGGTGTCGTTGGCGTCGACGGTAACGGCAACCGCCAAAGCCTTGCCGCGCGCGGCTTCGCGCAACCGCCCGGCTGCAGCCGGTTCGATGTAACGCGGGCTCTTGGCAAAGAAAATGAAGCCGACATGGCTGGCGCCGCCGACCAGCGCCGCGGCCATTGCCTGGTCGGTCTTCAAGCCGCAGATTTTGACGTCGAGTGCCATGGCGCGGGAATTGACATGAAATCGAGGCAGAGTCGAGAAAAAGCATGCTGTTTGCCGGCAGGGCCAAAGGCGCTACCTATCATGGGAAAGCATGCAAGGCGGGAGAACATCATGACTGACAGAACCGTTGCCGAACTCAGGCAGAAGATCGCGCAGGCGCGCGAGGTGATCGCGCATTTGATGGACAAGGCCGCCTTCAACGGCGCCGAGGCGCATCGGGCGCTCGGTTATTTCGACACCGACGCCTTCGATCGGAATTTTTTACCGTGGCCGCATCATAGCGAAGAGGGGCTGCGGCCTGAAGAGCTAAACGCCGCGAATGACGATTGAGTTCGTGCGGCCAGTAAGAACGTAAACGCTGGCGCGACAGGAGGTGTGAAGGATCACCACGCAACAGCTTATCCTCAGGCACCGTGCGACGCTTCGCGATTGCGCTACTCGAAAACGATCGCCTGCAGGGCGCCGCCATTGCGCTTCAGCCAGTCCTTGCAGCGGTCGGTGTCGGGACAGAGCTTTTCGCACAATTTCCAGAATTTCGGGCCGTGGTTCATCTCTTTCAGATGCGCTACTTCATGCGCGACGAGGTAGTTGATGACGGGTGGCGGCGCCATCATGATGCGCCAGGAAAAGGACAAATTGCCTTCGGAAGTGCACGAGCCCCAGCGGCTGGACGTGTCCTTGTAGCGGATCGCCTTGGCGCGCTTGCCAAGCGCCTCGGTGTGCCTGGCCACCAGCTTCTCGATCTCCTTCTTGGCCTCGCGCTTCAAAAAATCGGCGATGCGGCGCGGCAGGTGGATGCGCTCGCCATGCACGATCAGCAGCGGGCCGCGTTCGTCGCACGACACGGTGACGGTGCCGCGCCTTGACGGCTCATGCACGATGCGGTGCGGCACGCCGCGTATGGGGATCTTGATGCCGGGCCGTACCTGCGGCCGCGTTGGCACCTTGGCCAGCCGCTGCTCCAGCCAGTCCTGATGACGATCGAGGAACCGCTCCACCTCGCCGCGGCGCAGGCCCGGCGGCACGGTGATACGCAGGCCCTGGCCGCCGGAATCGATGCGCAGCGTCAGACGCCGCGCCCTGGCGCTCTCGATGATCTTGAGCGGCAGCGTGCGGCCGGCAACGCAGTATTCTCGCTCCACGACAGGCGTGGGCTTGGGCTTCGTCAGATTGCGGAAGAATCCGAGGGTCATGGCCGGACGATACGCGATTCGAGAAAAACGAATAGAACAAAAAAGAAACGGCGCCGCTCGCGCGACGCCGTTTTTTCACGATCGGGCCTGTCGCTCGGCCTCAGTCGTCAAGCAGGTTCGAGCCTTTGCCACGCTTGGTGGGGGTCGTGTCTGTGCTCGGGTCGCTCTTTGCCGGAGCGGTCGACTTGTTGCGGTTCGCCATGAAGCGATCGAACTCGTCCTGATCCTTGGCGCGACGCAATTCGCGGGCGTAGTCGTCGAACTCGGTCAACATATCGTCGAGCTTGCGGCGTTCCTCGGCCAGGCGTTCAAGCTCCTTTTCGCGCCAGTCGTCAAACGCGACGTTGCCGGTCCGGGCGGAGCCGTGGCCCCAGCGCGCGGCTTTGTCGGAACCGCGGCGGCAGCCGGCGAAGATGCCGTCGGTCGCGCGGTTGACGTCACGCTTGAAGCCCTCGAGCCGGTCGCCCCAGATGATGTAGGCGAGCATGGCAAAGCCGAGCGGCCAGAACACCATGAAGCCGATCACCATCAACGCGATGGTTGCCGGCGTCCAGGCCGGGCGGATCAATGCAGATGTGTTCATTTTCTCCCATTCCTTCGGTTGGAGACAGCCAGGACCGGCTGCGTGGAATCGAAATGGGAAGGCAAAAACGGCGATTCAAGACAATGTCGGCTAAAACCGGACAAGCTGCTGAAATGATTATCGCTTTTTGAGCATATCGAGGAAAAGCACGACCAGCCCGGCAATCAGTCCCCAGAATGCGGCGCCGACGCCGAACAAGGTCAGCCCGGAGGCGGTGACGACAAAAGTGACGGTGGCGGCCATGCGCTCGCTTTCGTCCTTGAGCGCGATCGCCAGCGCGTTGGCCAGCGAGGCCATCAGCGCAAGACCCGCAACCAGCACGATCAGGCTCTGCGGCAGGACGGCGAAGATCGCCACCAGAGAAGCGCCGAAAATCGCGAAGATCAGGTAGGCAAGGGCATAGAACGGCCCTGTCTTCCAGCGCTCGGTGGGGTCTGGATGAACGTCGGGCCCGGTGCAGATAGCCGCCGAAATTGCCGCCAGATTGGTGGTCGAGCCGCCGAACGGCGCCGAAAGCAGCGAAAACAGGCCGGTGATGCCGATCAGCGGACCGGGTTCCGGGTGGTAGCCGGCGGCGCGCAGCACGGCGAGGCCCGACAGGTTCTGCGAAGCCATGGTGACCAGGTAGAGCGGTACTGCCAGGCCGATTATCGCCTTGGCGGTGAACACAGGCGCGATCAGAGTGAGCGTCGACAGTTCAGGAGTGGGCAAACCGCCGATGCGGCCGGTGAGAAACGCGGCGAGACCGCCGCCGACCAGCACTGCCAGCACCGACAGCGCCGGATTGAACAGGCGGATGACGAAGAAGGCGGCGATCAACGGCAGGATCAGCCAGGGATCGGCGGGAACAGTTTTGACCGCATTAAGCGCGAAGGTGACGACAATGCCGGCCAGCATTCCTGAAGCGACCGAGGGCGGTATCCCCGAGATCAGTTTCGTCAGCGGCCGGAACAGCCCGGTGGCGACCAAAAGAATGCCGGTAACGATGAAGGCGGCGACGGCCTCGCCGATCGAAAAACCGCTCGACGCCGCCATCAGCGCCAGGCCCGGCGTCGACCAGGCGGTGATGACCGGCATTTTCGTTCGCCAGGATAGCCACAGGCTTTCGACCGCCATCGCCAGGCAGATGGTGGTCACCCAGCTCGCCGTCTGGATTTGCGTCGCGCCAACCGCGTGGGCGGCGGCAATGACAATGGCCAGCGTGCCGCCGAAACCGACGATGGCCGCGACAAAGGCTGAGATCGGGATGGAAAGGCGCATCGTCACTTGCTCCGCGCGGCCATGTCGCCGACCGCCCGCACCAGCATGTCGAGATCCTGCGGCCGCGATAGCCGGTGGTCGCCGTCGGGGATCAGCGACAGCGTGACATCGTCGGCCGGCAGCAGGCTGACCAGCCTCAGCGCATGGCTCGACGGCACGTCCCGATCGGCCAGGCCCTGCAAGACGTGTACGGGGCAGTGCGTGTCGAGCGGGCCTGTCATGACCAGGTTGTCGCGCCCATCCTCGATCAGCGCGCGCGTGTAGATGTAGGGCTCGGTGGAATAGTCCGACGGCTCCTCGAAGAAGCCTTTTTTGGCAAGGTCGCGCTTCTGCGCTTTGGTCAGCACCGGTTCGACCAGTTCTGCGGTAAAATCCGGCGCCGGCGCCAGAAGCACCAGACCGACGACGCTTGCGTCGCCTGCCTTGCGCAATTCCTGCACCATGCGCAGGGCGATCCAGGCGCCCATCGACGAGCCGACCAGGATCTGGCTGCCGCTGGTGAAATGCCGGAACACGGCCAGGCTTTGCGAAAGCCATTTCGAGATCGTGCCGTCGGCAAAGGCGCCGCCGGATTCGCCGTGTCCGGAATAGTCATGACGCAGGAAGGCGCGGCCGTCTTTTGCCGCCCAGTCCGAAAGCGTTTCAGCCTTCGTGCCCAGCATGTCCGACTTGTAGCCGCCGAGCCAGACGACGCCAGGCGTCGCGCCCGCAATATGGCGCACCGCGATGCTCGATCCGTCGACATCCAGAAAAACAGGGGCAGTCATGGCTTTTTCCTCGCGCCGTCTTTCGGCGCAGGGTCTTGTGACACAGCCAGTGGCGTGGCGAAAAGTGCTCGCCATCTTTCTTTGTTTGGTGCAGGCAGCGATCAGGTGATTTTCTGTCAATGCTGTGCTATTGACTCCGCCCGCGCGCTCCCCACATTGGCGCGTCCACATATCAAGACCTGCAAATCCAGAACGAAACGGCCAAGGAGACCACGACCATTCGCAGACCTTTCAAAGCAGCGGCGCCGACCAAGGATGGGCCGCGCTCCAATCGTGACATCCGGGTTCCCCGGGTCCAGCTTATCGACGCCGAAGGCCAGAACCGTGGCGATGTTTCCATCAACGACGCATTGCTGCTCGCCGAAGAGGCAGGGCTCGATCTCGTCGAGATATCGCCCAACGCGCAGCCGCCCGTCGTAAAAATCCTCGATCTCGGCAAGTTGAAATACGCCAACCAGAAGAAGGCGGCCGAGGCGCGCAAGAACCAGAAGGTCATCGAGATCAAGGAGATCAAGATGCGCCCGAACATCGACAGCCACGACTACGAGACCAAGATGAAGGCGGTGCGCCGCTTCTTCGAGGAAGGCGACAAGGTCAAGCTGACATTGCGCTTCCGTGGCCGCGAGATGGCGCATATGGAGCTCGGCATGCAGCTTCTGAACAAGGTGCGTGAGGAAGTGGCTACCATCGCCAAGGTGGAAGCGGAGCCGAAGCTGGAAGGCCGCCAGATGATGATGGTGCTGGCGCCGCGCTAGATCACGATAAGGTTAGCGCGACCGACGCGCTCCAATTCCGCCTGAATTGTGCTACAGGGCGTCCCGGCGATCGGCGGGACGCCCATTTCTCGGCCATAGCTGCGGTCGCCGGCTAAGCTCTCGACGATCGGATTCCTCCCTTGGACAAAAAACTCAAATACGGGCTGGGTAGCTACCAGCGCACGCGCAGGCTGGTGCTTGCCGTGCTCGTGGTGGTGCTGTTCGCAGCCCTGCTGTTCGGGCAATCGAGCTTTCCGCCTGATACGGCGATGCATGAAACGATCGAGATGTTCGGCGTGCTGCTGATTTTCCTAGGTATCTGCGGCCGCCTTTGGTCGACGCTCTACATAGGTGGGCGCAAATCTTCCGAAGTTGTGACGGGCGGGCCTTATTCGATCACCCGCAACCCGCTCTATGTGTTCTCGACTGTGGCCGCGGCCGGCGTCGGCGCGCAGATCGGCTCGTTCTCCGGCATCATTCTGTTCGCTGTCCTGTGTGCGGGCGCCTTCCATATCGTCATCCTGCGCGAGGAGAAATTCCTTAAGGAAGCGCTCGGCGAGCCCTATCAGGCCTATCTGGCAAGAGTGCCGCGCTTCTTTCCGAAGCTTTCCCTTTACCAGGAAGGCGACACCGGCAGCTTCAAGCCGCGCCTGCTGTTGACAACGCTTCTCGACGGCCTGGTGTTCCTCATCGCGCTGCCGGCCTTCGAACTGATCGACGGCGCCCAGCAGTCGGGTATGTTGCCGGTGTTGTTTACGCTCCCCTGATGAAGGGCCGGGCGCCGCATCCGGGCGTTCGGGGAAACGCGCGGCGCGGTGGGTGTGTCGGTAGCTAATCAAGTTGTCCGGTTTGGTAGCACATGATCTGTCCGCTTCTGTTTTGGCGTCGAAGCGGTTCACGCGGCTTGCCTGATGGGGCAAGTGTCTTCGATTGCGGCGCCGTCAGAGCTGTAGCGAGCGATGCGGCGCGGCCCGTGAAAGATCGCCAGGGTTCCATCCGGGTAGTGCCTGACCTTGACGGTGGCTTTGACGAAGTGATGCCGGATCGGGCTCTGCGGCAGCTGCAATCGCAGCCGCGCGAAGGCGACCGTGTGTTGTCGCGGGCAACGACGCGCTCCTCCTCGATGCACAGGATCTGGGCCAGTTGTTGCGGGTCTGCGGCGACAAAGGCGCTGTCCTCGACCGCGGCCGGCCTGGCGAAGCGGGCATTGTGAGCTGGTAGGTAGGTCTGTGCGATGAACCGGTTGGCGGCCTCGATGTCGGCAATTCCGGCCAGCGCCAGCTCCCTCGGCAGCCGATCCTGCAAGGTGGAGAACATCCGCTCCGAGCGGCCTCGCGCTTCAGGGGAATAGGCTGGAATATGTTCGATACCCAGCCGCTCGAGCGCCCGGCCGACCTGGGTCAGCCGGCTTTTGTCGACCGCCTCGCCGGCCTTCAGCGTCACGAAATAGTGGCTGCCGCGATCGCTGTAGAGGCTCGATGGCAATCCCTTGGCGACGAATGTCTCCAGAAGGCCCTGAAAGCTCGACGCCGTGCCTTCCTCCTCGATCAGGAAGGCCGAATAGATCGTGCTCGTCGCATCGTCCATCGTCCATCGTCACGATCAGGTCCAGCATCGGCTCACCCGCCAGCCATCGATGACGGCTGCCATCCTGATGCAGCATCATCCCCTCGCAAGGCTTCCTCTCCCGCTTGCGCCGGTGAGCACCGCGCCGCTTGGCCCGTTCCACAAGGCCCGCCGCGTGGAGCTGCGTCTTGATGAAGGTGTAGCCCCAGCTGAAATGGTGATCGCGCAGCAGGTGCTCGTGGAAATGCTTCACATTCCAGCCGAGGTAGCGATGACGGTAAAGCTCCAGCATCTCCTCAATCGCTTCCGCCGGCACCCGACGCGTCGAAAGCTTGCCCAAGCGCCGATCCAGCAACCCTGCGTCCCCAGCCTCTTCGTACCGGTCGCGGTAGCGTCGGAATTGCCGCTCCGACATGCCAAGCAACTCCCCTGCCTCCATCATCGAAAGATCGCCACCATTCCAGCGGCTCAATACGTCCCGAAACTTTTGCATTCTCCGGTCCTGTAGCCATGCTGTCCGCTTCATCCCCAGCCTCCATCCGCTGGCGATAAAACCGGACAACTCACGTGCTACCTAATCCGGACAACTCATGTGCTTACGACAGCGCGGCGCGGTGGGTGTTGCACAGTCGCCTGCTTTGACGTATAGGACCGCCGTTCCAAGAAAACCGCCCGGCAGGGCATGCCGTGGCGGTTTCATTTGCTTTTCGGGCTTTGGTCGGCCCGAAGCGAACAAGAAGCGCGATGGTGCGCCACAATACGGAGTAGCAAAATGCCCAAGATGAAGACCAAATCGGCCGCCAAGAAGCGGTTCAAGATCACCGGTACGGGTAAAGTCCTGTCGGCTGCGGCCGGCAAGCGTCACGGCATGATCAAGCGTTCCAACAAGTTCATTCGAAATGCCCGCGGCACGATGGTTCTGGCTGAACCGGACGGCAAGAAGGTCATCAAGAATTTTCTGCCGAACGGCCTCTGAGCATTCGGCCGAACACGAATTTGTTTTACGCAATTCCGAACGGAAAACCGCAAGGCACTTTTCCTGGAATTGCTTTTAAGGAGATCATGACATGGCACGCGTAAAAAGAGGCGTCACCTCGCACGCCAAGCACAAGAAGGTCCTGAAAGCCGCGAAAGGCTTCTACGGCCGCCGCAAGAACACCATCCGCATCGCCAAGCAGGCGGTGGAAAAGTCGCTGCAATACGCCTATCGCGACCGCAAGAACCGCAAGCGCTCGTTCCGCGCGCTGTGGATCCAGCGCATCAACGCCGCGACGCACGAGCACGGCCTGACCTATGGCCGTTTCATCGACGGCCTCAACAAGGCTGGCATTGAGATCGATCGCAAGATCCTGTCGGATATGGCCATCCACGAGCCGCAGGCTTTCGCCGCGCTCGTGGCCAAGGCCAAGGTTGCTCTTGAGTACCTCAAGAACACCACCCCGAATGCTTTTGAAAGCGCTGTCGCCTAAGACCAGCGCTTCCCAAGCATTCGAAATTCTGATTTGGGGAACCCGCGCTGGCACGGCTGGCGCGGGTTTTTCTTATGCCTGATGTAACCAAATTGGTGACACGCCCGGTGATGGTGGGTTGCCCGATCGAGAGAGTTTCGCCGTGAACGCCACCGCTGGAAATCTTGAAAGCCTGGAAGCTTCGCTGCTCGCCGACATAGCGTCGGCTGCTGACGAGGCCGCGATAGAAGCCGTGCGCGTGGCAGCCCTTGGCAAGAAGGGGTCGATCTCGGAAATGCTGAAGACGCTCGGCTCGATGAGCGCTGAGGAGCGCCAGGTCAAAGGCCCCGCCATCAACGGCCTCAAGAACCGCGTCACCGATGCGCTCACCGCGCGCAAGGCGGAACTCAGGGATGTTGCCATCACTGCCCGCCTCGCCGCGGAGAAGGTCGACGTGACGCTGCCGGTGCGGCAGTCGCCGGCCGAGCGCGGCCGCATTCATCCGATCAGCCAGGTCATCGACGAGATCGCGGCGATCTTCGGCGATCTCGGCTTCGCCATCGCCGAAGGGCCCGACATCGAGACCGACTATTACAATTTCACCGCGCTGAATTTCCCGGAAGGCCATCCGGCGCGCGAGATGCATGACACCTTCTTCTTCCAGCCGGACGAGAAGGGCGAGCGCAAGCTTCTGCGCACCCACACCTCGCCGGTGCAGATCCGCACCATGGAGAAGCAGAAGCCGCCGATCCGCATCGTCATTCCGGGCAAGACCTACCGGCAGGATTCCGACGCCACCCACTCGCCGATGTTCCATCAGGTCGAAGGGCTGGTGATCGACAAATCGGCCAACGTCGCCAACATGAAGTGGGTGCTGGAAGAGTTCTGCAAGGCCTTCTTCGAGGTGCCGTCGGTCAAGATGCGCTTCCGGCCGTCCTTCTTCCCGTTCACCGAGCCAAGCCTCGAGGTCGATATCCAGTGCGACCGCTCGCGGCCAGGCGAGGTGCGCTTCGGCGAAGGCTCCGACTGGATGGAGATCCTTGGCTGCGGCATGGTGCACCCCAACGTTCTGCGCGCTGGCGGGCTCGATCCCGATGAATATCAGGGCTTTGCCTGGGGCATGGGCATCGACCGCATCGCCATGCTGAAATACGGCATGCCGGATCTGCGCGCCTTCTTCGATGCCGATGTGCGCTGGCTGTCGCATTACGGCTTCCGGCCGCTCGACATGCCGACTTTGTTCGGGGGCCTGAGCGCGTGACGGTCAAGACGATTCCTGCTGCGATACATTACGGAACAGCATCATGAAATTCACCCTCTCCTGGCTCAAGGACCATCTCGAGACCGACGCCTCGCTCGGCGAGATCGTCGAGCGGCTGACCTCGATCGGCCTCGAGGTCGAGCATGTCGACGACAAGGCGAGCCTGAAGCCCTTCGTCATCGCCAGGGTGCTGACGGCGGTGCAGCATCCCGACGCCGACCGGCTGCGGGTGCTGACCGTCGACACCGGCGACGGCAAGCCGCCCGTGCAGGTCGTCTGTGGCGCACCCAATGCGCGGGCGGGCATGATCGGCGCCTTCGCCGCGCCCGGCACTTATGTGCCCGGCATCGATGTGACGCTGACGGTTGGCAAGATCAGGGGCGTCGAAAGCCACGGCATGATGTGTTCCGAGCGCGAGCTGGAACTTTCCGACGAGCACAACGGCATCATCGACCTGCCCGAAGATGCGCCGGTCGGCACCAGCTTCGCCGCTTACGCGCATCTCGACGATCCGGTCATCGAGATCAATCTGACGCCAAACCGGCCTGATGCCACCAGCGTTTACGGCATCGCCCGGGATCTCGCGGCGAGCGGTCTCGGCCGCCTCGTCGGCGGCGCGATCATGCCGCATGTCGGCAATGGAATGTGCCCCGTCAAGGTGACGATCGAAGCGCCGGAACTCTGCCCCGGCTTCGCGCTCAATCTGGTCAGCGGCGTCAAGAACGGCCCGTCCCCGAAATGGCTCCAGCAGCGGCTGATCGCCATTGGGCTGAGGCCCATCAGCGCGCTGGTCGATATCACCAACTACGTCACCTTCGATCGTGGCAGGCCGCTGCATGTCTTCGATGCCGGCAAGGTCGCCGGCAATCTTGTCGTGCGTCGCGCCAGGGATGGCGAAAAGGTACTGGCGCTCGACGGCCGCGAATACACGTTGACGCCGGAGATGTGCGTCATCGCCGATGACAACGGGGTGGAATCGATCGCCGGCATCATGGGCGGCGAGCGTTCCGGCTGCGACGAGAACACGACCGACGTGCTGATCGAATCCGCACTCTGGGACCCGATCACCACGGCCCGCACCGGGCGCGCGCTCGGCATCATCACCGATGCCCGCTATCGTTTCGAGCGCGGGGTCGACCCCGAATTCATGGTGCCGGGCGTTGAGCTTGCGACCCGGCTGGTGCTTGATTTCTGCGGCGGCACGCCGACGGAAATCGAGGTGGCCGGCTATGCCGGCCATCAGCCCAAGATCGTCTCCTTCCCACTGTCGGAAGTGAAGCGGCTGACCGGCATAGAAGTGCCGACGGCGGAAAGCCTCGATATTCTCACGCGCCTCGGCTTCAAGCCTGAGGGTTCGGGCGATGTCGTCGAAATCGCCGTGCCGTCCTGGCGTCCCGATGTCGACGGCAAGGCCGACCTGGTCGAGGAGGTGATGCGCATCCACGGCGTCGACAACATCGCTTCGCAGCCGCTCGGCGCGCATGACGCGGTCAACGGCAAGATCCTGACGACGCTGCAGATCCGCACCCGCGCGGCCAAGCGGGCGCTGGCCGTGCGCGGCATGATGGAGGCAGTCACCTGGTCGTTCATCCCCGCCAGGCACGCCGAACTATTCGGCGGCGGGCAGGCTTCGCTCAAGCTCGCCAACCCGATCGCCGCCGACATGTCCGACATGCGGCCCTCGCTGCTGCCCGGCCTGATCGCAGCCGCCCAGCGCAATGCCGACAAGGGCATTGGCGACGTGGCGTTGTTCGAGGTCTCCGGCACCTATGAGGGCGACGGCGCCGACCAGCAACGGCGCGTTGCCGCCGGCGTGCGGCGCGGCACCGCCAAGCTCGACGGTTCCGGCCGCAACTGGGCTGGCAATTCCGGTCCGGTCGGCGTGTTCGACGCCAAGGCTGATGCCATCGCCGCACTCGAAGCCTGCGGCGCGCCGGTCGAGCGGCTGCAGATCGAGGCCGGCGGCCCGTCCTGGTACCATCCTGGTCGTTCCGGAACGATCAAGCTCGGACCGAAGACGGTGCTCGGCACGTTCGGTGAATTTCATCCAAAAACGCTGGAAGGGCTCGACGTCTCCGGCCCGCTCTGCGGCTTCGAAGTGTATGTCGATGCCGTGCCCGAGCCCAAGGCAAAGCCGACGAAAACCAAGCCCAGGCTGGATCTCTCCGCCTTCCAGGCGGTGAAGCGCGACTTCGCCTTCGTCGTCGACAAGGCGGTCGAGGCCGGCACGCTGGTACGCGCGGCGCTCGCCGCGGACAAGAAGCTGGTCACCGGCGTCTCGGTCTTTGATGTTTTCGAAGGTGCGGCGCTCGGCGAGGGCAAGAAGTCCATCGCCATCGAAGTGTCGATCCAGCCGGTCGAGAAGACGCTGACCGACGAGGATTTCGAGGCGTTGGCCAGGCGCGTCGTCGAGAATGTCGGCAAGCAGACTGGAGGCGTGCTCAGGGCATAGCCTCTTTCCGGGATTGCGGGAGCACGGCGAATCGCCCTCCAAAGGGCGATGGACCATTTGCACTATTCCGGGCTCCCGTTCGAAGCACAACGCGCTGCGTTTCTCGACATCCTGCTGTCGGATGCGCTCGTGCGCCAAGCGCTGGTATGTGCCCGCACGCTCGATCTTCCGGACTGGCTGGCGGTCTCCGGCGTGCTCTATAACTCGGTCTGGAACCATCTGACGGGGAAGCCGTCGGGTTATGGCATCAAGGATGTCGACCTGTTCTATTTCGACGATAGCGACCTGTCCTACGAGGCCGAGGACGCCGTCATCCGCCGGGCGGCGAAGCATTTCCAGGGGCTGCCCCTGCCGATCGAGGTGCGCAACCAAGCGCGGGTGCATTTGTGGTACCCGCAGAAGTTCGGGCGGCCCTGTCCGCGCTACACGAGTTCGAGCGAGTCGGTCCGGTTTTTTGCGTCGAAGACACATGCGGTCGGGGTGCGATACGACGCGGATTGTCAACTGGAACTGCTGGCGCCGTTCGGTCTCGACGACGTCTTCTCGTTCCGCATCACGCCGAACCGGGCGATGGACAATCAGCGGACGCATGAGGCGAAGGGCCAGCGGGCGCGGGATTACTGGCCGGAGATTACGGTCGTGCCATGGTAGGAAATGTCTGCAGGACAGAGGGGGGTGCCTCGCGCGGACATCCGTGATCTTCTGTATCGCGCATCGCCACCCCACCCCTGTCTTCGCTTCGCTGCGACAGCGAGCCGACCTCCGCACAGGGGGGAGGGTGAAAGCTCACCCATTCACCAGCGCCAGCAGCTCCTCTGTGTAGCGCTTGCCCATGACCTTATCAGGCGACAGTGCATCGCCGATTGTCTGTACCTCGGCAGCACTCAGCTCGATATCAGCCGCCGCCGTGTTCTGCTCGAGATGGCGGATTTTTCGGGCGCCCGGGATGGGGACAATGAAATCGCCCTGGTGCAGTACCCAGGCGAGCGCCAGCTGTGCCGAGGTGACTCCCTTCTCGGTCGCCAGTTTCTCCAGCGTGGCCACGACCTTGGCATTGGCTTCCATGGCGTCAGCCTGAAAGCGCGGCAAGGTGCGGCGCCAGTCGTCGTCATCAAGCGTCTCGGGCTTGGCGATCGTGCCGGTCAAGAGGCCACGGCCGAGCGGGCTATAGGGAACGAAACCGATGCCGAGTTCGCGGCAGACGGCGAACACCTCGTCTTCCGGGTCACGGCTCCACAGTGAATATTCGCTCTGGACCGCCGCGATCGGATGTACGGCATGTGCCCGGCGGATGGTGGCGACACTTGCTTCCGAAAGGCCGAGCGCGCGCACTTTGCCCTCGCGCACCAGCTCGGCCATGGCGCCGACCGTGTCCTCGATCGGCACGTTCGGGTCGACGCGGTGCTGGTAATAGAGATCGATCACGTCGGTGCCCAGCCGCTTCAGTGACGCCTCTGCGACGGCCTTGACGTGTTCGGGGCGGCTGTCGACGCCCGCCATGCGGTCGGTGCCGGTGCCTTCCTCCAGGATCTTGAAGCCGAACTTGGTTGCGATCGTCACCTGATCGCGCACCGGCTTCAGCGCCTTGCCGAGCAGGATCTCGTTCTCGTAGGGCCCGTAGACCTCTGCCGTGTCGAAGAAATTGACGCCGATCTCGACGGCGCGGCGCAAGGTGGCGATCGCCTCGGCTTCCGGCTGGCCCCCATAGCCAAAGCTCATGCCCATGCAGCCGAGGCCGACCGGGAAAACTTCCAGTTCAGTACCGAGTTTGCGGGTTTTCATCACGCGTCTCCTTGTTGCGATGCCCAGGAAATAGCGCCTTGCCTTATGTTCGATAATCGGCTCATCTGTGCACGGGGCGTTCTAGGAAATAGATCAATGAACCGGGCACATCTTTCACAGCTTGCGGTGCTGGCAACTGTTGCCCAATGCGGCAGCTTTCGCGGCGCGGCCAGGGAACTGGCGATCGCGCCGTCGGCGGTCAGCCATGCCGTGTCCAGCCTTGAGGCGCGGCTTGGCGTGCGGCTGTTGGCACGCAGCACCCGCAGCGTTGCCCCGACCGAAGAGGGCGCGCGGTTGCTGGAACGATTGCGGCCGGCGCTGTCGGAGATCGACCTGGCACTGGAGACGGCGGTCGAGGCGCGCGACCGGCCGGCCGGCAATCTGCGGCTCAGCGTGCCGCGCACGGCAGCCCATCTGGTGCTGACCCCGCGGCTCGGCGCCTTTGCCGCGGCTTACCCCGATATCGTGCTGGAGATCGTCATCGAGGACCGCTTCACCGACGTCGTGGAAGGCGGTTTCGACGCCGGCGTGCGGCTTGGCGAAAGCCTGCAGCGCGACATGATCGCGCTGCGCATCGGGCCCGATATCCGCGGCGCCGTGGTCGGCTCGCCCTCCTATTTCGACACCATGCCGAGGCCTCGCCACCCGCGTGACCTGTCCGACCATCGCTGCATCCGCTTCCGCTTCTCCAGCGGCATCCTCTACCGCTGGGAATTCGCCAGGGATGGCGAGGAGATCGAGATTGCCGCGCAAGGACCATTGATTCTCGACGAAGACCATCTGATCGCCCAGGCGGCGGTCGACGGGGCCGGGCTTGCCTTCGTCTTCGAGGATTATGTCCGCGAGCCGCTCCGCGATGGCCGGCTGGTTCGCGTGCTGGAGGATTGGTGTCCGTCCTTCGAGGGTTTCTTCGTCTACTATCCGAGTCGCCGCCAGATGCGGCCTGCGCTCAGGGCCTTCATCGATTTCTTCAGGGTGAGCGGATAGGCTGCCCTCTCCCTTGTGGGAGGGTGGAAGAAAGCCGACGCGACATTCGTTCACCTTCCATGCGAGCTTCGATCATAAATACCCCGACCCGCTACGGTTGGGCGGCAATCCTGCTTCATTGGCTGATCGGCCTTGCCTTCATCGGCCAGTTCGCGCTCGGTTTCGCGATGGTCCGCATCAGCAGCCAGCGCACGGCTTTCGAGCTCATCCAGCTGCACAAATCGCTGGGCTTCCTGCTGCTCGGCCTGATCATCCTGCGCATCGCCTGGCGGCTCGGCAATGCCGCGCCGGCCTTGCCATCCTCGGTCGGATCCCTGGAGCGCCGGGCGGCGCCGCTCGCTCACCTGGCGCTCTATGCCTTCCAGATCGCTTTGCCTCTGTCCGGCTGGGCGCTGGTTTCGGTCTCGACGCTGGAAATTCCAAGCATGCCGTTCAACCTGTTCGTGATGCCCAACCTGCCGCTCGCGGAATCCGATGCCGCCGAGAGTTTTTGGGCGGCAGCGCACTGGTACCTTGCCTATGCCGGCGCAGCACTTGTGGCGCTGCATGTCACGGCGGCACTGCGCCATCATTTCCGACTGAGGGACAATGTGCTTACACGCATCGTCACGCCTTCCTCAGGCGGGGAATAGAACGGGGTTCGGCCTCGTTTGTAAGCGAGGACGCGAAGAGCGTTGCCTCCGAAGAAGGAAATAATCTCATGTATGCGCGACTCCTCGGATCGGCGGCCCTTGCCGCTTGCCTTGCCGTGCCTGTCTGGGCAGCAGTTGTCCTCGATGATGCCGCCGGCAGTTACACGATCAGCCAGGCTGACTCCTCGATCCGCTTCACCATCGGCAAGGCCGGCGGCGGCGGTTTCGATGGTGCGTTTGCTCACTTCAAGGGCACGATCCGCATCGACAATGACGACGTCAGCCGCTCGAAGGTCAACCTTACCATTTTTCCCGAAAGCGTCGGCACCGGCCAGGGCCGCATCGACGCTTTCCTGCGTTCAGACGCCGTGTTCGATGCGGCCAACAGCCCCGAAATCCAGTTCCGCTCGACCAGCGTGACCCGCACCGGCGATACGACGGCGCTTGTCACCGGCCGGCTGACGGCGCGCGGCAAGACGTTTGCGGAAAAGTTCACCGCCGAGCTCGATGGCCTGAAGTCCGGCACGATCGGGTTCCACGTCACCGGCAAGGTGCTGCGGTCGCGCTACGGAATGGATGTCGGCACGCCGATCTATTCCAACGTCGTCGGTTTCGACATGAGGCTGACGGGGAAGAGGGGTTGAGCCATCGCTCCCCGCTCGTGGGGCGAGGAACTTGGCCCCCGCATTGGCTTTTGCCCCGATTTCAGGCAAACCTCCTCGCCTGTAATCGAGAGGAGAAGCCTGATGTTCCGATGGGGTGTGTTATCGACGGCCAAGATCGGTCGCGAGCAGCTTTTACCTGCGATCGTGGAGGCGGAAAATGGCGTGCTGTCCGCAATCGCCAGCCGCGATCAGTCGAAGGCCCGTGGGTTGGCCGATCGCTTCGGCGCGCCGCATGCTTTCGGTTCCTATGAGGAGTTGCTCGCCTCGAACGAGGTCGACGGCGTCTATATCCCGCTGCCGACATCGCAGCATGTCGAATGGACGGCCAAGGCCATTCAGGCGGGAAAACATGTGCTGGTCGAAAAGCCGTTGGCGCTCGACGCCAAGGACATTCCGCCGCTGATCAAGCTGCGCGATGCCAGCAAGGTGTTGGTCTGCGAAGCCTTCATGGTCGTCTACCATCCGCAATGGATCAAGGTGCGCGACCTGATCGCCAGCGGCGTCATCGGCCGGCTGCGCCATGTGCAGGGCGCGTTCTCCTATTACAATGTCGATCCCAACAACATGCGCAACCAGCTCGACCTTGGCGGCGGCGCGCTGCCCGACATCGGCGTCTACCCGACCGTGTCGACGCGCTTTTCCACCGGCAAGGAGCCGCTGCGCGTGCAGGCGACGATCGAGCGCGACAAAAAATTCGGCACCGACATCTATTCCTCGATCCGCGCCGATTTCGGCGACTTCGAACTGTCCTTCTATCTCTCGACCCAGATGGCCGCGCGCCAGGTGATGGTATTCCATGGCGAGAACGGGTTCATCGAGGTGTTCTCGCCGTTCAATGCCGGGCTCTACGATCACCACCGCGTCGAGTTGCACAATCAGAACCACACGGAGGCGCAGGTGTTCCGCTTTCCCGGTACGCAGCAGTACCGGCTCGAGGTCGAGACCTTCGCGCGGGCGGCCCAGGGCGGTAAGGAGCGCGTCTTCACGCTGGAGGAATCCGTGCTCAACCAGAAGGTCATCGACGCCATCTTCCGCGCCGGCGGCAAGGATGGCTGGGAGGCGGTCTGACCATCATTAATATATTCCGGTTCGAGATTCATACGGTAGCCAGCTAACGGGAGGGGAAATTGGCTGACGACGCGGATGTCATCATTGTCGGCGCCGGCCTTGCCGGGCTGGTCGCCGCCGCCGAACTGGCCGAGGCCGGCAAGAAGATCGTCATCGTCGACCAGGAACCGGAGCAGTCGCTGGGCGGCCAGGCCTTCTGGTCGTTCGGCGGTCTGTTCCTCGTCGATTCGCCCGAGCAGCGGCGCATGCGCATCCGCGATTCGCACGAGCTGGCGCTCGAGGACTGGCTGGGCACCGCCGCTTTCGACCGGCCGGAGGATCACTGGCCGCGCAAATGGGCCGAGGCCTACGTCGGCTTCGCCGCCGGCGAGAAGCGCTCCTGGCTGCTGGAGCGCGGGATGAAATTCTTTCCCGTGGTCGGCTGGGCCGAGCGCGGCGGCGGCAATGCCATTGGCCATGGCAATTCCGTGCCCCGCTTTCACATCACCTGGGGCACCGGTCCCGGCGTGCTCGAGCCCTTCGTGCTGCGCGTCCGCGAAGCCGAGAAGAAGGGACTGATCCGCTTCAAGTTCCGCCACCGCGTCAACGAATTGATCCGCACCGGCACGAGGATCGACGGGGTGCGCGGCGACATCCTGCAACCAAGCACCGTCGAGCGCGGCCACAAGAGTTCGCGTGAGATATCAGGTGATTTCGAGGTTCATGCGCAGGCCGTGATCGTCGCCTCCGGCGGCATCGGCGGCAACCACCAGCTGGTCCGGGAAAACTGGCCGAAGCGTCTGGGCGCGGCGCCGAAGTGCATGATCACCGGCGTGCCCGACCATGTCGACGGCCGCATGCTGGCGATCACGGAACAGGCCGGCGGCAGCGTCATCAACCGCGACCGCATGTGGCACTATGTCGAGGGCATCAGGAACTGGGCGCCGATCTGGACCGATCATGCCATCCGCATCCTGCCCGGTCCGTCGTCGCTGTGGCTCGACGCCAGGGGCAAGCGCCTGCCGGTGCCGCTTTACCCCGGTTTCGACACGCTCGGCACGCTCAGCCACATCATGAGCACCGGCTTCGACTATTCCTGGTTCATCCTGACCAAAAAAATCATCCAGAAGGAGTTCGCGCTCTCGGGCTCCGAGCAGAACCCGGACCTGACCGGCAAGAGCTGGCGCCAGGTGCTCGGCCGCGCCACGTCGGGCATTCCGGGCCCGGTCAAGGCGTTCATGGAGAAGGGCGAGGATTTCATCATCGAGGCCGAACTGCCCGATCTGGTGGCGCGCATGAACAAGCTGGCCGGCGGCGAACCGCTGCTCGACGTCGCCCATGTCGAGCGCGAGATCCGCGCCCGCGACCGGCAACTCGACAATCCCTTCTCCAAGGACATGCAGGTCACCGCGCTGCGCGGAGCGCGGGCCTATCTCGGCGACCGGCTGATCCGCACGGCCAGGCCGCACAAGATGCTCGATCCCGCGAACGGCCCGCTGATCGCGGTTCGCCTCAACATCCTGACCCGCAAGACGCTGGGTGGCCTGCAGACCGATCTCGAAAGCCGCGTGCTGGGGAGCGATGGCGAGCCGGTTCAGGGCCTCTATGCGGTCGGCGAAGCCGCCGGTTTCGGCGGAGGCGGCGTGCATGGCTATGCGGCGCTCGAAGGCACGTTCCTGGGCGGCTGTATCTTCTCCGGCCGCAGCGCCGGCCGGGCGGCGGCTCGTTCGGTAGGCTGAGCGCCGAACGGCTTGGCAGTCGCTGGGTTGATCATCGTCTGTCGATTGTCATGCGAGGAGGCCCTCACCAGATCCACTCGCTTTTGCCGAGCGCCGACACCGCCTCGACGATGCGGGTAAAGCTGGCGCGGGCGCGGCCGACCGTGTGCCTCGCCCTGAGATAGCCGTGCACAAGCCCTTTTTCTTCGAACCAAGTGGCTCGCCCGCCGCCCGCCACGATGCGGTCGCGATAGGCCTCGCCGTCCGACGACAGCGGATCGCACTCGGCGGTGATCAGCACGGTCGGCGGCAGGTTGGCGAAATCGGCGTCGGCCAGCGGCTGAAGCGTGATGTCGCCGGTCTGGTCCACGCCGCCGGTACGGATGTGCTTGTAGAATTCGAGGTCGCGCGTGGTCAGCATAGGCGCTTCGGCATGCTTCAGATAGGAGCCACGCGAACGGTCGCCGCCGAGCCCGGGATAGATCAGCACCTGCCCGATCGGTTTCTTCGCATGGCCGCGCGTCGCATGGCTGACCGCGGCGCAGAGATTGCCGCCGGCGCTGTCGCCGCAGAGCAGGATGGGATGATCGCGGGTGGCTGCCGCCCACTCGAAGGCGTTCATCGCGTCGTCAAACGCGGCCGGATGCAGATGCTCCGGCGCCAGCCGGTAGTCGACCGAGACGACGTCATAACCGGTGCGGCCGCATAGCTCGGCGCAAACGTCGTCATGGCTGTCGAGCCCGCCAAGGATGAACCCGCCGCCGTGGCAATAGAGCACCGTTGCCACTGCCTGCGGGGCGCTGCGATAGATGCGGATCGGGATATTGCACGCCTGTGCGGCAATAGCGGTGGTTTCCGCTGTCACTCCCTCGGGATAGCCGGCAAAGAACTCCCGGCACATGCGGTCATAGATCTCGCGCTGTTCGGCAATCGTGTAGTCGATCGTATCCGGCGGGTAATAGGAATTGGTCCGCTCGATGAAGGCCCGGGTCTCGGCATCGATGAGTTTGCTGTAGTCGGTCATGGCCGCGCCGACTGTGAACGGCGAGCCCAGGCACCCCCCTCTGTCCTGCCGGCCATCTCCCCCGCAAGGGGGGAGATTGGCAGTTCAATCGACATCGCCCTTATTGCAGCGTTGACGATTGGCGAAAGCGGAAATGACATCCAATCTCCCCCCTTGCGGGGGAGATGGCCGGCAGGCCAGAGGGGGGTGCCTCGCGCCGTCATCTCTGGCATTGCTTTACTTCCCCTTCCACACCGGTTCCCGCTTCTCCGCAAAAGCCCGGAACCCTTCCATATTGTCCTCGGAACCGTACAGCGCATCGACCGTCGGCAACTGCCGGCGCGTCACCCTGTTCATAGCGTCCTGGAAAGTCAGCGCTTCGGCCACCCGCGCGGTTTCCTTGATCGCGGCGAAGACCAGCGGCGGGCCGCTGGCGAGCAGGCGGGCGATCTCCCAGACGCGGTCCTCCAGCTTCTCCTTCGGCAGCACCTCGTTGACCAGGCCCCAGCGATGCGCCTCGGCAACGTCCATCCAGCGGCCAGTGAGCAAAAGGTCCATGGCGACATGATAGGGGATGCGCTTCGGCAGCTTGATGGTCGCGGCATCGGCAAGCGTGCCGGCGCGGATCTCGGGCAATGCGAAGGAGGAGTGATCGGAGGCGTAGATGAGATCGCAGGACAGCGCCAGCTCGAAGCCGCCCCCCACCGCCATGCCGTTTACGCAGGCGATGACAGGCTTGTTCAAGTCGCGCAGTTCCTGCAGCCCGGCAAAGCCGCCGACGCCATAGTCGCCGTCGACGGCGTCGCCGCCGGCGGCGGCCTTCAGGTCCCATCCGGCGCAGAAGAACTTGTCGCCGGCGGTCTTGATGATGGCGACGCGCAAGCCGGGGTCGTCGCGAAACGCCTTGAAGGTCTCGCCCATCAGCCGAGAGGTCTTCAGGTCGATGGCGTTGGCCTTGGGCCGATCGAGCGTGACCTCGAGGATCGAGCCTTCACGGCGGGTCGAAATGACGTCAGGCATTCTTGTTCTCTCCCAGCACCAAAAGCGCATCGGCGATCCAGGCGCCCTTGCCCTCGCTGCAGACGATCAGCGGATTGATGTCGAGTTCCTCGATCTCGCCGGCATTCGTCTGCACGAAGGCAGCAATGCCCGCGATGGCGTCGATGGCAGCTTGGACGTCGGCCTTCGGCCGACCGCGATAGCCTTCGAGCAGCGGGAACAGTTTGAGACCGCGAAGTGCTGCCTCGATGTCGTCGCGGGTCGCCGGCAGCATCAAGGTGACGCTGTCGCGCAGCAATTCGACCAGCACGCCGCCGGTGCCCAGCGTCATGACAGCGCCGAACATCGGATCGCGGGTGAAGCCGACGATCAGCTCGGCGACGCCGTCGCGCACCATGCGCTCGGCATAAAGGCCGGTGCCGAGCGGCAAAAGGTCGTGAGCGGCGGTGCTGACGGATTCGGCGTCCCTGAGGTTGAGCCTGACGGCGCCGACCTCGGATTTGTGGGTGACGCCTAGCGCCTTCAGCGCCACGGGGAAGCCGAGCGCCATGGACGAGATCACCGCCTCGACGGCACTGTCGGCGCGCTCGCCCTTGGGCACCGGCAGCCCGGCCTTGATCAGCCGCGCCTTGGCTTGCGCCTCGTCAGGCGTGACATGCTCGCCGCCGGCAGCGCCGGAAGCGGAGGTGTCGACCGGCTGCGCCTGCGGCTCGCGCCAGGCCCAGCCGATGAAGGCGGCCGCCTGGGCGGCATCCATCGCTTCGGAAATGCCGAACAGCGGCACCATGCCCCGCGCCATCAGCTCGGCGGTGTATTCCTCGGGCAGGTTCTCGGGCAGCGACGAGACGATCGCGCCATGCGCCTTGTTGGTCTTGAGCGCCGATTCGAAGGCGCGCAGCGTTGCCCACCAGTCGGTCACCGAGCAGCGGTCCGGGCGCGGGAAGTCGAGCACCAGCATGTTGAGGTCGAAGCCGCCCGACACCATGGCGGTGAAGGTGGCGGTCATTGCCGGTTCGTTGTTCCAGATGAAGGTGTGGTAGTCCAATGGATTGGCGACCGCGACCAGCGGCCCGAGCGTCGACTTGACGTGGGCACGGTGTTCTTCCGTCAGCACCGGGAAGTTGACCCAGCGGCCTTCGGCGCTGTCGGCCATGACCGAAGCCTCGCCGCCCGAACAGCTCATCGATGACAGGCTGTAGCCGGGCAGCGGACCGGTGACATGCAGCAGCTTCAGCGCCTCGATGAAGGCGGGGATGGAATCGACGCGCGCGATGCCGAGCCGTTTCAGGAAGGCCCCGGACGCTGCGTCCGAGCCGGCGAGCGACGCGGTGTGCGAGACGGTCGCTTGCCTGGCCTGTTCGGAGCGGCCGACCTTCATGGCGATGATCGGCTTTTTCAATTCCCTCGCCCGTGCCGCCAGCCGCTCGAAGCCGGCTACCGAATCGAAAGCCTCGATGTGCAGGCCGAGCGAGCTGACGCGCTCGTCCTCGATCAGGCCGAGCGCCATTTCGGAGAGGCCGGTCTGCGCCTGGTTGCCGGCGGTCATCAGGAAGGCGATCGGCAGGCCGCGCTTCTGCATCGTCATGTTGATGGCGATGTTGGACGACTGGGTAATGATGGCCACCCCTTTGCCGCCGTCGGCCAATCTTATGCCGCCATGCTGGTCGGGCCACAAAAGCGCGCCGTCGGCATAGTTGATCAGGCCGTAACAGTTCGGTCCGATGATCGGCATCTCGCCAGCGGCGGCGACGAGTTCGGCCTGCAGGCGCTCGCCATGCGCGTCATAGGCTTCGGTTTCGAGGAAACCGGCGGCAAAGCAGACGGCCCCGCCGGCGCCGCGTTCGGCCAAGGCCTTGATCACGTCGATGGTCAGGTGTCGGTTGACGCCGACAAAGGCGGCGTCCGGCGCGCCGGGCAGATCGGCGATCGAACGATAGGCCTTGCGGCCGGCGACCTCTTCCTTGCTCGGGTGCACCGGCCAGATCTCGCCGGCAAAGCCCATCTTGATCGACTGTGCCACGACCGCGGCGGCCTGCGCGCCGCCGAACACGGCGATCGATTTAGGGCGCAGAAGGCGTTCAAGTTTGTGCATGGATCAGGCCCCGAACGGGCGCAGCAGCGCCCGCGAAATGATGTGGCGCTGGATTTCCGACGTGCCTTCCCAGATGCGCTCGACCCGGGCGTCGCGCCAGATGCGCTCCAGCGGCAGGTCGTCCATCAGCCCCATGCCGCCATGGATCTGGATCGCTTCGTCGGCGACGTAAGCCAGCATTTCTGTGGCCTTCAGCTTGGCCATGGCCATGTCCTGGTCGGTGACGGTGCCCTGATCGTACTTCCAGCCGGCTTCGAACACCATCAGGTCCGCGGCCTTGAGTTCGGTTGCCATGTCGGCGAGCTTGAACGACACGCCCTGGAACTTGCCGATCTGCTGGCCAAATTGCTGACGCTGCGCGGCGTACTCGACCGCATGGCCAAGCGCCCGCTCGGCACGGCCGAGGCAGGTGGCGCCGACCTGCAGGCGGGTGGCGCCGAGCCAGGAATTGGCGACGTCGAAACCCTTGTGGACTTCACCCAACACCTGGCTTGCCGGAAGGCGGCAATCGTCGAATTCGAGGATGGCGTTGGTGTAGCCGCGATGCGAGACGTTGCGGTAGCCGTCGCGCACCGTGAAGCCCTTGGTGCCCTTGTCGACGAAGAAGGCGGTGATCTTCTTGCGTTTGCCGCGCGGCGAATCCTCTTCGCCCGAGGCCATGAAGACGATGGCAAAGTCGGCGAGGTCGGCGTGGGAGATAAAGTGCTTGGTGCCGTTCAATACCCAGTCGTCGCCGTCCTGCACGGCGGTCGCCTTCATGCCGCGCAGATCGGAGCCGGCGCCCGGCTCGGTCATCGCCAGGCAATCCCATTTCTCGCCACGGATGCACGGGAACAGATATTTTTCGCGCTGCTCCGGCGTGCCGGCCAAAAGGATGTTGGAGGGGCGCGCGACGCAGGTCCAGTGCAGCGCGTAGTTGGCGCGGCCGAGTTCCTTCTCGTAGAGCAGCCAGGTCACCGTATCGAGCCCCGCGCCGCCGACATCGGCCGGCATGTTGGCGGCATAGAGACCGGCTTCGATCGCCTTGGCCTTTAGCTCCTCGATCAGTTCGCGGCGCAGCACGCCGGTGCGCTCGACCTCGCGCTCATGGGGGTAAAGCTCATTCTCGACGAAGGCGCGCGTCGTCTCGACAATGAGCTTCTGTTCCTCCGACAGACCGAAATCCATGGTCTCAGCCTTTCTTCTTTTTCTTCGGTTTTTCGGCTTTCTTCACCGGCTTCGATGCCTTCGCCTTCTCGGCCGCCTTGGAGGCGGCCGGCTTTTTCGCCGCCAGCTTGGCCAACTGCTTCCTATAGTCCCTGTGCAGGGCGCCGGCGCCCCAGCCCTTGCCCTTGTTCTGCTTCGAGAGCGCATCCATGATGGCGACCAGATTATCGTCGCGGATCTTTTCCAGTTCGCGGATCGACAGGCCATGCGCCTGGTCGTCCGACTGCGTGGCGATCAGGTCGACCAGTTCGTCGTTGAACTCCGGTACGTCCATCAGCTTGGTCCACGGCCATTTCAGGCAGGGGCCGAACTGCGCCATGAAGTGGCGCATGCCGGCTTCGCCGCCGGCGACGCGATAGACCTGGAACATGCCCATCTGTGCCCAGCGCAGGCCAAAGCCATAGCGCATGATGTCGTCCAGTTCCTCGACGGTGCAGATGCCGTCCTTGATCAGCCACAGCGCCTCGCGCCAGGCGGCTTCCAGCAGGCGGTCGCCGACGAAGGCTTCAATCTCCTTGCGGATGACGACAGGCTTCATGCCGATCGAGGCATAGATCTCCTTGGCGACCTCGACCGCCTCGGGGAATGTCTGGTCACCGCCGACGATTTCCACCAGCGGCAGGAGATAGACCGGGTTGAACGGGTGACCGACGACAAGCCGCTCCGGGTGTTTTTTCATCGCCACCTGCATGTCGGTCGGCTTGATGCCTGATGTGGACGAGCCGACGATGGCGTTGGCCGGCGCGTGGATATCGATCTCGGACAGGACCTTATGCTTGAGGTCGAGCCGTTCCGGCACGCTCTCCTGGATGAAATCGGCATCGGCCACCGCCTCGGCGATGGTCTTGGCGAAGGTCAGCCTGCCTTCTTTCGGCAGGCCGCCCGGAACCATCTGCTTGTAGGCGCGGCGCGCGCCCTTCATCACTTCTGAGACCTTGCGCGAGGCCTCGGGATCAGGGTCGAAGATCGACACGTCGATGCCATTCAAGAGCAGGCGCGCCACCCAGCCTGCGCCGATGACACCGCCGCCGATGGCGGCCGCCTTGTTGATGATGCTCATGGTCAGGCTCCGGTTCTTTTGGCGGCTGTTTGTGGATCCGTCAGAGGCACGCGCTCGCCCATGCGGATCACTGATGGGTCGTAGGCCTTGCGGGCAAAGACTTCGAGCGCGAAAGGCCGGAAGAACTCGATCGGCAGCGTCTCGTAGTCGGGGTCGAAGCTCGACTGGTCCCAGCGCTCGCAGAACTGGTCGCAATCGTCGAAATAGGCATGACCGGCGAAGCGGTCGCGCGCATGGCGGTTGCCGCCAAGATGATGGGCATAGTAGAGGCGCTGGAAATCGCCGTGCTTCTCCACCACCCAGGTGCATTGTTCGCGCACGAAAGGCTTCAGGATCGACGCGGCGTATTCGTCGTGGTTGTAGGGTGCGTAGATGTCGCCGATGTCGTGCAGGAGCGCGCAGGCGATCCAGTCGGTGTCGGCGCCATCACGCCAGGCGCGCGTCGCCGCCTGCAGCGAATGGCCGAGCCGGGTGATCTTGTAGCCCGACAGGCCCTCATCGAGCTGCACCAGCGCGTCGAGCAGCCGCTCGCCGGTCCTGGCTGCATAGTCGATCTCGTGCGCGGTCAGGAATTCGTAGTCTTCCCTGTCGCCATCCTTCATCGCCGTGAATTTTACGGTAGCCATATCGACCCTCCCCGCGAATAATTTATGCCGCTAGTGGCGCCCGCTTGGTGAGGTTGAGCTTCCTGCGCACTTCCTCCGGCCCCAGAATCCTGGCGCCGAGATTGGTGACGATGCTGGCGGCACGTTCGACCAGCTGCGCGTTGGTGGCAAGCACGCCCTTGTCGAGCCAGAGATTGTCTTCGAGACCGACGCGGACATTGCCGCCGGCCAGCACTGCGGCGGCGGCATAGGCCATCTGGTTGCGGCCGATCGAAAAGGCCGACCAGCTCCAGGTCGACGGCACGTTGTTGACCATGGCCATGAAGGTGTTGAGGTCGTCAGGCGCCCCCCATGGCACGCCCATGCAAAGCTGCACAAGCGCATCCGGCTTCAGAACCTGTTCCTCGACCAACTGCTTGGCGAACCACAGATGGCCTGTGTCGAAGGCCTCGATCTCCGGCTTGACGCCGAGCGCGGTCATCATGCCGCCCATGGCGCGCAGCATGCCGGGTGTGTTGGTCATGACATAGTCGGCCTCGGCGAAGTTCATGGTGCCGCAGTCCAACGTGCAGATCTCCGGCAGGCACTGGCGCACATGCTCCATGCGGTTGGTGGCGCCGCCCATGTCGGTGCCCTTTTCATTCAGCGGCAGCGGCGCTTCGGGCGAGCCGAACACCATGTCTCCACCCATGCCGGCGGTAAGGTTCAGCACCACGTCGACGTCTGCCTCGCGGATGCGCTCGGTCACCTCGCGGTAGAGATGAACGTCGCGCCTGGGCTTGCCGGTCTCGGGATCGCGCACATGGCAATGCACGATCGCCGCCCCCGCCTTGGCCGCGTCGATGGCCGAATCGGCGATCTCTTTGGGCGAGCGCGGCACATGCGGGCTGCGGTCCTGCGTGCCGCCGGACCCGGTCACGGCACAGGTAATGAAAACCTCACGGTTCATCGCAAGCGGCATGGAACTCTCCTCCCAGTCGAAACAGGCGCCAAGCATCGCCCGGCTTGCCGAAAACTGCTTTGCGTTTTACGAAGCTTCCATGACTAAAGGCGAAAAACTGACGATCTTTCGCGCCGAGCGTCTGCCGCTCAAGGTGACGATGCTGGTGTTTTCCGGCTCGTCCATCATGTGCGTGGCCTCGGCGGTCGACCCGCTGCGCGCCGCCAACCGCATCTCCGGCGAGACATTGTTCGATTTCAAGCTGGTTTCCGTAACCGGCGAGGCGCCGGTCACCACTTGCGGCCTGCCAGTGGCGGTCAGCGGCCGCTTCGACGCGGCCGAACCGACCGACGTTCTTGTCGTCGTCGCCGGTTTCGGCACGCAGAATTATGCGACGTCGGCTCTGCTCTCGGGCCTGCGCCGCGCCGCCCGTTCGGCGCGCGCCTGCGGCGGCGTCGAGGCCGGTACATGGCTGGTCGCGCGGGCCGGCTTGCTCGAAGGCCGCAGCGCCACCACCCACTGGGAAGACATGGAGGATTTCTCGTCGGCCTTTCCGGGCGTCGACGTCCGCCCGGACCGTTACGTCATCGACGGGCCGGTCTTCACCTCCGGTGGCGCCTCGCCCACCTTCGACCTGATGCTGCACCTCGTTCGCACCCGCCTCGGCATGGCCGTGGCGCTCGATGTGGCCAGCGTCTTCATCTACGATCAGGCCCGTGCGGCCACCGACGCTCAGCCCCTGGTCTCGCTTGGCCGGCTAGACGGCTATGATCCGCGCCTGGCGCAAGCCATCCGGCTGATGGAAGCGCATGTGGACCAGCCGTTGACGGTCGCCGCCGTGGCAAAGCGCGCCGGGGTTACGGCACGGACACTGGAGAGCATCTTCCGCAAGTCGATCGGCGAGACGCCCGGCGCCTACTATCTCAGGCTGCGCCTGGGCGCTGCGCGGCGGCTGGTGATCGACACCAGAGTGGCCATGGCCGACATTGCCGGGCGGACCGGATTTTCATCCGCCGCGGCATTTTCGAGGGCGTTTTCAAGAGCTTTCGGTGAAGCCCCGGTCAGGCTACGCCGGGGTTGATGTACATGTCGTCCAAAGCATGCCCACGGGCTTGACCCGAGGGTGGGAGGCGGTTGATCAGGCAGCTTTCTGCCGGTCGCCGCCACTATCGATCTGCGAGCGCATCTGTCTTGCCAGATGGGTCTCGAAACGGCTGGCAACGGCGCGGTCCCATTCGTTGGAGCGGCGCGCACCATCCTTCGGATGCGGCATTGCCATCAGCCGGTCGATAATCGACCCGGCCTCGCCATTTGAGAGCAGGGCGTCGATTTCACGTTCGTTCTGCATATCGGTTCGCCTCCTTCTTCCTCTCCCGCCACGAGCACCTTCTTATAGGAGATTCGTGACGGCAGTTTGAAGGCAAGAGAGAGGCGATTGAGGGGCGTCAGTGGGCAAAACCTTGTCGTCGATTCCGCACTGGCGCAAAGCCCTTCACCCGGTCTCGGCGCCACCCTCGTCCGCCCGCCGGCACCTTTTCCGTTCAATGGCGAACAGGGCGGCAGGCAAATAAGCGCGACGCCGGGAACTTCTCCCCGCGAAGCGGCGTGGGTAAGCGGAGCGGCGGCTGAACGAGCCGCCGCCCGCCTTTCATCCCTTACACGTAGCGGTTGACGATGTTTTCCAGCAGTTCCTGACGGCCGGAGCGCGGCTGCGGTTCGATCTTCTTCTTCACCACGCGCTCGGCGATGTCCTCCAGCGTGCGCTTGCCGGCAAGCATCGCCTTGGCCTCGCCGCTGTTCCAGCCTGCGTAGCGCTCGGCGAGTGGAGCCGACAGCGCCTTGTCTTCGACCATCTTGGCGGCTGCCTTCAGGCCGCGCGCGCAGGCATCCATGCCGCCGATATGGCCGATCAGCAGGTCCTGCGGATCGAGCGACTGGCGGCGCAGCTTGGCGTCGAAATTGGTGCCGCCGGTCTTGAAGCCGCCCGCCTGCAGGATCTGGTAATAGGCCAGGGCCATCTCCGGCACATTGTTGGGGAACTGGTCGGTGTCCCAGCCCGACTGGTAGTCGTTGCGGTTCATGTCGATCGAGCCGAAGATGCCGAGCGCATTGGCCAACGCCAGCTCGTGCTCGAAGGAATGGCCGGCGAGGATGGCGTGGCCCTGCTCGATGTTGAGCTTGACCTCCTTCTCCAGGCCGAAGCGCTTGAGGAAGCCATAGACGGTCGCGACATCGTAGTCGTACTGGTGTTTTGTGGGTTCCTGCGGCTTCGGCTCGATCAGGATCGTGCCTTTGAAGCCGATTTTGTGCTTGTAGTCGACGACGAGGTTGAGGAAACGGCCGGCCTGCTCCTGCTCGCGGGCAAGGTCGGTGTTGAGCAGCGTCTCATAGCCCTCACGTCCGCCCCAAAGCACATAGTTCTCACCCTTCAGCCGCTTGGTGACGTCGATGCAGCTCTTCACCGTCGCCGCCGCATAGGCAAACACATCCGGATCGGGGTTTGTCGCGGCGCCCGACATGAAGCGGCGGTGCGAGAACAGGTTCGCCGTGCCCCACAAGAGCTTGACGCCAGTCTGCTTCATCTTGGTGGCGAAATAGTCCGCGATCTCGTCGAGGCGCGCGGAACTTTCCGAAAAATCCTTGCCCTCGGGCCGCACGTCGGCATCGTGGAAGCAGAAATAGGGCGCGCCGAGCAGCGAGAACATCTCGAAGGCGACGTCTGCTTTCAGTTTTGCCAGTTCCATCGTGTCGATGCCGCCGGCCTTGGGGAACCACGGCCGATCGAAGGTCTGGCCGCCGAACGGATCGCCGCCCGGCCAGGCGAAGGAATGCCAGTAGGCGACGGCGAAGCGCAGATGGTCTTCCAGCCGCTTGCCGGCCACCAGCTCGTCCGGGTTGTAGAACCGGTAAGCCAGCGGATTAGCCGAATCCGGCCCCTCATATTTGATCTTCTGGATGTCGCCGAAAAAGCCGCTGCTCATGGATTTCCTTCCTCTCCGAAATGGCTCCGCCTGATTACCTCAGGCGTAATTGGTTCCGTTCGTCCGTTGGGTGAAAAGGGTCATGTCAAAGCCAACGAAGGAGACAGATCATGACCGATCTCAACAAGATCGCCGAAAGCTACATCACCGCCTGGAACGAGAGCGACGCCGCGCGCCGTCAGGCGCTGCTCAAGGCGACTTTCACCGAAGACGTCAGCTATCGCGATCCCATCATGCAGGGCGACGGCCATGAAGGCGTCGCGGCGCTGATCGACGGCGTGCAGCAGCGCTTTGCCGGCTTCCGCTTCTCGCTGAAAGGCACACCGGACGGGTTTGCCGACAAAATCCGCTTTTCCTGGAACCTCGGCCCGGAGGGCACACCGTCCATCATCGAAGGCACCGATATCGGCGTCATCGAGAACGGCCGCCTGAAGAGCATTACCGGCTTCCTCGACAAGGTGCCGGCGCAGTGAGGCTTCACGGCTAAGGTAGGCGCCAGGCGCCCCCCTCTGGCCTGCCGGCAATCTCCCCCTCAAGGGGGGAGATTGGCTGATTTTTATACCTTCGCCAACCTCCGGCCTTGCAAGGCTAGCGTAGCCGCCAAAGCTGCCGATCTTCCCCCTAGAGGGGGAGATGCCCGGCAGGGCAGAGGGGGGCGCGTGGCACCTGCTCACGCCGTTGCCGCCCTGATCGCCGGATAAAGCCCGCGGTAGCGCTGGTAGGCATCGGCAAATGCACCATCCAAGCCGGCATCCGGTTCGATCGTTGCATCGGTCCTCGGCGCCGTGCAGACATCGAGCGGATCAGTGTCCGTCGCTGCGATCAGGCCGAGCCGGGCCGCGCCGAAGGCGGCGCCGAAATCGCCGTCGGCGGGAATGTCGACAGGCAGCTGAAGCGCGGTGGCGATGGCCTTCAGCCAGTAGCGCGAGCGCGAGCCGCCGCCGATCGCCGTCACACGCATCAAGCTCGTGCCCGCAGTCTTCAACGCCTCGAGGCTGTCGCGAAAGGCGAAGGCCACGCCTTCCAGCACGGCCTGGGTCAGGACGGCGCGGCTCGATTCATGCGCCAGTCCGGTAAAGGAGCCGCGAATGACGGAATCATTGTGTGGCGTGCGCTCGCCCGAGAGATAGGGCAGGAAGGACACGCCGGTCGGCGCCTTCAGTGTATCGCCCAGTTCCGATGTCAACTCGCCTGCGCCCTTGCCGGTAATCTCGGACAGCCAATTGAGCGAATCGGTGGCCGACAGGATGACGCCCATCTGATGCCAGGTGTCAGGCAGCGCATGGCAGAAAGTGTGGACCGCGCTTGCCGGGTTGGGCAGATAGGAGGCATTGGCGGCAAACAGCACGCCTGACGTGCCCAGAGACACGAACGCATGGCCGGCACGGACCGTGCCCATGCCGCAGGCGGAAGCCGCATTGTCGCCGGCGCCGCCGGCAATCGGGATGCCGGCTTCGACGCCCCATTTCGACGCCAGCTCGCCGCGCAGCCCACCGGCCTTCTGCGTACCCTCGACCAGGGATGGCATGTGCTTTTCGTCGAGCGACGTGGCCGCGAGCAGGTCGGCGGACCAGCGCCGCTTCCCAACGTCGAGCCAGGAAGTGCCAGCCGAGTCCGACATTTCCGAAATATGTTCGCCGGTCAGCCACAGCCGCAGGAAATCCTTGGGCAGCAGCACCTTGGCCACTTTGGCGAAAATGGCGGGTTCGTTGTTCTTCACCCAGGCGAGCTTCGGCGCGGTGAAACCGGGAAAGACGATGTTGCCGGTCAGCTCGCGAAACCGCGGATCGGCGTCGAGCGCGGCTGCCTCGGCATGGCTGCGCGTATCGTTCCACAGAATGCAGGGGCGCAGCACCTTGTCAGAGGCATCGAGCAAGGTGGCGCCATGCATCTGACCGGATAGGCCAATGCCTTTCACCGCCGCGAACTGCCAGGGATGGGAGGCCTTCAGTTCGGCAATCGCGTCTTCGCAGGCGCGTAGCCAGTGGGCTGGATCCTGTTCGGACCAGCCGGGATGCGGCCGCGAAACGTCGAGCGCGCCATGGCCGGAACCGATGACGGTCTGTTCGGCATCGATCAGCAGCGCCTTGACGCCCGACGTGCCAAGGTCGAGGCCGAGATACATGTTTTCCTCCCTTGCCATTATTTTTTTCGGATCTCGAAAAAATATGGCCGAGGCAGTTTTTAAGCCAAGATCCGCCGCGGGTCAATTCTCTGACAATCGGCCGCGCATCACGAAAACAACGCCGACGGCGGGCTGTGAGGCCGCGCCAGCGTACGCGCCGCCACCAACACGCTTTGGAGGGTTGGCGAGACGCACGCCAAGCACCAATTCTGGCTCAATCAAAGCACAGCTCTGTCCGGCCCGTTTTCCAGTTCATCAACCATGACGGGCAGATTAGGCTTTGTAAAACGGAACGAATTGTGTCTTCATTGCGGCGTAGGGTGGGGGCTTGCAATCGCGAATCTTGGAGGGACGCGGTGCGGCGCTTTGAAAACAGGCTTCCGAATGGCGATTCGGAAGACATCGCTAAATTAGTTGTTCTGAAACGGCATATGCCGGTGATGTTTCTTCCTCGAATGCTTGGCGTTTTTGCCGCGACGTCACTGGCGTTGCTGCCCAATTCCGCCGCCTTCGCCGCATGCCTGCTCGTTCCGACCGCCGGAAACGACACCTTCATCTGCGACAGCGGCGATTCGGGCGGGAGCCTCAACGATCTGAACGGCGACAACACGCTCACCTTTCCCGCCGGCGGCACCGGCCAGGTGAGCGGCAATGTCACCTTCGGCGTTGGTTCGGACCGCATCAACATGCAATCCGGTACCATCACCGGCACGGTCGACCAGGGCGGTGGCGCCGATTTCTTCACCATCGGCGCTGGCACCGTCATCGGCAATGTGCAGCAAGGCTCGGGCATAGACGACTTCAACATAAGCGGCGGCCAGATCGGTTCACTTAACCAGGGTGATGGCCTCGACACCTTCACCATGACGGACGGACGCATCGTCGATTTCTTCGACGACGGCGACCATGCGGTGATGACGGGCGGCCGCATCGGCCGCGTCAACATGAAGCTCGACCAGAACTACTTCAACATGTCCGGCGGCGCCATCGACCGCAACCTGGTCACCGGCTTCGACAAGGACACGATCATCCTTTCGGGCGGCACGATCGGCGGCAACATCAGTGTCAGCGGCGGCAATGACAGCGTGACGATTACCGGCGGCACGGTCGGCGGCGACGTGCTGATGAGCTTCGGCGCCGACAGTTTCGTCTGGGACGGCGGCGGCATCATCTATGGCGCCGTCGACCTCGGCGCCGACAACGACACGGCAAAGCTGAGCAACCTGACCAATTCCAATATGGGCGGCGCCGACGCGCTGAATGGTGGCCTCGGCACCGACACGCTGAGTTTCGACAACGTCAAGCTCAAAGGCATCAGCCGGGTGCAGAACTGGGAGAGCATCGACGCCACCAATGACACCGAACTCACGCTGGACGGCAATCTGGTGCTGGGAGACAGCGGCACCGGCACAGGCTCGCTCAGCGTCGATGCCGCAAGCACGCTCTATGGCGGCGGCTTCAACGCGTCGATACAGGCCTTTACGGCGGGCCAGCTTGCGGACGTCGTCAATGCCGGCCGCATCGACCTGACCAATGGCAGTACAGGCGCGACGGATCGGCTGACGATTTCGGGCAATTACACCGGGCTTGGCGGCCTGCTGCTCATCCAGACAGAACTCGGCGATGATTCCTCGGCCTCGGACAGGCTGGTGCTGTCGGGCGGCACGGCTTCCGGCTCGACCGGCATCGGGGTGGTCAATGTCGGCGGCACGGGTGCCGAGACGACGCAGGACGGCATCATGGTCGTCCAGGCGGTCAATGGCGCCACCTCCAGCGCCAGCGCCTTCGCGCTCGACGCGCCGGTCGCGGCGGGCGCCTTCGAATATTATCTGTTCAAGGGTGGCGTCACCGCAGGCCGCGCCGAGAACTGGTATCTGCGCTCGTCGTTGATAACGCCGACATCGCCGGCCGCGGCGCCGCCGGGGATCGGACCGACGGCGGCGCCCGAGCCCGAACCTCCGGCAACCGAGCCGCCGCCGCCGCCTTCCCAACTGCCGCACGTGCCCGTGCCGTCCGAAGGCGACGTCAACAATCCGCCGGTCGATCCGACGCCGCCGGTGCAGGCCGGCGATCCGGAGCTCCAGCCCCCGCCACCCCCGCCGGCGGCACCGGCGGCTGATCCGCCACCGCCGCCCCCGCCCGTCCCGACTGCGGTGCCCGATCTTCCGACGCCCGCGGCAGGGGAGGAGATCCTGCTCTACCGTGTCGAGGTCCCGGTCTATTCGGCGGTTCCGCCGGTGGCCGAGCATCTGGCGATGACGACACTTGGTACTTTCCATGAACGGCGAGGCGAACAGAGCCTGTTGTCAAACACCGAACTCTCTCCGGTCTGGGGCCGTATCTTCGGCCAGGACGCGAAGATGGGCTGGTCGGGAACGGTTTCGCCGTCGTTCGACGGCACCTTGTTCGGGTTCCAGGGCGGCTTCGACGTGTTTGGCCAGGAAACCGCTTCAGGTGGCGTCGATCGTGCCGGCCTGTTCATCGCCTATGCCACCATGAACGGCGATGTGCGCGGCCAGGCGCTGGGGCAGAACGATCTGGGCGTCGGCGACATCGATCTCGGCGGCACCAGCGTCGGCGGCTACTGGACCCGTATCGGTCCCGGGGGCTGGTACCTGGACGGGGTCGTCATGGCCACTTTTTTCAGCGGCGATGCGACCTCGACCCGCGACATCGGCATCGATGTCAAGGGAACCGGCGTCACCGCTTCGCTGGAAGGGGGCTACCCGATCGCGCTGGCGCAAGGCTGGACGCTCGAACCGCAGGCGCAACTGATTTGGCAGCATCTATCGCTCGACGATGCCGAGGATCGCTTCGCGTCGGTTTCCTTCGATCTCGACGACAACGTCACCGGACGCCTCGGCCTGCGCCTGCAGGGCGAGACGACATTGAACGGCACCGTGCTGCAACCTTACCTCAAGGCCAATCTCTGGCACGGTTCCGGTGGCACGGATCACGTCAACTTCGACACCACCGACATCTCGACCGAAAGCCGCTCGACCTCGTTCGAATTCGGCGGCGGCGTGACCGCCAAGGTGACGGACAAGGTCAGCCTCTTCGCCACCGGCGACTACACCACCAATCTCGGCGGTGACAAGCGGCGCATCCTTGAGGGCAATCTCGGCGTCAGCATCAAGTGGTGAGACGGCGAAGCTGGCGCTGTTTTCGTGCGTAAAGTCGACGCCGCCCCTCATCCGCCGGCAGGCAGGTGAGGGGCAGCGCTAACGCTGTGCGTTGAGCGAATCCCCCTTGTTCAATTCCCTGAACGCATCGCCACTGTGGCGATGCCGGCGCCAACCAGCAGCGTGCCGCCGGTGCGGTTGAAGACGCGGATCGCCCTAGGGTTGCGCACAAGGTTGCGCGCTCGCGACGCGATCAGCGCGTAGCCGAAGGCATTGGCGAAGGCGAGCGCCAGGAAGGTCGTCTCGAAGATCAGCATCTGCGTCCAGAAATCGGCGTGCCGGTCGAGGAACTGCGGCAGGAAGGCGACGAAGAAGGTGATGCTTTTCGGGTTGAGCGCGGTGACCAGCCAGGCATGCCCCATCATCCTGGCGGAGGACACGGCATCGGTGCGCGGCTCGGCCTTGAGCGCGCCGCCGGCCCGGAACAGTTTTACGCCGAGATAGACCAGATAGGCAGCGCCGATCAGCTTCAGGATCGTGAAGACGGTGGCCGAAGCTGCCAGCAGGGCGCCGATGCCCAGCATGGACAAGGTCATCGCCGTGAAGTCGCCCAGCGCCACGCCGACGGCCATCGGCAGTGCGGTGCGCCATCCCTGGCCGAGGGCATAGGACACGACCAGAAGGATGGTCGGTCCCGGAATGACTAGGAGGATGGTCGACGCGGCAGCGAAGGCGGCCCAGTTTTCGAAGGACATGCTCGTCTCCTTTGAGCTCAAAGAAGAGGATAAATCCTTCGGTCCAGGAGAATGTAAAGCGGTTTGTTTCTACCCCCGCCAACGGCAGTTCGGCGTCAGTCGAGCCGCCCGACAGGTTCACGATCTCGGCGAGAAGCTTGAAATTGATCTTTCAGGTCTTGCACATGGAGGTCCCCCGCTTTTGACACGCTGGCGCCGGGATCATGACCCGCCCGAGGTGATTTCGTGCAGGGCACGCTGGTTGGCGATACCGGAGAGGGCGCAATGGCGCCCAGCCTGTTCGCAAATGCAGGCAGCGCAAGGCCTTCACGCTTTATCAACCATGAATGATGAAAATGCTCGTCATCCGGCCGGACCGTGCTTCCCGCCGACAGCGTAGGGTTTGGGTACATGCGTGAGTTGCCGCAAGGTCTGAGGCCGCCGCGAAACGGCGACGCAATCGAAACCGATAGTCTTGTCTCCCGCCGCGCCGTTTTATCCGGGGCAGGGGCGTTGGCCTTGCTTGGCGCCGCCGGCTGCTCGACTTCGGGCGGCGGCCTGCCGGCGCTTGAGCTCGACGACACGGTCACCGGCTCTGTGCGGCCGATCCGGCCGAGCATCAGCGTCGACAAGAACATCACCAGCCCCGACCTGATGTACGCGTCCCTGAGCGACGGCGGCTTCAACGTGCCCGAGGTGCCCTACCTCAAGATCAAGCCGGAATTCCGCCGCCAGATCGTCGTCGACCAGACGGGCGAAGCGCCCGGCACCATCGTCGTTCATCTCAATGAGCGCATGCTCTACCTCGTCCAGCCGGGGGGCGACGCCATCCGCTACGGGGTCGGCATCGGCAAGGACGGCTTCCGCTGGTCCGGCCGCGCCAACATCCAGTACGGACGGGAATGGCCGACCTGGACCCCGCCGCCGGAAATGATCGCCCGCAAGCCGGAATTGGTAAAATGGCAGGGCGGCCAGCCCGGCGGCCTCACCAACCCGCTCGGCGCGCGTGCTCTCTACATCTATCAGGACGGCAAGGACACCGGCTACCGCATCCATGGCTCGCCCGAATGGTGGAGCATCGGCCAGGCCATGTCGTCGGGCTGTGTGCGCCTGATCAACCAGGACATCATCGACCTCTACAGCCGCGTTTCCAAGAAGAACCCGGTCGTCGTCGTCTAGCTCAAGCCTCACCTCGCGGCCCCTGGCGCGGCCGGTCGTTTCTGCCGTTGCGCGATGGCCAAAGACAGGCGAAGGTGCCTGAAATTCAATCGCCCGGGAGAATTTCACCAATGGCCGGAACTTTCGTCATCGCGCAGGGCGGCGGCCCGACGGCCGTCATCAACCAGACCGTGGTCGGGGCGACGCTGGAGATCCGCAAGCGGCATCCCGGCGCCAAGGTCCTGGGCTCCATCCACGGCGTGCGCGGTATCCGCGACGGCAATTATGTCGACCTCTCCGCCGTCCCGGAAGACCGCCTGCGGCTGATCGCCGGAACGCCGAGCGCGGCCCTTGGCTCGACGCGCGACAAACCGGATGCAGCCTATTGCGAGGTCGTCCTCGACGGCCTGAAGAAGGCCGGCGCGGATGCCTTCATCTATATCGGCGGCAATGACACGTCGGGCACGCAGCAGATCCTGACCGATGCCGCCGGCGGCAAGATCGCGTTCGTGCATGCGCCCAAGACCATCGACAATGATCTCGAGGAGAACGACCACACGCCGGGTTTCATCTCGGCGGCCGAGTTCGTCGCCGGCGCTTTCCTGTCCGTCGATCTCGATTTTCGCGCTCTGCCCGGCATCTATGTCGGCATCGTCATGGGCCGGCACGCCGGCTTCCTCACGGCCGCGGCCGCGGCTTGGCAGCTCGATCCCGACAGTGGTCCGCATCTCGTCTACGTGCCGGAGCGGCCGTTCTCGGCCACAGCCTTCATCGAGGACGTGCGCGCCACGCTCGACCGCCACAAGCGCTGCATCGTCGCCGTTTCGGAAGGGGTGAGCACCGCCGACGGCAAGGCGCTGGTTGAAAGCCTGGTGCCGCCGGAGAAGCTGGAGCGCGACCAGCATGGCAACGTCAAGCTATCGGGCAGCGACCTGCCGGCGGCACTTGAGCGGGCGCTCGCCGAAGGGCTGCCTGGCAAGCGTGCCCGCGTCGATGCGCTGGGCTACATGCCGCGCGGCTATGTCGGCGCCATCAGCGCCGTCGACGCGCAGGAGGCGTTCGACGCGGGAGCTTTCGCGGTCACCGTGGCCGAACAGGGCGGCGGCTCCGTGGCGCTGCAATATGACGGCACCAAAACCGTGCTGAAGAAGGTGCCGCTAAAGAACGTGGCCGGCAAGACCCGTCACATGCCTGAGAACTTCATGAAGCCGGACGCCAACCATCTGTCCGATGCCGGCATGGCCTATCTGAAGCGGCTGGTGCCGGAAAAATACAAGGTCGGAAATCCCTTCGTCTGATGTCGGGACCATACTTGATCTCAGGCTCACACCTGATGCGAGGCTCACACCTGATGCCGGGCTCACGCTTGATGCCGGGCCGCTTCTGATGGAGAACTGGTTCAGCAGGAGCATCGTCGACGACAAGACGACCATGCTGACCGAGCCGTTCGTGCATGACTATGTGCGCGCCAACATCTGGCATCTCACCGGCCGGGACGCCGACCTCTTGGTCGATACCGGCATGGGCATCTGCCCGCTGGCGCCGGAGATCGAAACCCCGGCCGGCAAACCGCTCATCGTCGTCGTCACCCACATCCATCTCGACCATGTCGGCTCGCTGCATGAATTCGCGCTGCGCGCGGGACCGAGGATGAGCGCCGCGCAGTTCGAGAGCATGGATGAGGCGGCGACCTACGCCTACATGTTCCACGACCTCGACGGCGCCGTCTCGCAACTGCCGGCGCCGGGCTGGAAGGCTGCGGATTACAAGATCCCGCCAGCGCCGCTGACGCGCACCCTCGACGAGGGTGATGTCGTCGATCTCGGCGACCGCCGCTTCCGCGTGCTGCATCTGCCCGGGCATTCGCCGGATTCGATCGCGCTTTTCGACGAAGCAGACGGCCTGTTCTTCAGCGGCGACGCCATCTATGACGACCGGCTGATCGACGACCTGCCAGACTCCGACAAGTCGGCCTATTGCCTCACCATGCGGCGTCTGCTCGACCTGCCGATCCGCATCGGCCATGGCGGTCACGGCCCGAGTTTCGACGGCGAGCGCATGCGCGAGATCGCCTCGGCCTATCTCAACCGAGCGGCTGGTCCATAAGCCGGCTCTAAAATTAAATCTTCGTAAGGTCGCCCGAAAACCCTAAATCGGGCCAATCCGCGCCCTAGATGCTGGTTTGTCGATCCGGCCGGCTGCCATGCGCGGCGAGACAGGCAATCCGGCTGTCGACAGCCGACGGGTGTTTTCCCCCGAACCATCCGCGGCCCAGGTTCAACTCTCGCCCGGACAGAACGACCATGTCACCCATAAGCATTCTTCGTAGACATCGCGTCGCGGCCCTGCTGGGCGCTGCGCTGATCATCTCTCCCATCGTGGCCTCCTTCGCCGAAAGCCCGAACGAGGTCCACAACGCCGTCGGTACGACACAGACCCCCGTAGCCGGCGTAGCGGCCCCGAACGGCTCCTTTGCCCCCATCGTGGCAGCCGACAAGCCGGCCGTGGTGACGGTTACGACCGTCATGAAGGGGCAACCGGACGCCATGAGCGATGCCTCGCCCCTGGACGGCGGCGGCTCGCCTTTCGACGATTATTTCCGCCAGTTCTTCGGCGACCAGGGCATGCCCGGGCCGAAAGCGCCGCCGCAGCAGTCGCAGGGCGCCGAAGCGCTCGGATCCGGCTTTATCGTCGGCGCCGACGGCACCATCGTCACCAACAACCATGTCATCGACGGCGCGAGCTCGATCAAGGTGACGCTTGACGACGGTACAGAGCTTCCCGCCAAGCTGGTCGGCCGCGACGCCAAGAACGACCTTGCGGTGATCAAGATCAAGGCCGACAAGCCCCTGCCGACGGTAAAATGGGGAGATTCCGATAAGTTGATGCCGGGCGATCAAGTGCTGGCCTTCGGCAATCCGTTCGGCATCGGCACCACGGTCACCTCAGGTATTGTCTCGGCGCGCGGCCGCGACCTCCACAGCGGGCCGTTCGACGATTTCATCCAGATCGACGCGCCGATCAACCACGGCAACTCTGGCGGTCCGCTGGTCGATGTGAGCGGCAACGTCGTGGGCATCAACACCGCGATCTATTCGCCGAATGGCGGCAGCGTCGGCGTTGGCTTCGCCATTCCGTCCGACCAGGCGCAAAAGGTGGTCGCCAAGCTGATGAAGGGCGGCGAAATCGAATACGGCTATCTTGGCGTCCAGATCCAGCCGGTGACCCCGGACGTTGCCAGTGCCATAGGTCTCGATCACCCCGGCGGCGCATTGGTCTCCTCGGTCACCGAGGGCTCGCCGGCGGCCGCGGCCGGCATCCAGACGGGGGACCTCATCACCGGCTTCGCCGGCCAGGAGATAAAGGATCCCAAGGACCTGTCGCGTGCCGTCGCCGATGTCTCGCCCGGCAAGAAGGAAATGCTCGACGTCTGGCGCAATGGCAAAACCATGCAGCTTTCCGTCGACGTCGGCCGCAATGGCGACGATGCGCAGACCGCGTCGGTATCTGGTGATTCCGGCGCGCCGGGAAACGGGCAGGGCGCCCGCCTGCCGGCGATCGGGCTCGGCCTGATGGACATCACGCCCGATATTCGCCAGCAGATGAACCTCCCCGACAACCAGCGTGGCGCGGTGGTCGCCGCGGTCAATCCCGACAAGGCGGCGGCGGCTTCCGGCGTCCAGCCCGGCGACATCATTATCGCCGTAAACCAGATGCCGGTGAAGAGCGCCAGGCAGGCCACGCAGGCGATCGCGCAGGCCGGCAAGTCAGGCCGCAAATCGGTGCTGCTGCTGGTGGAACGAGGCGATGCCCAGATCTATGTCGCCGTGCCCTTCGCCAATGGCTGAGACATCGCGTTGACATGAATGCAGGGATGGCGGGCTTGTCGGTCGACGAGCCCGCCTCCCGGCAGGGATTGATGCTTCAAGCCTTGAAATTCGAACCGCAAGGTAATACCTTAGGAAGACACGGTATTACCGAGGAACGGAGATGGCGACGACCGTTACAGCGAAGGGACAAGTGACCATCCCCAAACCGGTTCGCGATCTCCTGGAGATCGTCCCGGGAAGCAAGGTCGATTTCCGGCGCGCTGCCGATGGCAGCGTGGTGCTGACCCGTGCTGACAAAAAGCAGCCGGCGAGCCGCTTCGCCAGGTTGCGAGGTCATGCCGGCGAGGGGCTCACGACCGACGCGATCATGGCGCTGACGCGCTCCGAACGGTGACGCTCGTCGACACCAACGTTCTGCTCGACGTTGTTACGGACGATCCGAGCTGGGCGGATTGGTCGGTTGCCCATCTCGAGGCAGCGAGCCTCGACGGGCCGTTGTTGATCAATGATGCGGTCTATGCCGAGCTTGCCGTCCGCTACGCACGCATCGAGGATCTGGAGGCGTTTGTCGAGGCGGCCGGTCTAGAAATGGTTCCGATGCCAAGAGCAGCCCTCTTCCTTGCCGGAAAAGCATTTACACAATATCGCAGATCGGGAGGATCCAGGACCGGCGTGCTGCCTGACTTTTTCATCGGCGCCCACGCAGCCGTCGGACGCCTTCCGCTGCTGACGCGTGATATCGGCCGCTACCGGACTTATTTCCCTTCTGTGACGCTGATCACTCCCTGAATGGCCGTCGGATTTCGCTCCAAAGCGTGTCGCATCGAATGGGCTCATGCGACGCGCTTTAAGCGGCGTTGCAGACCGCCGAGCGCCGCCGGTCACGCCTCGATGTCAAGCGCCGAAAGCGGCTTGGAGCAGCAGGCGAGGATGAAGCCGTCCTCGATCTCGTGATCGAGGATGCCGCCATTGTGGCTCATCTCGACCTCGCCCGAGAGCTTCTTGACCTTGCAGGTTCCGCACAGGCCGAATTCGCACGCGGCGGGGATTCTGACTCCCGAGGCGCGCGCCGTCTGCAGCACCGTCTGGCCGGCGACGCATGCGGCATCGACATCCGAAATCGAGAACCGGATCGGCGTCGCGGCTTCGACAGGAATGGCTGCGCCGTCTCCGGTCGGCGAGGCGAACGGCGCCGGGATTTCCTCCACCAGCGGCGCTGCAAAGCTCTCCTGATGGTATCTCGCCATGTCGAAGCCGGCGGCTTCGAGCATGCCGCGCACGGCACGCATGAAGGGGTCGGGGCCGCAGCAGAAGATTTCGCGCTCTCGGAAATCGGGCGCCAAAAGCGGCAGCCGGATGGCGTCGATGCGGCCCATATGGCCGAACCAGCCTTCCCGGCTCGACCGCTCCTCGATCATGAAACCGAGCGACAGGCCGGGCATGCGGCTGCCGAGCAATTCCAGCTCCTTGCGGAAGATGATCTCTTCGGGGCGGCGGGCGCAGTTGACGAAGCCGACATCGGTCCATGGCGCGCAGTCGTTCAGCCAGCGCAGCATCGACATCATCGGCGTCACGCCGGAGCCGGCCGAGATGAACAGATATTTGGCCGCCGGGTGGCTGTGCAGCGAAAAGTCTCCGGCCGGCCCATACGCCTTGACGTGCGAACCAGGCCTCAAATGGTCGAACATCCAGCGTGTGCCGGTGCTGCCGGCCTGCGCCTTCACCGTCACCGCGATCGAGAATGGCCGTGAAGGCGAAGACGACAGCGTGTAGGTGCGCATCAGCAACCCATCCGCTGTCGGCAGTTCCAGCGTCACGAACTGGCCCGGCTTGTAGCGGAACCAGGTCTGGTTGTCGGAGCGGAAGGTGAAGGTCTTTACATCAGGCGCCTCGTCGCTCACGCCGATCACTTCCAGCACCTGGAGCCTGTCGTTCCAGGGCGCCATCTGATCGAGATGGCGATAGAGGCCGAGATCCGTCATCGCATTCATCCCTTACCTCTCAAGCAACGCTGCGCAGGGCCGGCCGGCCGTCTTCGGCGAGACGCGGACCGATGAAACGCGCGTACCAGTCGACGAACTGGATGACGCCGCCTTCGTGCAGTTCGGAATAGGGGCCGGGTTCATAGGCCGGCGACAGGATGCCGAAGGCGTTTTCCTCGACGATGCGACGATCCTGGCCGTTGGTCTCGGTCCAGACATGGGTGAGTTCGGCAAGGTCGTAGTCGACGCCCTCGACCGCGTCCTTGTGAACCAGCCATTTGGTCGTCACCGCGGTCTCGGTGGCGCTGATCGGCAGCACGCGGAACGTGACGGCGTGGTCGCCAAGGATGTGGTTCCAGGTCGTCGGATAGTGATAGAGCAGCAAGGAGCCGATGCGGTCGGTGGCAACGCCGTCGGACAGGTTCTTCTTGACCGCGCGTTTTCCCGTCATCGTATAACTGACGGCATCGCGCAGCAGCGGCGCGCGGGTGGCACGGTACTGTCCGGCCGGGTCGATGCGGAACCTGCTCGGCAGGCCGGCCGCCTCGCACTTGGCCCAGTGCGACAGCATCTCCGGGTCGCTGTCGGCGTCTTGCACGCCAGTCACGGTCGGCGCCTCCGGGAAGGTCTTGCAGAGCTCCGGATGGTTGCCGGCGCAATGATAGCATTCGCGGTTGTTTTCCCAGACCAGCTTCCAATTGCCCTTCTCGACGATGGTGCTCTCGAAGGCGACCTTTGCTTCGCGCAGCCGATGCGGCAGCAAATAGGGTTCGATCATCGTCCGCATCGGCGCGAAATCCGCCGGCTCGTCGGCGAGGCAAATGAAGATGTAGCCGCCGACGCTTTCGCAGGCGACCGGCTTCAGGCCGAACTGGCTCTTGTCGAAACCCTCGGCCATCTGCCTGGCGAACAGCAGCCTGCCGTCCAGTTCATAGGTCCACTGATGGTAGGGGCAGACGAGCTTCGCCGCCGTGCCCTTGTCTGTGTTGCAGACGCGGCTGCCGCGATGGCGGCAAGAATTGTGGAAGGCGTTGATGTTGCCCTTCTGGTCGCGCACCAGCACCACAGGATAGTCGCCGATCTGCACGGTGATGAAGCTGCCGGGCCGGGGCAGTTCGCAATCATGGCCGATGAACAGCCAGTCGCGGTACCAGATCAGCTCCATGTCGAGCTTGAAGTAGTCGGGATCGGTATAGAAGGGCTGCTCGAGCGAGAAGCCGTCCCTGCGGCCTTGCAGCCGTTTCAGCATGTCGTTGCGCGCATCCATGTCCTGTCCTCGCATTGAAGTCCTGTCCTCGCATCGAAGGACTGAACGGAGGGGAGAGAGGAAGGATCAAGCCGCGCGCCGGCTTGCGCCGGACATGCACCATCCGCCTCTTGACCGCCCGCCGCGATCAGTCGAGTCCAACATCTCGGGCTGGTTTCCGGGCTCTGGAGCTGTCCTTGCGGACTGTCGCGACACCTTCCCAGGCCTTTGCCCAGTGGTCTCCCGTTGCGACCTGAACTCCACCACCGTTGCGGGGGCAGCGCCGGATTCTGACCGGCTTCCCAATTCTCCGCCTCGTCGTCACGCGGCGGCACCTGAGATGGCAGGATCTAACCATGATCGCCGGCTTGTCGTCGGCATGAAAACGACATCGCATCCATGCCGCGCGACACGCACTGAAAACGGTGCGGCCGCCGTTGCAGGGGCAGAAAGCCTCAGGTCGCCGCCTCGGATTCCGTCTCGTGGCGGAGGCAAAAAAGGTTAACGGTTTCGAAAAGTGACTATTAGCGCCCTCTAAAATCGAACCGAACGGTTCGTTTCTGTTGACGATGCGTGCAGGACGGTGTGAACACTGGGCCTTCGACACAGTTGGTGATCGCGCCGTCTGTTAGAATAACTATTTGATAACAAATGGAAAAAACGAATGTAGAAGGCCCTGGCACAATTTCAAGTGGTGGAAACTTGGTCCACACGGAAAAACTTCGTGATTGGAAATGGCGGTATGGCTTTCCCACATCGGGGCTGTCCGAACGACGCGATTTCCTCCCGAGACACGCCGCTAGACGGACGGAAAAATACTGGAGTATCAAAAAATGAAAAAGATCATTCTCACTGCCGCCGCCCTTCTGGCTGTTTCCGGCAGCGCCTTCGCTAGTAGCGACCATTATGGTTCGAATGCCCCTGCGGCCACCGCCGTCGACAGCTCGTACACCGCTTCGACCAAGAAGTCGGAACCGGCTGCCCAGACGCCTGTCCAGGGTGCCGATCGCAACCTCTTCGGCAACAACTAACAGCCGATCTCCAGTTGACGGCGGGCCTTCCGCCGTCCTGGCGAAATTTGAGAATTCAGGAGACTTGAAATGAAGAAGATCGTTCTTGCTGCCGCCGCCGTCCTGGCCGTGTCGGGCAGCGCTTTCGCCGGCAGCGACAACTATGGCTCCAATGGCGCCAACCAACCTGCTGTCACCTCGGTCGACAACGCGCACACGGCTTCGGTCCAGAAGTCGGCGCCGTCTGCCCAAGCGCCTGTTCAGGGTGCCGATCGCAACCTCTTCGGCAACAACTAACAGCTGATCTCCAGTTGACGGCGGGCCTTCCGCCGTCCTGGCGAAATTCGAAAATTCAGGAGACTTGAAATGAAGAAGATCATCCTTGCTGCCGCCGCCGTTCTGGTGGTGTCGGGCAGCGCTTTCGCCGGCAGCGACAACTATGGCTCCAATGGCGCCAATCAGCCCGCGGCCACTTCGACGGACAGCTCATACACCGCTTCGACCAAGACGTCGGCTCCGGCTGCCCAGGCACCTGTTCAGGGTGCCGACCGTAACCTCTTCGGCAACAACTAACAGCCGATCCTGCAGCAGATGGCGGGCAAGCCCGCCTCTGCGGTGGAATTTGAGAATTCAGGAGACTTGAAATGAAAAAGATCATCCTTGCTGCCGCCGCCGTCCTGGCCGTTTCGGGCAGCGCTTTCGCCAGCAGCGACAACTATGGCTCCAATGGCGCCAATCAGCCTGCCGTCACCTCGGTCGACAATGCGCACACGGCTTCGATCCGCGACAGCGGCTCGCCCGTCTACAAGCTGCTCAATTCGTCGGGCGATGTACACAAGTCCGCCCCTCAGGGCAGTGACCGGAATCTCTTCGGCCACTAACAGCCGAAGCTGACACCAAACACGAGCGGCGGGCTTTGCCCGCCGCTCCTGTTTTTGCGTGACCGGCAATTAATTCATGGCCTGCTCTCAGGCCGCTTTCGCTTCCGTCTCGTGCAGCGCGAAGGATCGTCCATCCGCGTCGAAGATATGAAGGTCTCCGGCGTCGGCGCTCAGCCGCAGTGTCGCCCCGCGCTTGACCTCGACATTGCCCGGCAGCTTGGTCACCAGCGGCAGGTCGGCGCGGCCGATGTCGACATAGACGAGTTGCACCTCGCCGAGCTGCTCGACATAATCCACCGTTCCTTCGAACAGATAGTCCGTGCCGCCGGCGATCGTCAGGTCCTCCGGCCGCACGCCGAAGCTCACCGACGCGCCCTTGGCCGAGGCCGGCGTCGCGATCGGCACCGTAGCCTTGCGGCCGCCGACATGACTGATGGCGGTCGGATTGCCCGATTTGTCGATGGTCGCCGGCAGGATGTTCATGGCCGGCGAGCCGATGAACTGAGCAACGAACAGATTGCCGGGTTTCTTGTAGAGTTCCATCGGCGTGCCGACCTGCTCGATATGGCCCTCCTTCAGCACCACGATGCGGTCGGCCAGCGTCATCGCCTCGACCTGGTCGTGGGTGACATAGATCATGGTGGTGTTGGGCATCGATTCCTTGAGCTTGGCGATCTCGATGCGGGTGGCGACGCGCAGCGCGGCGTCGAGGTTCGACAGCGGTTCGTCGAACAGGAACACCTTCGGGTTGCGCACGATGGCGCGGCCGATGGCCACGCGCTGGCGCTGGCCGCCCGACATCGCCTTGGGGAGGCGGTCGAGATAGTTGGTCAGCTGCAGGATCTCTGCCGCCTGGCGCACGCGCTTGTCTATCTCGGCCTTGCTTTCCTTCCCGATCTTCATCGAGAACGCCATGTTGTCGTAGACCGTCATATGCGGATAGAGCGCGTAGGACTGGAACACCATGGCGATGCCGCGTTTCGACGGCGGCACGTCGTTGACCACCTCGCCGGCTATTCTGAGCTCGCCCGAGGTGATCTCCTCGAGCCCTGCTATCGAGCGCAGCAATGTCGACTTGCCGCAACCCGACGGCCCGACGAAGACGATGAACTCGCCCGATTTGATGTCGAGGTCGATGCCGTGCAGAATGTTGAGATTGCCGTATGATTTCTTCACTTGCCTCAGCGTGACATCGGCCATGTTTCCCTCCAGTGGTCCCTAGAATTCAGTCGATGCGCCCGAACCAGGCGCCGTAGCCGCCGAGGCGGATGGAGCCGGAGCTCTGTTGTCCCGAAAATCCGTGTCCGGGCAAAGGTTGCAGCGATCGACCGCCAAGGTCAACCTCCGCTGGCCCGGATCCCAGGTTGAAGACGCAGACGATCTGCTCGTTGCCCGCGCGGCGCGTGAAGGCGACAGTGTCGCCCTGGCTTTCGATGAAATTGATATCGCCCTTGGCCAACGCCGGATGGGCACGGCGGAAGCCGAGAAAGCGTCGGTAGTGTTCGAGCAGCGAATGCTCGTCGCCTTGCTGGACATTGACGGCTTGCGACAGGTGCTTGGCCGGCACCGGCAACCACGGCTTTGCCTGGGAGAAGCCGCCATTCCTGGCGCTGCCGTCCCACACCATCGGCGTGCGGCAGCCGTCGCGGCCCTTGAATTCCGGCCAGAAACGGATGCCGTAGGGATCTTGCAGATCCTCGAACCGCAATTCGGCTTCGCCGAGCCCCAGTTCCTCGCCCTGATAGATGCAGACCGAGCCGCGCAAGGACATCAGCAATGCCGAGATAACCTTGAGATAGGCGGTCGGGTCGGCTTCGTTGGCGGCCCAGCGCGAGGCCGGGCGCATCACGTCATGGTTGGAGAAGGCCCAACACGACCAGCCATCGCTGGCAACCTTGCCGAAGGTTTCCAGCACCGAACGGACCTTGGCGGCGCTGATCTTTTCCGGCGCCAGGAAGTCGAAGGAATAGCACATGTGCACGCGCTTGCCGCCGGCTGTATAGGCCGCGACAACGTCCAGTCCGCGCTGTGAATCGCCGACCTCGCCGACCGCGGCCGTTGCCGGATATTCGTCGAGCAGGGCGCGGAAGCGTTCGAGGAAGCCGAGGTTCTCCGGACGGCTCTTGTCGTAGATGTGGTCTTGGTAGTTGTAGGGATTGACCGCGGGTGCGGTCTGGTCGTTGCGCTGCTCCGGCGGCAGCGGCGGGTTGTTTTCCAGCCCCTGGCTGTGGAAGTAGAAATTGATGGTGTCGAGGCGGAACCCGTCGACACCGCGCTCCAGCCAGAAGCGGGTGACGTCGAGCAGCGCGTCCTGGACTTCGCCGTTGTGGAAATTGAGGTCCGGCTGTTCCGCGAGAAAGTTGTGCAGGTAATATTGCTGGCGGCTGGTGTCCCATTGCCAGGCCGATCCGCCGAAGATCGACAGCCAGTTGTTGGGCGGCGTGCCGTCCGGCCTGGGATCGGCCCAGACGTACCAGTCGGCTTTCGGATTGCTGCGGTTCGATCGGCTTTCCCTGAACCAGGGATGGATGTCGGCGGTGTGCGACAGCACCTCGTCGATCATCACTTTCAGCCCCAGCCTGTGCGCCTCCGCCGTCAGCGCGTCGAAATCGGCCAGCGTGCCGAACATCGGGTCGACGTCGCAGTAATCCGAGACGTCGTAGCCGAAATCCTTCATCGGCGATTTGAAGAAGGGCGAGATCCAGATGGCGTCCGCGCCGAGCGCGGCGATATAGGGCAGCCGCCCGATGATCCCCTTGAGGTCGCCGATGCCGTCGCCATTCGAGTCCTGGTAGCTGCGCGGATAGATCTGGTAGATCACGGCACCTCGCCACCAGTCGCTATCGACGGCGAGATCGGGCTTCGAACTGGCTTTCAAAGCGGATTGCATGGTTTCAGCCTCCTTTCACCGAGCCTGCGAGCAGCCCGCGGACGAAATAGCGCTGCAAAGAGAAGAACACGATCAGCGGCACGATGATGGTCACGAAAGCCGACGTCGTCAGGATCTCCCAGTCGCCGCCACGCGAGCCGAGCAAGGCATTGAGCTTGGCGGTCAGCACGATCTGATCCGCCTCCGTGCCAAGGAAAACCATCGCCACCAGGAGATCGTTCCATACCCACAGGAACTGGAAGATGGCGAAGGACGCCAGCACGGGAAATGACAGCGGCAGCACGATCTTGACGAATATCTCGAAATCGCTGGCGCCGTCGATGCGCGCCGATTCCATGATCTCGCGCGGCAGGCCGGCAATGTAGCTCCGCAAGAGGTAGATGGCGAAGGGCAGTCCGAAGCCGGTATGCGCCAGCCAGATGCCGAGATAGGTCTTGGAGGGCACGCCGAAGAAGGCGCCGACGCCGTTATAGAGCTTCAACAGCGGGATCAGCGACATCTGCAGCGGCACCACCAGCAGGCCGATGATGACCGCGATCAGAAGCGCGCGCCCGGGAAAGCGCATCCAGGCCAGAGCGTAAGCCGCAAAAGCGGCGATCAGGATCGGGATGACGGTCGCCGGGATAGTGACGGTCAGCGAGTTCATGAAGGAGCGGCCGATGCCTTCCGAAAACAGCACGGTCCTGTAATTGTCGGTGGTGAATTTCGGCGGCGCCGAGGAGGCATAGTAGACGCGCTGGCCGCGGTCGCCCTCGAACGCCTTGGGCGAGGTCATGACGAAGCTGCCGTCGGCATTGAGCTGCAAGGTAACGCCGTCGCCGAGATCGGCCGATGTGCCGGTCGGATATTGCGTCGGTGCCGCCGACTTGACGCCGAAGGCGCTGATCTCGCGCTTGGCGCCATCGCCGAAAATGTTGCCCTGGAGGACGAACTTGCCGTCCTTCTCGACCTGCGCCGAGGCGGGCGGCAGGCGTCCAGCTTCGGTCTGGGTCGAACTGGCGAACGAGTTCCACCAGCCCGAGGCGATGATCTGGTCCTTGTCGCGCAGCGACGATACCAGGATGCCGAGCGTCGGCATGGTCCAGATCGCAACGAAGACCAGGACGGCGATGTGAACGCCGAAGCGGCTGGCGAAGGAGTTTCCGGTCGCGACGGTCATCTCAATGTCCTCCCGTCTCTTTGTTGGCCTGGCGTATGTTCCAGACCATGATCGGAATGACCGCGATCATGATGATGATGGCGATTGTCGCGCCGCGGCCGAAATCACCGCCGCCACGGAACATCCAGTCGAACATCAGATTGGCCAGCACCTGGCTGTTCCATTGGCCGTTGGTCATGGTCAGGACGATGTCGAATACCTTGAGCACCAGGATGGTGATTGTGGTCCAGACCACGGCGATGGTGCCCCAGATCTGCGGCACCATGATTTTCCAGAAGATCTGGAACGGATTGGCACCGTCGATGACGGCGGCTTCCAGCGTCTCTTCCGGAATGCCGCGCAGCGCCGAAGACAGGATGACCATGGCAAAGCCGGTCTGGATCCAGATCAGGATCACCATCAGGAAGAAATTGTTCCAGAACGGCAGCGATATCCAGACCTGCGGCTGGCCGCCGAAATGCTGGATGATGGCGTTCAGGATGCCGATCTGCGTCTGGCCTTCGCCGCGATACTCATAGATGAATTTCCAGATGACGCTGGCGCCGACGAAGGAGATCGCCAGCGGCAGGAAGATCAGGCTCTTGGCTATCGTGCCCCACCAGATCTTGTCGGTAAGCACGGCGATGATCAGGCCAAGGAAGGTACAGGCGGCGGGCACTACGGCCAGCCAGAGCACATTGTTGAGGATCGAATTGCGAAACTCGCGGTCGCCGAAAGCCCATTGATAATTGGCCAGGCCGACGAAATTGGCGCCGCCGCGATCGAGGAAGGACAGCCGCAGCGTCTCGATCACCGGATAGATGAGATAGATGGTCAGGATGATCATCGCCGGGCCGACGAACAGCCAGGGCCGGATCAGCCCCTGCCGGCGCAGATTGTCGACGGCGGCGGCGCCCGAGACGCCGCGCGAGGGAAAGGTGACGTCGAGCAGTTTGTTGGCGCCCCAGAAATAGGCGACGCAGCCGCCGACGCCGATGATGATGACGAATATGGCCGAGAAAATCTGAGCCGCCATGGGTCCCTCTCCCTGCACGACCCGCCAGGATGGAAACGATCCTTGCGATTGCGCCGCGCGCCGATCTCGTTGTTGAGCGCGGGCAGGCAGGGAAGCGTGTGGCTCCGTGCCCGCCGCATGCCGGAATGTCTACGCTGTCACGACTGGATCTGACCCGTCCCGGTTGGCCGGGCTGGGATGTTGCGATGGGGCCGGTCGTATCCGGGCCAGTTGGCCCGGATACGCTCGGGAGGTGGAAGCCTAGGCTTCCGCGGGTACGGCTCTTATTTGATCGCGTCCCAGCTCTTCTGGATGTCGGTGGCGACGTCCTGCGCCGACTTGCCGCCGACCAGGTCGATCATGCCGGTCCAGAAGGCGCCGGCGCCGATCTTGCCCGGCATCAAGTCCGACCCGTCGAAACGGAAAGTCGAGGCATTGGCCAGGATCTCGCCCTGCTTGCGCAGCGCATCGCTGGCATAGGCATCCTTGTTGACCGCCTTGAACGGCGTCACGAAACCGCCTTCGGCCATCCAGATCTCATGGGCCAGCGGCATCTTAAGGAATTCGATGAACGCGCGGGCGGCCTTCGAGTCCTTGGTGATCATCGCCAGCGTTCCGGCGCCGAGCACGGGGGTGCCGAGTTCGGGCTTGGACGCATAAGGCGGGAAGTAGAAGAAGTCCGCGTCCTGGCCGATTTTCGTGCCTTCGGGGAAGAAGGTCGGGATGAACGACGCCTGATGGTGCAGGTAGCATTTCGGCGGCACCGCGAATAGGCCCTTGGGGCTGTCGCGGAAATCGGTCGCCGCGACCGCCTTGGCGCCGCCATCGACCATCTTGTCGTCGGTCGCGATCTTGCCGAAGATGTCGATTGCATTGACCACGGCCGGGTCGTTGAACGGGATCTCGTTCTTCACCCATTTGTCGTAGGTTTCCGGAGACTGCGTGCGCAGCATCAGGTCTTCCACCCAGTCCGTCGCCGGCCAGCCGGTGGCGCCGCCCGAGCCGAGCCCGATGCACCATGGCGTGCCGCCGTCGGCGATAATCTTCTTCTCGAGGTCGGCGAGTTCTTCCTGCGTCTTCGGTACCTTGTAGCCGGCTTCCTCGAAATTGTCCGGCGAGTACCAGACCAGCGACTTCACGTCGGCCTTGTAGGGGAAGGCGAAGAAGCCCGGCTTACCGTCCTTGTCCTTGAAGGTGCCGAGGTCGACCCATGACTGGCCGGCGCCGTAATTGTCCTTGACCCATTTGGCGGTATCGTCGCCGAGCGGCGTCAAGAGACCCTTGGAAGCAAGGTCCTGGATCAGGCCGGGTTGCGGCAGAACGGCGATGTTGGGCGGGCTGCCGGCCTGCGTGTCGATGACGATCTGCTGCTCGTAATTTTCCGAGGAGGAATATTTGATCTCGGCGCCGGTGGCTTCCGAGAAATAATCGAGTACGCCGCGCACCAGGGTCTCGTCCTCGCCGCGCCATGGCCCGAAGATCGACAGGGTCTCCCCCTTGAGGTCGATTTTCTTGAGCTCTTCGTAGTTTGCCCAGTTGAAACGCTTGTCCTCGCCCAGCTTGAATTTCAGCTCGGCCTGCGCGGGCGCGCCGAGGGCGAGCACGGCAAGCGCGGCGCCCAGCAAAAGCATTTTCTTCATCGGTATTCCCTCCCAGTGGGTCACAAACACCGGACGGAACCTCCATTCCGCCCGCCGACGCCGCAGGACTGTGACTCAGTCGGAAAGGAACCGCAACCTTTCGAAGAGTCTTCCAAAGCGCTTTGGCTATTTCGATCTCGCCATTGAATCGTCCAGAAGTCAAGAGGCGTGGGAACTTAATCGATTTAATTCCGGAGTCTGGCGCCTGGAAAATCGCGCTGCAGCATGCTTTTTTGGCAGTGCAGCAGCAATTTATGTTTCAAACCTGCACCAAGCCTGCCTATGGTCGCCATGATATGACGGGCCTGCCGCAGGGCTTGGGTCGATTCAATTTAAAAGCGCTTTGAGGCATGGAGTCCTCTCGTGAACCTGAAGCAACTCGCGCACATGCTGGCGCTTTCGCAGACCACGGTAAGCCGGGCGCTGAACGGCTATCCCGAGGTCAACGAAGAGACGCGCCGGCGCGTCATGGACGCCGCCAAGCGCCATGGCTATCGCCCCAATCCGAGCGCACGCCGGCTTGCGACCGGCAAGTCCGGCATGATCGGCTATGTCTTGCCGACGGGTGCTGCCGTCGACATCGACCCGCACTTCGTCGAATTCCTGTCCGGTCTTGGCGACTATGCGCGCTCGCACGAGCTCGACCTGGTGCTGTCTCCCGCCGACGCCGACGACCAGGAGACGACTTACCGGCGCATCGTCGCCAACCGCCAGGTCGACGCCGTCTACATCTCCTCGCCGACGCCGGCCGATCGGCGTGTGGCGCTGGTCAACACGCTCGGTATACCCTTCATCATCCATGGCCGCAGCGAAGGTTTCGATTTCGACTATCCCTATCTCGACATCGACAATGAGGGCGCCTTTCACGAGGCGGCGCGACTGCTCGTCCAGCTCGGCCACCGGCGGCTGGCGCTGATTAATGGCGATGACCGCGAAACCTTCGCCGTGCATCGCGAGCGAGGCGTGCGCCGGGCGCTCGCCGCGAGCGGCCTGACCTTGGGCGACCGCCATGTCTGCTCCGTTGCCATGACCGAGGAGAACGGCTATCGCGCCGCCCGGCGCCTGCTCGAACAGGACGGCGCGCCGACCGCGATCGCCTGCTCCAGCCTGATCATGGCGCTCGGCGTCGTGCGCGCCGTGCGCGACCTCGGCCTGAGCATCCCCGGCGACACCTCATTAATTGCACATGACGACGTCTTCCCATGGCTGAAGCCGGAGAATTTCTCCGTACCGCTGTCGACGACGCGCTCCTCGATCCGGCTCGCCGGCGCCCGCATCGCCGAGCGTCTGGCCGCACGGATATCGGGCCTGGAAGAGGGCCCGCGCGGCGAGGTCTGGCCGGTCGACCTGGTGATCAGGGGGTCGGTTGCCGGAGCGCCTGCCTAGGGTTAGAGCCAATCGCTCCGAGGGGCCGAGTTCGACCGCTTGCGGGCGTTGCCGGAAGATCGATTGCAGTGTCATGGATAGTGGTCTGCCTGCACCGCGCTTGCTTTGGCTTTTAGAGGGTGGCAACCAGTAAGCCGAAGCCATCAACCAGCCCTCCTGGATGCCCACTTGCCCATATTCCCGTTCTCCGAAATGGATCCAATCCAACATCCTGGCCCACCGCCGAAGCGTTCGGAGGTGGTCATCATTGGTGGCGGCATTATCGGCGTAACGACGGCTCTTTTCCTGGCGGAGCGGAACATTCCGGTCACGCTGCTGGAAAAAGGCCGCGTTGCGGCCGAACAATCGTCCCGAAATTGGGGCTGGATTCGAAAGCAGGGGCGCGACGCAGATGAACTGCCAATTGTCATCGAGGCTTTTCGCCTATGGCGGCAACTGGCTGAGGAATGCGGCGAAGACATCGGGCTGGACCAGACAGGTGTGACCTATCTGGCGAACTCCGACAAGGACATGGCCGGTTTCGAAGAATTCATGAAGATCGCCGCGATCCATGGGCTCGACACTCGCCTCCTGGACGCAGACGAAACCGCGAAACTCATCAAGGGCATGTCGCGCAAGTTCAAGGGCGCGATGACGACGCCCTCCGACATGCGTGCGGAGCCTTGGTTGGCGGTGCCTGCGCTTGCTCGTCTTGCCGTCCGAAAAGGCGCCAAGATCATAGAGAATTGCGCAGCGCGAACCCTCGAAATCTCAGCTGGCAGGATCAGAGGAGTGTGGACCGAGGCGGGATACATTGAAACCTCCAGCGTACTGGTCGCGGGCGGCGCCTGGTCGTCGCTGTTCCTGAGAAGACACGGCGTCTCCATCCCCCAACTCAGCGTCAGGGTAACCGTAGCCGCAACGGAGCCTATGCCTGAAATCTATGCAGGTGCGGCAGCGGACGAACACATCGCTTTCAGGCGCCGACAGGATGGCGGATACACGCTCGCCCCGGGAGGCAGTAATTTGCTTTACCTGGGACCTGACGCATTCCGGCACGCCACCAAGTATCTTCCCGCCCTCATGGCCAATCCGCTCGGAACCCGCTACTTTCCGTGCGCTCCATCGGGTTACCCTGATAGCTGGTCGACCCCGCGCGATTGGACCCCGGATTCCCAGAGTCCTTTCGAAAGAATGCGGGTGCTCAACCCGGCCGCTGAACGCTCCGGCCTCCGTTCTGTAGAGCGCAATTTCAGACGCCTTTTTCCACAGTTCGAAACAGTTCGCTTGAAGGCAGGCTGGGGAGGCATGATTGACGCCATGCCCGATGTCGTCCCCGTCGTGGATCACGCCCGGGCAGTCGTCGGTCTTTTCGTGGCCACGGGAATGAGTGGTCACGGCTTCGGTATCGGACCTGGAATCGGTCGCGTCGTTTCCGACCTGATTCAGGGTAACGCGAGTGGGCATGATCTCAGCCGCTTTCGGCTGTCACGCTTCTATGATGGAAGCGCCGTTCGGTTGGGTCCGGCCCTCTAGATGTTTAGTCCAGCATTCGTCCCGTCTCGGCCATCGCAAATAGCCGACTGAATTTAGGAGCATGTTGCCAAGGATCATTCCTTCGCCGTCTCGGCGGCCTTGATGTCCAGCAGCCCGTAGCCGAAGTCATCGTCCCGCCCTTTCGAACCGAGATCCCGGGCCGTTGCGGCCAGCGCCTTTTCGATGGCGTCGGCCGAGCGGTCCGGCGCGGCGTGGATGAGATTGGCAATGGCGCCCGAGACGATCGCGGCGGCGAACGATGTGCCGGTGACGACATCCGAGCCGGCTCCGCTCGGCGCCACCATCTCGACGCCCGGCGCCGAGATGAAGACATAGGCGCCGCGATTGGCCTGCGGCATTAGCCCATCCCTGGCGTCGGTGGCGGTCACCGCGATGACGCCGTCGAAGGCGGCCGGGTAGCCATAGGGCGCCTTGGGCCCGTTGTTGCCGGCGGCGGCGACAAGAACCATGCCGAGCGCGCGTGCATTGCGGCAGGCGATGCCGAGCAGGTCGTTCTTCGGACCGACGAAACTCATATTGATGATGCGCACATCCTGCTCGGCCGCCCAGTCGAGCGCAGCAAGGATGACGTCCATTGTCGACTTGCCGCCTTCGAAGGCACGTGCGTGATAGATCCTGGCGCCGGGCGCCATGCCCTTGAGCGCGCCGACGCCGGCGATCAGCCCATCGACCGAAGTGCCGTGGTCGCGCTTTTCGACCGGCACGTCGGGCATGGCGTCGAACTGGCCGGCGATGACCCCGGCCAGCGTCGGATTGGTGTCGTCGATGCCGGTATCGATTACCGCGACGCGGACGTTCTCGCCGCTCGCCTGGCTGGGTTCCAGCGCGATGCGCTCGAACGCATAGTTGACGATGCCCGCCGCCTGCTGAAGCGAATAGATATGGTTGGGCTCACGCCGCTGCGTGCGGCTGTCGGCGGCAAGCTGCGCCAGCACCACGCCGACGGGGCGGCGGTCGGGAATGCCGAAGCGCACAAGCGTGGTGCCGAGCAAAAATGATTGCCGCTGCGAGCGCACATCGAGGCCGAAGGAAGCGGCGATCTGCTGCACGGCGCCCGCATCGCCATCGACGGTCACCAGCACCTCGTCGGGCACGAAATCGCCGGCCACGGCGCGTGGCGGCTGAACGGCGATGAGATCGCTTGGCGAGACGATCGGCCCGCCCGAAGGCGGTCCGGCCTGCGTGCCGGCGGGCGGCGCCGCCGGGTCCGGCCGTGGCGTCGGCACCGGTGCCGCGGGAGCGGCCGGATTGGGGAACAGGTCGACGATCAGGGCGGGAAGAAACACGGCACCGGCCGCGCTGCCGCTGTCGCCGCCGTCCTTGCCACAGTCGGCGCCTGCCGCATCGGTGCCGTCGCGGCAGTCGATCTTTCGGTCGGCATTGGCGTCGTTGCCCTGCGCCGACGCAGGCCCGATGGCGATCGTCATCGCCGCCGCAAGGATTGCCGCAAATCGAATGACCGCCTCAGCCGCCATCGGCCGGTTTCCTTCCCTCGATCACGGTGTCGGTGAAAGGCTGGGCGGCAACAAGGCCGAGTTGCCTGGTGTAGTCGGCCGCGTTGGCGGCCGGAATGCCGAGCCGGAACACGCCCTCGGCGGTCGGTCCGTCCAGGATCTTCAGTCCGCTGCTGCCGAGAAAGGCGGCGATGTCGGACATTTTCGCGTCGGGCCTGAACTTGACCAGGGCGAACGGCATCTTCGCCATCTCGTCCTGCGCGCCCGCGATCTCGAAATTGCCGCCCTTGCCGCCGGGCTGCACGAACGACTGCACCATGACCAGCGCCAGCAGAGCCGCGGCCGCCGCCCAGGCGACGCCGACCGGCAGCGCCATGAAGCGGCTCCAGGCCTGCGCCAGCCAGGACGAACCGGCGGCGGCGCGCGCCGGGCCAGCCTCGGCATCGAGCGCCCTGGAAAAGCGGCTCAGCGCATCGGCCGGCGGACGGATCGCCTCATTGGCGGCCGCGGTGCTGGAGAATTCAGCCTCCGCCTCGCCAAGGGCGGCCATCGCCGTCGGATCGCTGGCCAGCCATTCCTCGACGGCCTCCAGTTCCGAGCCTTCCAGCGAACCGTTCAGGTAGAACGGCAGCAACGTTTCCATTTCGTCGCGGCGCGACATCTTTTCAGCGGCGCTCATGGCCACCCCCTGTCGTAACCGGCGGCCTTGAGGGCTTCGCCGAGTTTCTTGCGGGCATAAAACATGCGGGTCTTGACGGTCGCGACCGGGATATCGAGCACCTCGCCGATCTCGGTCACCGATTGCCCCTGATAATAGGCGAGATCGATGACCACGCGATGCTCGCGCGGCAAGGCATCGATGAAGCGGCGCAGGGCGGTGCTCTTGTCCTCCTTCATGGCAACGATCTCGGGCGTATCGGCGCCGTCGGGCACCGCGGCTGCGGCCTCGTCGTCGATCCAGTCTTCCTTTTTCTTGCGCAACAGGGACAGAGCCTTGAAGCGGGCGATGCCGAGCAGCCATGTCGAGACTTCGGAACGTCCCTCGAAACCCGGCGCCTGGCGCCACAGTTCGAGGAACACCTCGTTCGCGATGTCGTCAGCCATCATTTCCGATCCCGTCTGGCGCGCCACGAAGCGGTATATCCGCGCGTGGTGGCGCATGAACAGGAGCCGCACGGCGGCCCGGTCGCCCTTCGCGACCCGCTCGACAAGCGCGCGATCGGTCTCCATCGCGCCGGTCATGACCGATCGAGCCGCCTGGCTCCTGCCTGCTCTGTCGCTGATCGGCTCAAAAAGGTTCATCCTCCGCCAAGGAATTTGCGGAGGCTAACCGAAGAAGATGAGCCTTGCCAGTGGGTGAAGGGGAAGCTAGCTCAGGAAAGGCTTCGCCTTCATCGTCGCCGGCACCGACACCCCCAGTCGGCTTAGAACCGTCGGCGCCAGCTGCAGCTGGTCGAGCAGTGTGTCGGCATCCGGTCCCTTGCCGGCGCCGAAATAATACAGCGCGAAATCCTGCATCTCCTCATCATGGCCGCCATGGTGGCCGCGGTCGGTCTGGCCGTGATCGGCGGTGACGATCACTTCATAGCCGGCGTCGCGCCAGCGCGGCAGGAAAGCGGCCAGCATGCCGTCCATCGCGTAGCAGGCATGGTCCATCTCGTGACAGTCATGGCCGAAACGGTGGCCCATCGAGTCCAGCGTGCAAGTGTGCAGGATGCCGTAGTCGATGCCGTGGCGGCTGCTCAGCATGGTCAGCGTGGCGAACAGGTCGACGTCGCTCGGCGTCATCTGGTTGCGCGCGTTGTAGCCGGTCATGGTGTGGAAGCGGCCATGCGTGATCGGCCCGCCCGGCTCGTCATACTCCATGTCCTCGACGAGGTCGAACGGGTAGGAACGGAAGAACTCCGACCAGTAGGAGTGGGTGACCGCGCCGGTTATTCCCCCGGCCCCGGTGACCTCCGAGAAGATGTCGGGCTGGCTGACGCGGAAGCGGTTCTCGTTGGAAAGAATGCCATGCGCCTGCGGCGGCACCCCGGTGTGGATCGAAGCATAACAGCAGGCCGAGGTCGACGGCAGCACCGAGCGCATCTTCCATACCCGCGCTTCGCCCGACTGCACCCAGCCTTCGAGGTTGCCCATCAGCCGGCGCCAGTTCCGGTAAGGCACGCCGTCGAGGATGATCAGCAACAGTTTGGTCTTGAGCGCCACGAGCTGCTCCATGCGATTGTCGGGGGAACGAGCACGCCGCGTGTCGCACGGACACGCGGCGTGCTCGGCAGGAACTTGATGTCAGGCGTTCAGCCAGCATTCGGCGAGCGCGTAGCCGTCCATCATCTCGCCGATCGGGCTCTTGGCGAAGCCGCCGATCTTGTTGGTGGCGGCGTCGATGAACTGGTTGAAGAAAGGCACGATCAATCCGCCTTCGTCGCGCATCAGCACGGCCATGTCGTGATAGATCGCCTTGCGCTTGTCCTGGTCGAGCTCGCCGCGCGCTGCAAACAGCATCTTGTCGAACTCGGGCCGCTTGAAACGCGTGTCGTTCCAGTCGGCGTTCGACACATAGCCGGTGGAATACATCTGGTCCTGCGTGGCACGCCCGCCCCAGTAAGACAGCGAGAAAGGCTGCTTGTTCCAGACCTCCGACCAATAGCCGTCGCCAGGCTCGCGCTTGATCTCGATCTTGATGCCTGCCTTGGCGGCGCTCTGCTGATAGAGCTGTGCCGCATCGACGGCCCCGGGCAAGGCGACGTCGGAGGTGCGCAGCAGGATCGAGCCGCTGTGGCCCGACTTCTTGTAGAGCGCCGCAGCCTTTTCCGGGTCGAATTTGCGCTGTTCGATGGCCGAAAACAGCGGATAGGCCTCGTTGATCGGGAAGTCATTGCCGACCGAACCGTAGCCGCGCAGGATCTTTTCCAGCATCTCGTCGCGGTCCATGGCGAGCTTGAGCGCCATCCTGAGATCGCCGTTGTCGAAGGGCGCGGTGTCGCAGAACATGTTGAACGGGTAATAGCCCTTGCCCGAAACGTTCTCGATGCTGACGCCGGGGATGCGCTTGACGAGATCGACCACCTTCGGCTCGACGCGATTGATCATGTGCACCTGGCCGCCTTGCAGGGCCGCCAGCCGCGCCGTCGCATCGTTGATGACGACGATCTCGACCTGGTCGGCATGGCCCGCCTTGTCGCCCTGCCAGTAATTAGCGAAGCGCTCGCCGCCGTGGCGCACGCCGGGCTGGTTGACGGTCACCTTATAGGGGCCGGCGCTGATGCCCGCGTTCGGATTGTCCTTGCCGCCATTGGGCTGGATGACGAGATGATAGTCGGCCATCAGATAGGGGAAGTCGGCATCGGCGTCGGCAAGCGTGACGACGACCTCCTTGCCCTTGGCCTTAATGCCCTTGATGTTTTTGAGAATGCCGAGTGCGCCCGACTTCGACTTCTCGTCGGCGTGGCGCTCGATGGTGGCCGCGACATCCTCCGCGCCGACCGTCTTGCCATTGTGGAACTCGATGCCGTCGCGGATCTTGATCGTCCAGGTCTTGGCATCCGGGGAAGCGCCGATGTCCTCGGCGATCAGGTTGACCAACCTGTTGTCGGGGGTGAGGCGAACCAGATATTCGCCCCACTGCTTGCCGAAGCTGAAGGTGACCTGGCTGAGGTTCAGCGCCGGATCGAGGCTGTTGGTCGATTCGCCGCCCTGCAGGCCGGCCTTGAGAATGCCGCCCTTGACCGGCGTCTGCGCGAAGGCTTTCCCGGCCAGCGTCGTTGCCAGCGCCGCCGACATGCCCAGCGCCGCGGTGCGCCCGAGAAAGTCACGCCGCGATATCCGGCCTTGGCCGGCGAGTTCAGCGAGATGGTCGAGTTCAGTCTTCATGTCCTACCCCTTTTTGAAACAACCGCACACAGGCGATGCCGTCCGAAGGACGTCTGGCCCTCCAGTGTTGCATCCGGATGACGTTCGTCATCTCCTTGACTGGCGAACCGCTGGCTAGTTCCCGGCGCTCGCCATGCGTCGCCCCTTGATCGCCTTTTCCAGCCAGCCGATCTCCATTTCCGGAACCGAGGACAGCAGGAGGTCGGTATAGGCATCGAAAGGCGGTGTGAGCACCTTGCTTTTGGAACCGTAACGGACCACCTCGCCGCGATACATCACCGCGATCGAATCGGCGATCGACCTTACCGTCGCAAGGTCGTGGGTAATGAAGAGATATGCGACCTTCTCGTGCTGCTGCAGGTTCAACAAAAGCTTGAGAATGCCGTTGGCCACCAGCGGGTCGAGCGCCGAGGTCACCTCGTCGCAGATGATCAGCTTCGGTTTGGCGGCGAGCGAGCGGGCGATGCAGACGCGCTGCTTCTGGCCGCCCGACAGCTCCGCCGGATAGCGGTCGAGGAAGCCTTTGCCCATCTCGATCTCGTCGAGCAATTCGGCGACGCGCCGGTCGCGCTCACGTCCCCGCATGCCGAAATAGAACTCCAGCGGCCGGCCGATGATGGTGCCGACGGTCTGGCGCGGGTTCATGGCCACGTCGGCCATCTGGTAAATCATCTGCAGCTGCCGCAGATCCTCCTTCGGCCGGTCGGCAAGCCGGTTGGCAAGCGGGCGCCCGTCGAAGGTCACCGTGCCCTGTTCGGGCGGCAGGAGCCCTGTGATGGCGCGCGCCAGCGTCGACTTGCCGGAGCCGGACTCGCCGACCACCGCCAGCGTCTGGCCGGGATAGATATCGACGGAGACGTTCTTCAGCACCTTGACATGACCGCCGCCATAAGCGGCGGTGACGTTCTTCACGGACAGGAATGGCGAGACGCCGGGTTTCTGCTCGGCGTGTTCGATCTCGTGCACTGACACCAGAGCGTTGGTGTACTCCTGGCGCGGCTCCTTGATGATCTGGCGGGTGCCGCCCCATTCGACCAGCCGGCCGTGGCGCAGCACCATGATCTCGTCCGACACCTGGGCGACGACGGCGAGGTCGTGGGTGATGTAGAGCGCGGCCACATGCGTGTCGCGGATGGCGTCCTTGATCGCCGACAGCACGTCGATCTGCGTCGTCACGTCGAGCGCCGTCGTCGGCTCGTCGAAGACGATCAGGTCCGGTTCCGAGCACAGCGCCATCGCCGTCATCACACGCTGCAGCTGGCCGCCGGAGACCTGGTGCGGGAAACGCTCGCCGATGGTTTCGGGATTGGGCAGGCTCAGCTTCTTGAACAGCGCGACGGCGCGTTTCTCGGCCTCCGCGCGCGTCGCCCTGCCGTGCAGGAGGGTGGCTTCGACAACCTGGTCCATCAGCCTGTGCGCCGGGTTGAACGCCGCTGCCGCCGACTGCGCGACATAGCAGACCTCGCGGCCGCGCAGCCTGCGGAAACCTTCCTTGCCGCCCTTGAGGATGTCGCGGCCGTTGAGGAGCACCTCGCCGCCGGTGATGCGCACGCCGCCGCGCCCATAACCCATCGAAGACAGGCCGATGGTCGACTTGCCGGCACCGGATTCGCCGATCAGGCCGAGCACCTTGCCCTTTTCCAGGGTCAGCGAGACGTCGTGGACGAGCGTGATGGTCTTTGGCGCTTCGCCCGGTGGGTAGACCATGGCTTCGATGCGCAGGTTGCGGATATCGAGGAGCGGGCTGGATTTCGCTTTGCTGTCGGCCATCATCCGCGTCCTCCTTTCAGGCTTGTCGTGCGGTTGAGCACCCAGTCGGCGACGAGATTGACCGAGATCGCAAGCGCCGCGATCGCGGCCGCCGGTATGAGCGCCGCGGCAATGCCGAAGACGATGCCGTCCTTGTTTTCCTTGACCATGCCGCCCCAGTCGGCATCCGGCGGCTGTACGCCGAGGCCAAGAAAGGAGAGCGTCGACAGGAACAGCACGGCATAGATGAAGCGCAGGCCGAGTTCCGAGACCAGCGGCGACAGCGCATTGGGCAGGATCTCGCGGAAGATGATCCAGGTGCTGCCTTCGCCGCGCAGCTTGGCGGCTTCGACATAGTCCATGACGTTGATGTCGACGGCCACCGCGCGCGACAGGCGGTAGACGCGGGTCGAGTCGAGAATGCCCATCACCAGGATCAGCGTCACCAGGTTTGTCGGCAGCACCGAGAGCACGACAAGGCCCATGATCAGCGTCGGGATCGACATCAGAAGATCGACGAGGCGCGACAGCAGCGTGTCGAACCAGCCGCCGAACACCGCCGCCGAAAAGCCGAGAATGGCGCCAAGCGAGAAGGACAACGCCGTGGCGAGCACTGCGATGAAAAGGGTGATGCGCGCACCATAGATCATGCGCGACAGCAGATCGCGGCCAAGGTTGTCGGTGCCCAGCCAGTGCGCCGCCGACATGGGCTCCCAGACGTCGCCGACGATCTCGCCATTGCCGTGCGGCGCAAGCCACGGCGCGAAGATGGCCGCCAGCACGAACAGGGCCGTCAGCACCAGGCCGACCAGCGCGGGCACGGGGATGCGTTTGATGTCGAGCATGCCCGCCCTCTTCATTTGGGATGCCTCAGGCGCGGATTGGCGACGATTGCCGCTATGTCAGCGATGATGTTGAGGCCGATATAGACGGCGGCGAAGATCAGTCCGACCGCCTGCACCACCGGCACGTCGCGCTTGGTGACGTGATCGACCAGATACTGCCCCATGCCGGGATAGACGAAGATCACTTCGACCACGACCACGCCGACGATCAGATAGGCGAGGTTGAGCATGACGACGTTGATGATCGGCGCGATGGCGTTCGGGAAGGCATGTTTGCGGATGACCGCGAAAGCCGAGAGCCCCTTGAGCTCGGCGGTCTCCACATAGGCCGATTGCATGACGTTTAGGATCGCCGCGCGCGTCATGCGCATCATATGGGCAAGCACCACCAGCGTCAGCGCCGCCGCCGGCAGCGCGATCGCCTGCATGCGTTCACCGAAAGGCATGCCGTCATAGACGGTCGAGATGGCGGGGAACCACTGATGCTGAACCGCGAAGTAGAAGACCAGCAAGTAGCCGATGAAGAATTCCGGGAAGGAGGTCGAGGCGAGCGCCAGTCCCGAGATCAGCTTGTCGACCCAGCCGTTGCGGTAGCGCACCGCGATCAGGCCAAGCGTTATGGCCAGTGGAATGGCCACGATCGCCGCCCAGAAGGCGAGGAAAAGCGTGTTCCACAGCCGGCCCTTGATCGATGTTGCGATATCCTGTCCGCTCGACATGGCGGTCCCGAGATCGCCGGTCAAAACGCCGCCGAGCCAGCGGAAATACCTGATATAGGCCGGATCGTTGAGCCCAAGCTGCTCACGCAGATTGGCGAGCGATTCCGGTGTCGCCGACTGCCCTAGGATGGCTTGCGCGACGTCGCCGGGCAGGATCTGTGTGCCGGCGAAGATCAGGACCGAGACGGCCAACAAAAGGAGGATGCCCAGCGCGACGCGCTGGGCCACCAGTTTCACGATGGGTGAGGACATCTGGGCAAGGCCGGCTCAGGCTTCGAGCCAGCACTTTGCCAGGGCATAGCCATTCATCAACTCCTGGTGCGGATCGTCCACCCAGCCGCCCACCTTGGCGCCGGTGGCGTCGATGAACTGGTTGAACATCGGCAGGATCAGGCCGCCTTCGTCGCGCACCATGACGGCCATGTCGTGATACATCGCCTTGCGCTTGGCCTCGTCCAGCTCGGCGCGCGCCGCCAGCACCATCTTGTCGAAATCCGGGCGCTTGAAACGCGTGTCGTTCCAGTCGGCGGTCGACAGGTAGGCGGTCGAGTACATCTGGTCCTGGGTCGAGCGTCCGCCCCAATAGGAGGCGCAGAAGGGCTGCTTGTTCCAGACCTCGTTCCAGTAGCCGTCGCCCGGCTCGCGCTTGAGCTCGATCTGGATGCCGGCCTTGGCCGCGCTCTGCTGGAAAAGCTGGGACGCGTCGACGGCGCCGGGAAAGGCGACGTCGGAGGTCCTGAGCAGCACCGCGCCGTCATGCCCCGACTTCTTGTAGTGGAACTTGGCCTTGTCCGGATCGTATGTGCGCTGCTCGATCTCGGTGAACAGCGGGTAGGCGGCATTGATCGGGAAATCATTGCCGAGCGAACCGTAACCGCGCAGCACCTTCTTCAGCATTTCTTCGCGGTCGATCGCCAGCTTCAGCGCCATCCTGAGGTCGTTGTTGTCGAACGGCGCCGTATTGCAGTGCATGATGAAGACGTAGTGGCCCGGTCCCGCATGGTTGCGGATGGTGACGCCCGGCACGCGTTTGATCAGGTCGACGATCTTCGGCTCGACGCGGTTGACCATGTTGACCTGGCCGCCCTGCAGGGCGGCCGTACGGGCCGTAGCGTCGTTGATGACGATGATCTCGATCTGGTCGGCATGGCCCATCTTGTCGCCCTGCCAGTAATTGGCGAAGCGCTCGCCGCCATGGCGCACGCCGGGCTCGTTGGTGGTGACCTTGTAAGGGCCCGCCGAGATGCCGGCATCGGCCTTGTCCTTGCCGCCATTGGGCTGGACGATCAGGTGGTAGTCGCTGAGCAGGTAGGGCAGATCGGCATTGGCCTCCTTCAGCGTCAGCACCACTTCCTTGCCGCTGGCCTTGATGCTTTCGATGCCTTTCATGTAGCCGAGCGCGCCGGACTTCGACTTCTCGTCCGAATGACGCTCGAGCGTGGCGGCGACGTCTTCGGCGGTCACCGTCTTGCCATTGTGGAATTCGACGCCGTCGCGGATCTTCAGTGTCCAGACCTTGGCATCGTCGGACGAGCCGATCTCCTCGGCGATGCGGTTCTCGAGCTTGCCCTCTGGGGAAAGCTCGACGATCAGTTCGCCCCACATCTTGCCGAAGGCGAACGGCACCTGCGTCATGAACAGGGCTGGATCCAGGCTGTTGGTGGACTCGCCGCCAACCAGGCCTGCCTTGAGCGTGCCGCCCTTGACCGGGCCGGCTGCGCGCGCCGCGCTCGAAAGCAGTGAGTTGGCGAAGGTCGCGGTGACGCCGAGCGCTGCCGCCCGGCCGAGAAAATCCCGACGGCTGAGCTTGCCTGAGGCGACGCGTCGGCTAAGGAATTCCAGTTCGTTTGACATTTTGAGTTCCTCACTCTGTTGGTTCGACCTTAGTGGTCGTTTTCTTGTTTCTTGTGAGGGGAATAATGACCGCAAGGGAAAGCGGTAAGCAAGACCGAATGCGACATGCCGTGGCGTAAATGGCACGTCGCAATTGGACCAATGCCTTGCCGCTCAAACAAGCGAGCGCGGAACCGCCTGTTCAAAATCGCGTTCGAAGACGAGTTTTTCGCCTTCGTAAGCTTCAATTCGGGCGCTTACGATGAAGTTTTTGGCGTCCGAGCGTATTTCGGCCGATGTTTCGGTGCGCACCGACCATCCGCTTCGCGACAGGGTTTGCGTCCAATGCGTCCGTCCCCCAGCCGACAACGGATCGTCCGGATGGATCGTCCAGGTCTCGCGGGCGATGCTGCCGTTCGCCAGGCCATGTGCAAGATCGCGCACCTCGCCGAAATCGTCTTCTATGGAAAGCGTGACGATGCCGGTCTTCTCGTCGCGGTCGACGCGGCGTTCCGAATTGGCCGGGCGGATCGTCTCGGTTGCCCAGGGGGAAGCAGCCTCCGGCGCGGCGAACGTGACCTCGTCGCCCGTCGCCAACGGGCGCAGCGGCAGCTTCAGCGTCGCCGCCGACAGGCTCAGGCGGACCGGCTCCGGCGAGGGCCAGATCATGGGCCAATAGGCGTTCGAGACGGCTATGCGCAAATGGTGGCCGGCCGGCACGCGATAGGCGCACTGGTCGAGCACGACGCGTGCCGAAACGCTCTCGCCGGGGACAAGCGCTTGCGGGAATTCGTGCGAGAGGCGGTGCGTGAGGTTGAGCACGCCATAGGAGATCAGTTCCGAGGCGCCATCGGGATGCACGTCGCAAAGCCGCACCGCGATGTTGGCCTGCGGACGGTCGCAGGATAACCGGACCTCGACTTCCGGTGCGCCGACGATGTCGATCGCCTCGGCGAGTTCCTGCTGGTCGAAACACACCGACAGCGCGTCGTCGGGACGCTGGTCCCCCGGCAATTCCGGGCCGAAGGTGAACGGGAAATACTCACCGCCGGCCAGCCCACAGCTTTGCGGCGAAGCGATGGTGACGGATTTACCGCCCGCCGGGATCAGGTCGATCGTTTGCGTCTTGATGTCGGGCGAAGGCCACTGCCGCTCCGCCACCCAGCGGCCCGGCCGTTCCGGATGCCAGCGCGCTGGCCGCACGCTGTCCATCACATAGGCGCGGTAGGCCGGGTCGGCCTCGACGCCGGTCTCGATACCCTTCAGCCAGCGGTCCCACCAGCGCAGCGCTTCCTGCAGGAAGCCGATTGCCGGCTGGGGCCCGGCATAATGCGGGTATTTGTGGATCCAAGGGCCGACAATGCCTTTGACCGGCGCCTCGATGTTGGCGACGAGATGCGAGATGGTGTTGCGGTAACCGTCATGCCAGCCGCCGATCGACAGCACCGCGGCCTTGAGGGCGGAGAAATCCTCGCAGACCGATCCCCGTTTCCAGTAGGCGTCGCGGTGCTGGTGGCCAAGCCAGAGTGGCAAAAGGAACGACTGGTTCTCCAGCCGGCTGAGCCACAGGTCGCGCCATCTGTTGTCGCCCGCCAGCAGCGGGTCCGGCGGCCGTGACGAATAGGACAGCATTGTCGAGGCCCAGCCGAAATTCTCCAGCAGCAGGCAGCCGCCCTTGTAGTGGATGTCGTCGGCATAGCGATCAACGGTCGAGCACAGGCTGATCACCGCCTTGAGCGCCGGCGGCTGCATGGCTGCCACCTGCAGGCAGTTGAAGCCGCCCCAGGAAATGCCCATCATGCCGACATTGCCGTTGCACCAGGGTTGGGCGGCCGCCCAGGCGATGACGTCGCAGGCGTCCTGCAACTCCTGCTCGGAATATTCGTCGTCCATCAGCCCTTCGGAATCGCCATTGCCGCGCATGTCGACACGGATCGAGGCATAGCCGTGGCCGGCGAAATAGGGATGCGTCAGCTGGTCGCGAAAGATGGTGCCGTCGCGCTTGCGGTAGGGCAGGTGCTCGAGGATGACAGGCACCGGATCGTCGCCGGCATCTTCCGGCATCCACACCCGCGCCGACAGCCGGCAGCCATCCGGCATAACGATGCCCATATCAGGGAATTCGACGACCTTGCGGGGAAACTCGGTGACGGTTTTCATGGCGCGCATAACGCCTCGCGGCGCGGCAAGTTTCAATCGCCATTCGCGACTGGAGCAGTGGAATATGCGACCTGTGCCGCTGCTTGGTGCCCTCAGTTCAGCGGAATGTCGTTCTCGGCCTTGTTGGCCTGGTAGTCGCCAGAGAGCGCTTCATAAAGTGCTGCAATCTTGCCGATGCGCGCCTCCAGCCGCCCGCGTTCCGCCTCGGGCAGCGCCCGCACCAGCCTGCGGATCGAAAAGCTCTTCCAATAGGCGTTCTCGGCATTGTAACCGCCGGGATCGAGGGTGAAGACCTCTTTCAGGATTTTCAGATCGTGCGGGATGGCAAAACTGTCGCGCGAATCCTCGTGGCTGAACAGATAGTAGAAATTGTCGAAACCGGTCCAGGTGATCGCCGACAGGCAGAGCGAACAGGGCTCGTGCGTGGCCAGGAAGATGGCCTCCTTGGTGTCGACACGTTCGGCTTTGGGCATTTCGTAGAAGCGTTTCAGGCAGTGCACTTCGCCATGCCAGAGCGGGTTTTCGATCTCGTTGTTGGTTTCGGCCAGCACCAGCGAGCGGTCGCCTTTCTTCAGGATCGCCGCGCCGAACAGCTTGTTGCCATGGGCGACGCCTTCCTGCGTCTTCGGCACGATGTCGTGCTCGATGACGTCGAGCAGGCGGTCGATCAGCGAAATGTCGGTCATCAAAGGATCTCGTCGGGGAGATGAATCTCGTAGGCGTGCGAAAAATGGAATTCTTCGAGATTGGAGCCGTCGCCGCCACGGTCGACGATCAGGAAATCCTGGGGCTCACCCAATGGCGTCAGTACGCCGTGCCATAGATTGCGTGAATAATTGATGCCTTGCCCTGGCTTGGTGATGAAGGCATGCGGCTCGGCCGGACCGTCCTTGCCGTCATGACAGACGACGACCAGGAACGGTCGTGGCGACAGCGGGACAAAGGCCTGGCTGCCGAGCGGGTGACGCTCGACCATGGTCAGCGCCAGCGGCAATTCGTAAGGCGTGCCGCGCACCATCGAGATCAGCACGCGCGCATTCGGCCCCACGGCCTCGGCGGTCGCCAGATCATGGTAGCGCTCGGCCTTGCCGCCATTGATCGGGTAGTGGTTGTCGCCGCCCATGTCGATGACATCGCCGAACGGGGCAAAGCCCTCGCGGGTCAGCGGCCGCGCGACGATGCGGGTCACGGCGCACGCCCTGCGATCCCGGCACTGCCGAGCTTGGCGTGCCGGTTGACGTCCTTGTAGAGCAGATAGCGGAATTTTCCCGGTCCGCCGGCATAGCAGGCCTGCGGACAGAAGGCGCGCAGCCACATATAGTCGCCGGCCTCCACCTCGACCCAGTCCTGGTTGAGCCGGTAGACGGCCTTGCCTTCCAGGACATAGAGCCCGTGCTCCATGACATGGGTCTCGGCAAAGGGAATGACCGCGCCCGGTTCGAGGGTGACGATGGTCATGTGCATGTCATGGCGCATGTCGGCCGGATCGACGAAGCGCGTCGTCGCCCAACGGCCGTCGGTACCGGGCATCGGCGTCGGCCCGATGTCCTGCTCGTTGGTGAAGAAGGCTTGTGGGACCTCGAGGCCGCTGACGGACTCATAACCCTTGCGTATCCAGTGAAAGCGGACAGCCGCATTGCTTTCGTTGCGAACAGTCCAGCCGCTCGACGGCGGCAGGAAGGCGAAGCCGCCCGGCCGCAAGACATGTCTTTCGCCGGCAAGCAGGACGGTCGGTTCGCCTTCGACCACGAACAAGGCGCCCTCGGCGCCGGCATCGGGTTCCGGCCGGTCGCTGCCACCGCCGGGCGCGATCTCGACGATGTACTGCGAAAACGTCTCGGCAAAGCCCGACAGCGGCCTCGACAATATCCAGACGCGGGTCTTGTCCCAGAATGGCAGGGCGCTGGTGACGATGTCCTGCATCACGCCCTTGGGGATGACGGCATAGGCCTCGGTGAAGACGGCGCGGCCGGTCAGAAGCTCACTCTGGCCGGAATGGCCGCCATGTGGAGCATAATAGGTTCGCTCGGGCATCCTGATCGTATCCATGGGTTCAAACCTATTGCGGAAGCATGTCCTTGAGGCGGAAGAGCGCGATGCGCTCGACCTGTTTGCAGGCGGTCTCGAATTCGACGCCGCGGCTGTTGCCGATGCGCCTTTCGAACTCCGCCAGGATTTCTTGCCTGGTCTTGCCCTTCACCGCGACGATGAACGGGAAACCGAAGGTGGTGACGTAGGCGGCGTTAAGCTTGGAAAACAGCTCGCGCTCCTTGTCGGTCAGCTCATCGAGGCCGGCCGAAGCCTGTTCCCTGGCTGATTCCGCCGTCAGCCGCCTGGCCCTTGCCAGCTTGCCGGCAAGGTCTGGATGGGCGTTGAGCACGCCCAGCCGCTCCGTTTCGCTTGCGGCGCGGAAAACGCGGCAGAGCGCATTGTGCAGGCCGCCGGCGCTGTCGTGCGCCGGGCCAAGTTCCAGCTCGTAGGCGCGCTCGGCTATCCACGGCGAATGTTCGAAAACGCCGCCGAAAGCATGCACGAAGGCCTCGAATTCCATCCTCGAAGGGCGCAGCACCGGCTGCTTGTATGGATGGGTCTCGCGCCAATGCCTGGCGATGTCGATACGCCGCGCCAGCCAGACCTTGTCGTGCGACTTCACATAGTCGACGAAGCGCTTCAGCGCCGCCACCCGCCCCGGCCGCCCGACGAGGCGACAGTGCAGGCCGATATTCATCATGCGCGGCCGCCCAGCCTTGCCTTCGGCATAGAGCGTGTCGAAACTGTCCTTCAGATAGGCGAAGAACTGGTCGCCCGAGTTGAAGCCCTGCGGCGTGGCGAAGCGCATGTCGTTGGCATCGAGCGTGTAGGGGATGATGAGCTGTGGCCTGTCGGTCCCCTCATCCGCGAACCAGTAGGGCAGTTCGTCGTCATAAGTGTCTGAGACGTAGTCGAAGCCGCCTTCCTCCGCCACCAGCCGCACGGTGTTGACCGACGTCCGGCCGGTGTACCAGCCCGTCGGGCGCGCGCCTGTCACTTCGTAGTGCAGCCGGATCGCCTCCTTGAGGTCGCGGCGCTCGTCCTCGGCGCTGTGGTCGCGGTAGTCGATCCATTTCAGTCCGTGCGAGGCGATCTCCCAGCCGGCATCCTGCATCGCCGTCACCTGATCGGGCGAGCGGGCGAGTGCCGTGGCGACGCCGTAACAGGTCACTGGCACCTCGGCCTCGGTGAACAGGCGAAGCAGCCGCCAGAAGCCTGCCCGCGCCCCATATTCGTAGATCGATTCCATGTTCCAATGGCGTTGGCCCGCCCAGGGAGCCGCGCCGACGATTTCCGACAGGAAGGCTTCCGAAGCCTTGTCGCCATGCAGGACGCAGTTCTCGCCGCCTTCTTCGTAATTGACGACAAATTGCACGGCCACATGCGCGCCACCGGGCCATTTGGGATCCGGCGGATTGGCTCCGTAGCCGCGCATGTCTCTGGTGTAACGCATCGTCCCTCCCACGGGGCATCGCCCGAAGTATGATCAGGATATCGAAAGGGTGCTTCTCGCATTCCCCCGAAAATTTTTGAAAGTGTTTTTGTCGCACTCCGCTCGACCGGGACTTATGCATCGCCTTTAATTGGCGCACAATTCATCAGCAATGTTTGGCTGTACCGGCCGGTTTGTTCGTATTGGAATGGGAGGCGGACAATGGCAGAAACGTCGAAAATCGATGGCGGGCGTCTGACGACCCATGTGCTGGATACGGCAACCGGCAAGCCCGCGGCGGGATTGTCGATCGCGCTCTACCGGATCGATGGCCCGGCCAGGACGCATCTGAAGACGGTCGCCACCAACGCCGATGGCCGTTGCGACGCACCGCTTTTGGCCGACGCGGATTTCCAGACCGGCGAATACGAGCTTGTGTTCGCCGCTGGTGACTATCTGCGGCGCCAGGGAACGAAACTGCCCGAGCCGGCCTTCCTCGATACCGTGCCGATCCGCTTTGGCATGGCGGATGCCGTGCACTATCATGTGCCGTTGCTCGTCTCGCCCTATGGCTATTCGACTTACAGGGGGAGCTGAGACGTGGCCGAGGTCAAGATCCGCAACGACATCCGCTTTATCCTCAACGGCAGGGATGTCGTGCTGTCATCCGTGGCGCCTGACGCGACCTTGCTTGACTGGCTGCGGCTCGACCGATCGCTGCGCGGCACCAAGGAAGGCTGCGCAGAGGGCGATTGCGGCGCTTGCACCGTGCTGGTCGGCAGGCTTTCCGCCGGCGAACTGGTCTATGAAAGTGTCAACGCCTGCATCCGCTTTCTGGGTTCGTTGGACGGCACCCATGTCGTGACGGTCGAGCATCTCCGTGGAACGCCGGGCCAGTTGCACCCGGTGCAGCAGGCGATGGTGGATTTCCACGGTTCGCAATGCGGCTTCTGCACGCCAGGTTTCGTCATGTCGCTTTACGGCTTGTGGATGAAATCACCGGAACCGTCGGACGCGGCCATCGAAAAGGCCTTGCAGGGCAATCTCTGCCGCTGCACCGGCTATGAGGCGATCATGCGCGCGGCTCGCGCCATCTCCAGCTACGGCAAAGCACAGAAGGATCCGCTGGCGCTGGAGCGTCAGTCGATCATGGCCAGACTCGAGGCGATGGGCGACGGCGCACGGATCGAGATCGGCGCCGGCAAGGCGCGGCTCGTCGTGCCGGCTGACGTTGACGATTTCGCCGCCGTGCTCGACAAGGAACCGGGCGCCACCATCGTCGCCGGCTCGACCGATGTCGGTCTCTGGGTGACCAAGCACATGCGCGATATTTCGCCTGTCATCTTCATCGGCAATCTCGACGGGCTGTGCGCCATTGCCGAGGACAAGGACGTGATCTCGATCGGCGCCGGCGTCACCTATTCCGATGCCTTCGCGATGCTGTCGAAACGCATCCCGGCGCTCGGGCCATTGTTCGATCGCATCGGCGGCGAACAGGTGCGCAACATGGGCACGATCGGCGGCAACATCGCCAATGGCTCGCCGATCGGCGACACACCGCCGCCATTCATCGCGCTCGGCGCGCGGCTGACGCTGCGCCGTGGAAGCAAGCGGCGCACGATCCCGCTCGAGGATTTCTTCATCGCCTATGGCAAGCAGGACCGGCAGGCCGGCGAGTTCGTCGAGGCCGTGCATGTGCCGGTTCCGGCAAACGAAACGAAGTTCGGCGTCTACAAGATCACCAAGCGCCGCGACGAGGATATCACCGCCGCCCTCGGCGCGTTTTTTCTGACCTTGGCCAGGGACGGCACCGTGGCCGATATCCGCATCGCCTATGGCGGCATGGCGGCGACGCCGAAGCGGGCTGCGGCGGTCGAGAAAGCTCTGCTCGGCAAACCCTGGACCGAAGAAACAGTCGAGGCGGCGATGACCGAATACGCAACGGATTTCACGCCGCTCACCGACATGCGGGCGAGCGCTGAATATCGGGCTTTGGCGGCGAAAAACTTGTTGCTGCGTTTCTTTGTCGAAACCACCGGCACCAGGGCACCGTTCCAGGTGTCGCGCAACGAGGCGGCATGATGAACAAGCACGCCAGCGCCAATTTAAAGGCCGAAAAGATCGTCGGCGGCGTCGCCACAGACCAGCGCCATGATTCCGCGCACAAGCATGTCAGCGGCAGCGCCGTTTACATCGATGATATGCCCGAACCGGCGGGCACGCTGCATGGCTGCCTCGGTTTGGCCACGGCCACGCATGCCACCATCGCCAAAATGGACCTGTCGGCGGCGCGCGCCGCCCCCGGCGTGATCGACGTGCTCACGGCAAAGGATGTGCCGGGCGAGAACGACATTTCGCCGACCGGGCGCCATGACGAGCCGGTACTCGCCGACGGCGAGGTACAGTTTTTCGGCCAGCCGATCTTTTGCGTGATTGCCGAGACGCGCGAGCAGGCGCGGCGCGCCACCAGGCTGGCAAGGGTCGAATACGAGGAATTGCCTTTCGTCACCGACATCGGCGCGCTTGATCCGAGCAAGGACAAACTCGTCACGCCGCCTCTGACGCTGAAGCGCGGCGACGCGGCTGCTGCGATCCGTCAGGCCCCCCGCCGGCTGAAAGGAAAAATGCGCGTCGGCGGCCAGGAGCATTTCTACCTCGAAGGCCATATCGCGATGGCGGTTCCGGGCGAGGATCAGGATGTCACTATCTATTCCTCGACCCAGCATCCGAGCGAAGTCCAGCACATGGTTGGTCATGCACTCGGCGTGCCGAGCAACGCCATTACCGTGGAAATGCGTCGCATGGGGGGCGGCTTCGGCGGCAAGGAAACGCAGGGCAACCAGTTTGCAGCGCTGGCCGCGATCGCCGCCAAGAAGCATCATCGGGCAGTGAAAATCCGGCCCGATCGCGATGACGACATGATCGCCACCGGCAAGCGGCACGATTTCCTCATCGACTACGAGGCCGGCTTCGACGATGAGGGCAATATTCTCGGCGTCAACTTCATGTTCGCGGCGCGCTGCGGCTTTTCTGCGGACCTTTCAGGCCCGGTCACCGACCGCGCGCTGTTCCACTGCGACAATACCTATTTCTGGCCGGCTGTGCATGCACAGTCGGCGCCGCTCTACACCAACACGGTCTCGAACACCGCCTTTCGCGGCTTCGGCGGCCCTCAAGGCATGGTCGGCGCCGAGCGTATCATCGACGAGGTGGCGTTCGCCGTCGGCAAGGACCCGCTCGAGATCCGCAAGCGGAATTTCTATGGAACCGCCGACCGCAACGTCACGCCCTACCATCAGGTGGTCGAGGACAACATCATCCACCGCATCGTTGGGGAACTGGAAGAAAGCGCCAGCTATGCAAGGCGCCGGCGCGAGATCTCGGCCTTCAACAACAACAGCCGCTTCATCAAGCGGGGCTTGGCGCTGACGCCGGTCAAATTCGGCATCTCGTTTACCGCCACGCATTACAATCAGGCCGGCGCGCTGGTGCATGTCTACACCGACGGTTCGGTGCATCTGAACCATGGCGGCACCGAGATGGGGCAGGGCCTCAACGTCAAGGTGGCGCAAGTGGTGGCGCAAGAGCTCCAGATCGACCTCGACCAGGTGAAGATCACCGCGACGACCACCGGAAAGGTGCCGAACACGTCGGCCACCGCCGCGTCGTCCGGCACCGACCTCAACGGAATGGCGGCGCAGAACGGCGCCCGCCAGATCAAGGACCGGCTGACCGATTTCGCCGCCGAGAAATACCAGGTGCCGCGCGACCAGGTGCTGTTCCTGCCCAACAGGGTGCGCATCGGCAACCAGGAGATACCTTTCGCCGACCTCGTCAAGCAGGCCTATATGGCCCGCATCCAGCTTTCGGCGGCCGGCTTCTACAAGACGCCGAAGATCCACTGGGACCGCGATAAGGGCGAGGGTCGTCCCTTCTATTATTTCGCCTATGGCGCCTCCTGCTCGGAAGTCTCGGTCGACACGCTGACCGGCGAATACATGGTCGAGCGCACCGACATCCTGCATGAGACCGGCCGCTCGCTGAACCGCGCGATCGACCTCGGCCAGGTCGAGGGCGGTTTCATCCAGGGCATGGGCTGGCTGACGACGGAGGAATTGTGGTGGGACGAGAAGGGTCGGCTGCGCACCCATGCGCCGTCGACCTACAAGATCCCGTTGGCGTCGGACCGGCCCAAGATCTTCAACGTGACACTGGCCGATTGGCCGGAGGCCGGTGAGCCGACAATCCACCGCTCCAAGGCCGTCGGCGAGCCGCCCTTCCCGCTCGGCATGTCGGTGCTGCATGCCCTGTCTGACGCGGTGGCCAGCGTCGCCGACCACAGGATCTGTCCGCGTCTCGATGCGCCTGCGACACCGGAACGCGTGCTGATGGCGATCGAGCGGCTGAAGCAAGAGGCGAAGGCCTGACACCGGCAAAACGTGCAAAACAGGCCGAAAAGGCCTATATTTCCCGACAGGGAATGTGAAAATGAACGCGACTGTGCAAAGCCTGAAAGCCTTTTTTGGCCAAGCCGGCCGGGTCGCGCTCGTCGAGGTCGCGGCGACGAAGGGCTCGACGCCGCGCGAGAAGGGCGCCTTCATGCTTGTCTCGCAAGCGGCGACATCGGGCACGATCGGCGGCGGCCAGCTCGAATATATGGCCATCGACAAGGCTAGGCAGATGCTTGGTTCTTCACCCTCCCCCTTGTCGAGAGGGTCGGCGAGCGGACGCCGCGAAGCGGCTTCAGCGAAACGGGGTGGGGGAGTGGCGTTCACAGCCCCGCAGACGACTTTGCCGTCCGACCCTCCCCCTAAGGGGGAGGGTGAAGAAACCCGCCCCGACACCCGCGTGATCCTCGAGGTGGCGCTCGGCCCGGAGATCGGCCAATGCTGTGGCGGGCGTGTCGAAGTGTCGATCCGCCTCGTCGATGCGACGTTGGCGCAGGAGCTGATTTCGGCCGCGGAAATCGAGCAGGCTGAACTGCCTTATGTCTACATTTTCGGCGGCGGCCACGTCGGCCAGGCGCTGGCCTCCGCGGTCGCCCTTCTCCCTGTGCGTGCCGTCGTCATCGAAACACGGGCCGACGCGCTTGAAGGAATGCCGCAAGCCATCGAGACGCGGCTGACCCCGATGCCTGAAGCCGAGGTGCGCAACGCGCCTGCAGGCAGCGCCTTCGCCATCCTCACCCATGATCATGCGCTGGACTTCCTGATTGTCGCCGAAGCCCTGAAGCGTGGCGACACCGCCTATGTCGGCATGATCGGCTCGAAGACCAAGAAAGCGACGTTCAGGAACTGGTTGCTGAAATCGGCGGAGGGTACGGAAGCGCAGTTTGCCCGCCTCGTTTCCCCAATCGGCGGTGACGCCGTGAAAGACAAGCGCCCATCCGTCATTGCCGCGCTAGCGGCCGCCGAGATCATGACGGCGCTGGTCAATCACGGCGCCGCGTCAAATGCCGGACGTCAGATGCCGCATGATAGGACGACGGCCGGGTAAGGTCACGTCGCGGCTATACCGGTTGCTTCAAGCCCAGATGATCGCGCAGTGTGCGGCCCTCATACTCCCTGCGAAACAGGCCGCGCCGCTGCAGCTCCGGCACAACTAGGGTGGCGAAGGCATCGAGTTCGCCGGGGAAATATGACGGCATGACGTTGAAGCCGTCCGCCGCACCGCCCTCGAACCGGGCCTGGAGTTCGTCTGCGATCTGCACCGCGGTCCCGACGATGCGCCAATGGCCGCGTGCGCCGGCGAAATGGCGGGCAAGCTGGCGGATGGAAAGGCCGTCGCGGCGCGATTGCTCGATGACCAGGGCCTGCCGGCTTTTCATGCCTTCGCTCTCCGGCAATTCGGGCAGCGGCCCGTCGAGCGGATAGCGCCGAAGATCGGAGATGCTGAGATAGCTGGACAGCAGCGCTACGCCGACGTCATCGGGGATCAGCTCCTGCAGCTCCTCGTATTTCGCCCGCGCTTCCGCTTCGGTTTCCGCCACCACCGGGGCGACGCCGGGCATGATCTTGATGTCGTCCGGTTCGCGTCCATAGGCCGCCAGACGGCCCTTGAGATCGTCGTAGAAAGCCTTCGCTTCCGCGAAAGTCTGCGCTGCGGTGAACACCACATCGGCGGTGCGAGCGGCGAGATCGCGACCGACATCCGAGGCGCCGGCCTGAACCATGACCGGGGCGCCCTGCGGCGAACGCGGCAAATCGAGTGGATCGCACACCGAAAAGCTCTGGCCGTCATGGCCGGAGGCGCCGAGCTTGCCGTGCCAAAGCCTGGTGACGACTTCGGCGAATTCTCGTGCCCGTTCATAACGATCGGCGTGGGGTCTGAGACCCGTTGCGCCGAAGTTGGCGGCCTCGATCGGGCTGGCCGACGTGACCAGGTTCCAGCCGGCGCGCCCGCCGCTCAGCTGGTCGAGCGAAAGGAAGGTTCGTGCCAGCCCGTAAGGCTCGTTGTAGCTGGTCGAAGCCGTGGAGACGAGGCCGATGCGGCTGGTCTGGACAGCGAGTGCGGAAAGCAGGCTGATCGGCTCGAAGCCGATCGAACGCGAGGTCTGGCTGGCGATGCTGACATCGGCTTCGCGCAGGCCGGCCGCATCCTCGCAGAACAACAGGTCGAATTTCGCCGCTTCCGCCGTGCGCGCCAGCGCGACGTAATGATCGATGTCGATCCCGGCCTTCACATGGGCCTGGGGATGCCGCCAGGCGGCGATATGGTGGCCCGTCGCCCACAGAAAGGCGCCGAGCTTCATCTGGCGCGCGGTCATCGGTCGCCTCCGCCGCTGAGTCCCAGATGCGAGCGCAGCGTTGTGCCCCCATAGCTCTGTCGAATCACGCCGCGCCGCCGCAGCTCCGGCAGAACGCGATTGGTGAAATCGTCGAGCGCTGAAATGTGCGCGGACAGCCGGATGTTGAATCCGTCGCAATTGTTCGCCCGGAATTCTTCCTCCATCCTGTCGGCCAGCCCGGCGACGCCGTTGGCGGCGAGGGATATGTCAGCCAATATCCTCACGGCATTCGGTTCGCGCCCGGACGCGGAAACGCGGCGCCTGAATTCGTCATGGCGTGCCTTGCGCCGCGCTGCCTGCCTTTCGTCCAGCAGGATGACATCGGCTGTGCGCGCGGCAATGTCGAGGTCGCCTGCCGCCAGGCCGGACAGGACCAGAACCGGCGTATCCTGCGGCGAACGCGCCACGTTCAGCGGTCCGCGCACGGCGAAGAATTCGCCCTTGTGGTCGAGCTGGTGCATTTTTCCGGGATCGTGAAAGCGGCCGCTGTCTTTGTCGAACAACAGCGCGTCCGCCTCCCAGCCATTCCACAAGCCCTGGACGATGCCGATATATTCCTCGGAGCGGCGGCGAAACTCGTCGCTGGAAAATCCATCCGGCCGGCTGAAATTGGCCGCCTCGCTCGGCGCCTGCGCCATGGTTGCGTTCCATCCGGCGCGACCGTGGCTGATGATATCGAGCGAGGCGAACCGGCGCGCCAGATTGTAGGGCTGGTGGGCAACCATCGACGCGGTGGCGACCAGCCCGATCCTGCTCGTCACGGTCGCCAGTGCGGCAAGCAGGGTCGTCGCTTCGAACGGGTTGCCCGACCCGGCCCTGCCCGGCGGCGCATCGTCGAGAACAATCATGTCCAGCCCGGCCGCTTCCGCCCGCTGCGCGAAGCCGGCCAAGTCGCTGAAGGTGAGCGCGCCGGCCTGCCCGGTCGTGGAGGCAATGTTGAGCGAAACGGTGAGATGCATTGTGGCTAGCTCGTCAGTCGGCGCAAAGCCCATCGGCCATGAGGCGGCATCCGCGAACCTAAGTTCGCCTTCGCGCAAGGCAACCCTTGCGACTGGGCCAGGAGCCGCTCACTTGCCGACCAGTATGTCCTTGATCAGCCGCTGGCAGCGCTCGGCCATGAAATCCAGCAGCAGGCGCACCTTCGGGTCCTGCAGCTTCTTGTGCGGATAGACGGCGGCGAACTGCACCGGCGTAGGCGGCGTGCCGGCCAGGATGATCTTCAGCCGCCGGTCGCGGATGAACGGCTCGACCTCGAAGCGCGGCTTGTTGATGATGCCGCGCCCCGACAGCGCCCAGCCGGTCAGCACGTCGCCATCGTCCGTATCATAGGGCCCGTGCACCTCGAATTTCTGCGGTCCGTTCGGCGTCTGCAAGGTCCAGACATATTCGCGCGCGCCGGAATAGCGCAGCATCAGGCAATCGTGCTTCCTGCTGATCAGTTCCTGCGGCTCGGCCGGCTCTCCGCGCGCCTCCAGATATTTGGGTGCCGCGACCAGCACCCGCTCGCATTCCATGATGCCGCGCATCCTGAGGCTGGAATCCTCGATGATACCGAGCCGGAAGGCGACGTCGATGCCTTCTTTCATGATATCGACATTGTGGTCCGAGAGCCTCAGCCGCACCTCGATATCAGGGTATGTGTCGTGGAAATCGGGAATGCCCGAGGCGACCAGGCGGCGGCCGAGGCCGAGCGGCGCGGTCACGCGGATGGTGCCGCGCGGCTGGCCGGAAAGGGCCGAGACCGCGGCCTCCGCCTCGGTGATCGCTTCCAGCACCTGCTTGGCGCCGGTGTAGAACACCGTGCCATGCTCGGTCGGCATCAATTGTCGTGTCGTGCGGTTGAACAGCCGCACACCAAGGTGCTTCTCCAGCTCCTTGATTCGGTTGGAAGCAACCGCCGGCGAAATGCGCATGTCGCGCCCGGCCGCCGACAGATTGCCGAGCTCGACCACGCGGACGAAGACGGCGATGTTGTCGAGATAGGCCATGCGGTTCAGGGGCTTTCAATCAAGCTGTGTGCGAGCAACCTAGTATTTTCCAATTTTTTTTGAAAGTCATCGCACACCTCGCCTCTTTCCGTTTGCGCGCCACACCGTAAAGTCGCTTCATCGGCAGGGACGACTTCAATGATGGATTTCGCTATTTTCTGGGACTGGCTGAGCTTTGCCGTGCGCTGGCTGCACGTCATCACCGGCATCGCCTGGATCGGCTCGTCCTTCTATTTCGTCGCGCTTGATCTCGGTTTGCGCCAGCGACCGGGCATGCCTGTCGGCGCCTTCGGCGAGGAGTGGCAGGTGCATGGCGGCGGCTTCTATCACATCCAGAAATACCTGGTCGCGCCGGCCGAGATGCCGGAACACCTCACCTGGTTCAAATGGGAATCCTACGCCACCTGGCTGTCCGGCTTCGCCATGCTGTGCGTGGTCTACTATGCCGGGGCCGACCTGTTCCTGATCGATCCCAACGTGCTGCCGATGTCTGTGCCGGTCGGGATCGTCCTGTCGATGGCGACGATCGGCGTCGGCTGGGTGGTTTATGACCTGCTCTGCCGTTCGCCGCTGGGCAAAAGCGATACAGGCCTGATGCTGGTGCTCTACTGCGTGCTGGTGTTCATCGCCTGGGGACTGACCCATCTGTTCACCGGCCGCGCCGCTTTCCTGCATCTGGGCGCCATCACCGCCACGATCATGTCGGCCAATGTCTTCATGGTCATCATCCCCAACCAGAAGATCGTCGTTGCCGACCTCATCGCCGGCCGCAAGCCGGATCCGAAATACGGCAAGATCGCCAAGCAGCGCTCGCTCCACAACAATTACCTGACGCTGCCGGTGCTGTTTCTGATGCTGTCGAACCATTACCCGCTGGCGTTCGGCACTGAGTTCAACTGGATCATCGCCTCCCTGGTGTTCATCATCGGCGTGTTGATCCGCCACTACTTCAACACCGTGCACAAGCGCGCCGGCAACCCGCACTGGACCTGGCTGGGCGCCCTTGTCCTGTTCCTCATCATCGTCTGGTTGTCCACCGTGCCGAAGGTGTTGACCGGCGAACCGAAGGCGTCCGCCTCGGCGCAAGTCTATATCGCTTCGGCCCATTTCCCGGCCGTGCGCGACACCGTGCTCGGCCGCTGCTCGATGTGCCATTCACAGGAGCCGGTCTACGAGGGCATCTACCATGCGCCCAAGGGCGTGATGCTGGATACAGACGCCGGCATCGCCGAGCATGCCCGCGAGATCTATCTGCAGGCCGGCCGCAGCCATGCCATGCCGCCCGCCAATGTCAGCCAGATCACCGACAAGGAGCGGGCGCTGCTGGTGGCCTGGTTCGAAGGCGCGGGGAAATAAGCATGACATCGACACTTCTGCGTGGCCGCACGCTGTCCTTCGTGCGCTGGCCTGAAAGCATCGATGATCATTCCGCCTGGCGCTACGAGGAGGATGGCGGCCTGCTGATCCACGACGGCGGGATCGTCGCTGCGGGCGCTTACGTCGATGTTGAAAGGAAGGCAGGCGAGACAACGAGAAGGATTGATCACCGGCCGCATCTGCTGCTTCCGGGCTTCATCGATGCCCATGTGCATTTCCCGCAGATGCAGATCATCGCCTCCTACGGCGCGGAACTGCTCGATTGGCTGAACGCCTACACTTTCCCGGAGGAGACGAAGTTCGCCAATGCGCAGCATGGCCGGCGCGTCGCGCGGCTATTCCTCGACGAGATGGTGCGCCACGGCACCACGACGGTTGCCGCCTACTGTTCCGTGCACAAGGCCTCCGCAGAAGCTTTCTTCGCCGAGTCGCATGACCGCAACATGCTCAACATCGCCGGCAAGGTGATGATGGACCGCAACGCGCCCGATGGCGTGCTCGACACGCCGCAATCGGGCTATGACGACAGCAAGGCGCTGATCAAGGAGTGGCACGGCAAGGGCCGGCAGCTTTATGCCATCACCCCTCGCTTCGCGATCACCTCGTCGCCGGAGCAGATGGAGATGGCCGGCGCGCTATGCCGCGAATACCCCGACCTGCACATCCAGACGCATCTGTCGGAAAACCATGCCGAGATCGCCTTCACGCAGGAGCTTTATCCGTGGTCGCGCGATTACACCGACGTCTATGAGCATTACGGGCTGTTGGGTAGAAAGAGCCTGCTCGGCCATTGCATCCATCTGTCGGAGCGGGAAGCGGACGCGCTTTCGGACAGCGGCTCCGTAGCCGTGTTCTGCCCGACCTCGAACCTTTTCCTCGGCTCCGGCCTGTTCGATTATCAGCGCTACCGCACCCGCGATAAAGCCCTCCGCATCGCCGCCGCCACCGATGTCGGTGGCGGCACCAACTATTCCATGCTGCGCACCATGGACGAGGGCTACAAGGTGATCGCGCTGAACGGCGAGAAGCTGAACCCGTTCCAGTCCTTCTGGCAGGTCACGCGCGGCAACGCCGAGGCGCTGTCGGTGGCGCAAAGGATCGGCACGCTGGAGGAAGGCACCGATGCCGATATCGTCGTGCTGGACGCCAGGGCGACGTCGTCGATGCGGCTCAGGATGGAGACCGTCGAGACGCTGGCGCAGGAACTCTTTCTCTTGCAGACGCTGGGCGATGATCGCGCCGTGCGCGAGGTCTATGTGGCGGGTCGGCCGGCAAAAACCGATTTGGCAATTTAGAACGTGACGGCGCGTTCCTTGCTTGACCCGGGCTTGACCCAGCGGCAACCATCCGTCAAAGCGTGCGGCGACGTTGAAAGGGGAACGACATGGCCGTTGCCGAAGACATCGCTCTGATCAAGAGACAGGAGGAAGTCCTTGTCTTTCCCGCCTTCGACGAGGCAGTCGCGTTCAGTGTCGGGTCCGCGATCCGCGACAGGGCGCTCACCGAGAATCTCCCGGTCATAGTCGACATCAGGACCTTCGACCGGCCGCTGTTCTACGCCGCCATGCCGGGCTCGAACGCTTCCAATCCCGACTGGGCGCGGCGCAAGATCAACGTCGTCAAGCGGTTCCTGAAAAGCACTTACCGCATGGTGCTGGAACAGCAGCGCCCCGACCGCACTTTCAAGATCGGCGAGGGCCTGGATATTGCTGACTACGTGCTGGCCGGCGGCGGCTTTCCCGTCACGGTCAAGGGTGTCGGGGTCATCGGCGTCATCGCCGTCTCCGGGTTGCCGGAGCGCGAGGATCACGGCGTGGTGGTCGATGCGCTGTGTAATCATTTGGGCCACGACAAGCGCGAACTGGTATTGCCGCCGGAAGAAAAATCGTGACATCGGCGCCGCCCCTCATCCGCCTGCCCGTCCTTCGCAGCAGCTGCGCTGTAGCTGCTGCGGGTGGAAGTGAAACGCTCCACCGCTGGCTATCCCCCTATGCCCGTTCTTCACGGGGAGAGGGTCGGGGTGAGGCGCAACGTCAGCTCTGCAAGAATGCGCGAAACGCTGCTGGCTGCCGGATATGACCATTCTCGATCCCAAATCCTTCCTCACCTCCATCTTCAACGCCGCCGTCGCCGCCGCCGATCCGGAAAAGACCATCCGCTATCATTTGCCGGTCAGGCCCAAGGGCCGCACCATCGTGATCGGCGCCGGCAAAGGCTCGGCGCAGATGGCGGCGGCCTTCGAGAAAGCATGGGACGGCCCGCTCGAAGGACTGGTCGTCACCCGCTACGGCTATGACGCGAAATGTGAGCGCATTGAGATCATCGAGGCGGCGCATCCGGTGCCGGACGCCGCCGGGCTCGAGGCTTCGCGGCGGCTGCTCGGGAAGGTGCAAGGGCTGACCGCCGACGATCTGGTGGTGGCGCTGATTTCCGGCGGCGGTTCGGCGCTGCTGCCGTCACCGGCAACCGGCCTGACATTGGCCGACGAGATCGCCGTCAACGAGGCGCTGCTGGCGTCGGGCGCGCCGATCGCGGCGATGAACACCATCCGCAAGCATCTTTCCACCATCAAGGGAGGCCGGCTGGCCGCCGCCGCCTGGCCGGCCAAAATGGTGTCGCTGGTTGTCTCCGATATTCCCGGTGACAATCCGGCGCTGGTCGCATCCGGCCCGACCGTTCCCGACACCGGCAGCCGGGCGGATGCGCTGGCGTCGATATCAGCCTACGGCATGAACCTGCCGGCCTCGGTCATGGCGCATATCAATTCACCGGCCGCCGATGCACCAATTCCCGGGGATGAGCGCTTTTCGCGCAACGAGGTGCATCTGATCGCCTCCGCCGGCGTGTCGCTCGAAGCAGCCGCAGCGGAAGCGAGCCGACAGGGCATGGAAGCTGTCATTCTCTCGGATGCCATCGAAGGCGAAGCCCGCGAGGTGGGCGGGGTTCACGCGGCCATCGCGCGCGAAGTAGCGACACGCAATCGGCCTTTCTCAAAGCCGGTGCTGATCCTGTCCGGCGGCGAGACCACGGTGACGCTGCGTGCCAAGGGGAAAGGCGGCCGCAACTCCGAATTCCTGCTCGCCTTCGCCATCGGCATCAATGATGTGAAGGGCATTCACGCCCTGGCCGCCGACACCGACGGCATCGACGGCTCGGAGGACAATGCCGGCGCCTTCGCCGATGGTTCCACGGTCGCGCGCATGCGCGCGGCCGGCATCGACGCCAAGGCGATGCTGGCAGGCAACAATGCCTGGACGGCTTTCAACGCGGTCGGCGATCTGTTCGTGCCCGGTCCGACCGGCACCAATGTCAACGATCTCAGGGCCATCCTGATTCGCTAATCGTTTGGATCAGGCAGCCATCAGCCGCTTCACCTGCTTCATGTCGTCAAGGAACCGTTCTCGCTCGGCCTCCTTGTCCGCACGGTCACGGATGCGCAGGATGAAGGATGGATGGATGGTGATGAACACACGCATGCCATCTTCCCGCTCGATCGCCTGGCCGCGCATCTTCGTCACCGGAACCGCCTTGCCGAGCAGCGACAATGCCGCCGTTGCGCCAAGCGCCACGGCAAGGTTCGGTTTGATCAGTCCGAATTCCTGGTCGAGCCACCAGCGGCACGCCTGAATCTCGCCGGCGTTCGGCTTGGAATGAATGCGACGCTTGCCGCGCGGCTCGAACTTGAAGTGCTTGACCGCATTGGTGACGTAGACTTTCTGGCGGTCGACCCCGGCGTCGTCCAGTATGGCGTCGAACACCCTGCCGGCCGGGCCAACGAAGGGAGCGCCGGCGAGATCTTCCTGATCGCCGGGCTGCTCGCCGACGAAAATCACCTTGGCGCCGTCAGGCCCTTCGCCGAACACGGTCTGCGTCGCATCGCGCCACAGCGGGCAGCGGTGGCAAGCCTTCGCTGCCTCACGCAGCTCCGAGATCGAGGTGACATCTGGCAGTGGCTCGTCGGACGGCCCGGAAATGCGCCTGGCCGGCCTCTTCGCTTCATGCGTTTGGCCTGTGGTCGCCATCATCCTGTCCTGTCGGTTCTGACACTGAAATGGACGGGAAGGGCGATGGTTCCTCCGAGGGCTCAGACCTCGTGCAGATAGAGGTGATAGTCCAGCTCGCTGACCGTGCGCGCCACGCGCAGGTATTCGGACTGCTTGATCGCCACGAAGGTGCGGTGCAGGTCTTCGCCAAGCGCGCCTTTGAGGAAGCTGGACGCTCTGGCCCCCTCGATCGCCGCGCGCCAGTCGACCGGCATCGTCGTGCGCGTCACCGCCGCCTCATAGCCGTTTCCGGTCGTCTCGGGGCCGGGGTCGAGGCCTTCGTCGAGCCCTTTGACGATGCCGGCAAGCACGGTTGCCGCGATCAGATAGGGGTTGGCGTCGACGCCCGACGGCCGATGCTCGATGCGCCGGTTCCTGGCGTCGCCCGCCGGCACGCGCAGCGCCACCGACCGGTTGTTGACGCCCCAGGTCGGCGCCACCGGTGCATAGGATTGGGAGACGAAGCGCCGCCAGGAATTGGCGTGCGGCGCAAACACCAGCATCGATTCCGCCATGGTCTGGATCAGGCCGCCCAGCCCGCGCAGCAGTGGCAGCGACCAACTCTCGCCACCGGCCTCCGAAAAAACGTTTCGGCTAGCCTTGTCCTGCAGCGAGACGTGGAAATGCATGCCGGAGCCGGCATATTTCTCGATCGGTTTGGCCATGAAGCAAGCGGTGACGCCATGGCGGCGCGCCTGCGCCCGAACCAGCCGTTTCAGCATGACGAGGTCGTCGGCCGCCCGCATCACATCCTTGCGGTAGTTCAGCGTCAATTCGTACTGGCCGGGCGCATATTCGGAAATCACGGTCTCGGCCGGAATGCCCTGTGCCTTGGCCGCGGCATAGATGTCGGTAAACAGCGGCTCCATGCCGTGCAGATGGTCGACCGAGTAGACCTCGGTCTTGCCCGAGACGCGGCCATCCAGCACGGCGTGCGCCGGCTGCACCTTGCCGTCGCTGTCGCGCTCATTGGCGAGGAGAAAAAATTCGAGCTCGAAGGCGCCGGCCGGGTACAGCCCCTTGGACGCCAATATGTCGACCTGCCTTGCCAGCGCCAGCCGCGGGTCCGATGACATCGGCGCGCCGTCGAGATGATACATCGCCATCAGCACCTGGCCGCGCGGCGGGTTGGTCCCGTGGAGCGGCACCAGCGTGCCAGGAATCGGCCAGGCGCGCAGATCGCCGTCGCCGGTGGTCCAGATCAGCCCGGTCTCGTGCACGTCCTCGCCGGTGATGTCGAGGCCGAGGATCGAGATCGGCATGTGCCGGCCGCCTTCGAAGATGGCTTTCAGCTCGTGCCGGCGCACGATCTTGCCACGGCCGACGCCGTTGGCATCGGTCAGCACGATATCGAAGGCTTCGATCTCAGGATGGGCGTCGAGAAAGGCCTGCGCCTCGGTGGGCGTCGAGCCCGAAGGTGAAGTCATGATGGAGCCCGGCCTGGCTTGCGCGCCTGTCTGTTGGGTGGCTTGTCTCATGCCGCAAGCTCCGCCGCAACTGCGCCGAAGGCGGTGATCAGCCGGTTGACCTGGGCGCCAGTGGTCGCCGGAGAGATCAGCATCATATTGTGGAAGGGCGCGATAAGCACGCCGCGATTGACCAGCGCGACATGGATGGCGGCTTCGAGTTCCGGCGCGTGCGCGGCCTCCGCCTCCGCCCCATTGCGCAGCGGGCCCGGCGCGCAGATGAATTCGACGCGGGCGCCGACGCGGGCGACATGCCATGGCAGGCGGTAGCGGTCGATGACCGTGGTCAGCCCGGCATCGAGCCGCCGCGCCAGATGATCCATGCGGTCGTAGTTCTCGGCCGTCATCACTTCTTCGAGCGCGGCGCGCATCGCGGCAAACTGCAGAGGATTGGCCGAGAGCGTCGTGCCCATGCCGGAATAACCCGGCCCTTTCGTCCTGTTGTAGTCGGCGTAGCGCGAGGCGACCTCTTCGCTCATGCCCCATACGCTTGCCGGTACACCACCGGCGATCGGCTTGCCTAGCACGAACAGGTCCGGCTCCAGCCCGTATTTCGCGGAATAGCCGCCCGGTCCGGTCGAGATCGTATGCGTCTCGTCGATCAGAAGCAGCGTGCCGGCCGCGCGGGTCAGCTTTCGCAGCGCCTCGTGGAAACCGGGATCGGCCAGCACCATGCAGGAATTGGTCAGCACCGGTTCGGCGATGACGCAGGCGACATCCTTGTCCCTGAGCGCTGCCTCCAGCGCGGCAACGTCGTTGAACTCGATGACCTTGGCCGTGCGGGTCAGGTCGCGGAATTCTCCGGCCAATCCGGGCCGGTTGGCCGGCTTGCCGTCGATCAGCCGCACCATCGTCTCGTCGACAGAGCCGTGATAACAGCCGTTGAAAACCAATATCTTTTCTCGCCCGGTGACGGCGCGGGCAACGCGCAGCGCGAAGCGGTTGGCATCGGTCGCCGTCGTGGCGATCTGCCAGAACGGCAGGCCGAAGCGCTGTTGCAGCAGCGGTCCAATGGCGAGCGCATCTTCCGAAGGCAGCATGTATGTCAGGCCGCGTCCGGCCTGCCGGCGGATGGCGCGCGCTATCGCCGGCGGCGAATGGCCGAACATCGATCCGGTGTCGCCGAGGCAGAAATCGTCGAGCCTGTTGCCGTCGATGTCGGTGATCGTAGCGCCTTTGGCGCTCTCGACCAGGATCGGAAACGGCGTCGGCCAGTCGTTCATCCAGTGCATCGGCACGCCACCGAAGAAGCCGGGCAGGCCGTTGCCGGCCTTGGCCTGCGATTTCGGCCGCGCCTTGCGGAAGCTGGCGCCTTCGGTATCCCGCAATGCGGCAATGCGGTCGCGGCTGACGCCGCCAATGGACGTGTGGGCGCTGTGCATGAAACCCCTCTCTGGCGCAGTAGTGGAGTAGTGGGGTAGGCGCTCAACGGCCCGGATGCTCTAAACCCGCTCCCATATTGCCCTACTCCCCTACTCCCCTAACCCGTGATGTCGATAACGCCGCAGTCGCCGGCGGCACTGCCGAAGGCGATGCGGCGTTCTTCCCTGTCCCACATCATCGAGGTGATGGCGCCCTTGCCGGGGCGACGCAACAGCACTTCCTTGGCGTCGGAAAAACGCACCGCCATCACCATGCCGTCCTCATAGCCGATGGCGACGACATCCTGGCTCGGATGGCAGGCGACTGAGGTCACCATCGCATTGCCGCGCGTACCGAGTTCCAGCGGCGCCTTGCCCATTGGCCCGTCCTTGCCTGAAAACGGCCAGACGATCGCCGCCGGCGCGCCGGAACTCGCCAGCCACTTGCCTTTCACGCTCCATGACAGGCTTTTGACCTTGGCGGGATAGCCGCTCATGCGCATGTGCTTGCCGTCCGCCAGCTTCCAGCCGTGCAACGCGTTTTCCTGCATGGTGGTGACCAGGAAGGCGCCATCCGGCGAGAAGGTGATGCCGGTATGGGCGCCGGCCCATTCGAGCTCCACCGGCTTGCCCTCGGCGGCCGGGAAATGCAGCGTCGCGCCATTGTAGCGCGCGACGCCGAAGCGCATGCCCTTGGGCGAAAATGCCAGCCCCTCGACCGAACGCGGATGGGCGAACTCTTTTGTGTGGCCGTCGGCAAAGCGCACATAGGCGGTCTTGCCTGTAGCGTAGGCGATGGCGCCTTGCGGGCCAGCGGCGACGCTGGTGACCCACTTCTTGCCCGCGCTCGCCAATTCCTTGGCCTCGCCGCCCGCTTTCACCGCAAACACCTTGCCGTCTTCGCCGCCGGTGAGCAGCCGGTCATTGGCGGCATCGTGGAAGGCCGCGAGCAGCCCGTCATTGGCCTGCACCGTCTTGTGGCCATTGTCGAGCCGATGGACGGTGCCGTCGGCCAGCGCGAAATGCGGCACGTCGCGGAGGAAGGCGGCGGCAAGGCAATGGCCTTCGAGATCAAGCGGGGCGACGGTCGGCATGTAGGACAGGTCCATTCCAGATTGTTGCTGGTCGTCTCGGGAGCCGCCAGCGCGCCAGGCGCGGCCCCACCCTCTCCCGCAAGGGGAGAAGGAAGAGCGGGCAGCGCTACCGCCATAAAGTCCGGAAATCAAGCGGCCTGGCAGGCCTCGAAGCTCTTCCTCAGCCGTTCGGGGTCCAGTTCGCGACCGATGAACACCAGCCGGCTCTCATGCTTCTCGCCGTCTTTCCAGGCGCGCTGGTGGTCGCCCTCGATGATCATGTGCACGCCCTGGATGACGTAGCGCTCGTCGTCGCCCTTCAAGGCGATGATGCCTTTCAGGCGCAGGATGTTCGGCCCCTCCATCTGGGTGACCTTCTCGATCCAGGGGAAGAATTTCTTCGGATCCATCTCGCCCCCGCGCAGCGAAACCGACTGCACCGTGACGTCATGGATGTCGGATGGGTGCGCGTGATGGTGGTGCCCATCGTGGTCATGATCGTGCCCGTCATGATCGTGGTGGTGATGATCATGGTGGTCGTCATGCGCCTCGAGGAAATGCGGGTCGTTCTCCAGCGCCCTGGACAGGTCGAAGGCGCCGCGGTCGAGCACTTCCGACAGCGCCACGCCGGCGCGGGTGGTGCGATGGATCCTTGCGGCCGGGTTGATGGCGCGGATCGTCGCTTCCACCTTGGCCAGTTCTTCTGGTGTGACGAGGTCGGTCTTGTTGAGCACGACGACGTCGGCGAAGGCGATCTGGTCCTCGGCTTCCTTGGAATCCTTCAGCCTGAGCGGCAGGTGCTTGGCGTCGACCAGCGCCACCACGGCGTCGAGCTTCGTCTTGGAGCGCACGTCGTCGTCCATGAAGAAGGTCTGCGCCACCGGCACCGGATCGGCGAGACCCGTGGTCTCCACCACGATGGCGTCGAAGCGGCCGGGCCGGCGCATCAAGCCCTCGACGACGCGGATCAGGTCGCCGCGCACCGTGCAGCAGACGCAGCCATTGTTCATCTCGTAGATTTCCTCGTCGGACTCCACGATCAGGTCGTTGTCGATGCCGATCTCGCCGAATTCGTTGACGATGACGGCGTAGCGCCTGCCGTGGTTTTCCGACAGGATGCGGTTGAGCAGCGTCGTCTTGCCGGCGCCGAGATAGCCGGTCAGAACGGTTACGGGGATCTGCGTCTGTGCGTCGCTCATGGCTTGCCTCGAATGGATGGGCCTTGAAAGATTTCGGCCTCGAAAGGGATTGTCGGCTCCATATAGGATGCGCGGCGGGCTTTTGCACGAGGCAAACCGCGAATGGCTGCGGTCCAATCCATAGGTCAGCGTCTCGTCGAACTAGGCGGCTGGCGGCGCCCTGCAGGCCATGCGGTATCGGTGCGCAAAAAGAGCCTGTGGACGGCCACGGCGGGCCGATCCACCGCAATCGCTTTCGCGAAAAGTCGTTTGTCATCTAACTGAAATAATCATCTGGCATTAGCCACGGCGGGTACCGCAATGCTTGCCGGCAAAGCTGTTTCAGGCGCCGGAATCTTTTTTGATCGTCGATTGCCAACCGGCCGGCTGCGTCTATGCTGCCCGCACCGGTATGGCCGAAGAGGGATGACCATGGCCAAGGCGGACAAGACTGCGACAATGAGCCGGCTGCATTCGGCGGCAAGGCTGGCAAGAACAGCGCTTGCGGCACGGCTGCTGGCGCATGGCTTCTATGCCGGCCAGGACCAGATCATGCTGGCGCTCGACCGCGAGGACGGCCAGACCCCGGGCAATCTGGCTGGCCGGCTCGGCGTGCGCCCGCCCACCATCACCAAGACCATCAATCGGCTGCAGGCACAGGGCTTTCTGCAAAAGCGCGCCTCCGACGCCGATGCCCGCCAGGCGCATATCTTTCTCACCGACACCGGTCGCGAGACCATCCGCGCCATCGAAAAGTCGGTGAAGAAGACCGAAAAGCAGGCGCTGAAGGGCCTCGACAAGAAGGACCAGAAGGCACTGTTCAAATTTCTTGCCCGCATCGAGGCCAATCTTTCGAACGAAGACCTGGCCTTGATCGACGACGACGCCGAGTCGGACGACTGACCGCCGGTTGCGGTGATCAGGCCACCGCGGCGGACCCACGGATCAGCGAAGACCAGCGTCCCGGCGTCATGCCGAATGCCTTCTTGAATTGCCTGTTGAAGTGGCTTTGGTCGCTGAAACCGGCTTCGGCCGCGATCTGTGCCAGCGGCTCGCCGGCGGCGATCATGCGCCGCGCGCGCTGAAGCCGGCGCATCAAAAGGAAACGATGCGGGCTAGTGGAGAAAGCGGCGCGGAAATGCCTGGACAAGGCATAGCGGTCGAACCCGGTAACCGCCTCCAACTCGTCGGATCGCACGGGCCGGGCAGAGTTTTCCGTGAGATAGTCGCGCGCCAGAGCGGCCGCCCGCCAGGCCGTTCCCGGCACCGCTCTCGCCGGCTGGCCGGCATGGCGGGCGAGCCCTTGCATCAGTTGCGCCAGGAAGTCGGCGACGAACAGCTCATCGAGTTCCTCCTCCAGCGGACCCAGCGCCGAAAGCAAGGTCGCGCGCAGGCGTTCGTCCGCCACCACGGCCTGCCTGACGAAAGGCAGCGATGCGCCGCCGAGGCAGTCCAGCATCAGTGACGGTTCCAGATAGAGGATCCTGTAGCGCAGCCCGTCCTCGGTTCCGGCGCCGCCATCATGCAGTTCGTCGGGATGCAGGACGATGATCTGGCCGGGCAGGCTATGCCGCACCGCACCGCGATAGCGAAAGCTCTGCACGCCTTGCAGCGTCACCCCGATCGCATAGGTGTCGTGGCGATGCAGGTCGAAGGCGCTACCGTGGAATCGCGCCTCGATGCGCTCCATGCCGGCGGGGTCGCGGGCGGGAATGATGCAGTTTTCCGCAGCCTCCGCGCACAAACGTCCAAGACCCTGGAACGCCTGGCTGCCTAGATCGAGCGACATCGCTTCCTTTCGCCTTGAAAGGGGCATAACCACGAATGGTCACTGTCTCATGTTCGATACGAAATTTGCAATCGTGCTCAGGGATGATCTGCCGGTCTGGCAAAAACTCAACGTCACCGCATTTCTGACCAGCGGCGTCGTCGCGCAGTTCCCCGATATCATCGGCGAGCCCTATCGTGACCGCGCCGGCAATGTCTACAATCCGCTGTCGATCCAGCCCGTCATCGTGCTGTCCGCCGACCAGGTGACACTCGGCGCGATCCACAGCCGCGCCCTGGAGCGCGGAGTAACGAGCTCGCTCTATGTCGAGGAGATGTTCTCGACCGGGTTCGACGCAGCCAACCGCGCCGTCTTCGCCGAATTCGCGCCGGAAGACGCCAAGGTGGTCGGCATTGGATTGCGCGCCGACAAGAAGACGGTCGACAAGATCACCAAGGGCGCTCGCATGCATCCCTGACGGCGCCGGCCTGAGCCTGTCGGCGCGTCTTGTTGTGCCAGCCGCTTTTGGCTTGCCGCACGCCCGCAATTGCCGCAAAAGGTGGGCCTCAGCCCAGCTTTCCATCCGGCCTGCAAGTGAGTGCTCCCCAAACATCTTCAGAAAGCGCGACGCCGCCGGTGGCGATCCTGTGCATGCTTTCCACCTATGTCTTCTTCACCTTTCTCGACACCAGCAGCAAATACCTCGTCCTAGCCGGCGTCTCCGCGCTTGTCGTCGCCTGGGTGCGCTTTGCCGTGCATGTCGTGCTGGTCGGCGCGCTATTGCGCGGCTGGCGTGAACCGGCGCGGTTCCGTCCGGCCAACCTGCCGGCTCATGTCCTGCGCGGGCTGTTCCTGTTCGGCTCGACCATCTTCAACGTGCTGGCCCTGCGGTCCCTGCAACTGGCCGAGACGACATCGATCTATTTCTTCGGGCCGATGGTCATCACCGCACTTGCCGGCCCGCTGCTTGGCGAATGGGCGGGCTGGCGGCGGTGGCTGGCGATCCTGGCCGCGTTCGCCGGGGTTCTGATCATCACAAGGCCGGGAGTCGGCGTTTTCGGCATCGGCCACCTGTTCGCGCTCGGCTCGATGCTGTCGAACTGCTTCTATGTGATCATGACCCGGCGCATGTCGGCGACCGAGACATCGGAAAGCCTCATCCTGTTTTCGGCACTGGCCCCGGCGGTGGTGCTCCTGCCCATGCTGCCGTTCTCGTTTTCCCTGCCGCATGATGGCTGGCACTGGTTCATCCTGCTCATGCTCGGCGTCTTTGGCGGCGTCGGTCATTGGCTTCTGGTGCAGGCCTATCGCATGGCCACCACCACCGCGCTCGCCCCCTATCCCTATTCGCAGATGGTGTGGATGATCCTTTCCGGGCTCATCGTCTTCAAGCAGTTCCCCGACCGCTGGACGCTCGTCGGCGCCGCCGTCATCGTCGCCAGCGGTCTCTACATCGTCCATCGCGAGCACCGGCTGCGCCTGCGCAATCGTGCGGTGCTGGACGTCGAGGCGGAAGCGCTGGCAAAAAAACTTTGATTTAGCCTCGAAGGGTGGCATAAGGCCGCCTTTAAACAGTTTAAAAAAACGACGGGGGAGGGGAAGGCTGGCACAGAAGATCAAGCTGTCGACGATCGCGGATGCGCTCGGTGTGTCCACGGCCACGGTATCGCTGGCGCTGCGCGACAGCCCGCTGGTCGCAGGCGGCACCCGCGACCGCATCAAGGAACATGCCCGCGCCATCGGTTACATCTACAACCGCCGTGCCGCCAGCCTGCGCACCTCGCGTTCGGGCATTGTCGGTGTCGTCGTGCATGACATCATGAACCCGTTCTTCGCCGAGATCCTGCGCTCGATCGAAAGCGAGCTCGACCGCAGCCGCCAGACCTTCATCCTGTCCAATCACTACGACCAGCTCGAGAAGCAGCGCACTTTCATCGACACGCTGTTGCAGCTCGGTGCCGACGGCGTCATCATGTCGCCGGCCATCGGTACTCCGGCCTCGGATATTCTGATGGCCGAGGAAAACGGCCTGCCGGCGGTGCTGATCGCGCGCACCGTCGAGGGCGCCGACGTGCCGGTTTTTCGCGGCGACGATGCCTATGGCACGGGGCTTGCCACCAATCACCTGATCTCGCTCGGCCACAAGCGCATCGCCATGATCGGCGGCACCGACCAGACCTCGACCGGCCGCGATCGCTACCAGGGCTATGTCAACGCCATGGAGGCCGCCGGGCTGGAAGTGCGGCCGGCCTGGCGCATCCCCGGCCCGCGCACCAAGCAGGCTGGCTTCGAGGCCGCCGGACAGTTTCTGGCCCTGAAGGACAAGCCGACAGCCGCCTGCTGCTGGAACGACCTCGTCGCCATCGGCCTGATGAACGGCATCGCGCGCGCCGGCCTGGTGCCCGGCCTGGACATATCGGTCACCGGCTACGACGATCTCGAGGAGGCGGCAATCGCCACGCCGGCGCTGACCACCGTGTGGAACGGTCAGCGCGAGGTTGGCCGCCGCGCCGCCAGCGCCCTGCTCGACAAGCTGAACGGGCAGACGGTGCGGCCCTCTCAGGAACTGATCAAGCCGGAACTGCATGTGCGACAGTCGACCGGCAAGCCGGTGGAGCGTGCATGACAAAGCCCGAGCAACTGCAAACCGTCGCCATCCTGGTGCCGGGGCATTTCAACGACCACGCGGTCGAGCGCATCGACCGGACATTCAGGCGTGTCGGGATCGAGCGCGCCGACCCGTCCCTGGTCACCGATGAAATGCGTGACAACGTGCGCGCCATCGCCTCGTTCGGCGGCATCAGCGCGGCCTTCATGGATGCATTGCCCAAGCTTGAGATCGTCGCCAGTTTCGGTGTTGGCTACGATTCGGTCGATGCCCGCCACGCTGGCGATCACGGCATCATGGTCACCAACACGCCGGATGTGCTGACCGAGGAGGTCGCCGACACCGCCATCGGCCTGCTGATCAACACCGTGCGCGACCTGCCGCGCGCCGAAGCCTGGCTGCGCGACGGCAGCTGGCAGCGCAAGGGCAACTATCCCTTGAGCCGGCTTACCTTGCGCGGCCGCAGCGCCGGCATTTTCGGCATGGGCCGCATCGGGCTCGCCATTGCCCGCCGGCTGGAGGCGTTCGGATTGCCCGTCGCCTATCACAACCGGCGCCGGGTCGAGGGCCTGTCCTACCCCTATCATCCGACGCTGAAGGGCCTCGCCGAAGCAGTCGACACGCTGATTTCGGTGGTCCCGGGCGGCGCCTCGACGGAAAAGGCGGTCGATGCCGAGATCCTGTCGGCGCTTGGCGCCAACGGCGTCTTCGTCAATATCGGGCGCGGCAGCACGGTCGACGAGGCGGCGCTTGCGACAGCCCTCGCCAAGGGCACTATCGCCGCCGCCGGGCTCGATGTCTTCGCCGACGAACCGAACGTGCCGCGGGCGCTGCTTGACGCGACCAATGCCAGTCTGTTGCCGCATGTCGGTTCGGCGTCGGAGCACACACGTCGCGCCATGGCGGATCTGTGCGTCGACAATCTGGTGTCCTGGTTCAGCGAGCGCCGGTCGATCACACCTGTGCCCGAGACCGCGCATGTGAAGGCGCGCTGCTGAGCGGTCGGGCTGCCATATTTATTAACGTCAGCTTAACCCTTTGAAATCATTCTTCATCCTGTCCGTACGCATGGATGAGGATCACCATGAAAACGCTTTCCGTACTGATCGGAGCCGCCGCCCTGTTTGGCGGCGTTCAGCTGTTTCATGGCGGCACTGGTGAAAGCGTCGCTGAAGAGGCCGCGCCGCCCGACACCTACAGGCTGGTCGCCAATGGTGATGAGGGGGTTTGCGCAATCAAACGCGGCGCCACCGTCTCGGACGGCCTGTCGCTTTTGACGGTGGCTCCGAACTGTAGCCGACTCATGCCAGGCATCGAGCGGGCGAAATTCTGGCGCGAGCAGGAGGACGGCACGGTCGCCTTCAGCGTCAACGGCGTCGATCCGATCGTCACCTTCGCGGTCGCCGATGGCGACGGATTCGAATCCTACGCTCCCGCACTGCCGCTGCTGTCGCTGGCGGCCGCCGGGGACCCGAGCACCGACGACTGATTACTCCGCCGCCGCGCGGGCGCCGGCTTTGGCAGCCGCATGCAGGCGAACCGCGTCGCCGAAGGCCCGGAAGATCTTGGCCGAGTTACTATCCGACTTGACCCAGTATTCGGGATGCCACTGGACGCCGACCGCGAAAGCGCGGGCATCCTTTACAGAGACCGCCTCGACGGTGCCGTCGTCGGCCACGGCTTCGATCTGCAGCTTCGAACCAAGCCGGCCGATTGCCTGGCGGTGCAACGAGTTGACCTTCATGTCGCCGGCCCCAAACACACCGGCCAGGCAACTGCCCGCCTTGATCGAAACGGTCTGGTGAATCGCGAAACGTTCGTCCTGATTGTCGCTCACCGGCGCGCGGTGGTCGAGCGAGCCTTCACGCTCCTGGATTTCGGTGCCCAGCGTGCCGCCCAGCGCCACGTTCATCTCCTGGATGCCGCGGCAGATGGCAAGCAGCGGCACGCCACGCTCGATCGCCTTGCGAATCAGCGGCAAGGTGGTGGCGTCGCGTGCCGGATCATACGGGCCGTTCGCCTCGCTGGCATCGCCGCCATAGAGCGAGGGGTCGACGTTGGATTTCGAGCCGGTCAGCATGACGCCGTCGACCGACGACAGCAGCTCATCGAAATCGAGCCGCTCGCCGAACGAAGGCACCAGCACCGGAAACACGCCGGCGGCGGCTATCGCCGCCTCCAGATATTGCTGTGGGGCGGCATGCCAGGTGTAGTTGTCGAATTGACGGACGTCGGTCGATATGGCGACGAGCGGCTGCTGCATTTTGGCTTTGTTTTCCATCTGGGCCGGGGAATCCTGCCTTCAAAATAGGCGATCCCAGCACATTTTTCCATGACAAGTTTCGGTCCGTCGGATGGGCCACCAAACGGCCCGTTAGACTATAGTTGCAAGGCCCTGCGCACACGCCGTCAAATCAGGCCGCCACGCTGGACTCGACTCCTTGCCCGTGTATTGTTTCGCCCAGCCGTGCGGGGCATCGAGCATGCGCCGCACGTCGGTTTGTTGATCCAAAAGGGAGGACTTCATGGATCGTCGTTCATTCATCCGCAAGGCCGGGACGACCGGCGTTGGCGCCGCTGTGGCCGCCGCCACGCTCGCCGCGCCGGCCATAGCCCAGTCCAATCCAAAGGTGACCTGGCGGCTGGCGTCGTCCTTTCCCAAATCGCTCGACACGATCTATGGCGGCGCCGAGGTCTTCTCAAAGATGCTTTCGGAAGCCACCGACGGCAATTTCCAGATCCAGGTCTTCGCCGCTGGCGAACTGGTGCCCGGCCTTCAGGCGGCCGACGCCACGACCGCCGGCACGGTCGAGGCCTGCCATACGGTGGCATATTATTACTGGGGCAAGGATCCGACCTGGGCGCTGGGCGCGGCGGTTCCGTTCTCGCTCAACGCGCGCGGCATGAATGCCTGGCACTATCATGGCGGCGGCATCGACCTGTTCAACGAATTTCTCGCCACGCAAGGCTTGTTCGGCCTGCCTGGCGGCAATACCGGCGTGCAGATGGGCGGCTGGTTCCGCAAGGAGATCAACACGGTGGCCGACCTTTCCGGCCTCAAGATGCGCATCGGCGGCTTCGCCGGCAAGGTTGTGCAGAAGCTCGGCGTCGTGCCGCAGCAGATCGCCGGCGGCGACATCTACCCGGCGCTCGAAAAGGGCACCATTGACGCAGCCGAATGGGTCGGCCCCTATGACGACGAGAAGCTCGGCTTCTATAAGGTTGCGCCCTACTACTACTATCCAGGCTGGTGGGAAGGCGGCCCGACCGTCCACCTGATGTTCAACAAGGCGAAATACGAAGAGCTTTCGCCGACTTACAAGTCGCTGCTGCATACCGCCGCGCAAGCCGCCGATGCCAACATGCTGCAGAAATACGACTATCTCAATCCTGCGGCGGTGAAGCGGCTGGTGGCCGGCGGCGCCAAACTGCGTCCGTTCAGCCAGGAGATCATGTCCGCCTGCTTCGAGAAGGCCAATGAGGTCTACGCCGAAATGGAAGCCTCGAACGCGCCGTTCAAGAAGATCTGGGACTCGATCAAGGGCTTCCGTAAGGAGCACTATCTCTGGGCGCAGGTGGCCGAGTACAATTACGACACCTTCATGATGGTCCAGCAGCGCAACGGCAAGCTGTAAGGTTTTTCTGCCTCCTTTCGAAGACCCCGGACTCGGTAGTCCGGGGTTTATTCGTTGGGCGTCGGTGCTGGAAACATCGATAGTCGAAGGCGTCGAAACTTGCGCCGCAGGGCCGGGGGTCGAACGGGTTCGAAGCGACAGCGGCACTCAGCCTCGGTCCGGCACCACCACCACCTTGACCTCGCCGGCGGCAGGCGGGTTGGCGATTACCGCGGCGGCCTCTTCCAGCGGCACCTGCCTGGAGATCAGCCGGTCGATCTCGATCGCGCCCGAAGCGATCAGCTCGGCGGCGCGGCGGTGCGTGTAGGGATTGAGGAAGGAGCCGAGAACCTTCAACTCGCGAAACAGAAGATCGAAGGGCTCGAACGCCGCCTTCATGCCTTGCGGCACCACGCCGACAATGACGACCGTACCGCCGGCCCTCGCCAGCCGCAGCGACTGCTCGACCGTTTCCTGGACACCGGCACATTCGAGCACCACGTCGACACCGCCGGGCACCAGTCCCGCTGGCCCGGAGATGGCATCGATGACGTCGGCGGCGCTTGCGTCGACCGTTGCCGTCGCGCCGAGCTCCTCGGCCAGTGCGCGCCGTGATGCCTGTCGCGTCGACAGGATGATGGTCGTCGCCCCTGCAAGCCTTGCCAGTTGCACTGTGAGCAGGCCGATCACGCCGCCGCCAAGTATGGCGACCGAGGAGCCGGGCTTGATCTCGGCCAGATCCACGCCATGCAGGCAGCAGCCGAGCGGCTCGCAGAAGGCGCCGTGCGTCGGCTTCAAGTCCGCGGGCAGGATGAAGGCCTGTTTCTGCGGCAACACGACGTAGTCGGCGAAGCCGCCGTCGCGATGGATGCCGATGGCATTGAGATTGCTGCACAAATTGATGCGGCCGGCATGGCAATGGCGGCAGCGTCCGCAGGCGATGTTGGGATCGCCGGTGACGCGGTCGCCGATCGAGAAGCCGCTCACGGAATGTCCCATTGCCTCGACGATGCCGGAGAACTCATGTCCGGGCGTTACCGGCGGCCGGCAGGGAAACTCGCCGTGGAAGAGATGCCGGTCCGTGCCGCAGACGCCGCAGGCCTCGATGCGCACCAGCAGATCGTCAGGCCCGGGAACCGGCTCGGCGACCTCGCGCAGCGTGATGCTGCCAACCGCTTCCAGCCGTACCGCTTTCATGGTTTTGCGACCTCCGGCATCAGTTGAAATTCGGCGGCTGCGACAGATCCGGCTGTGGTGCCGCCGGTTTGGCGGGCGCCGTGTCGCCGAAGTTCGGCGGTTGCGACAGGTCGGGCGCGGCAGGCGCGGCGGGCGGCGGGGCGCCAGTGGCGGGTGCGGTTCCGCTCCCGGCCGGCGGCGTGCCGAGCGGCGTCAGTCCCGGCACCTCCGGCACCGTATAGTCGATCGTGCCGGAATCGACCGCTGTGCCCTTGTAGTGCATCACCATTTGCGGGAAGGCGATGGTGAGCCCGATCATGATCACCTGGATGCAGACGAACGGCACGGCGCCCCAATAGATCTGACCCGTGGTCACCGGCGCGATCTGCTTGCCGGTCAAGCGGTCGAGATAGGGCACCCGGGCGGCGACCGAGCGCAGGTAGAACAGCGCGAAGCCGAAGGGTGGATGCATGAAGCTGGTCTGCATGTTGACGCCCAGAAGCACGCCGAACCAGATCAGGTCGATGCCGAGCTTGTCGGCGGCCGGTGCCAGCAACGGCACGATGATGAAGGCCAGTTCGAAGAAATCGAGGAAGAAGGCAAGCACGAAGACCAGAATGTTGACGCCGATCAGGAAGCCGACCTCGCCGCCCGGCAGCGAGGTCAGGAGATGCTCGACCCAGATGTGGCCGTTGACGCCGTAGAAGGTGAGGGAGAAGACGCGCGCGCCGATCAGGATGAACAGCACGAAGGACGACAGCCTTGTCGTCGAAGCGAGCGCCTGCTTGACCACGTCGAGCGACAGCCGGCCTTTGATCGCCGCCATCGCCAGCGCGCCGACAGCGCCCATGGCGCCGCCCTCGGTTGGAGTGGCGATGCCAAGGAAAATGGTGCCCAGCACCAGGAAGATCAACGCCAATGGCGGGATCAGCACGATCACGACCTGCTGCGCCAGCCGCGACATCATGTTGATTTTCAGGCGCTGATCGGCGATCGCAACGATATAGATCACGGCCACGCCGATGCTGGCGCCGAGGATGTCGGCATTGTCGCCATGGGTCGGTGCGAGATAGCGGTAGGCCGCGTAGGAGATCGCCACCGTCGCCAGCAACGCCACCAGCAGCGACACGACGCCATGGCCGAGCGTGCGTGCTTCCAGCGGCAGCGCCGGCATCGAATTCGGCCGGACGATCGTCATGATCAGGATGTAGAGCATGTAGAGGCTGGTCAGCACGATGCCGGGGATCAGCGCGCCCGCATACATGTCGCCGACCGAGCGGCCGAGCTGGTCGGCGAGCACGATCAGCACCAGCGACGGCGGGATGATCTGGGCGAGCGTTCCGGACGCGGCGATGACGCCGGACGCCAGCCGGCGGTCATAGCCGTAGCGCAGCATGATCGGCAGCGAGATCAGCCCCATGGCGATGACCGATGCCGCCACCACGCCGGTCGTGGCGGCCAGCAACGCGCCGACGAAGATCACGGCATAGGCAAGCCCGCCGCGGATCGGCCCGAACAGCTGGCCGATCGTATCGAGCAGGTCTTCCGCCATCCCCGATCGCTCGAGCACGATGCCCATGAAGGTGAAGAAAGGGATCGCCAGCAGCGTGTCGTTCGACATCACCCGGCTGCCGTAGAAATTATCCGGCAACGCATGCAGCAGCGGCCAGGCGAGATTGATCGAGCCGCCCGAATAGGGTGAGACCAGCACGCCGATGAAAAAGAACAAAAGTCCGTTGGCGGCGAGCGAGAAGGCGACGGGATAGCCGATCAGCAGGAAGAGGACCAGCGAGGCGAACATGATCGGCGCCATGTTCTGGGCGATGAACCCGATCACGAGCGCACCTCGTCGGCCAGTGCCTTGGCTTCGAGTTCCGCCTGCTCATGCGCCGATATGAACGGGGTCGGGTCGTCCATGTCGCCGCGCATGATGGCGATCTTCTTGATGATCTCGGAGATGCCCTGCAGCGCTAGCAGGAAGAAGCCGACCAGCAGGATCGCCTTTGCCGGCCAGATGATCAGCCCGCCGGAATTGTTCGACATTTCACCGCTGCGGAACGAAAGCGACACGTAGGGGACGAAATAGATCACCATCAGCGTCACGAACGGCATCAGGAAAAAGATATGGCCGAAAAGGTCGATCCAGTGCTGCACGCGGCGCGGGAACAGGCCGTAGACGATATCGATGCGGATATGGTCGTTCTGCTTCAGCGTATAGGCCGCCGCCAGCATGAAGGCGGCGCCGAACAGGTACCATTGCAGCTCCAGCCACGCATTCGACGAGGTGTCGAACACCTTGCGGATAGTCGCGTTAGCGGCGCTCACCAGGATTGCCAGCAGGATCAACCACGATATCCATTTGCCGATGAACTCGTTCACACGGTCGATCGTCCTGGATAGAGCGAGAAGCCCTGCCATGCATTCCTCCCTGTTAGCCGAGGCGCGACGGCTCCCCCTTGTTTTCCGCCGCGCCGCTGTGGCCTAACCGTATGCCGTGCGTGGCAGGACGGGTCAACACAGGAGCGGCGCTGTCAACGCGGTTGTGAGACGAGGAAGCCGACGAAGCGCAGGCCGACGGCGCACGGTTTGGGAACCCGGAACCGGCAGCCGGCAGGGTTCGTGGGGAAAATCAAAACCTTAAGGCGGTCGTTTCGTTTCCGAAACAAGCTTATCGGTGGCAGGCGTCATGCAACCAAAGTCTGATGCTGATCACGCGATCTTGGTCTGGTCGCGGCCAGCGCCGATCAGCACCAGCATGGCGACGAGGAACAGGTACATCCACGCGTCGCGCCATTCCACCGGGAAATAGCCGGCCCACAGCGACTCGGCCATGCCGAAGGCGGCAGCGCCCAGGGCCGCCCGCGGCGGCGAGAGATAGCCGCCGACCGCTGTCACGAACAGGATCTTGAGCCCGTAGACGAGGCCGGAACCGAAACTGACATTGCCGTAATAGAGGCCGGCCATGACGCCGGCCAGCGCGGCGCAGAAACCGCCGAACAGCACTGCGTGGCGGAACACGGCGCGCACGTCGACGCCGCACATGGCGGCCGCCTTGGGATCGTCGGAGACGGCGCGCCAGCGCCGGCCGAAATTCGAATGGGCAAAGCCCCAAGCCGCAAGCGCCACCGCCCCCAGCACCACGGCGCAATCGAGCAGCTGGATCAGCGTCAATGTCGCCTTGAAGCCGGCATTCTGCGCGAAAACGACAGGTTGCGCCAGCATAGGCGGCAGCCACAAATCATGCGTGTCGGCGGCGATGCGGCCTGCTTCCGACAAAACCAGCAGGATACCAAGCGTGGTCACCACGATCGCGTTGGGCGAGCGGTCGGCCAGCGGTTCGAAGACGCTGCGCGACAGGACGCAGCTGATAAGCGCGGCGTAGAGGAAAGCCGCTGCGATGCCGAGCACCACCGCCGCCGTCAGCGTCAGCCACAGCACCTGGTAGCCGAAGGCGGCGGTCAGGATCATCGTCTGTCCGCAAAAGGCGAACAGCGCGCCATAGGCCAGGTTGGTGCGGTGCAGGATACCGTTGGTCAGCACATAGCCGAACGCCAGCAGCGCATAGAGTGCGCCTGAATGCAGCCCGTTCAGGACCTGCTGGAACAGATACAGCATGCGAAAATCCTCGGGGCATGTCGCCCAAAGCGCATAGCGGTTTTGGGACGACGATACGCTCCAGACAGAGAGCGGCAATACCCGCTTCAGGGCAGACTTGCATCGTCGAATCTAACTTGTCAAATGCCATTTATCGGTTAGATTTCGGACATGACGGTATCCTGGACCCCGCACCGCTTCACCGGCGGCCTGCTCGCGCTCGACACGGCGAACACCGTCGTGCTGCGTGCCGATCCCGAGAGGACCTTCGACCGTTTTGACGATCCGCGCGAGATCGCCCACTTCGCGGACGCGGCGAGCGGCTTTCGCGCCGCCGAGCTTGGCGGCAGGCGGCTGGCGGTCTCCGCGCCGGCTGCAATCGCGCCTGTCGTGCTGGCGATCCGCGAGGCGACGGACCGGTTGTTTCGCCACGCGGTGTCGAAAGGCACGGTCGCTACCGATCATCTCTCCGGCCTCCTGGCGGCCTGCGCCGACGGTCTTGCCGGCAGTCGGACCGAGATCGCAACGCCCGGAAAGCCGTTCGGCGATCCGGCAACGCCGATCGCATTCGAAGCGGCACTGGCGGTTTCCGCCCTGTCGCTGCTGCGCGAGGACACGGTCGCCAGGCTCAGGATCTGCCCCAATTGCTCCTGGCTGTTCGTCGACCGCAGCCGCAATTCCAGCCGCCTGTGGTGCGACATGGCGGTCTGCGGCAACCGCCAGAAGGCAAGCCGCCACTATCGCCGCCGCAGGGCGGCCAATGAGGTCAACAATGTCCAGGACTAGCTCTCGTTCAGCCCTGCTCGGCATGGCGCTGATCGCGGCGATGGCGCTCGGCGCCTGCCGCGACACCGCCAAGGACGGTGAAGGCAAGTTGTTCGAGATTTCGGGCAAGATATTCGTCTTCAACTATCGTCTTGCCAGGGCGACCTATGTCGTGACGCTGCGGCCCCTGCGCCCGATGGGAGAGGGCCAGGTCGCGGTCGCCAGCTTCCAGGATCCGGCCGGCGGCGCGCCGTTGGTGGTCGAGCAGAAGGTCTGGCCCAAGCTCGACAAGGTGACGCTGGAGAGCCCGGCTTTGACCTGCGTCGTCAAGAACAAGCCTTATACGATCGCCATCGCTATCAAGGGTTCCGACGGCGCGGTCCTGCAGAAGATCGACACCACGCTGATGTCCACCGAAGACCAGTCCATCCTGCCCGACCGGCCGCTCGTCATTGACCAGCTCTACACCGCCAATCCCGATCTCGTCGGCCACCCCGACGGCAAGCTGCCGGGCGAGCCGAAGCCCGACTGCTCCAAGGGGACCTGACGCTCGCCGCCAAGCCGAAAGGCAAGCGAGATTTTCGTACGCCGGACATTGCTCGCGGGGCGATTTCATACCGGGCAAGGGATGACGGCGGATCGTTCGTTGCGCGTTGCCTGTCACGTCCGATTTCGTTTGACCTGTCTTGCAAGGGGAGAAAGGATGCGTCATCCGATCCCGACGCTGGCTGCCTGCCCCCGCGCGGCCTCCGCAGAGGAAATGCCTGATGACGCTGCACGACGTCGCGCTCGACGACAAGTTCGACCTGGGGAAGGAACGCATCTTCCTGTCCGGCGCCCAGGCGGTCATCCGCATGCTGCTGATGCAGCGCGAGCGCGACCGCCGCGCGGGCCTGGACACGGCCGGCTTCGTCTCCGGCTATCGCGGTTCGCCGCTGGGCGGCCTCGACATGCAGCTGTGGAAGGCAAAAAAACAGCTCGCCCAGGCCGACATCGTCTTCCAGCCCGGACTTAACGAGGAACTCGCCGCTACCGCCTGCTGGGGATCGCAGCAGACGGAACTGCTGGGCGAAGGCACCCATGACGGCGTTTTTTCGGTTTGGTACGGCAAGGGTCCGGGGGTCGACCGCTCCGGCGACGTCTTCCGCCACGCCAATCTGGCCGGCTCGTCGAAACATGGCGGTGCGCTCGCTTTGATGGGCGACGACCACATGGCCGAATCCTCGACCAACGCGCATGCCACCGAATTCCTGTTCGTCGACGCCATGGTGCCGATCCTCAACCCGGCCGGTGTCCAGGAGATAATCGATTACGGGCTCTACGGTTTTGCCATGTCGCGCTTCGCCGGCACATGGGCGGCCATCAAATGCGTCAAGGACAACATCGAATCGACGGCCTCGGTCGATGCCTCGATCGAGCGTCTGAACATCGTTAATCCCGAGTTCGACATGCCGCCCGGCGGCCTCAACATCCGCCACGAGATCGACATGCTCGGCCAGGAGGAGCGGCTGCATGAGTACAAGCGCGCCGCCGCGTCGGCCTTCATCCATGCCAACGGGCTGAACCGCGTCGTCTATTCGGGCGGCCGCAATCCTAGGATCGGCATCATCACCATCGGCAAAAGCTATCTCGACGTCCGCCAGGCGCTCGAGGATATCGGCATCGACGAGGCCGCCGCCGGCCGCATCGGCGTGCGGCTGTTCAAAGTCGGTTGCCCCTGGCCGCTCGATTTCCAGCACATTGCCGAGTTCGCGCGCGGCCTCGACACCATCGTCGTCGTCGAGGAGAAGCGTTCGCTGATCGAGGTGCAGCTTCGCGAGAGCCTCTACGGCACCGCCACGCAGCCCGTCATCGTCGGCAAGAAGAACGAGCGCGGCGACTGGCTGTTTCCGGCCAAGGGCGCGCTCGACCCCAACGAAATCGCCATTGCCCTTGGCGAAAGGATCGTGAAAACCATCGGTCCGTCGGAAGAGATTTCAGCGCGGGTGGCGAAGCTGCGCCAGTTCCAGGCCATGCTCGCAGACGCGTCGGACATCGGCTCCCGCACGCCCTTCTTCTGCTCCGGCTGCCCACACAATTCCTCGACCAAGGTGCCGGATGGCTCGATCGCCGCGGCCGGCATCGGCTGCCATTTCATGGCACTGTGGATGGACAGGAATACTGTCGGCTTCACCGCCATGGGTGGCGAGGGGGCGCAGTGGGTCGGCCAGGCGCCCTTTTCCAAGCGCGACCACATTTTCCAGAATCTCGGCGACGGCACCTACAACCACTCCGGCACGCTGGCGATCCGCTTCGCGCTGTCGTCGGGCGCCAACATCACCTACAAGATACTCTATAACGACGCGGTGGCCATGACCGGCGGCCAGCCGCATGAAGGCGGCCTGACGGTGGACATGATCGCCAGGCAGGTGCGAGCCGAAGGGATCGAGCGCATCGCCGTCGTCACCGACGAACCCGACAAATATGCCGGCAAGGTCGAGTTCCCGGCCGGCGCCACCATCCATCACCGCGACGATCTCGATCTCGTCCAGCGCGAGCTGCGCGGCGTTAGCGGGGTTTCGATCCTGCTCTACGACCAGACCTGTGCCGCCGAAAAGCGCCGCCGCCGCAAGCGCGGAACCTTTCCCGATCCCGACAAGCGGGTCTTCATCAACGAACTGGTCTGCGAGGGCTGCGGCGACTGCGGCGTCCAATCGAACTGCGTCTCCATCCAGCCGGTGGAGACCGAGTTCGGCCGCAAGCGCCGGATCGACCAGTCGAGCTGCAACAAGGATTTTTCCTGCGTCAATGGCTTCTGCCCATCCTTCGTCACCGTGCATGGCGCCAAGATCCGCAAGGCCGAAGGCATCGCCGGCAGCACTGATCCGCTCGACGGCGTTCCAGCAGCCGCCGAATTCCCGCTCGGCGAACAGGGCTGGGCGGCGATCATCGACGGCGTCGGCGGCACCGGCGTCGTCACCGTCGGCGCCGTGCTCGGCATGGCGGCTCATCTCGAGGGCAAGGGCTGCGGCATGATCGACATGGCCGGGCTTGCCCAGAAGGGCGGTTCGGTGTTCACCCATGTCCGCATCGCCCGCACGCCCGATGACATCCACGCCATCCGTGTCTCGGCCGGCAAGGCCGATCTCGTGCTCGGCTGCGATCTCGTCGTGTCGGGAGCCAAAAAAGTGCTGGCCGCGGTGCGCGAGGGCCACACCATCTTCCTCGCCAACACTGCCGAGATCATGCCGGGCGAGTTTGCCCGCTCGGCCGATTTCTCGCTCCCCATCGAGCGCTTGAAGAAGGCGATCCGCACTGCTGCCGGCGACGACAAGGCGCATTTCTTCGACGCCACCCGCACAGCCACCGCCCTGTTCGGCAATTCGCTGGGCGCCAACATGTTCATGCTCGGCTTCGCCTTTCAGCATGGCGGTCTGCCGCTGTCGGCGCAAGCCGTCGAAAAGGCGATCGAATTGAACGGCGAGGCGGTGGGGATGAACATCGCCGCCTTCCGCTGGGGCCGCCGCGCCGCGCATCAGCCGGATTTCGTGCGTGGCCTCGTCCAGCCGGGCAAGGACGGCCAACCCGCCACCACTGCCCAGACGCTGGACGAAATCATTGCCCGCCGGGTCGCTTTCCTTTCCGCCTATCAGAACGCCGCCTATGGCAAGCGCTACGCCGGCAGGATCGCTGCCCTGCGCGCGGCCGAAGCCAAGGCAGCGCCCGGTTCGAGCGCCGTGACGGAAGCGGCGGCCAGGAACCTGTTCAAGCTGATGGCGATCAAGGACGAATACGAGGTGGCGCGGCTCTATACCGACGGCTCCTTCGCCGCCGAACTCGGCAAGCAGTTCCAGAGTTACGAAAAACTCGAATTCCACCTGGCGCCGCCGGTTCTGGGCCGTCGCGGCAATGACGGCAAACCGAGGAAATCGAGCTTCGGTCCCTGGATGATGAAAGGGTTCCGCATGCTGGCGGCGATGAAGGGCCTGCGCGGGACAGCATTCGACCTGTTCGGCTACACCGCCGAGCGGCGCATGGAGCGGCAATTGCTGGCGCAATATGAGGCCGACCTGCAACACGTCGCCAACTCGCTGGCGCCGGACACCATCGAGGCCGCCACGGCCCTCGTCTCGGTGCCGGCACTCATCCGCGGTTACGGCCATGTTCGGCAAGCCAGCGCTCAAAAGGCGGCCGGCGAGCGCCAAAGACTGCTCGAGCGCCTGTCCGGCACGTCAGCGAGGGCGGAACTCCAGGCCGCCGAGTGATGGCCTTGTTTACCTAAAGCCCAATTCTCCCAGTCTGTCCTGCTTTGCGCGCCTTCGGCAAGCCGCCCAAAACCGCTGTTCTAAGCCTTTCTTAAGGCGGATGTGAGATGACGAGGCCTAGCGTTGGGCCGACGACATGGGCAGAACAAAGACCGAAAACATCCCAGCGGATGTTTATATCCAGTTTGTGCGGTCGTTGTTCGACAACGCCCACATGCTGGTGATCGGTGGCGTGTGCTACTGGATCCTCGGACTAATGATCTACTTGCGCACGAACAATCCGTTGTTCCTGGCTTTCTCTTTTGTTCTGCTGTCCATCTGCCTTTACCGCTATTTCGGCATTCGCGCCTTCCGGAAGGCAGGCGGTGTAATAGCCGACGTCCAAGAGGCGCATCGGTGGGAGCGCAACTACATCCTCAAGGGCAGCGTGCAGGGCCTCACGTTGGGCGCACTGTGCTTCATATCGATCTATGTCTATCCCGATCCCTTTGCCGAACTGGCCGCGACGTCGCTGGCCATCGCGACCTTGGTGACGGTTGTTGGCCGGAACTACGGCTCTCCCATTATGGTGCGGGTTTTTTCCGTGACCTTCATTGGTCCGGCAGCACTTGCACTTTTGCTGCGCATGGATGTGCCTTCGGTCATTCTCGGTCTGATGATCATCCCGTTGACTTTCGTCACGATCAACAGCGCCGACCACGTCCGCGATGTGCTTTTCTCGGCCGTCATCGGCCACAAGGAAGCGAGGAAGCTCGCGCTCAGATTCGATCGCGCGCTCAATACCATGTCGCATGGCCTCGTCATGCTTGGCCCGGACGGGCGGGTGGCGGTCGCCAATGCCGAGGCCGCGCATCTTATGTCGCTCAAATCGGCCGATGCGCTGCTTGGGCGGTCAATCCATGGTCTCTTGATGCGCGGCGTCGTGGGCGGCATGCTGGCTCCAAAGGACTGCCGCTACATCGAAGCCCAGCTGACGCGTGCATTGCGCGAGGGCCGCGACCGTAAGGTCCTGGTTTCGCTCGCCAATGGCCAACATTACGAATTCTCCGCCCGCGAAGGCAGCCAGGAACTCGGAGTCATCACCTTCGAGGACGTGACGGCGCGCGTCGAGGCGGAAGACAAGATCCGCTTCATGGCGCGCTATGACAATCTCACCGGCCTGCCCAATCGCGCCTATTTCCACGAACTGATCGGCGAGGCGATGGCGTCAGGCGACCGTGACCGCCTCTGCGGCCTTGCCGTGCTCGACCTCGACGATTTCAAGAGTGTCAACGACACGCTCGGGCATCCGATCGGCGATGGATTGATCTACGCGGTGGCCGAGCGTCTTGCCGCCATTGCGGGACAAGGCATCACCGTCAGCCGCTTCGGCGGCGACGAATTCATGGTTTTCTTCGACCGTATAGAGGATGAAAGCCATCTGACCCTTCAGATCGACGAGATCTTTGCAGCGTTGCAAGGGGAGGTGGACGTCGCCGGCCACGGGCTGCGCATCCAGGCCAGCGCCGGCGCCGTGCTGTCGCGGGTCAGGGATACCGACGTCGATGCCATGATCGTCAAGGCGGACCTGGCGCTCTATAAGGCCAAGGAGCTCGGCAAGAACGGCTGGCGGCTGTTCGAGGCCGCCATGGACGCTGCGTTCCGCAACCGCCAGCTGATGAAGGCGGATCTGCGCAGCGCGGTGGAAGGCAAGGCCCTGCGCGTCGTCTACCAGCCGATCGTGGCGATGAGCACGATGCGCATCGCCAGCTGCGAGGCGCTGTGCCGATGGGACCATCCCGACCTCGGGCCGATTTCGCCCGGCATCTTCATTCCGCTGGCGGAGGAAATGGGCATCATTTCCGAGATTAGCACCTTCGTGCTGCAGGCAGCCTGCACCGAATGCGCCAAATGGCCGGACCACACCAGCGTCTCGGTCAATCTCTCCGCCAAGGATTTCCGCAACCGGGACGTCATCCAGAAGGTTCGCGACGCTCTGGTCAGCTCCGGCCTTGCCGCCGGCCGGCTGGAGATCGAGGTCACCGAAACTGCGCTGCTCGATGACAAGTCGCTGACACGTCAATATATCGAGGAACTGAAGCAGATCGGTGTGCGCATCGCACTTGACGATTTCGGGACCGGCTATTCGAGCCTGAGCTATCTGCACAAGCTGCCGCTCGACAAGATCAAGATCGATCGCTCCTTCTTGATGGACGTCACCCAGAGCAAGCGTTCGCTGGAGCTGCTGAAGGGCATTGTCAATCTGTCGCGGCCGCTTGGACTTTCCGTGACTGTCGAAGGCGTCGAGACCTTTGAGCAGCTCAAGATCCTGGCCTTGCAAGTGAAACCGGATCTCGTGCAGGGCTTCCTGTTCGGTGCCGCGCTCAGTGCGTCGGGTATCGAGACGATGTCGAATGTCACCTGGCCATTTGCCGCTGACCTGCGTCGCACCGGTAAACGGACGGTCCGTTAGCGCCGTAATTTTCGACTTCGCTCGATTGGATTCCCCGCGCGTTGCGAATCGCACGACGCTCTTTGATGTCGAACTCGTTCAGTGTCGGGATACGGTTCCGCCGCGATTTTGCCTTTGCGCAATGCAGCTGAAAGGGTCCTCCTCAGAGTATGCAGATGTATTCGGAGGCATGATCCACGTCCTCTCAGCGGCAATCGTCGGACGATTGCTCAGTAAGATATTCTCGGGCGACTCCCGGCCATTAAGGTTAACGGAATGTAAATCAACAAGATCTAAATTTCGGCTTGTGTCTCATTTCAACTCGAATAGCCTATCCTAGGTCGAATTCGAGGACAGACGATGGATGCTGCAACAGCTACAAGGAATGCGTCTGGCGGGGTAAGCACAGCCGGGGATTCGGTGCTGAATCGATCGATGATGCAACTGCTTGAGCATGTCGATTATCGCCTCATTACCGGGGGCGAGGATTTGGAAGCGATTTACCGGCTTCGCTATAAGTCCTATCTGCGCTCCGGTATGTGCGGCCCGCTCGCCAGCGGCATGTTCGAGGATCGCTGGGACAATCTACCCAATTCCTACCGATTCGGTGTCTATTGCTACGGCGAATTGGTGAGCACAATCCGCTTCCATTACATTTCCATCGAGCACCCGAATTCGCCCTCCGTTGATGCCTATCCGGAAATACTGATCGAGCGGCTTGCCCGCGGAGAAACCTTCATCGACGGAACCCGCTTCGCAACCGATCCTGACGCCGCGCCGGCACCCGGAGTGCTGCCGTTTCTGACACTCAGGCTTGCCATGGTGGCCTCGCTCTATTTTGGCCAGAACTCTGTGCTGACGCCGGTCAAGGTCGAGCATTCCAATTTTTATTCTCGTTACTTCAATGCCGTGCAGAGGACCGAGGCTAAGGAGTTTCCGGGCGTTCTTACCCGGATCGCCCTGTTCGAAATCCCCGCCGGCGAAAATATGCGCCTGACGCTCGAACGTTTCCCATTCTTCAGGTCGACGCCCATGGAACAGCGGTTGATGTTCGCCAATCCGGCCATCAATCGGCTGACGCCCTTGTCTATCGTGCCGACGGCGAAATATTATCGTGAGGCCGCCTGAGGCCCCTGATTTTGCAAAGCTCCGGAGCTTTCCGGCCAGATCCGCGTTTTGATGACGGCGGCGCGTTGACGCTCCGCGTCTTCATTTCGACGTATCTGCCAAAAGGACCCCGACATGCATATTTCCCAGCTCGCGCTCACGCCGCTTATCTCGCTGATCGCCGGGGTGCTGATCCTGGTCATGCCACGGCTGCTGAACTACATCGTCGCGCTCTATCTGATCATAGCTGGCCTGCTTGGATTGTTTCCGCACCTCGCCGGCTAAAGACGGACAGCGCGGTTGACGCGCCAGCCGGCTTCGTCCGGGATTGCGCGAAAACAAGCAGCCGGAGCGGTTCGGCGATTCTGCCGAACGCAGGGGCGCTTTGCTTCAAATTTCCCTTGAGGCAGTTGTAAGCTGCGATGCGGCAATAGCGCCATTGCTCTCGGCGCGGCTTTTCGCTATGTGCCTGAAAGATGTCTTCGAAGGGGTATTCCTATGGCTGAGCACACGCCGACCGGTCCTGTCGAACTGGGCGCGAAGATGGACTATGCCGAGCACGACCGCACCTATGCGGGCTTCCTCATGCTGGCCAAATACGGATCACTCTTCTGCGGCGCCATACTTCTGGCGATGGCTTTCGGTTTCTTCGCGGGCGGCTTCTTCTCGGCGACTATCCTGTTCGTCCTGATCATGGCCGTCGGCGCCTTCATTCTGCGATAGTCTTTCCAAAACCCCATTGCCTTTGACGTCGCCGGATGCCCCGGCCGACATTTTGCGCAAACAGGTTCCAGCCGAAAGGATCATGCGGTGGGACAGACGGTTTTCATCCCTCGTGAGTTCGATGCGAACGAGCCGCGCGTCGCGGCTTCGCCCGATACGGTGAAACGGCTGGCCGGCCTGGGTCTTGAAGTGGTTGTGGAGGCCGGTGCCGGCACGCGATCGCGCATTCCCGATGAGGAGTTCGTCAAGGCGGGCGCTTCGATCGGCGAGGCCGGCGATGTTGCCAAGGCCGACGTGGTGCTGAAGGTGCGCCAGCCGACGGATGCGGAGCTCAAATCCTACAAGCGCGGCGTTGCCGTGATCGCCATCATGGATCCCTATGGCAACGATGCCGCCGTCGCGGCACTGGCCAAGGCCGGGGTGACGGCCTTCTCGATGGAATTCATGCCGCGCATCACGCGCGCCCAGTCGATGGACGTCTTGTCCTCGCAGGCTAACCTTGCCGGCTACCAGGCGGTGATCGACGGCGCAGCCGAATACGATCGCGCGCTGCCGATGATGATGACGGCGGCCGGCACGGTTCCTGCCGCCAAGGTGTTCATCATGGGCGTCGGCGTCGCCGGCCTGCAGGCGATCGCCACAGCGCGCCGGCTCGGCGCAGTCGTCACCGCGACCGACGTTCGCCCCGCCGCCAAGGAACAGGTCGCCTCGCTTGGCGCAAAGTTCCTCGCCGTCGAGGACGAAGAGTTCAAGGCGGCCGAGACCGCCGGCGGCTACGCCAAGGAGATGTCCAAGGAGTACCAGGCCAAGCAGGCGGCGCTGACCGCCGAGCACATTGCCAAGCAGGACATCGTCATCACCACGGCGCTGATCCCCGGCCGCCCGGCGCCGAGGCTGGTGTCGGCTGACATGGTCGCCTCGATGAAGCCTGGTTCGGTGATCGTCGATCTTGCGGTGGAGCGCGGCGGCAATGTCGAGGGCGCTGTGCCTGGCAAGGTCGTGACGACGGCCAACGGCGTCAAGATCGTCGGCTACCTCAACGTGCCGGGCCGCGTCGCGGCCTCCGCCTCGCTGCTCTACGCCAGGAACCTTTTTGCTTTCCTCGAGACCCTGGTCGACAAGGCGACGAAGACGCTTGCCATCAATCGCGATGACGACCTGGTCAAGGCGACCATGCTGACCGACGGTGGCAAGATCGTCCATCCGGCCTTCGCCAAGGCCGACCAGCAGCCGCCAAAGGGCCAATATATCGAACCGCCGGCGATACCGGCCAGCACAATGGTCGCCGATGCTTCGGCGCCCAAGAAAGCCGCGCCCAGGAAAGCCGCGCCCAAGCAAGCCGCCGCATCCAAGCCCTCGCTGCCAAAGTCGCCCTCGCCAAAGTCGCCCTCGCCCAAGCCGAAAGGGACCGCGTGATGGACCAGACCTTGCAGAAAGCCCTCGACCAGCTCGACCAGGCAAGTGCTGCCGTCCGGCTGGCGGTGCAGAACCTGGCAAATGCTCCCGGCGGCGCCGAGGCGGCCGGCGACGCCGCGCACGCGCTGTCGGGCGGCGCCATCGATCCCTTCGTCTTCCGCCTGGCCATCTTCGTGCTGGCGATCTTCGTCGGCTATTACGTCGTCTGGTCGGTGACGCCTGCGCTGCACACGCCGCTGATGGCCGTCACCAACGCCATCTCCTCGGTCATCGTCGTCGGCGCGCTGCTTGCCGTCGGCATCGCCGCCTCCGGCGTCGCCGCGGGCTTCGGCTTCGTCGCGCTGATGCTGGTGTCGGTCAACATCTTCGGCGGCTTCCTCGTCACCCAGCGCATGCTGGCAATGTACAAGAAGAAGGACAAGTGACGTGACCGTCAATCTCGCCTCCTTCCTCTATCTGGTCTCCGGCATTCTCTTCATCCTGGCGTTGCGCGGCCTGTCGCACCCGACCACCAGCCGGCAGGGCAATCTCTACGGCATGATCGGCATGGGCATCGCCATCGCCACCACGCTGGCGCTGGCCACGCCATCGGCCGGACGCTTCGGCCTGATCGTGCTCGGCCTTGCCATTGGCGGCGGCGTCGGCGCCGTCACGGCCAGGCGCATCGCCATGACCTCGATGCCGCAACTGGTCGCCGCCTTCCACTCGCTCGTCGGCCTTGCCGCCGTGATGGTGGCGGCGGCCGCCATCTATGCGCCGGAAAGCTTCGGCATCGGCACGGCGGGCGACATCCACGCACAGGCGCTGGTCGAAATGAGCCTGGGTGTGGCCATCGGCGCCATCACCTTCACCGGCTCGGTCATCGCCTTCCTCAAGCTTGACGGGCGCATGTCGGGCAAGCCGATCATGATCGGCGGCCGCCATTTCATCAACATCGCGCTTGGCATCGCCTTGGTCGTGCTGATCGTGCTTTTGGTCACCACCGAATCGAAGCTCGTCTTCTGGCTCATCGTTGCCGCATCGCTGGTGCTGGGCGTGCTGCTCATCATCCCCATCGGCGGCGCCGACATGCCGGTGGTGGTGTCGATGCTCAACTCCTATTCGGGTTGGGCGGCCGCGGCTCTGGGCTTCACGCTCGGCAATCTGGCGCTGATCATCACCGGCGCCCTGGTCGGCTCGTCGGGCGCCATCCTGTCCTACATCATGTGCAAGGGCATGAACCGCTCCTTCATCTCCGTCATCCTCGGCGGCTTCGGTGGTGAGACCGCAGCCGCGGGCGCTGATGATGGGATCGAGCGCACGGTCAAGCAGGGCTCGGCCGACGATGCCGCCTATCTGATGATGAACGCACAGAAAGTCATCATCGTCCCTGGCTACGGCATGGCCGTCGCCCAGGCGCAGCATGCACTGCGCGAAATGGCCGACAAGCTCAAGGCCAATGGCGTCGACGTCAAATACGCCATCCACCCCGTGGCCGGCCGCATGCCGGGCCACATGAACGTGCTCTTGGCCGAAGCCAACGTGCCTTACGACGAAGTGTTCGAGCTCGAGGACATCAATTCCGAATTCGCGCAGGCCGACGTCGCCTATGTCATCGGCGCCAACGACGTCACCAACCCGTCCGCGCGGGATGACAAGTCCTCACCTATTTACGGTATGCCGATCCTCGACGTCGACAAGGCGCGCACCTGCCTGTTCGTCAAGCGCTCGCTCGGCTCCGGCTATGCCGGCATCGACAACACGCTGTTCTACAAGGACGGCACCATGATGCTGCTCGGCGACGCCAAGAAGATGACCGAGGAAATCGTCAAGGCCATGGATCACTGACCCGGTCACATCGTCCGCATGAAGAAGCCCGGCTCGCCGGGCTTCTTCATGCGGATTTCAGACGATGTTCAACGGCTGGTCAGGAACACAGCCTCCTCGTCGTCGCGCTGCCTGCCGCCGAGGGCGGCCGCGGCGCTGGCGATGAAGGCGCCGATGACCAGCGACAGGGCGCCGAGGAGCGCAAATGTGGCGCTCGCCTTCCTGGCGGTATCGGCCGCCTGCTGGGCCTTGGCCTTGGCGTCCTGCGCCTTTGCCAGCAGCGTATCGACACGCGTCTTGGCGTCTGCTTCCGACAGGCCGGTGCGTGCCGCGACCAGCTGCGACAGGTATGTCTTGTCCTCGGGCGAAACCTCGCCAGCCGCAGCGCTGGCGACCAGGATGCGCGATGCCTGCGCCGCCGCCGCCGCGTCGTTTTGCGGATTGGCTGCCGCCAGTCTCGCCGCGTCCGCCGGCCTGAACAACGAGTCCACCAGATAGGATGTGGCATTGTCCGTCGATGCCCCGCCTGCATTGGCCGATGCACCGGCCGAAGCGCCCTGGGCGGCGCCGGCGGCCACGCTGGATACAGCCTGGACGCCGGAACCCACAGCCGCCGACAGCGCCGAGCCGAGCACGCCGACGACCAGCAGCGTCGCCAGCGCCCATGCCAGGAAGCCATGAGCCGTATCCCGGAAATAAACCTCGTCGGTATGCACGCCCACCCATTTGGTGCGCAGCCGGCCGGCAAGATAGCCACCGAGGCCGGATGACAGCCATTGCACGACGATCAGCCAGACCGCGGTCGAAACCGCGAAGCTGGTGATAGAGGCGCTTGAGCCCGACCATGGCGAGACCATGCTCAACCCCAGGCCGGAGCCGAGCAGCATCAGGATGAAGGTCAATGTCGAGGCGGCGAAGGCACCGGCGATGATCGGACCCCAGCTGATAGCGGTGGCGGACGATTCCACCGCGCCGGGATCATCCGTGATCGACAGGGTGGACTGCATGACAGCCCCCTATCGCGCGAAAAGCATGATGAGAAGGATGATCGGGATTGGAACCCCGAGTAACCAGAGCAAGATGCCGCGTCCCATGGGAGCCTCCTTCGCCAGGAATTGTGATCGATACTGTCACAATGCTGGAAAGAAGCTTCCGTTCCGGCGGTTCGAATGAATCTCGCAACGGAAACACTGGCGCGACCGACGCGCGCCAATGGTCCCGGGATGACTCCGGATTAAATGTCCAGATTGGCCACCGACAGCGCGTTGTCCTGGATGAACTCGCGCCGCGGCTCGACCTCGTCGCCCATCAGCCGCGAGAACAGGCTGTCGGCGTCGGTGGCGTCGTTTACCTTGACCTGCAGCAGCGAACGCACGTTCGGATCGAGCGTGGTTTCCCAAAGCTGCTCGGCGTTCATCTCGCCCAGGCCCTTGTAGCGCTGCATGGTCAGGCCCTTGCGGCCGGTCGCGAACACCGCGTTGAGCAGTGCCAACGGTCCCGAGATGGGTTCCGAGACATCCTTGCGGCGCAGCACGGGCGGCGCTCCATAGACGTCGCTGAGCCGCTGCGCGTAGCGGTCGAGCTGTCGCGCATCGGCTGAATTGATCAACGCCATATCGAGATGGGCGTATTCCTTGACGCTGCGCACCGTGCGTTCGAACACATAACCGCCGATACCCTCATTCGAAGTCGACATCCGGCCGGTCCAGCCGCGCTCGGTGTCCTCGGCAATGATGTCGAGACGTTGCGCGATCCGCTCCGCCATCGCATTGGCGCGGCCAAGATCGGCGACGACGTCGGCATTGAGCCCGCCGGCGATCGCCGCCTGCTCCACGACGCCTCTGTTGTAGCGCGTGTGCAGGCCGTTGATGAGCTGGCGCACGGCGAGCGCATCGTCGATCGCCGCCCGCAGGTCCTGTCCGGCGCGAACCTCGCCGGAGCCGAGCGTGAGCGAGGCTTCTTCCAGTCCCGAGCCGATCAGGAATTCCTCGAACGCGCTTTCGTTCTTGATGTATTGCGAGCTCTTGCCTCGCGTCACCTTATAAAGCGGCGGCTGGGCGATATAGAGATGGCCGCGTTCGATCAATTCCGGCATCTGCCGGAAGAAGAAGGTGAGCAGCAACGTCCTGATATGCGCGCCGTCGACATCGGCGTCGGTCATCAGGATGATCTTGTGGTAGCGCAGCTTGTCGGCGTTGAATTCGTCCTTGCCGATCGACGTGCCGAGCGCGGTGATCAGCGTGCCGATCATGTCGGAACTGAGCATGCGGTCGAAGCGGGCGCGCTCGACATTGAGAATCTTGCCGCGCAGCGGCAGGATGGCCTGGTTCTGGCGCGAGCGGCCGCCCTTGGCGGAGCCGCCGGCCGAATCGCCCTCGACAATGAAGATCTCAGACTTCGCCGGATCGCGTTCCTGGCAGTCGGCAAGCTTGCCGGGCAGCGAGGTGACGCCCAGCGAGGTCTTGCGGGTGATGTCGCGCGCCTTGCGCGCGGCCTCGCGCGCCGCCGCGGCCTGGATCACCTTCTCGACCACGACCTTGCCTTCGCTCGGATGTTCTTCGAGCCAGGTGCCGAGCGCCTCGTTGACCAGCCCTTCGACCACGGGCCGGACTTCCGAGGAGACCAGCTTGTCCTTGGTCTGCGAGGAGAATTTCGGGTCGGGAACCTTGACCGACAGTACTGCCGTCAGCCCCTCGCGGCAATCGTCGCCGATCAGCGAGACCTTTTCCTTCTTGGTCAGGCCCGAGGAATCGCCATATCCGGTGATCTGACGCGTCAGGGCGCCGCGAAAACCGGCGAGATGGGTGCCGCCGTCGCGCTGCGGGATGTTGTTGGTGAAGGCCAGCACATTCTCGTGGTAGCTGTCGTTCCACCACATGGCCACTTCGACGGTGATGCCGTCGCGCTCGGCCCTGATGGCGATCGGTTTGTCGATCAGCGGTTTCTTGACCCGGTCGAGATATTTGACGAATTCCTCCAGGCCGCCATCATAGTGCAGCTCATGCCGCACGACGTCGGCGTGGCGGGCGTCGGTCAGCACGATGCGCACGCCCGAATTCAGGAACGCAAGCTCGCGCAGCCGATGCTCCAGCGTGCCGAAATCGAATTCGACCATCGTGAAGGTCTCGGACGACGGAAAGAAGGTGATCTCGCTGCCGCTGCGGCCTTCATAGGTGCCGGGCTGCTTGTCCTGTTCGTAGGTGCCGGTAACGCTCAGCGGCGCGTCGGCATTGCCGTGTGTGAAGCTCATCTCGAAGATCTTGCCATTGCGGCGGATCTTGAGCTTCAGCCAGGCCGACAGGGCGTTGACCACAGAGACGCCGACGCCGTGCAGGCCGCCGGACACTTTGTAGGAGTTCTGGTCGAACTTGCCGCCGGCATGCAGCTGCGTCATGATCACTTCGGCTGCCGAAATGCCTTCGCTGGGATGGATATCGGTGGGAATGCCGCGCCCATTGTCGATGACGGTGACCGAACCGTCGGGATTGAGCGTCACCGTGACGAGATCGGCATGACCGGCCAGTGCCTCGTCGATGGCGTTGTCGACGACCTCATAGACCATGTGATGCAGGCCCGAACCGTCATCGGTGTCGCCGATATACATGCCGGGCCGTTTGCGGACGGCATCCAAGCCCTTCAAAACCTTGATGGAATCTGCGCCGTATTCGGCTTCGGCGCCGTTGGCGTTCTCAGTCTGGTCGCTCATGAAAACCTGTTGTCTAGAGGCGGCTGGTGGAGCGCGAAAAATCGCCCCCGAATCGCGCTTTCAATATGGCCTAGATATAGGCGTTAAAGGTGGTTTTTCCAAGGTTTGCAGGCATTTCCGGGCGGAAAAGCGCACCGTCGGCCAGCTATTGGCGAGAGGCTTTGACCTTAGCCAGCCGGTCGCGCAGGAATTTTGATCGTGAACTTCTATCTTGGCGCCGGCTGCCGCGATGGCGGCCATCAAAAGCATCAGCAGCAAAGCGCATGGCAAACGCAGGCCGAACCGCCCACGGTTCGGTCGTTTGCCGACATTCCGCCTGTCTACGGCGCGGGCGAGCCGGCTTGCATCAGCCGGCGCGCATCGGCTTCAGCGCCTCGCTCCAGCGCAGCAACTCCTCCAGCATGGTTCTTGCCCCGCCCTGCACCTGCTCGCTGGCTTCGAAGGAGCCGTCGGTCCCCAGCAGCTTCTGGTACAGCGGCAGCGCGATGCCTTCCGGAACCGGCATGACGCCGACGGAGGTCAGCAGCGGCTTGAGCGCCTGTGCTGCGCGCAGGCCACCGGAAACGCCGCCATAGCTGAAGATGGCGGCGGGCTTGTATTTCCATTCGCGCGAGAGATAGTCGATCGCGTTCACGATGGCCGGTGCGACGAAGTAATTATATTCCGGTGCCACGAAGACGAAAGCGTCGGCGGCATCGACGGCCTTCGACCAGGCCTTGGTATGATCGTTCAGGTAGTTGCCGAGCCTGGGATGGTGCGGCTCGTCCAGCACCGGCAGATCGAAGGCGGCGATGTCGGTCAGCACCGGTTCGAACTTGCCGTGCTCGCGCGCGAACCGCTCCAGCCAGTGAGCGAAAACCGGCCCGGCCCGGCCCGGCCGGGTGCTGCCGATGATGATGTTCAACTGGTGCTTCAAGGCGGGCTCCTTCGATTGACGGTATCTGTTGGTGACTGTGACCTACGGCAGAGCGCCGTCATGGACAAGACCGCGCCGTTTGGCGAGCGGTCACAATCGGATGATGGGAGCATCGCTCCGTCCCGTCGGGGCACGGGCTTTTACCGTCAGGCCACATGGACGCGCCGTGCGTCAGTCACTACATCGAACGGAGGCAAGGACTAGCGCGACGCGCTTGCCAGCGGAGCAGCCATGGACACTCAGCCCGCCCCCTTCGTTCCGCCGGCGCCGAGGCCGCGCACATCGCCGCCCTCGACGCTGGAGATGATGCGCATCGTCTACCGCAACCCGCTCGAGCTGTGGGGAGAGCCGACCTACAACGAGCCCTGGATCTCGGTGAACGGCGTCGGTGGACCGCTGGTCATCGCCAATGACCCGGGCCTCATTCGCCATGTCCTGGTCGACAATGCCAGGAACTACAAGATGGCGACGGTGCGCCAGCTCATCCTGCGGCCGATCCTGCGCGACGGCTTGCTGACGGCCGAAGGCGAGGTCTGGAAGCGTTCGCGCAAGGCGATGGCGCCGGTGTTCACGCCGCGTCACATCTTTGGTTTCGCGGGACCGATGCTCAAGCGCACGCTTGAATTCGCCTCCCGCTACGAGGATGGCGGCATCTCCGACATTGCCCACGACATGACGCTGCTGACCTACGACATCCTGGCCGAGACGCTGTTCTCCGGGGAAATCGCGGGGGAGCCGGGCAGTTTCGCCAAGGAGATCGACCGGCTGTTCGAGACCATGGGCCGCGTCGATCCGCTAGACCTGCTGCGCGCGCCCGAATGGCTGCCGCGGCTTACCCGCATCCGCGGCCGCAAGACCATGGCCTATTTCCGCAAGATCGTCAGCAATACGGTCAAGATACGCGAACAGAGACTCAGGCGCGATGCCGATGCCGTGCCGCAGGATTTCCTGACCCTCCTGCTCAAGGCCGAGGGGCCGGACGGGCTGACACGCTCGGAAGTCGAGGACAACATCATCACCTTCATCGGTGCCGGCCATGAGACCACGGCGCGAGCCTTGGGCTGGACGCTCTATTGCCTGGCCGAGGCGCCATGGGAGCGGGAAAAGATCGAGCGCGAGATCGATGCCGTGCTGGCGCGCGAGCCCGATCCGACCAGATGGCTGGACGCCATGCCGCTCACCCGCGCCGCCTTCGACGAGGCGCTCAGGCTCTATCCGCCGGCGCCGTCGATCAACCGCGAGCCGATCGAGCCGGAGAACTGGAGGGATCTCCACATCCCGGGGCGCGCGGCCGTGCTGGTCATGCCTTGGGTCGTCCACCGTCACAGGAAGCTGTGGGACAGGCCGGACGCGTTCATGCCGGAGCGGTTCCATCCGGGCAACCGCGAAAAGATCGACCGCTTTCAGTATCTGCCGTTCGGCGCCGGGCCGCGCGTCTGCATCGGCGCCAGCTTCGCCATGCAGGAAGCGATCATCGCGCTCGCCGTCCTGCTGTCGCGTTTCCGCTTCGATTCCATCGCGCAAACCAGGCCGTGGCCGGTCCAGAAGCTGACCACCCAGCCGCAAGGCGGGCTGCCCATGCGGATCACTTCGCGCCTGTAATCGCCCGCCGTCGGCCTATGTTCAGACCGCCGGTTTTGCGCTGGAACTGGCCGGCCGCGCGAAAACGCCAGAGATAGCTTGGCAGGATCGTCCCGAGCGCCTGCGGCTGGATGCCGAGGCCGGCGAGCGTGCGGTTGGCTTTGGCGGCCTCCTCCGACACGACATTATGCTCGCGCAATTGCAGCACCTGGTCCTTGGTCAGCAGCGGGTTGGGCAAGAGGCCCAGGATCGACGCCTGCAGGTTCGCCACCCACCACGGCACCGGAACCAGTAGGCGCTTGCGCTCGATCACCGCGAGCATTTCCTGCATGCTTTCCTTGAAAGTAAGCACCTGCGGGCCGCCAAGCTCGTAGATCTGACCGCCCTTGACCTTGCCATCGACCGAGCGCGCCACCGCTTCGGCGACGTCGCCGACATAGACCAGCTGGAACTTGGTGTGGCCGCCGCCGATCAGCGGCAGTGCCGGCGAATAACGCGCCATGTTGGCGAAGCGGTTGAAGAAACTATCTTCCGGTCCGAAATTGATCGACGGCCGCAGGATCACGGCGTCCTTGATCGTCTCCAGAACGGCCTTTTCACCAAGCGCCTTGGTGCGTGCATAGTTGGATGCGGCTTCCAGGTCGGCGCCCAGGGCCGAAATATGGGTCAGGCCGGCGCCCGCTGCGCGTGCCGCTTCGGCCACGGCGCGAGCGCCGAATTCGTGCACGGCCGTGAATTTCTGCCGCCCGCTCTCATGCAGCACGGCAACCAGGTTGACGACATGATCGGCGCCCTGCACGGCGCGATCGACCGACCAGCGCACGCGCACATTGGCCTGCACGGGCTGGATCTGGCCGACATTGCCGAGCGGCTGCAAATGGCCGGCGAGATCGGGCCGGCGGCAGGCGACCCTGATGCGATAGCCGCGCTTGGCCAAGGCCCGCACCACGTGGCGGCCGACAAAGCCCGACCCGCCGAAAATGACGACGAGCTTGGGGGTCTGCAGGATTTCGGTCATGGCTGGCTCCGGCGCTCGAAAGCTTGGCTGAAGCCGTTTCATAATCCGTTTCGCGTCAAACGCAAAGGGTGACGCGTCGTCGCTGTGAAGCGGCTTTCCCAGGAAAAACAGCTTGGGAATTGCATCAGGACAAATGCGCTTCAGAACGCCTTGCCTGACGCAGAAAACCCCGCCGAGGCGGGGTTTTCCGGATGACATCCATGCGAAGCCAGGGGCCGACGGAGCGGCCTGACCTGAGACGGTATCAGGAGGGCGTGAAGCAAGTACGCCCACCCCAGCCCTGGACATCCGACATGGTGCCACCGACCTTCTTGCAGGCCGCGATGAAATCGGCGCTGCAACTGGCGAATTTCGCGTGACCGTTCTTGCAATAGTGGTCCTCGGTAGCGCCGCCGCCCGGCGCGGCAATGACGCCTGGACTGGACGGCTTGACCGGCGCGGCCTTCAGGTTGGCCGCCTGGGTCGCGCCCATGAACGAGCCGAGGAGAAGGACTGCGGTCAGAATGGTGGTCTTGGTGCTGGTCATGGTGGTATCCTTTCATTGAGGTTGGGCTTTCCGGGACGCGAAGGGCATGCCTTGGCGTGGAGCAGGTTTCGATGTGACTTGCTGTTCCCCCGGTCTGAATCGGGCAAGCTCATCCTGCCCTGGACAGGCATTGGTCGCCCCGACGCTCGAAAAGGTTCAGACCGCGCGCGAAAAAAACACGCATGGCCATGCCGCGGGCAGGCGCCGGCAGCTGATGAGCTGAAAAGAAGAATTTAGTTCAGGCCGAATAGCGCTCGGCGAATTCGGAAATGCGCTGCACCACGGCCTTGGAGACCTTGATGCCCCGTGCCGCGGCCTTCTCCGCCGCCTCGGCCCGGGAGCGGCCCGGTATGTGCACGCCGTAGCGCCGGCGCAGCCGGTCGAGCTGATCCTTCATCCGCTGCTCGAAATCCGGATCGAGCAGCTTGGGCTCGACGGCCAGCACGAACAGGCCGGTGCCGGGATTGTCCGGGCCGCCGGTGAACCAGGGCGCATCGAGCGACCAGTTTGCCCCCGACAGACCCGCCGCCAGCACCTCGACCATCAGCGCGATGTTGGCGCCGCGCTGGCCACCGAAGGCGAGCATGGCCCCCTTCATGGCTGCGGCCGGATCTGTAGTGGGATTGCCGCTGGCATCGAGCGCCCAGCCTTCGGGGATCTTCTTGCCGTCCTCGGCCGCCTTGCGGATATTGACGAAGGCGGTGGCGCTCGACGACTGGTCGATGACCAGCGGCGGACCGTCGGCGGCGGGTGCGGCGAAGGACATCGGGTTGGTGCAATAGACCGGCTTGACCGAGCCCGAACCGGCAAGCACGGCGGGACCGTTGGTGGCGGCGAAGGAGACTAGCCCCTGCGCTGCCAGCCTTCCGGTAAAGTAGCCGAGGGCGCCGCATGTATAGGCATTCTTCTGCGAAAAGATGGCGACGCCGAACAGTCTTGCCGCCTTGGCGAGCTCGTCGAGCGTGCGGTCGAAGCCGGTATGCGCCAGCCCGCCTTGCGCATCGGAAAGATAGACTGCTAGCGCCGGCCGGGTGATCACCGGCTCGGCATTGCCGTCGATGCGGCCGGCCTCCAGCGCTTCGAGATAGTCGATGAAATGCGACAGCCCGACGGTCGAGAGTCCTTCCGCCTCGGCCGATATGATCGAGGCGGTGAGCGATTGCGCCGCTTCCTCGTTGGCGCCCGCACCCAGCGCCGCCATGCGGCACAGCCCGGTTGCCTGTTCGAGACTGAGTTGCATGGCGACTGCCTTTAGTGAGTGGTGAGTAGTGAGTAGTCAGCAATGGGTGGTGGCGACTAGCCACTTCCTACTCACTAACCCCTACTCACTAGGTCCCTAGCCGATCTTGTTCGGAATCCGCGCCTCGATCCTGCCGAAGGCGAAGACCAGAATGCCGGTGATCGCCATATAGATCAAGGCAAGCAGCAGCAAGGGCTCATAGGTGAGGTAAGTGTCCTGTCTGACTTTCGACGAAACGGCGAAGATGTCGATGACGCTGATGGTAGCCACCAGCGGCGTCGATTTCAACTGCAGCACGGTTTCCCCCGTCAGCGTCGGCAGCGCCCGGTAGAAGGCCTGCGGCAGCCAGATACGCCGGAAGATCTTCCAGCGGCTCATGCCGAACGCACGTGCGGCTTCGAGCTGCCCCTTCGGCACGCCGGCAAAGGCGCCGCGCATCACTTCGCCCTCGTAACCCGCGAACGAGAGCGTCAGCGCCAGGACGGCGTAAGGCCATGCCTGCCTGAGATAGGGCCACATCCAGGATTCCCGGATCCACGGATATTGCGGAAACAACGAACCCAGCCCGTAGTAAAGCAGCCACAGCTGTAACAGCAGCGGCGTTCCCCTGATGATGGTGCAGAAGATCTTCGCCGGCGCCGCGAACCAGATCGGGCCGCCAGCCTGTGCCAATCCGACCGGCACGGCGATCAGGAAGCCCAACAGACAGGTGACGGCCAGGATCCACAGCGCGCGCCAGATGCCGAGCAGGGCCAGGCCGTAATATTGCGGCAGCCAGTCCCAGCGCATGAAGAACGCAGCGGACAGCACCAGCCCCAGCGCAATCAGGATCAGCACGATGCGATGCGGTTGCAGCCAGAGCGAGGCGCGAGCCGCGCTGTTGATGATGGCCGCTTCGCTCGCCATCAGTGTGCTTCCTTGATCGAAGGCATGCCGCGCCGCGCCCATTTCTCGACGCGACCAAGAATGAGGTTCGAAAACAGCGTCACGGCCAGATAGAGCATGCCGGCCGCGAGATAGAATATCAGATAGGCCTTGGTGACGCCCGCCGCCTGCCGCGTCGCCAACGTCAATTCGAAGAAGCCGACCACGGCCAGCAGCGCCGTATCCTTGGTGGCGATCAGCCACAGATTGGCGAGACCTGGAATGGCGAAGGGCAGCATTGCCGGCAACGTGATGCGCCGCAAGAGAAGGCCGGGAGACATGCCGTAAGCGCGGGCGGCCTCGATCTGGCCTTGTGGGACGGCAAGGATGGCGCCGCGTATGACCTCGGTCGAGTAGGCGCCTTGGACGAAACCGAGCACCGCGATGCCGGCCACCAGCCCGCTGATGTCGATGCGTTGATAGCCCATGGCGGTCAGCATCTGGTTTATCAGGTCGGTACCGGCGTAGTAGAGGAGCAGGATCAGCACCAGTTCCGGTACCGCGCGCACGATGGTCGTGTAGACCGCCAGCAGGTCGCGCACCACGGGGCCGCCATAAAGCTTGCCATAGGCACCGCCGGTTCCGATCAACAGTCCGACGATCGTGGCGCCGACGGCGATCTCAAGCGAATGCAGCAGCCCAAGCATGAGCGTCCCGCCCCAGCCGACGGGCGCGGGCGACAGGAGTTCGATGATGCCGGCCGCAGAGGCCGGAAGAAATGAATCGATCAGCTTCGCCCCCGGATTGCTGGCTCAATCCGCCGGCGCAAGCCGCCGGCGGCAAGGGTGCGTGGGAAAGGTCGGGTTGGAGGACTTGGCGTCAGCGCCTTGTCTTCCAGCCCATGCGAAGGTCGTCAGTCCGACTGCGTGGCATCGCCACGTCAGTCCGACTGCGTGGCGATGCTACGTCAGTCCGGCTGCGTGGCATCGCCACGTCAGTTCGACTGCGCGCCGCTGCCGCCATATATGTCGAAATCGAAGTATTTCTTCGAGATCTCGTCATACTTGCCATTGGCGCGGATCGCCTTGATGCCGGCGTTGATCTTTTCCTTCAACTCGGTGTCTTCCTTGCGCACGCCGGCGCCGACGCCCGGTCCGAGCACTTCGTCGTCCGGAGCCACCATGCCCTTCAGGTCGCAGCAGGCTTTGCCCTGGTCGGTCTTGAGGAACTCGCCAAGCGCGATGGAATCGGCCTGGACCGCATCGAGGCGCCCGGCGGCAAGGTCGTTGTTGGCCTCGTCCTGCGTCTGGTACTCCTTGATCTCGGATGCCGTGGCGCCGAAATGCTTCTTGGCGTAGACGGCATGCACGGTCGATACCTGGACGCCCAGGATCTTGCCCTTGAGATCGTCCGGCGCGGAGCCGAATTTCTGGTCCTTCGGTCCGATGATCGCCGTCGGCGTGTTGTAGTACTTATCCGAGAAGTCGATCGTCTTCTTGCGTTCGTCGGTGATCGACATCGAAGAGACGATAAGGTCGATCTTCTTGGTGGTCAGCGCCGGGATGATGCCGTCCCAGGCGACGGGCGTGATGACGCAGTCGAGCTTCTCCTCGGCGCAGACGGCGTCGATGAACTCGATCTCCCAGCCGACCCATTTGCCCGAAGCATCCGGCGAGGTGAACGGCGGATACGGCTCGGCGGCGATGCCGATCTTGACCGGATCGGCCTTGGCTACGCCCATGGCGGCGACGCCGAGCAGCAGCGCTGCGGCGAACGTCTTCAGAACAGTCTTCATTTCACGACTCCCAGTTTGTTGTTGGTTCCCGGTTTTCTTCCGCCCTCGGTTTGCTAGCCGATGTTGCGAATGAATTGCTTGAGCCTTTCGGATCTGGGCGCGCCGAAGATCTGCTCCGGCGGGCCTTCCTCCTCGACCAGTCCATTGTAGAGATAGACGACATGCGTCGCGACCTCGCGCGCGAACTTCATCTCGTGGGTGACCAGCACCATGGTGCGGCCTTCGCGCGCCAGATCGCCGATCACTCTAAGCACCTCGCCGACCAGTTCGGGGTCGAGCGCCGAGGTCGGTTCGTCGAACAGCATGACGCGCGGATTGATCGCCAATGCGCGAGCGATCGCGGCGCGCTGCTGCTGGCCGCCCGACAGGTAGGCCGGATAGACATCCCGCTTTTCGGCGAGGCCGACGCGGACGAGCAGTTTTTCGGCCTGGGCGATCGCCGCGTCGCGCTTGACGCCCAGCACATGCACGGGAACCTCGATGACGTTCTCGATCAGCGTCATGTGGCTCCACAGATTGAAATTCTGGAACACCATGCCGAGCTTGGAGCGGATGCGTTCGATCTGCCTGCGGTCGGCCGGCACGGTATGGCCGTGGCTGTCCGCCTTCAGCTTGATCTCCTCGCCATTGACGCGAATGATGCCGCTGGTCGGATTCTCCAGGCAGTTGATGCAGCGCAACAGCGTCGATTTGCCTGAGCCCGAACCGCCGATGATGGCGATGACCTCGCCGTCGCGCGCCGACAGCGAGACGCCCTTCAGCACGTGCAGCTCACCGAATTTCTTGTGCAGGTTCTCGACGTGGATGGCTTCGGCGGCGCCATTTTGCGCCTCACCGGATGGGGCTGCGGCAACTCCCGCCGTGCTCAACGGGTGACCTCCGTGTAGTCGATGGCAGCTCGTCGAACGTCTACCCGGCTAATCAACATACGCTGTACTGCCCCGCTCCAGACTTCAGCATGGACCCAACTGCGCGAGCCCGTCAATCCCGCTCATTACGGCACTTGCGGCCTTGTTGTGCAAGTGTATAAATAGCCTTTCATGAAATTTTCTCGATTTTTTTCAGCTAAAAAGGGCACCGATGAGCGCTTTCGGATCACAGTCCATGGCGGCGACGCTGCGGCGCGTGCTGATGCGGTCGGCGGCCAACGCCATGCGCGACGCCGACAGATCTGCCTGGCACTATGGCCCGGGGTTCAATCCGGCGAAAGCTGCCTCGCAGCACGCGGCCCTTGCTGAGTTGGTAGCGGCTTCCGGCGCTGAAATCGAATGGATCGAAGACAAGGCCGACGGACTTTCGGATTCGGTGTTCACGCACGACCCATCGCTGATGACCGGTCGCGGCGCGCTGATCCTGTCCATGGGTAAGCCACTACGCGCCAGGGAGCCCTCGCTGCATGAGGAAACCTACACAAGGCTGGGCATTCCGATCCTCGGCCGCGTCGAGGCTCCTGGTCAGGTCGAAGGCGGTGATTGTGTCTGGGTGGACGCCCGCACGCTGGCGATCGGGCGCGGTGTCCGCTCCAACCAGGAAGGCATCCAGCAGGTTTCCAACCTGCTGACGCCGCTGGGCGTTTCCGTCTACGGCTTTGATCTGCCGCTGTGGCAGGGCGAAGAGGCGTGCCTGCACCTGATGTCGGTGATCAGCCCGTTGGCCGACGACCTCGCGCTGGTTTATTCGCCGCTTTTGCCGGCCCCGTTCTATCAAATGCTGAAGGCACGCGGCATCCGGCTGGTCGAAGGCGATGCCGAGGAGTTCGCTGCTTCCAACGGCCTCAGCCTTAACGTACTGCCGACTAGCCCGCTCAAGGTCATTGCCGTTGCAGGCTTTCCCAAGACCAAGGCCGCGATGGAGGCCGCGGGCTGCATGGTTGAAGTCTTCGAGGCGGATGCGCTCTGCATCGCCTGCGAAGGTGGGCCGACATGCCTGACGCGGCCGATCCTGCGCCAATGAATGCGCCATCCCGCCGCAAGTTTCGTCGCGAGGGCGAGGAGCGGCGGCGGCAGGATCTGATCGAGGCGACTCTGGACAGCGTGGCCGAACATGGGCTGCAGGGCGCCACCTTGCGCACCATCGCATTGCGTGCCGGCGTCACCGCGGGGCTGATCCGGCACTATTTCCCCGGCAAGGAAGAACTGCTGCAGGAGGCCTATACGGCACTGGTCGGCCGCATGACCGAGCAGGCGAAAGCAGCATTGGTCATGGAAGATGCCTCGCCGCGGCAACGCCTTGCGGCTTTCGTCACCGCCAACCTCAACGCGCCGATCATCGACGCGCGGGTTTTTTCGCTCTGGGCAACCTTCATCGGCCGCGCCGGTGCGGATCCGACCCTGGCCCGTGCCCACCGCGAAGGCTATCTCGGCTTTCGCAACGAGGTGGAGGCGGTTGTGGCCGAAGTGCTCGCCGCCGAACAGTGCAAGCCGGACGCAAGCCAGTTGCGCCACCATGCCATCGCGATCAACGCGATCATCGACGGACTCTGGATCGAAGGCTGCCTGGCCGGCGAGATGTTCTCGCCCGGCGAATTGGCGGCGATTGGGATCAAGGCTGTCGAAGCCGAGCTCGGCCTCGAGCCGGAAAGGGGAGAACACTAGTGACCACCATTGGCGAAGCGTTGATTTCACTGCTCGAGGCGCATGGCGTCGACACCGTGTTCGGTATTCCCGGCGTCCACACGGTCGAGCTTTATCGCGGGTTGGTGCGTTCGGGGATCCGCCATGTCACGCCGCGCCACGAGCAGGGCGCGGGCTTCATGGCCGACGGCTATGCGCGCGCCGGCGGCCGGCCGGGCGTCGCCTTCGTCATCACCGGCCCGGGGCTGACCAACACCATCACCGCCATGGCACAGGCGCGCGCCGATTCGGTGCCGATGCTGGTAATCTCGGGCGTCAACGCCACGCCGACGCTTGGCAAGGGCCTGGGCTTCCTGCACGAGCTGCCGGACCAGCGCGGCATGATGGAAAAGGTGGCGCTGTTTTCGCAACGCATCACCGAGGCCGGCGAACTGCCCGGCGCGCTCGCCCGTGCCTTCGCGCTGTTTTCCTCGTCGCGGCCGGGCCCGGTGCATATCGAGATTCCGACCGACGTCATGGTCAAGCCTGCCGATGGGATCGCGGCGGTGCTGAGCAATGCCGCGCCACCGGCTGCCGGGGCGACGGCCATCGCCGCGGCGGCCAGCCTTTGTGCGGCGGCTCGGCACCCGCTCATCCTGGCCGGCGGCGGCGCCAAGCGCGCCGAGGATGCGCTGCGGCGCCTGGCCGAAAGGCTGGGCGCGCCGGTCGTCGAGACGACCAATGCGCGCGGCCTGCTCCACCGCCATCCGCTCTGCGTACCGGCCAGTCCCAGCCTGAAAGCCGTCCGCGCGCTGATGGGCGAGGCCGATCTGGTCATTGCCGCCGGCACCGAGTTCGGCCCAACCGATTATGACGGCTATGGCGATGGCGGATTTGTCCTGCCGGCCAATCTGATCCGCATCGACATCGGCGCCGATCAGCTGGCGCGCCGTCCGGCGACGGTGGCCATCCAGGCCGACTGCGCCGAGGCGATCGAAGCCTTGCTTGCCGCGCTCGGCTCGGTCGACGCGGGCAGGCAGGACGGGAAGAACCGCGCCGCGGCGGCGCGAAAGGCGGCTCGCGCCGAACTGACCCCCGTCCATGCGGCGCAGGTCCATGCGGTGGAAGCCATCCGCGACGCCCTGCCGGGCGCGATCATCGTCGGCGACTCCACCCAGCCCGTCTACGCGGCCAACCTCTATTACGATCACGACCGGCCGGGCGGCTGGTTCAACGCCGCCACCGGCTTCGGCGCGCTGGGCTACGGCCCGCCGGCGGCGGTGGGCGCGGCGCTCGCCATGCCCGACGCGCCGATCGTCTGCCTCACCGGCGACGGTGGCTTCCAGTTCACCTTACCCGAGCTCGGCGCGGCGCTCGATGCCGCGGCACCCGTTATCTTCGTCGTCTGGAATAACAGGGGCTATCGCGAGATCGAGACTTCGATGCTCGACGTCGGCGTGGAACCCGTCGGCGTGTCCCCGGCACCGCCGGATTTCTGCAAACTGGCCGAGGCCTATGGCATCGGCGCCGAACGGATCGCCGATACCGGCGCCTTACCACTCGCGCTGAAGCGCGCCCGGGCAACGGGGTTGCCGCGCGTCATCGAAATCACGGTCGAGTGAAGCTTCACGCCGGCGTCGATTTTCCTACTTGCATCGTGGTCATTCGCCGGCTTGGCTTTTGCGCGGCAACAATCGCCGCTGCCCGACACATGCAAAGACGCGACGGCTGCCATGTCGAGATATCAATTGAGTGATCGCACGAAAGGCGCGACGCTTCGCGTCGGCGCGGCGAAACAAGCGACATAGTCAAAAAAAGACAGGAGCGGTCCAGGATGACGGAAACACTTCAGGGCAGGCACATCGTTGTGACCGGTGGGACCGGTGCGCTCGGCGGCGCGGTCGTCGGCAAGCTGCTGGGCGAGGGCGCGGTCTGCCATGTGCCGAACGCCCATGCCGCGGCACCTTCGCATTTCCCTTTCACCACCCACGAGAACGTCAGGCTGGCACACAATGTCGACCTGTCGGACTCCGCCAAGGTCGAAGCCTTCTATGCCCAGGTTCCCGCCCTGTGGGGATCGATCCATCTGGCCGGCGGCTTTGCCAAGGCGCCTGTGGAGAAGATCGAATCCGCCTCCTTTGCCGAGATGATGGATACCAATGCCCGCACCGCGTTCCTGTGCAGCCGTGCGGCGGTGCGCTCGATGCTGGCGGCGGGCACCGCCGGCCGCGTCGTCAATGTCACGGCACGCGCCGGGCTCGATCCGCGCCGCGGCTCGGGCATGGTCGCCTATGCCGCCTCCAAAGCAGCGGTCGCGGCGATGACGGTGGCGATGGCGGAAGAGCTGAAGCACCAGGGCATCCTGGTCAATGCGGTGGCCCCCTCGACGCTCGACACGCCGGCCAACCGTGCCGACATGCCGGATGCCGATTTCAGCAAATGGGTCAGCCTTGAAGCGGCGGCCGAGGCCATCGCCTACCTTGCCTCGCCCGCCAACCAGGCGATGAGCGGCACGCTGGTGCCGCTCTACGGTCGCGCGTAACGCGCATAGTTGACTTCGACGATCCTCGGGCTGCGTCCGAGTTTCCGACAAAGAAAAACCCCGCCGGATCGCTCCGGCGGGGTTTTGTTTCGGGCCTGTGCGAAAGGGCGATTAGCTGCCCTGCTTCTTCAGCGCGGCGCCCAGGATGTCGCCCAGCGAGGCGCCGGAGTCGGTCGAGCCGTACTGGGCGACCGCTTCCTTCTCCTCGGCGATTTCCAGCGCCTTGATCGAGACCTGCAGCTTGCGGGTCTTCTTGTCGAAGGCGATGACGCGGGCGTCGACCTTCTGGCCGACGGTGAAGCGCTCGGGGCGCTGCTCGTCGCGGTCACGGGAAAGGTCGGAGCGCTTGATGAAGGTCTCGATGCCGCTTTCCACCAGCCGCACTTCCAGACCGCCATCCTTGACGCCGATGACCTCACAGGTGACGACGGCGTTCTTGCGCAGCTCGCCTGAAGTCGCCGCTTCGCCAACCGTGTCGCGGGCCAGCTGCTTGATGCCGAGCGAGATGCGCTCCTTCTCGATGTCGACGTCGAGCACCTGCGCCTTGACCATGTCGCCGCGATTGTACTCCTCGATCACCTGCTCGCCCGGACGGGTCCAGTCGAGGTCGGAAAGGTGCACCATGCCGTCCACGTCGCCTTCCAGGCCGATGAACAGGCCGAACTCGGTCTTGTTCTTGACCTCGCCCTCGACCTGGCTGCCGACCGGATGGCTGCGAGCGAAAGCCTCCCACGGGTTCTCCAGCGTCTGCTTGAGACCGAGCGAGATGCGGCGCTTGGCCGGATCGACTTCGAGCACCACGACATCGACTTCCTGCGTCGTCGACAGGATCTTGCCGGGATGCACGTTCTTCTTGGTCCACGACATTTCCGAAACGTGGATGAGGCCTTCGATGCCCGGCTCCAACTCGACGAACGCGCCGTAGTCGGTGATGTTGGTGACGGTGCCCTTGATCTTCTTGCCGATCGGGAACTTGGTGCCGATCTCCGACCAAGGATCGCTCTCGAGCTGCTTCATGCCGAGCGAGATACGGTGCGTTTCCTGGTTGATGCGGATGATCTGCACCTTGACCGTCTGGCCGATGTTGAGGATCTCGGTCGGATGGTTGACGCGGCGCCATGCCATGTCGGTGACATGCAGCAGGCCGTCGATGCCGCCGAGGTCGACGAACGCACCGTAGTCGGTGATGTTCTTGACCACGCCTTCGACAACCTGTCCCTCTTCGAGGTTCTGCACGATTTCCGAACGCTGTTCGGCGCGGCTCTCCTCGAGCACGGTGCGGCGCGACACCACGATGTTGCCGCGGCGGCGATCCATCTTGAGGATCTCGAAAGGCTGCGGGTTGTGCATCAGCGGCGAGACGTCGCGGATCGGGCGGATGTCGACCTGGCTGCGCGGCAGGAACGCCACGGCGCCGTCGAGGTCGACGGTAAAGCCACCCTTGACCTGGTTGAAGATGACGCCTTCGACGCGCTCACCCTTGGTGAACTTCTCTTCGAGACGCACCCAGCTCTCTTCGCGGCGAGCCTTCTCGCGCGACAGCATGGCTTCGCCAAGCGCGTTCTCGATACGCTCGACATAGACTTCGACCGTGTCGCCGACCTTGAGGGTGGATTCTTTGCCCTTGGCGCCGAATTCCTTCAGCGGCACGCGGCCTTCGACCTTGAGGCCGACGTCGATGATGGCCATGTCCTTTTCGATCGCGGTGATCGTGCCCCGGACAACCTGGCCCTCGCCGGAATGGCCGGCGGTGAATGATTCTTCGAGCATGCTCGCGAAATCATCGCGAGAGGGATTTGCTACAGACATTGTTTCTCCTGGAATACCCCGCATCTTTAGCGGGGCGTGCGCCGTGGGTTAGCGTTGCGTTGGCCTGCCGGCGTTCCGGGCAAAGAGCCCTTGGCCGCTTGAGGCGGCAAGTCCGGCGCATGAAGAATGCTGGCAGGCTGGTTCGTGCCCGATATGGGTATTTCCTTTGCCTCCAGCAACGGAAACTCGAGGGAAAACCCGGATCAGGCCTTGTTTCCCTTGGACAGCACGTCGTCGATGACAGCTCTGGCCGCGAGAAACGCGGCTTCTATAGCCATTTCGCTGGTATCAAGCAAGTGCGCGTCGGGGGCAGGCTTCAAGGGCGAGTCGGCGCGGCCCATGTCGCGCTCGTCGCGGCGCCGGATATCGGCGAGGATTTCGGTGAAATCAGCCGTGCCGCCGATGCTCTCGATCTCCGCCAGCCGGCGCCTTGCCCGCACCTCGGCGCTCGCGGTCACATAGAGTTTGATGTCGGCATCGGGGCACACCACGGTGCCGATGTCGCGACCGTCGAGCACGGCGCCCGGGGGGGATTTGGCAAACTCGCGCTGTTTCTCCACCAGGATGCGCCGCACCGTTGGAAACACCGCGACCTTCGAGGCCGCTTCGCCAACCGCATGCGCCGACAAGACGGCCCGGTCGAGCTTCGCCAGGTCGACCTGACGTGCTGCCGTCTCTGCCGCCGAGACATTGTCGAGCGGCAAGCCAAGCCGCAGCAAGGCATGGGCGACGGCACGGTAGGTGAGGCCGGTGTCGAGCAGGTTCAGTCGGTAGTGATCGGCCAGACGCCGGGCGAGGGTGCCCTTGCCGGCTCCGGCCGGACCGTCGATGGCGATGGTGAAGACGTGTGTCATTGGCAGGCCAGCATACCTGAAACCGAACAGCGTAGCGGTCCGGAGAGAGCTTGCGATCCGTCGCGCCCCCCTCTGTCCTGCCGGACATCTCCCCCACAAGGGGGGAGATTGGCAGTTCCGACGCCTCGCTCACTTCTGCAACGCGGGCGATTTGCGAAGGCCGCTATGACGGCTGATCTCCCCCCTTGTGGGGGAGATGTCCGGCAGGACAGAGGGGGGCGCTGTCCTGCCGGCATTTCAGTTTGGCCCCAACCCATCAACTCTCACCCAATCTCCGCGCCCAGCCCTGTCATCAGGCTCATGAACTCCGGGAAACTTGTCGCGATCATGTTGGCGTCGTCGATGGTCACCGGCTTCTCAGTCGCCAGCCCCATCACCAGGAAGCTCATGGCGATACGGTGGTCGAGATGCGTCTGCACGGTCGTGTCCGGGCCATTGGGATGGCCGCCGAGCCCCTTGCCGCCGGGCTTTCCGCGCACCGCGAGCGATGTCTCACCCTCTGTGCAGTCGACGCCATTAAGCTTCAGTCCATTGGCGACCGCCGACAGCCGGTCGGATTCCTTTACCCTGAGTTCCTCCAGCCCCTGCATCAGCGTCTCGCCCTCGGCGAAGCTGGCGGCAACGGCCAGCACCGGATATTCGTCGATCATCGACGGCGCCCGCTCGGCCGGCACGGTGACCCCCTTCAGCTCGGAATAACGCACGCGCAGGTCCGCGACATCCTCACCGCCGGCATTGCGCGGGTTCAAGATCTCGATCTGGCCGCCCATCTCCTGCAAAGTCAAAAGCAGCCCGGTGCGGGTCGGGTTCATCAGCACGTTTTCGATCACGATGTCGGAACCCGGCACGATCAGCGCGGCCACCAGCGGGAAGCCGGCCGAGGATGGGTCGCCCGGCACGGCGATCGTCTGGCCGGTGAGCTTGCCCTGGCCCTCGATGAAGATATGGCGCACGCCGCGCTCGTCGGTCTCGACCGACAAATTGGCGCCAAAGCCTTTCAGCATCTTTTCGGTGTGGTCGCGCGTCATGACAGGCTCGATGACGGTGGTGATGCCCGGCGTGTTGAGGCCGGCGAGAAGCACCGCCGATTTCACCTGCGCGGAGGCCATCGGCACGCGATAGGTGATCGGGGCGGCATGCTTTGGTCCATGCAGCGTGATCGGCATGCGGTCGCCGGGCGTTGCCTTCAGCACCTGCACGCCCATCTGGCGCAGCGGCTCCAGCACGCGGCCCATCGGCCGGCCTGACAAGGAAGCATCGCCGATGAAGGTCGTTTCCATGTCATATGTGCCGACCAGCCCCATGGTCAGCCGCGAGCCGGTACCGGCGTTGCCGAAGTCGAGCGGCCCTTCCGGCTGCAGCAGCGCGCCGTTGCCGGTGCCGCGGATCACCCATTCGTCGCCGCGCTTCTCGATATGTGCGCCCATCGCCTTCATGGCGGCGCCGGTGCGCATCACGTCCTCGCCTTCGAGCAGGCCGGTGATGCGGGTCTCGCCGGAGGCGAGCCCGCCGAACATGAAGGAGCGGTGCGAGATCGACTTGTCGCCCGGCACGCGCGCCGTACCGGAAAGCGCTTGACATTTGCGGGCGGTGGCCGGCTTGGAAGCGGCGGCGTGAGACATGGAATTTCCCTGGACGGAATGCCGGCGGGCCGGCGCTTTTCATTTGTTGCGGCGGTCTCGTATCACGGTGGGCCGAAATGGTCATCCCCCATGGTCGTCACTTGATGCTAGGCCTTTCAACGCATGGTTTTGTGACGCCGGCTTTTGGCTTTGACAGCGCTGCAAACAGTGGTTAAGGGGACCACTCTTTTATCGACGAGGCTTGCCGTGGCAAAAACCGAACTTGGCACAAAGCGTATCGACCCTGAAACGGGTCGAAAATTCTACGACCTGAACAAGGACCCGATCGTCTCGCCCTATACCGGCAAGACCTATCCGCGTTCCTATTTCGAGGAAGGCAAGATCGCCGCCCTCGAGGAGGAAGAGGAAGTGGCCGAGAAGGAAGTGGACGCCGAGGACGAGGAGGGCGTTGAAGTCGTCTCGCTCGAAGAGGCTGACGAAGACGTCAAGGGCGACGATCTGCCCGATCTCGGCGACGACGAGGATGATGTCGACCTGGGCGACGACGAGGACGATACGTTCCTCGCCGACGAAGAGGAAGAGGACGACGATGTCGCCGACATGATCGGCGTCGGCGACGACGACGACGAGGTCTGACAAGGCCGGGAACGCAAGCGTTTGCCGGCTTTCGCAGCTTGTGAAGAAAAAGCCGCTGATGAAGGCTTGATATTGACGAAGGGCGGGGTTAGAAGCCGCCTGCACTAACGGCGCGGTCTCCAACCCGCGCCGGATCTCTTCGCCGGAAACGGCGCCGGTTGACTGCCGGAAGTGGGGCCATAGCTCAGTTGGGAGAGCGCTTGAATGGCATTCAAGAGGTCGTCGGTTCGATTCCGATTGGCTCCACCAAACAGTCACTTTTCCAAATTTCGGGGTTGTAGAAACCGGATTCAGCTTCGGAATTGTTGGACATCGCTGCCCGCCGCAGCCTGAAGCGCGCCGCTCAGGCGGTCGACGCGGCGGTTTCGTTCTGGCCGCCCGCTCCACTGATGCTGGGCTGCCTGCCGATTTCGCTGCCGTCGGGCGCGCCGGTGCTTACGCAATATGCGGCCATTGACTAAAACGGTTCCTGTTTGATTCGCTTTGAACGGGACCGTCATGAGCAAAGCCCTCACGTCCTTCGCCCTGGTCGCGGTGCTGACAGCGCTGCTCATGGCCTTGAGCCTGGTGGTGGCCAGGCACGGCTACCCCTACGGTGCGATCGGCGTCAGGCGCCTCGACGGCATTGCCGATGCCGGGATGTTCATACCACTCGCCGCCGTCTATTTCTTCAGCGCGCTGCTGATGATGATCCTGCCGATCAGAGCCGCCAGCATCGTGCTCACCCATGCAGCCGATGCCATCTTCTGGACCGTGATCGTGCTCCTTGCCTCCATCGTAGGCTGTCTCGTCGCCAGATGGGCATTCAGCCAGCGCGACGCCCTATGGGCGCTGCTGAACTGGCGGTTCCTGTTTGCGGCGGCTATCGTCGGTTGCCACTTCGTCATGAACGAGCTTCGCCGCAACGTGCTCTTGCGCAGTCTGTTTTTCGTCGTCTTCGCGGCGGCCACGCTGGCCTGCCTGTTCTGGTCGTTCACGCTCTGAGAGCCGTTTCCATCCACGTCCACAGGTAGGATGCCAGGCCGCGATCGACATGGATGCGCAGCCTGTCCCGGTGGCGGTAGACGATGGCACTGACGCCGGCGAAGGAAAGTGCGGCACTGGCGCTTTCCTTGTTTGGGTCGAGCGTTGATCCGCGCGCGATGAAAGCGTCGATGGCCGAGCCTTTGACCTCGAACACATGAAGTCCAGCGCTGATCGCCGTCACCGCGAAACCTTCCGCGTGCCAACCCGCGGCGATGGCGAGCGGTGTGCTCGACACGACGAGCAGGCGGTCGCGCGCCAGACGCGCCGCATAGCGGTCACCTTGCGCGCTGCCAAAGGCGCCCACGCCGTTGCCGTCCATGCCGGATATCCGCGCCCAGGCGTCGAGATCGCCGCTGACCAGCAATTGGTGAAGGCCGGGGATCGTGCGCGCCTCGAGACCCGGTGCACCGATGGTTGCCGACTGCCAGTCCGGCGCTACCGGCCATTTTTGGGCGAGATCACGCATTGAACCGGTCTCCTGCCGGGTCGAAGGCGCAAGGAGCGGCGATCGTCGCCGTCATCGCCTTGCCGAGATGTTGGATTTCGATCGTTTCGCCGTGGCGGGCCGCACCGCGCTCGATCAGGCCGAGCGCAACCGGCCGGCCAAGCGTAGGGCTCCGGTAGCTCGATGTGACAAAGCCCTGGCTGCGCAGCTTGCCGCCGCTGCGCTTGATGCCATGCGCACCGGTTGGCAGCGGCGCTTCGCCGGACGGCACCGCCAGCCCGACCAGCTGCATGCGGTCGCCGCGCGAAGCCTCTTCGGTGAACAGCGAGCGGCGGCCGACGAATTCGGTCTGGCGCTTTGCCCGCGGGCCCTCGACGCCGAGGTCGTGCGGCAGCGTGGTGCCGTCGGTGTCCTTGCCGATCACGATGAAGCCTTTCTCGGCGCGCAGGATCATCAGCGCCTCGAGGCCGATGACAACCGCATCGAACGCCTGCCCGGCGTCGCGCAGGCCCGCCCACAAGGACTCCGCGCGATCGGCCCGGATGGAGATCTCGTAGCTTCTGTCGCCGGTGAAGCTGACGCGGGTGATGCGCACCTCGTCGCCGTCATAGCTGCCCTGGCCGACCGCCATGTGCGGCAGCTCGCCATCCTCGAGCGAAAGGCCGAGATCAACCGTCTCGAGCAGTTTCCGGGCGTTCGGTCCCGAAACGGTCAGGGTCGCCATTTCCGCGGTGGCGTTGTGGATGTAGACCGCGCCGCGCCCGAACCGGTCCTGGCGCCACTCCTCCAGCCGCGCATGCACGGCGGCCACGTGCGAGGACGAGCACGACACGACGAAGCGATGCTCGTCTAGCCGCACCAGCACGCCGTCATCGAAGACCACGCCATTCTCGGACAACATGAAGCCGTAGCGGCAGCGGCCCGGCTTCAGCGTCGACATCGTGTTGTAATAGACGAAATCGACGAACGCGGCCGCCTTGGGTCCGATCACCTCGATCTTGCCCAGCGTCGAGCCATCGAACAATGCGACGGACTGGCGGGCGCGACGGGCCTCGTCCTGGATCGTGCGATCCGCATCGCCGCCCCCATAATAGGCCGGGCGCAGCCAGCCGCCATACTCCTGGAACACGGCGCCGCTGGCACGATGCACGCTCTCCAGCGGCAGCCGCCGCACCGGCGCCATCAGTTCGCCGCTGCGCGCGCCGGCGAAGCTCGCCAGCGGAACCGGCGTGAACGGCGGACGATAGGTCGTGGTGCCGACTTCCGGCACCGTGCGGCCGGTGATCCCGGCCATCAGCGCCAGGCCAGGCAGGTTGGAGGTCTTGCCCTGGTCGGTCGCCATGCCGAGCGTCGTGTAGCGCTTCAGATGTTCGACCGAGACGAAATTTTCGCGCGCCGCCAGCTCTATATCCTTCACCGTCACGTCGTTCTGGTAATCGATCCAGATGCGTCCCTTCGAACCCGGCGTTGGCCATGCCGCTACTATCCCGCTGGTCGCCTCCGTTCCGCTGCTGCGCGGCACTGCTGCCTTCGTCGGGCCGAGCGACGCGACGGCTTTCTGCGAACCGGCGAATACCTCCGACAACGAAACCGCGCCGGCGGCAGCTCCGGCCACCGCTATGGCCTCGACCGGGTCGCCCGGCAGGAAGGCCGCGCGCGCCTCGCTCCAGGCGAGCTTGCCCTTGGCCTGGCCGAAGAGATGGATGGTCGGTGTCCAGCCGCCCGACACCAGCACACAATCGGCATCGAGCCTGGTGCCGTCGTCCAGCATCACACCCTCGACGCGCAGCTTGCCGGCCGCGGCGGTGAGCGCGCGGCCCTTGAGCATCCGCACCTTGGCGGGCGCGGCGGGCATACCGTCGCGCCTGATGTCGACAAGCGTGACGTCGGCGCCAGCCTCGGCGGCCGCCTCCGCCACTTCATAGGCGCTGTCATTGTTTGCGGCGACGACGATATGGCGGCCGGCCAGCACCGCATGGCGCCTGAGATAGCTGAGCGCTGCGTCCGCCGAGAGAATGCCCGGCAGGTCATTGTTGGCGAATGGCAGGGGCCGCTCGATGGCGCCCGTCGCCAGCACGATCCGGCGCGGCCTGACCCGCCACAGCGTGTCCGGCCGGCCGTCGAAATGCCGCTGGTTAAGCCCGACCAGATTATGGTCGTAGATACCGAAAGCGGTGGTCGAAGGCAGGACCAGGTGACCGCCGGCGGAAAGCCCCGCAACCGTCTCCTCGACCCAGATGGCGGCCGGTTTGCCGTCGATCTCGCCGGCGCGGTGACCGAGCGATCCGCCGGGCTTTTGCTGGTCGTCGACCAGCATGACGGACCGGCCTGCGCCGGCCGCCAGCCTTGCCGCTGCCAGCCCGGCCGGTCCGGCGCCGATCACCAGCACGTCGCAATGGTGGTTGATCTGGTCGGCCGGGCCGGGCGACGTCCAGTCCTTGTCTACCTGACCCAGTCCCGCCATGGCGCGAATGCGTGGCTCGAACCTGTGCCAGTCCGGCCACATGAAGGTCTTGTAGTAGAAGGCGGCCGGAATGAAGCGGGAAAAGCGGTCGAGGAAGGCGTTGCGGTCGGCCAGCGCATTGGGTGTCGCGTTGACGCTTTTGGCCACCAGCCCGTCGCGCGCCGGCTCGGTCGTCGCACGCGTGTTCGGCGTCGTCTGCGGGCCGCTGATATCCACCAGCGCGTTCGGCTCTTCGACGCCCGCGCCCCAGATGCCGCGCGGCCGGTGGTATTTGAAGCTGCGGCCGACGACCGCGACATCGGCGGCCAGCAGCGCGGAGGCGATGGTGTCGCCGGCGAATCCCTGTACGGTGGCGCCGTCGAAGCTGAAGCGGATCGGGCGCGAGCGGTCGATGGCGCTGCCACCCGTGCTAAGGCGCGAGGCGGTCACGCCGCGTGCTCCCCGCCCAGGGCAGCCGAAGACAGCACCTTGTGCGTAACGGTGTCACGCTCCATGACGAAGAATTCGCCGCAGTTCATATGCACCCAGATCTCGCGCGCCGCGCCTTTTGGGTTGGAGCGCAGATAGAGGTAGTTGGCCCAGTGCTCGATCGGCACCTCGGCGCCATCAGGCCTGACATTGCCGGCATCGCCGCCATAGTGGAATTCGGTCTCGTCGCGCGGGCCGCAGAACGGGCAAGGGAAAAGCTGCATGGCAAACCTCAGTCGTCGTCTTATGCATGTCGTTGCCCTAAGGCCGCTCGGCGCTTTTGCGCGACATGCATCAATGCGCGATGCCGGAACCGGCCGCTTCGTCGATCAGCCGCCCGCTGGCAAAGCGGTCGAGATCGAAGGGGCGGCTGATGTCGTTGTGCCTGCCCGTTGCCAAAAGGTTCGCCAGAAGCGTGCCGCCGGCGGGGATCGCCTTGAAGCCGCCCGTGCCCCAGCCGCAATTGAGGAACAGATTGGGCAGTGGCGATTCACCGATGATCGGCGAGGAGTCCGGCACGACGTCGACGATCCCGGCCCATTGCCGCATCAGCTTCAGCTGGCCGAAGATCGGGAACATTTCCAACAGCCCCGCGATCACCCCCTCCAGCGTCGGCAGGTTACCGCGCTGGGCATAGGAGGGAGTGCGGTCGAGCCCGCCGCCGATGACGATCTCGCCCTTGTCGGATTGGCTGACATAGACGCCCGTGCCGGGCGACAGCACCACCGTGTCGAGGATCGGCTTGACCGGTTCGGTTACGCAGGCCTGCAGCGCATAGGAATTGATCGGCAGGCGGAAGCCGGCCTTGGCCGCCAGCACCGAGGAATGTCCTGCCACGGCCATGCCGATGCGGTCCGCGCGGATGGCGCCACGCGTCGTCTGGACGCCGCGGCAGCGGCCGCCCTCGACGATGAAGTCGGTGATTTCGCAGTTCTGGATGATGTCGACGCCGAGTCGGCTCGCGGCCCGTGCATAACCCCAGGCGACCGCGTCGTGGCGCGCGGTGCCGGCCCGGCTTTGCCAGATGCCGCCGAACACGGGAAAGCGCGCATTGGCCGTGAAATTGTAGATCGGCGCCACCCGGCGCACATCCTGGGGCGAAAACAGCTCCGCATCGATGCCGTTGATCTGCATGGCATTGACTGTGCGTGCCCCGGTCTCCATTTCGGCGGTCGAGTGGCACAGGCTGACCATGCCGCGCTGCGACAGCATGACGTTGTAGTTGAGGTCCTTCGACAGTCCCTCATAGAGCCGGTGCGCCAGCCCATAGAGCTCGACGCTCTGCGGATAGTAATAGTTGGAGCGCACCACGGTCGTGTTGCGGCCGGTATTGCCGCCGCCGATCCAGCCCTTTTCCAAAACCGCTACTCTGGCGATGCCGTGATTCTTCGCCAGGTAATAGGCCGTCGCCAGCCCGTGGCCGCCGCCGCCGATGACGATCGCGTCGTAGGACGGCTCCGGCTCGGGCGAGCGCCAGGCCGGCTCCCAGCCGGTCTGGCCGGCGAGGCCTTCCTTCAAGAGCGACAAAGCGGAATAGCGTCTGGTCATGGCGTGCTGGAGGAGGTTGGTTCAATGGGCTGAGGCGTAACGCTATTGTACATATATGTCTAGTTCGTGCCGTGATGTAAAAGCGCGGCTGTCGCTAACGGCTGCGCGAAAGCGTTTCCTCGACATAGCGCGAAAAATCCTCGACGTCCTGTGCCGTGGGCTCCTGGCCGGTGAAGCTGCGCAGATAGGACGCGACGTGCGGCAGACGGCTGCTCATCGGTTCATCGAGCTCGAGCGAGTAGTAGCCGATCTGCATGAAATAGAGCACGCGGGCGCGCACGAAGGCGTCTTCCTCGTCATAGCCGTGGCGCCTGAACAAGTCGCGAATGGCGTCGACGCGCTCCTCGTCGGCGTCGTCGAGAGCCCGCCTGATGACGGGCGATCGCCGGGCCCACGCCCTGATCGCGAAATCCAGCTGCGGATCGAACAGCTTCTCGTCCACCCAGCACTCGAAGATGCTCATCACCCCGCGGATGACGGTCGCGGAAGGCCGCGCGGCGCGTTCGACGATGAACCTTGTATTGGTCTGCCGCCAATAATCCAGCAGTTGGTCGAGCAGGTCCTGGCGGCTCTTGAAGTACCAATAGAAACTGGAACGCGACACATCGAGCTTCTGGCCGAGCGTCTGCACACGGACGCTTTCGACGCCGTCCGAAATCAACGTTTCAAGCGCGAGCTTGAGCCAGTCTTCCCGGGTGACCTTGATGTTGCCGGTGGCGCCGGCGCGCTGGGTTGTCGTGTCGGTGGCTTCCATCGGCACGACGCATGACACGCCGCCCCGGGCAAATCAAGACTATGGACATACATGTACAGACCCGTTTCGTGGTGATTGGAACGATGTGTCGCCGAACCTGTTGGGCCAAGGACGATGCGACGCGGGCAGCAGGTCGCGCGGGGCCGCGAACCGAGAGACTTTGTCGCGGCCGTCCGCGCAAAGCGTGCTTTCCCGCAGCGCAATTGTCTGGCAAATACAATCACACAGATGCCGCCGCGCGGCGAACCAGCAGGAAAGACACGACATGGCACCGCTTCGACAGAACCTCATCGACGGCGAGTGGGTCGGCGATGCCGGCTCCCGCAACATCAACCCGTCCGATACCGGCGACATCGTCGGCGAATACGCTTCCGCAGGTGTCGAACATGCGGCACAGGCGATCGCCGCGGCCAAGGCGGCCTTTCCCGCCTGGTCGCGCTCGGGTCTGCTGGTCCGTCACGCGGTGCTGAAGAAGACGTCGGACGAGATCCTGGCGCGCAAGGACGAGATCGGCCGCAACCTTGCGCGCGAGGAAGGCAAGACGCTGGCCGAAGGCATTGGCGAGACCATTCGAGCCGCCCAGATCTTCGATTTCTTCGCCGGTGAGACACTGCGCCTCTCGGGCGAAGTCGTGCCTAGCGTGCGGCCGGGCGTCGGTGTCGAGATCACGCGCGAAGCGGTCGGCGTGGTTGGCATCATCACCCCTTGGAACTTCCCGATCGCCATTCCCGCCTGGAAGATCGCTCCGGCGCTTGCCCACGGCAACACCATCGTCTTCAAGCCGGCGGATCTCGTTCCCGAGAGCGCCTGGACCATCGTCGACATACTGCACCGTGCCGGCCTGCCCAAGGGCGTGCTCAACCTCGTCATGGGCAAGGGCTCGGTGGTCGGCCAGGCGATGCTTGACAGCCCGGACATCAACGCCATCAGCTTCACCGGCTCGGTTGGCACCGGCAAGCGCGTCGCCGCGGCGAGCGTCGAGCACATGCGCAAGTTCCAGCTCGAAATGGGCGGCAAGAACCCGCTGGTGGTGCTCGATGATGCCGACCTCGCTACGGCTGTCGATTGCGCGATCAACGGCGCTTTCTTCTCGACCGGCCAGCGCTGCACGGCTTCGTCCCGGCTGATCGTGACGAACGGCATTCATGACCGTTTCGTCGAAGCGCTCAAGGAACGGATGGACAAACTGGTCGTCGGCGATGCGCTCGACGCGCAGACCCAGATCGGTCCCGTCGTCGATGCGACGCAGCTCAAGCAGGACGAAGACTATATCGCCATCGGCGTGAGGGAAGGCGCCACGCTCGCCTTCGGCGGCGAGCGGCTTGACCGCAAGACGCCGGGCTTCTTCCTGCGGCCGGCGCTGCTGACCGATGCCACCAACGCCATGCGCAGCTCGCGAGAGGAGATTTTCGGACCTGTCGCCAGCGTCATCCGCGTCAAGGACTACGACGAGGCGCTCGCCGTCGCCAACGATACGCCATTCGGGCTGACGTCCGGCATCTGCACGTCAAGCCTCAAGCACGCCACGCATTTCAAGCGCAATTCGGAGGCCGGCATGGTGATGGTCAACCTGCCGACGGCGGGTGTCGATTTCCATGTTCCCTTCGGTGGCCGCAAGGGCTCGAGCTACGGTCCGCGCGAACAGGGCCGATACGCCATGGAATTCTACACCACCGTGAAGACCGCCTACACGTTTGCAGGCTGATCGGGGCGCCGGCTGACCGGGCCGGCGAAGCCTTCGCGTGCACCAAGAGACAAGGCGATGACAGTTCAAGACAAGGATCTGACCTGGCTCAATCCGCCGCCGCATCATTCCATCGACGGCGATGCGGTTCATGTGCGCACCGGCAAGGAGACGGATTTCTGGCGCGAGACTTTTTATGATTTCTGGCGCGACAACGGCCATTTCCTCTACAAGCGCGTAGAGGGCGATTTCACCGCGGAAGTCACCGTCACCGGACGTTATGAGGTGCTCTACGACCAGGCGGGGCTGATGCTCCGCCTCAGCGAAACGCATTGGATCAAGGCCGGCATCGAATACACCGACGGCGTGATGTATTTTTCGGTCGTCGTCACCAACGATGCCTCGGACTGGTCGTTGGCCACCATTCCGGCCGGTCCGGATGGCGTCGCGATCCGGTTGACCCGCCATGCCGAGACCATCCGCGTCCAGTACCTGGATGTCTCCGACGGTCATTGGAAGCCGGTGCGGCTCGCCTACTTCCCGGTCTCGAAGGCGGTCGATGTCGGCATGATGTGCTGTTCGCCGCAGCGCGAAGGCTTCGAGGTCACCTTCACCGGCTTTTCGGTCGGCCCGCCGATTTCGCGGGACCTGCACGGCTGAAGCCCGCGCCAACGCCGACGGGACACAAGTGTCATCGCCTGGACCACGCCAGCCAGCGTGCCGCCAGATGCCTCCACAAAGGGGTGAACCGCGTTCGCCGGTAAGCGTCGCCGGCCATTTTGATGCCTTGCGCCTGTGTCGGGAAGGGATGGATGACGTCGGCCAGCGCGTGCAATCCCATGCCCGACCTGATGGCGAGCGACACCCCGTTGATCATCTCGCCGGCATGGGCGGCGACCACGGTCGCACCGAGGATGCGGTCTGATCCTTCCCTGACATGGATTTTGACGAAACCCTCTTCCTCGCCGTCCATCACCGCGCGGGCGACATCGTGCATCAGCACCGTATAGGTCTTGACCGGAATGCCGTCGCGGCGCGCCTCCACCGGATAGAGGCCGACATGGGCGATTTCCGGATCGGTGTAGGTGCACCACGGAACCACCAATTCGCTCAGCCTCTTGCGCCCGAGAAACAGGGCGTTCTGCACGACCATGCGGGCTGTTGCTTCAGCGGTATGCGTGAATTTGTAGTCGAGGCAGACATCGCCCGCCGCATAGATGCGCGGGTTTGAGGTCCTGAGATAGTCGTCCACCTTGATGCCTTTGGCATCGTGGGCAACCCCCGCCTCGTCGAGGCCAAGACCGTCGACATTGGGCGAGCGGCCTATGCCGGTGATGATCTCGTCGACGGAAATGGTCGTCGTGTCGCCGTCCCGCACCAGGTCGGCGAGCTTCTTGTCGCCGTCCCTGCGCACCGCCACCACTTCGGTGTTCAGTCGGACCTCGACCCCCTCGCGCGCCAGCGCTTCCGAAAGGATCTGCGCGGCGTCGCGTTCCTCGCCGGGCAGGAACATCGGATCGCTCTGCGCCAGGATGACCTTCGCGCCGAGCAGGCAGAAGGCCTGCGCTGTCTCGCAGCCAAGCGGCCCGCCGCCGATGACCAGCAGCCGCTTCGGGCAGTCGACAAGGTCGAACATCGTCTCGTTGCTGAGATAGCCGGCCTCGACCAGGCCGGGAATGGATGGAAACTCCGGCCTCGCGCCTGTCGCGATCAGCGCCTTGCGGAAGCGCAGCGTGGTTCCCGCGACGGTCACGCAATCGCTTCCCTCGAACCGGGCTTCGCCGAAATGAACGTCGATGCCCAGCGCAGCAAGCGCCTCAGCGCTGTCGGCATGGCTGATCCGTTGCCGGATGCGCCGCATCCTGGTCATCGCGCGCTGGAAATCGACGCGAAGATGGTCCGGCGCATCGGCTCCGAAATTCTCGGCATCGCGCATGTCGGCATAGAGCCTGGATGTACGGATGATCGACTTGGACGGGATGCAGCCGGTGTTGATGCACGTGCCGCCGATCAACCCGCGTTCGATCAGCGCCACTTTCGCGCCGAGGCTTGCCGCTTCGGTCGCGGCAGTCAAGCCGGCAGGCCCGGCGCCGACGACGACGAGATTGTATGGTCCGGTGGGCGGCGGGTTTCGCCAATGCGGCGGATGGGCGCCCCTGACCAGCTCGACATCATTGTGGTCGGCCGGAAAACCGGCAGCTTTCGTCCCTTCAAGCGACATCGCGGCCATCCGGGCTTGCCGGCTGCGACAGCCATCCGCCTGTGAACCCCGCCTTGTTAAGGCCGCGGCGGATGTACTGGTTGGAACGCATCAGCTCCCACACCAGGCGCGAGCGGTGGTTCTCGATCATCATCACCACGATGCCCTGGTCGAGGCCGAAATGGCCTTCCGACACCCAGCCGTCGCGGCCGAATTTTCGCCGGTTGGCCAGCGTCGGGTTGAAGCCGCTCGGCAGCCGGAAATTGTCGATCACCTGGGGGTAGCGATCCGCGAGATGGCGCAGCGCCGCCATGCAGATGTCAGGCGCGAAAGGCAGCGACGCCGGATAGGACCACGGCGCGATCGTGCCGTCGTCCGGCCCGAAGGGCGCACCGCGCGCGACGTAGCCGGAAAACCGGCGCCGCCGCCGTTGTATGCTGCTGCGAAAGCCGCCCGGTCCGTCCCCGGCCGAAAGCCCCCAGAGGTTCTCTCCGTAGCCGTCATAGCCATACGGATTATGCCGAGCATAGTCGCGGTGCAGGTAGGTCGAGCGGCGGCTGTTTTCGAAATAGTCCGAATTCTTCTCGCGCATGAAAGCGTCGCGGATGCCGGCGAAATCGATCCAGGCATGAGAGAACTGGTGCATGAACAACGGACCGCCATAAAGCACGTCGTAGCCGTAGATGTTTTCCCACTGATAGGTCGCCGTCCAGCCCGCGTAGCTGTCGTCGGACGTCGGGCTGTCGGGCGAGGCCATCGACAGGACATAGAGGATCGTCGCCTCATTGTAGCCTTCCCAGCCATAGTGGAGAAAGCCGCTCTTCGGTTTCCAGCCCTGTCGCAACGTCGGACTGCTGCCTTGCGCCCATCGCCAGTCGACGCGCCGGTAGAGCGCCTCGGCCAGCCGGCGGATTTCGGCTTCCTCGTCATCGTCGCCCCGGAAATAGGCGCCTGCCACGAGAATGCCGGCCATCAGCAATGCCGTATCCACCATCGACAGTTCGCAGCGCCACACCCGAAGTCCGGTGCGAATGTCGAGGAAATGATAGTAAAAACCCTTGTGGCCGGTGACGTCAGCGCCACTGCCTTGCGTGCTGGTCCAGAAGAAACGCAGCGCGGCGAGCGTCAGCTCCACCGCTGCTTCCCGCGCCATCCAGCCGCGCTCGACCCCGATCGGATAGCAGGAGAGCGCAAAGCCTACGACCGCGATGCTGGCCGGTGAATTCGGCCGCGACGTGTCGGCGACCAGCCCGTTTTCGGGGTTCACGTTTTCCAGAAAATAGCCGAAGGCCGCGCGCTGGAAACGATCCAGAAGGTCGTCGTCCGACAGGATGGCAGGCTCGACTTTAAGCAAATGCGGCAAGCTCCGGTCTGGTCGTCGCGATTGCCGGGGAAAGGTGCAGGAATTGCGCGCGGGCCGATCTGTCACGCATGGTCATGTCTTCGCCCTCATTGTTGCCGTTGCCGGGTTCCGGCTTCGGCCATTGTACGCTTGTCCAGCTCCGTTGGTTGCTTCCTCACGCGCAATTGTAGTTGCTTGCCGCCAGCCGGAAAGCGCCGCACCACATCAGTAGGTGGCGCGGCCGCCGGAGACGTCGAAGACGGCAGCCGTCGTGAACGAACATTCCTCCGAGGCGATCCAGCAAATCAGCGCCGCCACCTCGTCGACCTCGCCAAAGCGCGCCATCGGTATCTTGGAGAGCATGAAATCGATATGCTCCTGGTTCATCTGCTTGAAGATCGCCGTGCGCACCGCCGCCGGCGTGACGCAGTTCACGGTTATGCCGGTCTTGGCCAGTTCCTTGCCGAGCGATTTGGTCAGGCCGATCACCGCGGCCTTGGATGTGCTGTAGGCGGAAGCGTTGGGATTGCCTTCCTTGCCGGCGATCGAGGCGATGTTGACGATGCGGCCGTAATTGCGCTCCAGCATGTGCGGGACGAGCGCCTTGTTGCAGTAGAAGACACCGTTGATGTTGATGTCGATGACCAGACGCCAGTCCTCCACCGGATAGTCCCAGGCGGTCATGTTGGGACCGGTGATGGCGGCGCTGGTGATCAGGATGTCGACCCCGCCATGCGCCTCGATCGTCGACCGCGCCGCCCGATCCACCGCCGCCGGGTCGGCGACATCGACGGTCTGGCCATGCAGCGCCGGGATCGAAGCCCTGGCCGCTTCGATCTGGGCGGGATCGCGGTCCCAAACCGAAACGCGCCCGCCTTCTTGGACCAACCTCTGTGCGACGGCGAGGCCGATGCCGGATGCGCCGCCCGTAATCACCGCCGAGCGTCCGGCAAACCGTTCCGCGAAAATCGTCGGCATCTCATTTTCCCCTGTCCTGGCGCAAATCGGCTCCGCTCGGCGAAACCATGTTCGGGGGTGACTGTGAGGTCGCCGCCGGCCAAGTTCAAGCCGGCATGCACCTCGATCGTCTGGGCCAATCCCTGAGGCGCGTTATGCCGGGCTCCCCTCGATCTGCCTGTCCAGCGCTTGCACCAGCGCCACCGGCGCCAGGCCTATCTGTCCCAGCGGTACAGGAAGAACTGCAGGAATAATTCCCGCTCGGTGGTGATGTCGAGTTTCTCATAGATGCGCCGGCGATGGTTCTTGACCGTGCCGACGGTGATGCCGAGCCGCTCGGCAATGTTGGCGGTCGGATGGCCGGCCAGGATCAGTTGCACGAGCTCCCTTTCCCTGAGCGACAGTTCCGGCCACAGGCTCGCTGGAATTGTGGGCTGCTGGCGCGGCGAGGCGCCGGGGCTGGAGGGCGCCGAACTGCGCGAGAAATCGCTTCCGCGCGCCTTGATGTCGAGCGCGTGCAGCGCCTCGAACACCGGCAGCCGCTCGGTCAGCAGGGCGATCTCGCTGTCCTTGAACGCCGTCGTCGAGCGATCGAGGAAAATGCCGAGGCACCAGTCGCCGCCATCGGCCAGCATGATGCCGACTTCATCGCATATCTCCGATTGCGCGAGGAAGCCGGCTATGTACTGGCCGCGTTTCGCCTCGTCGTCGGCCAGCCGCTTGAGCGGCATGATGCCCAGCCGGCGCTCGCGCCGCCAGGAAGCGTAGAAGGGGTCGAACACGTAATAATTATCAAGGTAGCGCCGCACCATCTCGTCGGAGAAGCGCCGGTGCTTGACGAATTGCGGCGTCTGCGTCGCCGAGTAGCGCGTCACCGTCACCAAGTCATGCGCGATGTCGGCGCCGATCAGGTCGATCAGGCAGTCGACATGCCTGTCGGTGCCGGTGGCGGCGATCGCCATGGCGAGCGGCGCCCAGATGTTGCCCATGCGCATGCCTCTTTTTCGGCGACGAGCTCCCGCCCGTCATTGTGCCTTTAGGCATATGGCGCGATCCGGTCCCGCGAATCTAGCCTGTGGTCATGCTCGGCAAGGGAAGGCGACCCGTGGACCATATCTCTACCAATCCCATCGTCATCGGCATCGACGCCGGCGGCACCATGACCGACACCATCCTTGTCGATCAGGACGGCCGCTTCAAGATCGGCAAGTCGGCAACGACGCCGAAGAACGAGGCCGAGGGGTTCCTCGCCTCGGCCGAGGACGCGGCGGACGCCTGGGGCATCTCGCTCGAGGCCCTGTTTTCGGGCGTCAATGTGGTGCTCTATTCCGGCACCGGCATGCTCAACACGCTGCTGTCGCGCACCGGCAGGAAACTCGGCCTGATCACCACCAAGGGCCTTGAGGACATGATCCTGATGGGTCGCGGCCTGCAGGCCTGGGCTGACTATTCCTATGCCGACCGGCTGCACGCTGTGACGCATCATCATCCCGATCCGCTGGTGCCGCGCCGCCGCACTCACGGCGTCACCGAGCGCATCGACCAGTTCGGCGACATCATCCTGCCGCTCTATGAGCATGAGGTCCGTGCCGCGGCGAAAAAGCTGATCGCCGACAAGGTCGAGGCGGTCTGCATCATGACGATCTTCTCGCATGTCAATCCAGTGCATGAGAAGCGCATCGCCGAGATCTGCCGCGAGGAGATCGCCGCCGCCGGAGCCGACATCCTCGTCTACAGCAGCTATGAGGTGCGCCCGGTCATCCGCGAGCAGTCGCGGCTGAACTCGGTGCTGATCGAGGCCTACGCCACCTCGCGCGGCCGCAAGCAGCTCAAGGGGATCGAGGACGTCTCGAAGAAATACGGCTTCAGATATGGCGTCCAGACGCTGCTCTCCTTCGGCGGCCTCACCTCGATCAACCATCCGCGCCTGCACGAAACCATGATCTCCGGCCCGATCGGCGGCATTTTGGGCGCGGCCTATGTCGGCAAGCTGATCGGCAATGATTCCTTGATCTGCTCGGACATGGGCGGCACCTCCTTCGACATGGGCGTCATCACGCGCGGCCAGACCCGGATCGAGAACGAGCCGCTGATGGACCGGTTCAAGCTCAATGTGCCGACGCTGCATCTCGACACGATCGGCGCCGGCGCCGGCATGATCCTCAAAGTCGATCCGCTGACGAAGAAAGTTTCGCTCGGGCCGGAAAGCGCCGGTGCCGATCCCGGCCCGATCTGCTTCGCCAGGGGCGGCACCGAGCCGACCATCGCCGATTGCGACGCCATCCTCGGCCGGCTGAACCCGCATTATTTCCTCGGCGGCAAGGTCGTGCTGCAGGTCGAGAAGGCGCGCAAGGCCTTCGAGGAAAAGTGCTCCCGTCTGCTCGGCGTCGGCGTGGATGAAGCCGCCGAAGGCATGATCGACATGCTGGAAGCAGACGCCAACAACGCGCTGCGCCGCGTCATCTCCGGCCAGGGGATCCATCCTTCGGAGTTCACATTGCTTTCCTATGGCGGCTCGGGGCCGTTGCATCTGGCCGGCTGCTCCAGGGGCATCGGCTTCAAGGATATCATCACCTTCCAGTTCGCGGCCGCCTTCTCCGCGTTCGGCTGCACCACGGCGGATTTCATGCGCCGGCATTCGGTATCCACGCAGATCGACATCGGCGCGCGCGCAAGCGAGGCCGAGCTGCTGGTTTTCGGTACCAGAGTGACCGCGGTCTGGGACGATCTCACCAAGGCCGCGGTCGACGAGATGGTGGCCGACGGCCATGCGCTGGACAAGATCAGGACGGTGCCGTTCCTGATGATGCGCTATACCGGCCAGCTCGAGGACGTCGAGGTGATGGCGCCGCTCTCGGCGATCAATTCGGCCGGCGACATGTGCAAGGTCATCGACGAGTTCGAGGCGGTCTACGCCAAGGTCAACCATCGCGTCTCGCGTTATGGCGAAGCCGGCTTCTCGATCACCGAGCTCGGCCTGATCGCCACCGCCGACAAGGTCAAGCCCGTGCTGCTCAAGCGGCCGCTCGGCCCCTCAAACCCCGCATCCGCGCACAAGGGCGTGCGCGAGGCCTATATTGGCGGCCGCTGGCACAAGGCCGATCTCTACGAGATGGATCTTCTGCTGCCGGGGCATGAGGTGACCGGCCCGGCCATCATCGAACACCCCGCCACCACCCTCGTCGTCCATCCGCGGGACCGTGTCTTCGTCGACGAATGGACGCTGCTCCACTACTCCCACGCTTGAGAGGGCGAACGCCATGCTGGACAAACCCGCCTCCGCCCTGCGCCTCCGTGAGCGGCTGATCGAATCCGAACGGCTCATGGACGAGACCGGCTGCTATGACGGCATCACCGATCTCGAACTGCGCAACCAGGATCCGCTGAAGTTCGAGACGCTGCACACCAAGCTGCGCGCCTACTGCGTCTCGGCGCGCGAGATGGCGCGTCGCATCTCGGCTTCGCCCGGCGTGCGCGAAGTCGGCGAGATGGTCGTCGCCATCTACACGCCCGAGGGCGACGCGATCGCGCTCTCCAACGGCATCATGGTGCATGTGCACACGATGAGCCGCTTCATCAAATGGATGATCAGACAAGGCTACGAGGAAAATCCCCGCATCGTCGACGGCGACATCTTCGCCAACAACGACGCCTTCATCGGCACCGTGCAGGTGCCCGACGTGATGGACGTGGTGCCGATCTTCCACACGGGCAAACTCGTCGGCTGGGCGGGCGCGGTCTGCCACGAACTTGAGGCCGGCGGCATCACGCCGGGCGGCGACGTGGCGCTGGCACAGGAGCGCTTCACCGAAGGCCTGTTCGTCTGCGCCGAAAAAGTCGGCCAGAACGACGAACTGCGGCGCGACTACGTGATCCGCTGCGAGCGCAATCTGCGCATGCCCATCTACTGGGTGCTGGACGAGAAGGCCAAGGTCGCCTCCTGCATCGACATGCGCGAAAGCGTCAAGGCGCTGATCGACGAGATCGGCCTCGACTACTGGATGAAGGTGTCGAAGGAATTCATCGAGGAGGGCCGCCGCGCGCAACTCGCCCGCACGCGGCAACTGACCGTTCCCGGCATCTATCGGGGGCATACTTTTTACGGTCACGTCACCAAGGGCAAGCCGGGCTACCAGCCGCTCGGCGACCCCGACTGGCTCTACAACATTCCGATCGAAATGGAGATCACCACGGGCGGCAAGATCATCATGGATTTCGAGGGCACGCAGCCCTGGGGCTACCATTCCATGAACTGCACGCCGGCCGGCATGGATGGCGGCATGTTCGTGACGCTGACCCAGCACATGAATTTCGAAGGCCTGGTCAATGACGGCGCCTGGATGGCGACGGAGCTGAAGCTGCCGCATGGCACCTGGACCAATCCCGACAATGAGATGGTGGCCACCGCCACGTCCTGGGCGCTGCTCTTGCCGGCTTATGGCGTCTTCCAGCGGCTCCTGTCGAGATCATTCATCGCCCGCGGCTTCGTCGAGGAGGCCTTCGTCGGCCAGGTCAACAGCCCGATGATCGAGATGGGGGGAACCAGCCAGTACGGCACGCTGTTCGGCATGGCGCATTTCGAATGCGCGGCCGCCGGTTCCGGCGCGCTTGCCATCAAGGATGGGCTGGACACCGCCTATGTCGGCTGGAATCCTGAATCCGACATGGGCAACATCGAGATCTGGGAACAGAACATGCCGATGGTCTATATCGGCCGTTCAATCGTTGCCAATTCCGGGGGCGCCGGCAAATATCGCGGCGGCTGCGCCTTCCTGTCGACCTGGCTGGTCAGCAAGACCGACCATCTCCGGCTGGTCACCTCGGAACACTCCTCGCGCGTCTTCGACAATGGCGGGCTCTGCGGCGGCTATCCGGCGCCGACCTGCCAAAAACACCGTGCGGTGCGCGACAGCAACATCTTCGAGCTTGCACAAAAGGGCGCGCCGCTGGCGCACCATACCGGCACCAATCCTTATCGTTCCGAACTCGAGGTCCGGCTCGAAGGCCAGCACGTGACGATGGAAGGGCCCTATATCACCGCACCCCACAAAACCGGCGACGTGTTCACCCATTCCTACAATGGCGGGGGCGGCTATGGCGACGTGCTGGAGCGCGACCCGCTCAAGACAGCATCGGACGTCGAGAACGGCTATCTCACCAGGGAAGCTGCCGAAAATGTCTTCGGGATCGTGCTTGACGAGGACGAGGACGGCTATCCCGTCGCCAATCTCGAAGCCACCAAGCGCCACCGCGCCGAGATGCGGTCGCGCCGGCTCGCTCGGGCCAGGCCGGTCTCGGAGTGGATGGCCAAGGAGCGCGAGCGGGTGAAGGCGGTCGATTTCGCGCCCGAGGTGAAGAAGATGTATGCCAGCGCCATCAAGCTCTCGCCGCGCTTCACCAGGGATTTTTCAACCTTCTGGGATGTCGACGCCAAATCGACCTTCGGCGTGGAGTAGGGACCATGACCTCATACAGCAAGGAAGTCATCGCCGATCTGGTCGCGGGCACCCTGCCTTGGCCGCAGACGCGCCGCGTCATGAGCGCCTACAAGGACGACGACCGGTTCTTCAAATATGTCGCGGTTTTGCAGGACCGTGTCGGCTGGAGCGATCCGATACTGCTCCCTGTTGGCGACCACCTCTTCATCTGCCAGAGCGGCGATGAGCGGGTAACCCGTTGCGAATGCGGCCATTCCTTCGGCGACTACCGCAAGAACTGGAAGCTGAAGGCTTCGATCATCGTGCGCGACAGCGAGGAGGCGCTGCGCGAGATCTATCCCAACAGCGACCTGCCGGATCCCGAATGGATGGAAATCCGCGAGTTCATCTGTCCGCAATGCGGCACGCTGCACGAGGTCGAGGCCGCGGCGCCGGGTTATCCCATCGTCCATGATTTCGAACCCGACCTGGAAGGTTTCTACCGCGATTGGCTGGGCAAGCCGCTGGAGCCGCTGGAGCCGATGGACAAGGAAAGCTGATGGCAAGGACACAAGTTTCGTCACCGGCTCCGAAGGTTATGTTGGCCTATGAAGTTCAGATACTCTCGGGACTGATGGACCGTCCCGTGCCGCGCGGAGGCCATGCCCGATGACAAACCTTTCCGGCCGCGGCGCAATCGTCACCGGTGGCTTCTCCGGAATGGGCCTGGCGATTGCCACGGCATTGGCGCAGGCCGGCGCCAATGTCGCCGTCGGTTCCTATGTCGCACCTGGCGGCGTGGAGAGATCCGACGCCGCCTACTATCCCGGCGCTGACGAGATAGAGCGCGTGCGTTCGGCTCTCGGCGCGCATGGAACGAGGATTTACACCGCCCATCTTGACGTGCGCGACACCGACGTCACGAACCGTTTCGCGGCCGACGCCGAGGCGGCGGTGGGTCCTGTCGACATCCTGGTCAACGCCGCCGGCACCACGGCCGAGCAGCCGGTCTGCGGCCATTCCGACGCGCTGTGGGACAAGATCGTCGACACCAATCTCACCGGCGCCTTCCGCGCCACCCGCGCTGTGCTGCCCGGCATGATCGAGCGCGGCTGGGGCCGCATCGTCAACATCGGCTCGACCGCCGCCTCGGTCGGCTGGAAGGACAATCCCGCTTACTGCGCCTCCAAGGCCGGTCTCCTCGGCCTCACCCGTTGCGTGGCGCTCGAAGGGGCGGCGCATGGCGTCACCTGCGTCATGATCAGCCCGACCTGGGTCGAGACCGAACTGATGCGCCGCAACGTGGCGCAGGTCGTCGAGCGCGAGGGCAAGGGCCGCACGGCCGAGGACGCGATGGCCGAGATCGCCAGGGGCAACCCGCAGCAGCGCATCCTCCAGCCGCAGGAGATCGCGGCGCTGGCCGTGTTCCTCTGCTCGGATATGGCCAAGGGCATCACCATGGAAAACATACAGGTCACCGGCGGAGCACTTTGGTAGCGCGCACGGCTGGTTGCGGCGTCGATGGAGAGGCCGGCAATGGAAAGAGAAGTCCGATCCCGTCCGGGCGTGTCCCGGACCTGATCTCTCGGCGCTCGCCTGGCTGTAAGACAAGGTGACCGCATTTGCCATTGAGCGCGCGGCGCGATAGGTTATATTGCACTGCACAATGGAGATGCCGTCGATTGCACCCTTCTTACGGAGATGCCTGCCGGCTACGCGGCGGTCCGGGGTAGGCTCGGCGAGAACCTGAGATGAAGATTCCAAAGTCCTTGCTGGTCGATCCCGAGAGGAACTCGGTCTACGGCAGTTTTGCCGTTGCCGTCTCGGTCTGGGCATTCTCCTACTCCGTCATATTCGGCCAGGTGCTGATCCTGGCCTATTATGCGGTGTGGCTGCCCCTCATCATGGTCGACTACAGGCGGTTCCTGCGGCATCTGTCCAGCGCCTGGCTGCCATTGTCGTTCGCGGCCTATGTATGCTTCTCCGTCTTCTGGTCGGATGCTCCCGGCATCACCGCGAGAACGGCCGTCCAGTACTTCTCCCACATCGCCTGCGCCTATGTCGCGGCGCGAGCCGTCAGTGTGCGGACCCTGACAATAGGCGCCCTGGTCGGCATATTCGTCGTCCTGCTCTACTCTCTCAAGGTCGGGGCCTATTCCGAGGACGTCCTCGACGGCACTTATAATTTCGTCGGCGCCTTCGCCTCCAAGAACCAGATCGGCTTCGTCGCCTCGCTCGGTATCTATTTCAGCGTCGTCTTCATCGCCTTCCTCAGGCACGGCCGGCTAAGCCTGTTCCTGACGGTGCCGGTGGTGCTTTTGTCGGCCTATCTGCTGGTCATCTCGCATTCGGCCACCTCGATGGCCTCGACACCGGCGGTGCTGGCGCTGGTGATGCTGCTTGCCATGAGCAAGGTGCTGTCGCGACGCTATCGCCGGGTGATCTTCCTGATCGGCGCCGGCATGCTGGTCGTCACAATCCTTGTGGCGCTGAACCTCGGCCTCATGGACTTCGTCCTCGGCCTGTTCGGCAAGGATTCGACGCTCACCGGACGCACCTATCTGTGGGAGCAGGGCTGGAACGCCGCGCAGAGGTCGCCCATGCTCGGCGTCGGCTATGCCGCATACTGGGTCCAGGGTTTTGCCGAGGCCGAGCGCCTGTGGAACGAGTTCTACATCACCACCCGCACCGGCTTCCACTTCCACAATACCTACATCGAAGCCCTTGTCGAACTCGGCTTCGTCGGGGCGACGCTGGTTTCGCTGGTCATCCTGCGCACGCTCTACGGCCATGTCTCGGCGGTCGCGTTCGGAACATGGCGGGCGGATTCGGTCGTTCTGGCCGGCGTCATGGTGCTGCTCCTGATCCGCTCCTTCGTCGAGGTCGAGATCCTCAACCCCTACATCATGGGTTCCTTCCTGATGTATTTCAGCTTCTTCAAGCTGGCGCGACTGCCCGTTGCCCGTCCTCGCCTGTCTGCGGCAAGGATCGAAGAGGCAAATGCCGCCAGAGGCTGGAGCGGCCCCGAGCCTGGCACGGACGCCGCTCGATGAATACCGATCGGTTTCCCGTTTGGGATTGCGTCAAAGCAAGGCGATAGAGCGGCTGGCGATTCCCTCAAACGCCGCCCCGCTCCAGCAATTTCAGGAAAGTGTGTACGGCTTCCCCGGGAAACGCGCGCAGCGCTTTCCGTCCGGAATTGCGCAAAAACAAAGGGATAGAGCAACTCACCGTTTTCGTGAACGGTGAGCTGCTCTTATCTCGGCCGTTCGACCACTTACTGGCTGGGCATTGGCGCCAGCTTGACCTTGATCACATCGCCCGGCAACACGGGGGTGTCTTCCTTGACCGCAATCTCGCTCGTCTTGCCCTCGGCAGCGCGCAGCAGTGAATAGATCAGGGTGGGCTCTTCGTTGGTTGCGCTGGCGGCCACGGTGGCGGGATCGGTGGCCTGGGCCATCAATCCTTTCTGCATGTTGACCCTCAGCGCGGCCTCGTTCAGGTCGGCTTCGGTCTGCTGCCGGTCGGCGGCGAGGCTCGAGCTCAGCGTGTTCTGGGCATCGATGGCATCCTGCGTTGCCTTGCTGATCGCTTGCTTGGCGGTGAGGATGGCCGTTTCGTAGTCCAGGATCTTGCCCTGAAGGTCGGTGACGGACTGTTGCGAATCCAGCAGTCTTGCGTTGGCGACCAGGCCTTTCTGGGCCAGCGGACCGATGCTGGTGAGTTGCTGCTGCGCCAGGTCGACCTGCTTCTGCTGGTTGACGATCTTCTTCTGCAGCGATTCGATCTCGGCCTGCAGAACCCCTTTCAGATCGCTGAGCGCCTCGAGCTTCAGCTTCAGCGCCTTCTGGTCAGCCGTGAGGATCGTCATCTCGTCCGCGACGATGGCCTGCAGTCTCGGATCGCCCTCGACCTCCTTCGGCACGTCGAAGCTCGACTTGCCCGCAAGGTCGGCATCGATGCGCGCGCGCTTGACGATCAGTCGAACGCGCTGATCGTCATATATATCGAAATTGCCTTTGGCGGTGACCAGGTCCTTGCCGAGCTGCGGGCCGTAGTCGGCGCTTCGCCGGATGCCGCCGGCGATGCTGACCGCCTTCAACACCGTAAGATCGGGCACATAGGGGAATTGGCCGGGGTTCTGCACCTCACCCGAAATATAGAACGGCCGGAACTGCGCCATTTCGACCGATGCCTCGGGCCGGTCCGACAAAGCGAGCTTGTGCTGCAGCGCCTCGCCGATCGCCGCCGCGACTTCGGCCGTTGTCTTGCCGGATGCCGGCAGCTCGCCGACGAAAGGCACCGACAGCATTCCGGCCGGCCCGACCGTGTATACGCCATTCACCGCCGACCAGTCGCGGAACGTGCCTTCGACGGTCTGCCACTCCGCGATACGGATGGTGAGCTTGTCTTGCGATCCGAGATGGTACTCGTCGGCAATGGCGATCCGAGGCAGGGCGAGCGACAGGGCCAGGCAACTGGCTACGAGCCGCAAACGCCGCGAGCGGCTCGAATGCGGGCCGCTGCAAAAAACTTCGAACATGTCTATCTTCAACTGAATGTTCCGATCCGCTTTGGCCCCACCAGCCCGATGAGCCTGCGCCCGATGCCTGCCGGGAGAGATCCCCCGCGTGCGATCCGGTTCGCGACCGCTCAGTAGCAGCCGCGCGACATCCAGACAGCCGGAACTGTCTTGATGATGATGCGAATATCCTCAAAAAGTGACCAATTCTCGACATAGTGGCGATCGAACGCGACTCGGCTGTCATAGGAGACGTCGTTGCGGCCGCTGACCTGCCACAGGCCGGTCAGGCCGGGGCGGGACTTCAGGTAATACACAGCGGCGCTGCCATAGATCTCCAGTTCGTCGCGCACGACCGGGCGAGGTCCGACAAGGCTCATGTCGCCCTGAAGGATGTTGATGACCTGCGGCAACTCATCGAGACTGAGTTTCCTCAGGACCGCGCCGACCCGGGTGACGCGCGGATCGTTCTTCAGCTTGCGGGTGGCTATCCATTCCGCCTTGGCTTCCGGATTGGCCGCCAGATAGGCGGCCAGCACCCTTTCGCCGTCCGGCACCATGGTGCGGAACTTGAGACAAGGGAAAACCCGTCCGCCACGCCCGATTCGCCGGTGACCGTAAAAAATCGATCCGCCATCGGAGAATTTGACGAGCAGCGCTATCATCACGAACAGCGGGCTGAGAGCGATCAGGGCGGCCAGTGAACCGGCAATATCGAAACTGCGCTTGATAAGGCCGCCGATCGGCGGTGGAAAATCGACGCCAGCCTGCGAAAACTCCGCTGTGGCCGACTTGGCAACATCCCTCATGCCAAAACTCCATGCGTTGACCGGATGGTTTACGGCACGATATCAAAAAAATGTTGCAGCGCAACACACAATTTCCCGCACCTTTGAAATAGTCACGTCATGAATTGACTAAATAATAAGCGCGCCCTGCACAAATTTCGGAATATTTAGCACATTTATGACAATAAATGGGCATAGCCGGAAAAATAGAGGCGCTTTTGGGGCAACTTCTAGGCGGGGCGTTCTTTATGCCCTTGAATGGAGCTCGTTGGTGCTTTAGAGCGGCACGATATTCGGTGGTATTCATATAAAATACTATTCAATATTGTAGATTCTACTGAAAAACACCAAAGAGCCGAAGTTGCGCGTAATCCCGTCGTGTGCGTTGCAGCATGAGCGAGTCGAGCGCAAAAGCTCACCTAAAAATAAATGCAGTTGCCCTTGCGGCCTTTTGCTCGCCTTAATAGAATTGCAAATTATACCTGTCAAAGTGGCGACAGGTTGAAAGGCCGGAAGCAACCGGCCGGGAGCGGGCGACTTAACAAGCCCGCATGACAAGGGACGACGCTCGGGTGGGGCAACGATTGGAATATACCCGGGCCGGTTTGTGGGCTGTTGGGTATGTCGCTTCCAAAATTCATCGTTGGGATGATTTTCGCTCTTGCGATCGTCGTTGGCTGGTCATGGCTGGGCGGCGCTTCAATAGGCACGACGCTGCTGCGCGTCATCATTTGTGCCGTGGTCATCCAGGCGGGCTACTTCGTGCTCGTCTATGCCATGATCGTCAAAAGCGCGCCGACGCCGGCCGACAGGACACGCGAGGCCGAAAGAAAGCTGAGTTCGGCCGAGGTGGCCGAGGGTGAAAAGCTGGGCGGCGCCGGGCGAAGCCTTCACTGACCCAGACCAGGCTGGCCTCAGGCCACGTCGGCGGGTTCGGACTCAGATTGTTCGCCCGAAAGCATCCGGGACAACCGGCTTCCTGCTTTCGCCTTCAGCCGCCGATATTGCCCGACCTCGACGACACGGCCGTTTTCCATCGCGACCACCCAGTCGGCGAACGCGATCATCGATGGCCGGTGCGCGATGGTCAGGATCGTCATCGAGCCGCTCAGCCCGTCGATCGATTGCGCGATCAGTGCCTGGTTTTGCCAGTCGAGCGCGCTGGTCGCCTCATCCAGGATGAGCAGTGACGGCTTGCGCAGCAAGGCGCGCGCCAGCGCGATCCGCTGGCGTTCGCCGCCCGACAACCGCACGCCGCGGTCGCCGACCACCGTTTCCAGCTTGAGGTCGAGCCGTTCGACGAATTCGGCCGCATGGGCCGATCGCAATGCGGCCCACAGTTCATCGTCGCTTGCTTGCTGTGCGGCCAGGCGTAGGTTCGCCGCGATCGTGTCGTGCAGGAGAAACACGTCCTGCGGCACGTAGGCGACCTGGTCGCGCCAGCCCCGGCGATTGGCGGCGTCGATCTCGACGCCATCGACGAGGATCGTGCCGGCTGTCGGCTCGAGCAGGCCGAGCAGCATGTCGGCGATCGTGCTCTTGCCTGATCCCGAAGGGCCGATAAGGGCGGTGACCTTGCCGGCCGGAAGGCCGAAGGTGATGTCGCTCACCACCGTCTTGGCGGCGCCGTCCTCGTAGGCGAAGGAGACGCCGCGAACATTCAGTCCGAAATCGAGCGACAGCTTTCGAGCGTCCTGGATCCCGGCATGGCCAGGTTCCCGCTCGGCGTCGAAACGCATCTGCAGGCTGCGCATCGCGGCATAGGCGGGCAGGTTGATCAGGACCTGCTGCGCTTGCGTCTGCATGTCCATGAAGCGCGGCGCGATGCGCATGAAGACCAGCAGCAGCACCACGATCTCGGCCAGTGAGAGGTCGAAGCGAACCAGCGCCACATAGATGAACAGGCTCAAGCCGATCACGCTCGCCACCTGGAACAGGGCGGTGCCGGTCGAGCTGTTGCGCACATAGGCGATGTTGTCGGCCTTCATCCTTTCGAGTGTCGCCTGCAACTGCGCGAAATAGGTCGCCTCGATGTTCAGGCTCTTGGCCACCTTGATGCCGCCGAGGAATTCCGAGACCGTCCGGTATTGATCCTGCCGGTTGGTGGTCAGGACCTGGCCAAAGGCGGTCGCCCGCGACCGGAATGGCCGCAGCGCGAGGAACATCAGGATGCCAATGACCACGGCGAACAGCGTCATGACCGGCGAAATGAACATGGAGATCACGAGATAGCCGGCCAGAAGCACGGCGATCTGCACCAGCATCAGCAGCGAGAAGGCCGCGCCCTGGACGCGGTCTATGTCCCCGGTCAGCGCATGGTCGAGGTCGGAGCCGCGCATGCGCGTGAAGACGCCCCACCGTGCCTTGCCGATGCTTTCGAACAGGTTCATGCGCAGGCGGTTGATGAAATCGAAGAGAAGCCTGGCCATGTAGACCGACTTGAAGCGGTTGAAGGCGGCCTGCAGCGCGACCAGCGCCACCAGCATGCACAGCATCGTGGTCAGCTTCAGCGTGCCGTCCGGCACCAGCCAGCGCATGAAATCATTGTCGGGCAGCCTGATCGCGAAATCCTGGCCGGAGCGTCCGACCAGCTGCAACAGCGGAACCAGCAACAGGATGGAGATGCCTTCGGTCAGGCTGCCCATGATCAGGAAGAGCAGTGCCGTCCAGGTCCGCCGCCCGCCTATCTGGGCGATAACGGCGCCGAACCCGGCGATTTCCCGAAACAATGACGGGCGAAGGAGCGATGATTTCGACATCTCCTGCTACCCCTGTCCTGCCATCAAGTCATGCTCGACGAGGCTCACGACCTCGCCGATTCTGTCGAGGCCCGTCGGCACTTCGAGCCTGCACACGCCGACGCGATCGGCGAGCCGCGCGCAATGCCCGAGATGCGCCGCCGCGAAATCGCCGACCAGGGCGGCGCGGCCGAAGCGCGTGACATATGAAAATCTGATCACGGCCGGCAAAGCGGCGATGCCAGGCATGGGCGAGATCTCAGTCTTTTGGCCGCGCTCGAGAATATAGATGCGGGTCGCCGGAACCCTGTCGCGCGAGAACGCCCCGTGCAATCGGTGCTGGGCCTTGTTGATAGCCGGATGCACCTGCGGCCGCACTTGTGCCCCTTCGAGCGAAATCGCGGCAGCGGCGTCGGCCGCCAGCTTGATCTGGGGAAAACCCGGCACGATCATCGGCTCGTCCGGATGGCTGAGATCGAGCGCCACGACGTCATCGGTAAGCAGTTCGTGTCCGGCACGGATCATGGCGCTTGCCGTCGTCGATTTTCCGGCGCCCTTGTCGCCCATGAAGATGGCGCTTTTGCCGGCAATCGCGACGGCGCTGGCATGCAGCACGAGCAGGCCGCGCTGGTGCAGGATGAGCGCCATCACCGGTCCCAGCAGCGGGAACGCGATCAGCGCATCGTCGATGCCGGGCGCCGGCTCGACCTCGATGCGGCAGGCGTCGCTGATCAGGAACGCGCCGACGGCGTGCCATGCCAGATATTGCCGATCCGGTTCGAAGCGGAAAATGGTCGCGGCCTCGGGCGAAGGCTTCGGCATATCGATCGCGCCGACACTGATCACGATATCCGCCGCTGCGGGTTCGGCCGGCTCCAGTTCTGGCAATGTCACCTCGGAAGCGATGGTCAGGCCGTAGGCTCCATAAAAACGGCGCTGTCCGCGCGGCCAGCCTTGCGCGCGCGGGCGGAGGGCCAGCGGCTCGTTCAACGGCGTCATGCGGCACTCCCGGCACGCTGCACCTGCCGCAGCCACAGCGACAGCGACGCCGAGCGCCAGACATACTGGACGTCGAGCGGCGCCGGCCGGTCGGGCCGACTGAGCAGCCGGGCATAGGCAGCCTTCACGGCCGGCAGGTTGATATAGGGCTCGATGCGGCCGGCGTCCGGGCCGAGCACCTGTTCCAGGAGGTCGCGGTGGTTGCGCAGCATGCCGTTGACGAGATTGCCGGTGAAATCGATCTTGTCGCGCCGCCACTGGACCGCCGCCGGCAGCACGTCTTGCATGGCGCGGCGCAGCACGTAGCGGCCAAAACCGCGGCTGAGCTTCTCCTCGCCCGGCAATGCCAGGCAGAACTCGACCAGCGGCTTGTCCCAGAAGGGATAACGAGGTTCGACGCCGAAATTGGCGGCCGCCTTGTCGAGGACTTCGAAAGCATGCGGCACATAGCCGTTGGAAAGAATCCAGCGGTGGGTCAGCGCCTCGCTGGCGCTGACGTCGGGCGGCTTGTAGCCGGCTCGGTGAACCCGCTCGATGAGCTCGGTGCGGCCGGCAAGATCGGCATTGATCAGGTCGCGCCAGCTTCCGCCCTGGGCCGGCTTTCGCAGCCTGTGCAGGAGCCGGTTCGCGGCGTGCCTGAGCCTGGCCACGCGCCAGGCAGGCCCGTAGATGGTCAGGAACTGGAAATACATGCCGAGCATGCCGTCGCCATAGGTGTTGGAAGCGCTGCGGATCTCGCGCCACAGCTCCAGCCACTTGCCTGCATTGGCAAGCTCGTGCAGATGGCCGTGCCCCTGCGATACGACTTCGTCCCCGCCATGGCCGTCGAGAAGCACCTTGACGCCTTTGGCGCCCGCCGTCCTGTATACCTCCCGGGTGAGCGTAAGGCCCGGCGCCAGGAACGTTCCTTCCTGCTCTTCCAGCACCCGTTCGAATTCCGCGAACGGCGCGTAGTTGCCGACCGGGATCAGCGTGCCGTCGACGCGCCCTTGTTCCAGCACCGCGTCTATGAAGGGGGTTTCGTCCATCGCCGAGCCGCGTTCGAAAACCAGCGAAAAGGTGGGCAGCCTCGGCTTTCCCTCGGACAGGTTTTGCCGGCCCGCCACGCAGGCGATCGAAGAGGAGTCCAGGCCGCCGCTCAGCATGGCCCCGACCGCCGCGCTTCCGCGCATGCGGTTGCGCACGGACTGCGAGAAGAGGTGGGCGAATTCCTCGGCGGCGTCCGGCCCCATAGGCCGCGACGACGGCTCGATCTGCCAGTATCGCTGCAGCGTCACGCGCTGCCCCGTCACAGTGAGGCTGTGGCGCGCCGGCAGGCGGAAAATATCGGTGTAAGGCGTCGCTTGCGGATCGTCTGGCAGCCCGGCCAGGAAACCCGAGATCTGATGTTCGCTGAGGCGGGCGCCGGCGCTGGTGACGCCAAGGATCGGGCCGATTTCGGAGGCAAAGACAAAGCGCTGCCCGTCCGCGTGATAGTAGAACGGTTTGACGCCGAAATGATCGCGCGCGCAAAACAGCACCTGCCGCTCGGCATCCCAGATGGCGAAGGCGAAGTCGCCTTGCAGGTGCACGGGACAGGCTTCGCCCCAGCGCAGATAGGCCCACATCAGGAGCACGGCGTCGGCAACCGATGCGTCGCGGACGCCGAGCCGAGCCGTCAGCTCGTCGCGATTGTCCAGGCGGCAATCCGCGGTGACGGCCAGTTTGCCGCCCGCCATCGTCAGCGGGCCGGGGCCGGCTTCATCGGTCGTGTTGAGCCAGGCGTGGCCGAGCGCGACAGCCTTGTCGGTCCACCACGAACTGCCGTCGCGGGCGCGATGACGCATGCGGGCCAGCATGCGCTGGATATCGGCTGCGGACTCCGGCGCCTCGTGCCCGTGCAGGATACCGGCCACGCCGCTCATCGGTCATTGACCATAGTCGACGAGAGGGACAAACCTGTCTATCGAGCCGCCAAGGACGACATGGTTGCCGCTGATCAGCCAGGCATGCGCCTTCAGCTGCCGGCCGGTGTCGCGCTCGATGCCGATGCGGATCTTCGAGGCGTTGCCCTGGCGGGCGAGAATGTACTGGCCGGCGAGCGCCTGGGTGAGGCAGCTTGCGCGCGGCACCAGGCGGGCCACGGCGGCAACGCCCCAGGCGACACGGCGCAGCTCTCCCGTGCTGGCGCATTCACGCGCCTCCAGCCGGGTGACGATGCCGCGAAGGCGGTTGTAGGAGAACAGGGTCAGCCCCAGGCGAACGGCCGCGACCACCAGCAGGCAGCGGCAGAGGAACAGCATTTCCGGGCCACTCAGGGAGAGAGCTCGAAGCCGACGCCGCCGGTGCTTCGTCTGGTCGGGACTTTTCTCCGTCGCAGGTTCTTGCCGCAAAACCGTGACCCGCTTTTGCGGAACCTGCCTAGACAGGTTCCTCATGATGCAGCCTCGCAAGTCCGCTATCGGCCAGACCTTTCAACAGCGCGTCGACATCGGCCCTGCAGCGCTCGGCGTCGACATCATAGCGCGCGAGCACGGCCCGGCGGATTTCGGCAATTGGTTTCGGCTCCTGAATCAGCTCCCAGATGAACGTGCCTACCCCGTTGAGGCTGTAGTAGATGTTGGATTTCAGGTTGAGAAGCGCCAGGCCATTGCCGAATTCGCAGGCAACCGCTTCCTTGGTCGCACTTACGCGATCGTGGTCAGATGGGTTCCAGTTCATCCGAAAACCTCGTTTGCTACACACTGTCCGCAATGCGTGTCGACAATTCTGGCGATGAAGAAAAGCCGGGTCAGGCAATGAAGAGAGGCCGGGATTTTCACCCCGACTCCCTTTATGGTTCTTGGATTCCAGAGGCCCAACGTGTCCCTCCAGAATCAGGACAGGTTCAGGAGAACGTCAGGTCGCCAATCGGCGTGTGCGCAGGAAATGCTGCGTCGAGCGCCGTGTTGCCGCCACCGCCCTGAGTGATGGTTTCAATCGAACCATGAACCGTCAGGCTGGGCGTTTCGTACTCCTGCTTTTCAACATTCTGTTCCATTTTACACTCCATCAAGGACTGGAAACGGCCTGTCGATTGCCGGCGGCACTTTCATGCTGCGATGCAATAGCTGCATGGCAGCATTTATGAGTCAAGCCTGATTTGCCACGCATTAATCAATTATGGACTGCGCGCGCAGACACAGTCGTGAGTAACGATCTCAAGCTTTGGCCTTCATCACCTCGAGATCCCTGCATATGGGCCTAATGCACTAGGTCAGCATAAGAAATTGATTTGCATATATAAACTTTATAAGCCCTGTCACTTCAAGGCATGGCGACAATAATGCCCTAGCACCGGGTCTCCCGGTAGGTTTGCTACGGAACGCCGAAAAGGCCACTCGTCCCCTGGGGTCCAGCAGTTCTCCTCATCGTTCGCCCGAGCCGGTTTCGATAAACGTCGGGGCCGGATTTTTGCGCTGCAAAAGGAAAAACTGGACGGCGCAAAAGTTTTTGGCGATGCTTTGCTTCGCACCTGCAGCATAGGCGTCGCGCCGATCGCTTCTGGAGAACCGTGCGCCCGATGGCCCTGACCGAACGTTCATATGAGCGACTGCGCGCCGCCGATTGCGCCAGCGAGATCGCCTATGTGCAGGCCTGTCTGCGGCTGTTCTTCGCGGCGCGATCCGGCGCCGCGCCCGGCGATGCCTCCGGCCTCTCCGTGGCCAATGTCACCGACATAGCCAGGTTGAACAAGGTCGCGACCTTTATCCTCAAGGTGCTGTCGAGCGCACCCGCGAACGGGCCGCCGGCTCAGTTCTCCCAATGGCTCGACGCCTACCGCCGGAAGACCGTTTCGATGAACGCGTCCTGCATCATGGATTCGATGGCGATCCAGGCGGCGCTGCGCGACAGGCAGATCGATTTCGTTTTCCTGAAAGGTCCCTTCCAGCAGCATCTGCTTTACGACGATCATTTCATGAAGCCTTCGGGCGATGTCGACATATTGGTGGCGCCGGCCGGGTTTTTCAGGGCGCGCGAGGCGCTCCGCTCGATCGGCTACGAGATCGCCGGCAAGTCGCGCTCGGTCTGGTGGGTCCGTTTCCTCGGCGAACAGCACATGATCCGCGGCGACGGGCCGACGCAATCCACTGTCGATCTGCATTATCGGCTCCAGCAACCCGGCTCGCCCAGCCCGCGCGACGCGGATGGCTTCCTGCGGCGCAAACGGCAGGTCGAGATCACCGGCGTCGAGGTGCCGTTCACATCGGCGGCCGACACTCTGCTGTTGTCCTGCATCAGCGTCGCCAAGGCGCTTTTCAACCGGGAACCCTGCGCCGGTTACGTCTGCGACGTGCGCGCCAGCGCCGACCGCCTGGACGAAGCCGAGCAGCAGCGCCTGCTCGATGCCGCCGCGGCGCAGGGGCTGGACGACACGCTGCTGCTTGGCCTGCGCGCCGCCGACGTGCTCCTCGGCGGCGCCGACACGCTCCTGTCGCAGCGCGCCGCGCGGATGCTGTCGCGCATCGGCAATGAGGACCTGCTCAACATGGTCATCGCGCCATGGCTGTCATCCTTGCGCTGGCCGCAGCGGCGCACCGTGTTGTGGGAGTTGTGCGGTCGTGCGCCGGTCCGCTATCTGGCGGAAGCCGGCTGGGCGGCATCGGCCGACATCAGCCGCCGCATCTTCGAACGGCAGGGCAGCCCGTGACGGGAAGCCCGTCGGGCATCGGACACGTACAGGGCGAGGGCAGAATGGAACCTGTGCAAGAGGCAAATTCATGTCGATGACGGAATCAAAGGTCTGCGTGATCATCGCGGCCCGAAACGCGGCGCGAACAATCGCGGTCGCCATCGCGTCCGCGCTACGCGAACCGGAAGTGGCGGAAGTCGTCGTCGTCGACGACGCCTCCAGCGATGACACGGCCCAAGTCGCCCGCGCCGCCGATGACGGCAGCGGCCGGCTCGCGGTGATCCGGCTCGACGTCAATCGCGGCCCCTCCTTCGCCCGCAACGCCGCTATCGCGGCCTCGCAATCGCCGTTCATCGCCATTCTTGACGCCGACGACTTCTTTCTCGCGGGCAGGTTTCATAACCTCTTTGCCGGCGCGGACTGGGATTTCGCGGCCGACAACATCATGCTCATCAGGGACGACGCCTTGAGCGATGTCACCCAGATCGTCGCACCGCAGTTCGCGGCCGAGCCGGAATTCCTCGACCTTGAGCGCTTCGTCGAAGGCAACATCTCCAGGCGCAACGTGCGCAGAGGCGAACTCGGTTTCCTCAAGCCGGTGATCAGCCGCGCTTTTCTCGACAGGCACGGCTTGCGCTATGACGAGAGCTTGCGTCTGGGCGAGGATTACGAGCTCTACGCGCGCGCGGTCGCCAGCGGCGCGCGCTTCAAGGTCATCCGCTCCTGCGGTTACGGCGCCATCGTGCGGGCCGATTCGCTGAGCGGCCGCCACAAGACGCAGGACCTGAAGCGTCTGGCCGACGCCGACCTGGCGCTGCTGGCGATCGACAGCCTGCCTGAGGGCTCCAAAGCGGTGCTACGCCGCCACGAGCGCCACGTGCGCGACAAATACCGGTTGCGCAATTTCCTCGACGTCAAGGCCGAGCGGGGCCTGGCGTCAGCCGCGGCCTATGCCTTCGCAAGCCAATCCAACCTGGTTCCCATCGTCCAGGGCGTGGCGTCCGACAAGCTCGAGGCGCTGTTTCGCCGCGTCGGGTTCGCCTCCCGTCGTCAACATGTGCCGCCAATGCGTTTTCTCATGGCCGGCACCAGCACGGGCAAGCAGCCTTGAATGCGGGTATCCGGCCGCGCTCTTGCCAGCCCGTCGCGCAAACCATTTCCGGCGGATTTATGAGTTTACGAATTGGGTGGTTGCCTACGCGGCCCGGGGATGGCAGTCTATGTTGCGGTGCAGCAATTAGGATGGCCAATGAGCTGGCCTCCGATCGGACTGCCCGATATTGAACCGGTAAGGGGTCCGGCCGACGGCCGGACCACCATAGGACTTTGAACGCATGGCCTCGATATTCGGCTTCAGATCAAGGAATCCGGCCCGCGACCGCCAGACCGACATTTCGCGCCTCGACCGCCTGGCGAAGCTGTTCGAGCAGATCGCGGCCGAGATCGAGGCGGAGCGAAACGGGCTGGAGAATCGCTACAAGGCGACGGCCACCAACGCCGCCTTTTTGGTCGAGGCCATGGAGAACGGCTCGGCGTCTGCGCGCCGCTCCGCCGAGGTCGATGAATTGACGACCTCGATTCTGAATTGCGAGCGCCGCATCGCGGCGTTGTCACGCCAGAACGGCATGGTCCGGGAGCTTCGTCATTCGCTGGATATGGTTTTCGATGAGGACGGGTCGTCCGATATGACGGCCAGCGAGGGGCTCGCCAAACCGGCAGGCGCCGGCAGAGGGTGAAAGCTGAAGGGTGGATTTGGCGCGAGGCGAGAAGGCAGCTTGGGGAGGGGCTGACGAGAGAAAGAAAGCGCCGTTTGGCAACGGCTCGAATGGCTACTTTGGGTTGGGGATGCACAGCGCAAAGGTTGAGTTTCGTATGAATGCGGATCCGAGAACCACGTTCACCGTCGCAGTTCGCGGCATATCGTCAACGCGCCAGGCCAGGCAAGCCCGCCCGGGCGGTTCCACCAGACGCAGGGCTGCCCTGGTCGCGCTGGCCGCTCTCGCTGGCCTGTTCGCCGGGCCGGCGCCATCCTGGTCGCAGGATCTGAAGTCGGCGCCCTCATTCGTCGATGATTTCACCAGCTTCAACCGCCAGCGCTGGTATGTCTCCGATGGCTGGACGAATGGCGGCCATCAGAATTGCACCTGGGCGAAGGGGCAGGTCAGCCTGGCGGACGGCGTGCTGTCGCTGGGGTTCGAGAAGCAGAAGACGAAGGACCGCGACTACGCTTGCGGCGAAATCCAGACCAAGCAGCGATTCGGCTACGGCACCTACGAGGCGCGCATGAAGACCGACACCGGTCCCGGCCTCAACGCGGCTTTCTTCTCCTATATCGGCCCGTCGGACAAGCAGCCCTGGGACGAGATCGACTTCGAGATCCTGACCAAGGACACGTCCAAGGTGCAGGTCAATGCCTACATCGCCGGCAAGGGCAAGAACGAGAAGCTGGTCGACGTGCCGGGCGGCACGGAAAAGGCCTTCAACGACTACGCCTTCGTCTGGCAGAAGGACAGTTTGCGCTGGTACGTCAACGGCCAACTGGTGAACACCATCACCGATCCGGCAAAGCTGCCCAGCCATGCTCAGAAGATCTTCTTCAGCCTCTGGGGCAGCGATACGATGACCGGATGGTTGGGCGCATTCGCCGATCCCGGACGCAAGCTTTCGCTGCAGATCGAGCGCGTCGCCTTCACCGCGCAGGGCGAACCCTGCCAGTTTCCGGAATCGCTGGCATGCAGCGTAAAATAGAACCTATTGGAAAAGTCGATTTGAACCGGCCGGGCCGAACACGGTCCGCTGCCCTGGACAGGAACAAAACAGAATGAATTTGACGGTGTTTGGTATCGGCTATGTCGGTCTCGTGCAGGCTGCTGTGCTTGCCGAAGTGGGCCACCAGGTCGTCTGCGTCGACATCGACGCGAACAAGGTCGAGCGGCTCAATCAAGGTCTCGTCCCGATTTTCGAGCCGGGCCTGGAAAGCATCGTGAAGGAGAACCATGCCGCCGGCCGCATCAAGTTCACCACCGACGCGGCCGCCGCCGTCAGGCATGGTGAAATCCAGATGATCGCGGTCGGCACGCCTCCCGGCGAGGATGGCTCGGCCGATCTCAAATATGTGCTGGCGGTCGCCGAGGCGATCGGCCGGGAAATGGATGCGCCCAAGATCGTCGTCGGCAAGTCGACCGTGCCGGTCGGCACCTGCGAGAAGATCAAGGCCAGGATCGCCGAAACGCTGAAGAAAAGAGGCCGCGAGGACCTGACCTTCGACGTCGCTTCCAATCCGGAATTCCTCAAGGAAGGGTCCGCCGTCGCCGATTGCATGAGGCCGGACCGCATCATCGTTGGCACGTCGAGCGAGGCCACCGAGGCGGTGATGCGCGAGCTCTACGCCCCCTTCAACCGCAACCACGAGAAGATGATCGTGATGGATGTGCGCAGCGCCGAATTCACCAAATACGCGGCCAATTGCATGCTCGCCACCAAGATCAGCTTCATGAACGAAATGGCGAACCTTGCCGAACAGCTTGGCGCCGACATCGAGGAGGTGCGCAAGGGCATCGGCAGCGATCCGCGCATCGGCTACCACTTCATCTATCCAGGCCTCGGCTATGGCGGTTCCTGCTTTCCCAAGGACGTGCGCGCCCTCATCAAGACCGCCGAAGGCGTCAAGTTCGACGCCAAGCTGCTGCGCGCCGTCGAGGAGCGCAACAACGAGCAGAAATCCGTGCTGTTCGACAAGGTGAACCGCTATTTCAAGGGCAACCTCAAGGGCAAGACCTTCGCGCTCTGGGGCCTGGCTTTCAAGCCCAACACCGACGACATGCGCGAGGCGCCCGCCCGCACGCTGATGGAGGCACTCTGGAACGTCGGCGCCACCGTGCAGGCCTATGATCCCGAGGCGATGCAGGAATGCCAGGCCATCTACGGGCTGCGCGACGACCTGCTTCTGTGCGGCACCAAGGAAGCGGCGCTGCGCGGCGCCGATGCGCTGCTGATCGCCACCGAGTGGAAGAGTTTTCGCGCGCCGTCCTTCGACGCGCTGAAGGACGCGCTGACCACGCCGATCATCTTCGACGGCCGCAACCTCTATGATCCCAAGGTCATCGCCCGCCACGGCATCGAATATCACTCGATCGGCAGGATGGCGGCATGAGACCGGGTTTGGGCAATCCAATGTGGGATCGCCGCGGCCGGCCGGTGTGCTTGCCATGACGAACGCACAAGACCCGGAAAGGAGTTGCGGCTGATGGTGCTGGACGTAAAGCCGGAGCAGATCACCAAGGACCACTTCGACGTTGTCGCGATCGGTTCCGGTTTCGGTTCGGCCTTCTTCCTGCACGAATTCACGAAGCGGCGTAAGGCGCGCATCCTGCTCCTGGAATGGGGCCGCCACAACACGCATGAATGGCAGCTCAAGCAGAACGTCAACACCGACATCGAGGACGAGTCGACCTACAAGACCAATTCCGACAAGCCCTGGAACTACACGATCGGGCTGGGCGGCGGCACCAATTGCTGGTTCGCGCAGACGCCGAGGTTCCATCCCAACGATTTCAGGCTGAAAAGCACCTACGGCATCGGCAATGACTGGCCGATCAGCTATGACGACGTCGAACCGTTCTATTGCGACGCCGAAGACATCATGTCGATCTCGGGCGATCCCGACATGGCGGCGATGCTGCCGCGTTCGAAGCCTTTTCCGCAGCCGCCGCACCGCATGTCGACGCCCGACCGGATCATGAAGGCGGCGCAGCCCGGCCAGCATTTCGTCATGCCGACCGCGCGCGCCCGCGTGCCGACCGCGCAGCGCACCTCGTGCTGTGCCAACCTCAGATGCTGGCTGTGCCCGGTCGACGCCAAATTCACCGCCAATAACGGCCTGATGCATGTCTTCGAACATCCCGACGTGTCGGTCTGCCTCGGTTCGGAAGTGCGCCGGCTCGACCATGTCGGCGGGACCGTCCGCTCGGTCACTTTCGTCCACGCCGACAAGGAATATCAGGTCAGCGGCGACCTCTTCGTTCTCGGCGCCAACGCCATCCAGAGCGCGGCGATCATGCTGCGTTCCGGCCTGGGAGGCGAATTCGTCGGCCGCGGCCTGCATGAATCCTATGGCTGGAATTTCGAGGTCTATCTCGACGGTGTCGACAATTTCGACGGCAGCACCATCACCACCGGCTTGAATTTCGGTCTCTATGACGGTCCGCACCGGTCCGAGCACGCCGCGGCGCTGGTCTATTTCGAGAACCGCTGGCAACACGGCATGCGCGCCGAGAAAGGGCGGCTGCGCCAGGCGCTGCCGCTCGTCGTGGTGACCGAGAACCTGCTCGACCATGAGAATTTCGTCACGCTCGACGAGGACGACAACGCCTTCGTCAGCTTCAAGGCGCCGTCGGACTACGCGGTCAAGGGCATGGCGCGGGCGCTGGAGAAACTGCCCGGGCTGCTCGCCCCGCTGCCGGTCGAACAGCTTTTCGATCGCGGCATCCGGCCAACCGAATCGCATGTCCAGGGTACGCTCCGGATGGGAACGGGCCCGGCCGATTCGGTGGTCGACAGCGGCATGATTCATCACCAGCTCAGGAACCTGGTCGTGGTCGGCACCAGCACATATCCGAGCTGTTCATGCGCCAATCCGAGCCTGACCGCGGCAGCGCTGTCCCTGCGGGCGGCGAGCCGGATGGCGTGAGAGGAGCAAACCAGATGACAGAGATCTCGCGACGCTCCGCACTGGCCGTCATGGCGGGCGGGGTGGTATCGACCGGCATTGCCTACGCGGCAGTGTCCTCGTTTTCGGATGAGGACCTGGTGCGCGTCACGCTCGAGAAATATTTCGGCAAGCTCAACATGCGCATCGAGCATTTGCAGCAGTTCGTCCTGGCGTTCCGCGACAGGAACCCATGGATATTCCCGAGCAAGAAACTCAGCGACGCCGTCACCTTGCTCGAGGAGACAAGGCTGGGCAAAGCCCGCGCTCTGCTGCCGGAGCAGAAGAAGCAGGACCTCCTACATTTCGACCGCTGGCTGATCGCCGAATTCCACATGCTGACCGACTACGCCTGGCGCAGTTCGCCTGGCGATCCGATCCGGTTCACCGGATGGCAGCCATGCACCAATCCGTTCGCCAATCTCGAGCAACAGAGTGCCTGAGGCGGTGCCGGAGCAAGCTCTCCGGCCACATTGAACGAAACGCGAAAGAACCAGGAGCCATGACCATGAAAGTTCTTTTTGCAGGCGGCAACGGATACACGCCCGAATTCAGCGGCGGCGTCCAGTCGAGCACCCATCATCTGGCCGAGCAGTTGATCGAGCACGGCCATGAGGCGGCCGTACTGGCCGCCCTGTTCGGCGACGGTGTCTTCGGCTTCAAGGCGCGCGCCAAGATGAAGCTGCTGCGTCAGCCGGCGGTCATCGACAGTTTTCCCGGCTATCCGGTGGTGCGGGCCTGGTTTCCCTGGAAGGCGGCCGACTTTGCCGTCCGCAGATTGAAGCCGGACGTGGCCGTCGTCCAGTGCCATAAGTCGGTTCCGGTGGGCAAGGCGCTGCAGGCCGAAGGCGTGCCGCTGGTCGTCTATCTCAGGAATGTCGAGTTCCATGAGCTGGGCGGCGATCTGCGCGAGCTGCATTCGGCGCTCTACATCGCCAATTCGCAATTCACTGCGCGCGCCTACAAACAGAAGTTCGGCATCGATGCGGCGGTGCTGCCGCCGACCATCAATGCCGCCCTCTACAGCACGCCGACCACGGGCCAGTTCGTCACCTTGATCAATCCGTACGAGGAGAAAGGCTTCGAGCTCGCCGTGCGCATCGCTGGCGCCTGCCCCGAGATTCCGTTCCTGTTCGTGGAGAGCTGGAAGCTCGCCGACGATCATCGCGCCCGCATCGAGCAGACCATCGCCCCGTTCTCCAACATCAGGCTGGAGAACCGCACCGGCGACATGAAGACCGTCTATGGCCGCACCAGGATCCTGCTGGCGCCCAGCAAATGGGAAGAGGCCTGGGGCCGTGTGGCCTCGGAAGCCCATTGCAGCGGCATTCCCGTCATTGGCTCGCGGCGCGGCGGCCTGCCCGAAGCGATCGGACCAGGCGGCGTGGTGCTCGATTACGAAGCTCCGCTCACCGACTGGGTCGCGGCTGTCAGGCTGCTGTGGAACGACCGCCAGGAATATGACCGGCTCTCGGCCACGGCGCGCAGCTTCTCCGAGCGTCCGGAGCTCGATCCTGATCGCCAGTTCCTCACGTTCTTTTCCATACTGGACAAGGCCACACAGCAGCGTTCGCGGCAGGCGGCGTAGCCAAGGCTTAGCCGGCACCGGCCCCGGCAGCCTTGTGATAGGAATTTTTTCTTGACAGGGTGAAGGCAGCTATGGTAGATTTTCTGTCATGGTGCTGAGTTGCGCCGGAAGCTGCCGCGGGTTTTTCGTTTGATGCTTCTCGACCACGCGCCGGCGAACACTCCGAACGAACCCGTTAATCTGGACTCGCAGCCTTGGCGGATCAGGCCAGGCGCTTGACCCGGCTTTTCAGCGTCTCGTAGCCGCGGGCGCCAAGCAGGGCGCGGGCAAGGGCCTTGGCGGCGCCCTTGCGGCCTTCCTGTGATTTGGCCTGTCGCAACCTGGCCGGCAGGTTGCGCGCCGCCTGGCTGAGCGCCGGGAGCGACAGCGCGTTGGGGAAGCTGACCATGTGCGTTTCGACGCACAGCACCGGTTTGCCCGACAGCTCGGTGATCCTCAGCGCCTGCTCGTGCTCGCTCTCGATGAACAGGATGGCATCGGATTTGCGGTAGAATTCGGCCTTGAAACTGCCATGCGCGCCAAGCCGCTGACGCTCCGCCTTGCTCGGCAGGTCGAGCATGATCAGATGATCGTACTTGATCTCGTGCTTGGCCAGCCATGCCTCGGTCAGCGCGCGGTATTTCTCCAGCCGGCTGGTCACCAGCCAGCCGATCTTGCGGGTCGCGGTGTGGAGCGGCCGCGCTTCGCTAAGGAATTTCTCGTAGGCCGGACCATCGTCGTTTTCCGCTTCGGTCGGATCGAGGCACAGCACCCCGTCTATGTCGACGCAGCATTGCGCCAGGAATTTGTGATGCATGAAGTTCCACTGGAACATGCGCGGATGCGGCACGACCTCGAAGACGACATCGGTCTCGGCATGCTGCGGCTCAAGCCCGAACACGGCGGCAAAGGTGTAGTCGGCCTCGATGCCGGCACCCTCTATGCGGGCGCGGGCGTCGCGCATGGCGTTGCCGCCGGAGACGCTGTCGTCGATCACCAGCACCTTGCGCATTTCCGCGACCTTGCGGTCGAGCACCGCACGGCGCTTGGTGATGCCCGATGTGTAGACGCGACCCTCGAGGAAGGAGTCCAGGTCGGTCATCGGTATGTTCGCCGCGAGGCTGACCAGCGTCGCTGCCAGCACCCCGCTTCTGGGGACGCCGACCACCAGGTCGATGTCGCGCGGCAACCGGTGAAGGTTGCTCACGATCGCGTCGTTCATGTCTGAGATCGATCGGTAATGCATGGATCAGGCCTGATGCTCGGGTGAACGGTAAGGGTCGAAAGCGCCGAAATTATTGCGCCTCGCGCGGTGCTGCCGCCGGCGGCCTTGCCGGCAGCATTTTCAAGGCCTCGCGCAAGGCTTCACGGCCGGCTGCGAAGGCCAGCGCGATGACGATGGTGATAAGATAGGCAAGGATCGCGCCGCTGGCCAAGGCAATGACATGCTGCTGCGGTAGCAGCGGCTTGACCAACCAGACCACCGCCAGCGCCACATGCGCGCCGAGCACGAACGGCGTCGCCGCGCGAAGCACGTGCCTTGCCCGCAGCGGCCCGCTCCTGCCGACATAGAGCCACAGGAAAGGCGTGCGCAGATATTCGCTGACGGCATAGGCGATCGCCACGCCGAGCGCGCCATAAGGCAGGCCCAGCACGAAAGCGAGCACCGACGTTACCGCCGTGATGATGCCCCAGCGCAGGAAGTCGCCGGAACGGCCTTGGCTGACGAACAGCCATCCGGCCGGATTGTTGAGCGGCTGCAGCAGCCCGGCGAAGCCCAGCGCCAGGAAAATGCCGGCGCTTGCGCGCCATTGCTCACCGAGCACGAAGGGGATGAGTATGTCGGACATGGCGGTGGCGAAAGCGACGCCGGGAAGCGCCACCAGCAGGATCAGCGGCATGACGCGAAGATAGGCGCTGCGGTAGCGGTCGGGCTCGTCCTTCAGCCTGGAAAGAGCCGGCACCATCACCTTCGACAGCGGGTTCGTGATCTGGCTCAGCGGGAACAGGAGCAGCTTGTAGGCACGGTCATAGAGGCCGAGCTGCGCCTCGCCCCAGTATTTTCCGATCAGCACGTTGTCGAGATTGCGGGCGAAGAAATTGGCGAAGTTGAAGCCGGTTATGCCGGCGCCGAAATTGATCAGCTCGCTGATCCCGGCGACCTTGCGCGGCAGGCTGGGCCGCCAGCGCGAACTGGCCCAGTAGCACAGCGTCGGCAGCACGGCTCCGGTCAAGGTGCCGGCGAAAAGTGCCCAGTAGGAGCGGTCGATGAAGGTCCAGGCGATCGACACGGCAAGACCAGCCACGGCGCCTGCGACATCGATGATGGCCAGGCGGCCGAACTGCATGCGGCGGGTCAGGAGCGCCAGATGCTGCGCACCGAGGCCGTAGGCCATGATCTGCAGGCCCAGCGCCGCCACCAGGCCAGCCACACGCGGTTCGCCGTAGAAGGCGGCGACCAGCGGTGCCGCGCCGGCAAGCACGCAGGCCAGGATGGCGCTGACGGCGACATTGATCCAGAACAGGTAGTTCACCTCGTCGTGCCGTATGCCCGATTTCTGGATGGTCGCCTGGGTGAGGCCGAAATCCTGGAACAGCGCGATGAAGGCCAGCACCGGCGCGCACATCGCCACGACGCCGAAATCCTGCGGCAACAGGAGACGCGACAGCACGATGACGGAAATGATCTGCGTGGCGACCCGCACGGACTGCGACAAGGCCGTCACGACCGCGCCGCGCCCGACGGATTTGCGCAGCGAGCCTTCTGGCGGATCGAATGGATTGGCTTCCAAATTCAGGATTCCTGATTCTTGTGCAGGTTCCGACCAGGAACCCTGCAACCGCCGCCGCGGCCAAATTACGGCATTTATTTTGCAGTGCAACAAAAAACGTGGATTTTGCTACGCTGCACCAAAAATGTTGCGATGCAGCAAGACCTGTACTAGGTTCGCCGTGGGTGGGCCAACAGCGGTCGAGTTTTCATGCTGAATGTCTTGTACCTTGTGCATGACGTTTCCGACCCGGCAGTGCGCCGGCGGATTACCATGCTCAGGGCAGGTGGCGCCCAGGTCACGCTCGCAGGCTTCCGTCGCACGGCAAATCCCATTGCCGACGTCGAGGGTTTGCGGCCGCTGGATCTCGGCGCGACGCGTGACGGGCGATTCGCCCAGCGTCTGACGGCAGTCGCCAAGGCGGCGGTTTCGATCGGCGCCAGGCTCCGCGGCATGCCGAGGCCCGATCTCATCATCGCGCGCAACCTGGAAATGCTGGCGCTCGCCCGCCGCGCCAACACGGCGTTCGGCGCCGCGGTGCCGATCGTCTATGAATGCCTCGACATCCATCGCCTGATGCTTCGCAGCGATGCGGTTGGCAGGGCGCTGCGTGCCACGGAACGTTACCTTGCCAGGGACGTAAGGCTGCTGGTGACCAGCTCGCCCGCGTTCACCGCCAATTATTTCGAACCGTTCGGCCAGGTGACGGCGCCGGTCGAACTGGTCGAAAACAAATATTTCGAGGCAGCGGCGATCCTGCCGGCCGAGCATGAGATGGCCGAGGCGCCTGTCGCGCCACCCTGGCGCATCGGCTGGTTCGGGGCATTGCGCTGCCGCCGCTCGCTCGAACTCCTGGCCGATTTCTCGCGCCGCGCCGATGGCCGGTTCGAGATCGTGCTGCGCGGCCGCCCGGCATTGACCGAATTCCCGGATTTCCACGCCTTCGTAGAGGCCGAGCCCTGGCTTTCGTTTCGCGGACCCTACCGCAACCCGGAGGACATGGCGGCGATCTACCGGGACGTGCATTTCTCCTGGGCGATCGATTTCTTCGAGGCGGGCCAGAATTCCGAATGGCTGCTGCCCAACCGACTCTATGAAGGCTGTCGTTTCGGCGCGGTGCCGATCTCGATGGCCAACACGGAAACCGGGCGGTTCCTCGGCCGCCAAGGCATCGGCATTCTGTTGCCCGAAGCCTCACCCGACGCGCTCGAAGCCGCCATCGGCAAGATGGAGGAGCGCCGCTTCAGCACGTTGAAGGAGCGCGTTCTGTCGCGCAACCCCAGGATATGGAGCTATGATCGCAGCGATTGCCAGGCGCTGGTCGACAAGCTTCGCAGCCTGGCCGCCATGCGCCAACCCTTCGCGGCCGAGGCTTTGGCCTAGGATGGAGATCGCCCGATGATGCAAGCGCTCCCCTCCAGCCTGATCGTGATTCCCTGCCTCAACGAGGCAGCCCATATCGGTGGGCTGCTCGACCAGCTCAGCCCCGCGGCGGCGAGGCTCGGTGCCAGGATCGTCGTTGCCGATGGCGGCAGCACCGATGATACCCCGGCCATTGTCGGCGAACGCGCGAAAGAGGATCCCCGCATCGTCCTGCTCCACAATGAAAAGCGCATCCAGAGCGCGGCGATCAATCTTGCCGTCGCCAGATTCGGCGATGGTGCCGAATATCTGATCCGCATCGATGCCCATGGCGGCTACCCCGCCGACTATTGCGACCGGCTGGTCGAGGAAGCGCTGGCCACGGGCGCCGATTCGGTCGTGGTCTCGATGCTGACCAGCGGCAGCGGCACCGTGCAGAAGGCGGCCGCGGCGGCACAGAATTCAAAGCTCGGCACCGGCGGTTCCAAGCACAGGCATCTGTCCGCCGGAGAATGGGTCGATCACGGCCATCACGCGCTGATGCGGATTTCTGCCTTCCAGGCCGTCGGCGGCTATGACGAGACGTTCAGCCATAATGAGGACGCCGAGCTCGACTACCGGCTGAGACAGGCCGGCTACAGGATCTGGATGAGCGGCAGGACGCAGATGGTCTACTATCCGCGCGCGTCGCTCAGCGGCCTCTATTTCCAGTATCTCGGCTACGGCCGCGGACGCGCCAAGAATGTCCTGAAGCACCGCATCATCCCGAAGGTCCGGCAGATGGTGCCGCTGCTGGTGTTCCCGGTGGTGGTGCTCGCGGCCTTTTCCTTCGTGCACTGGCTGGCGGCGGTGCCGCTTTTGATCTGGGCATCCGTATGCCTCGGCTATGGCCTGTGGACGGCGGTAAGCCAGCGCAATGCCGACATCGCGCTTGCCGGCGTCTCGGCGATGGTCATGCATTTCGGCTGGTCCGTCGGTTTCTGGCTGCAGCTTCTCGGCCTTGGCAAACAGCGCGGGGTCGCGTGATGGCGGTTCCAGGCAAGAACCGCAGCATCGATATCGGCGTGTGCACGTTCCGCCGGCCGGAATTGGCCCACACGCTGCGCTCGCTCGACGCCATGGACAGGCTGGCCGGTTTCGATGTCCGTGTCATCGTCGCCGACAATGACGACACGCCGAGCGCCAGGGATCTGGTGACGGCCCTGGCGCGCGAACTGACGCTGCCGATCAGCTATCACCACTGCCCGGCGCGCAACATCTCGATCGCCCGCAATGCCTGTCTTGACGCCAGCACGTCGGATTTCGTCGCCTTCATCGATGACGACGAGACGGCTTCGCCGCGTTGGCTTGCCGAGCTCGTCGCAACAGCCCAGGCAAGTCGCGCCGCCGCCGTGCTGGGCCCGGTCAAGGCGCGCTATGGGGCCGATGCGCCGGACTGGATGCGGCGTGGCGACTTCCATTCGACCTTGCCGGTCTGGGTGCGCGGCGAGATCCGCACCGGCTACACCTGCAACGTGCTGCTCGACATGGGGTCGGACAGCCTGCGCGGGCGCCGCTTCAGCCTGGCGCGTGGCCAGACCGGCGGCGAGGACACCGAATTCTTCGACCAGATGCACAAGACAGGCGGCACGATCGCGTTTTCTCCGGAGGCTTGGGTGGACGAGGTCGTGCCACGGACCAGGGCCGCGTTCGACTGGCTTGGCCGCCGCCGCTTCCGCGTCGGGCAGACGCATGGCCATCTCCTGGGGCGCAATGCCAGCGGCATTGGCCTGCTCAAACAGGTCGCCATTGCCTCGGCAAAGGCAGCCTATTGCTTCGCCGCGGCGTTTCCCTTCCTTGCCAGCCCCGTGCGGCGGAACCGCAGCGTGCTGCGCGGCATTATGCATGTCGGCGTCGTCAGCGGCCTTGTCGGCATCCGCGAGATTCGTCTCTACGGCCAGCCCTCGCCACAGGAAGGAGGCAAGCGTGCAGCCTGACGTCAGCTTCGTCCCGGACGTTTCCTTCGTCATTGCAGCCTACAACGCCGAGGCGACCCTCGACCGGGCGATCGCCAGCGCCATCGCGCAGAAGGGTGTCAGCGTCGAGGTCGTCGTCGTCGACGACAAGTCGCGCGACGCCACGCTCGACGTGGCAAGGGCCTATCCGCAGGACATCGTGCGCGTCGTGGCGCTCGCGCAGAACAGGGGCCCCGGCGGCGCCAGGAACGCCGGCCTCGAGGCTGCCCGCGGCCGCTGGGTCGCGGTCCTCGATTCCGACGATGCGGTCTATCCCGGCCGCATCGCCGCCATGATCGCGCGGGCCGAAAGGGCGGGCGCGCAAATCGCCGTCGACAACCTCCAGGTCGTCCGCGAGGACGGCGTGATCGAGGATGCGATGTTCCCGACGCGCTATCTGGAGGAATTGGGCGAGATCTCGCTGGCCAGCTATATCGCCGGCAACGTCGTCTTCGAATCGAAGTTCAATCTCGGCTATCTCAAGCCGATCTTCGAGCGCCGCTTCCTGGAAGAAAACGGACTTCGCTACGACGAGGACCTGATCATCGGCGAGGATTACATATTCCTGGCCAACGCCCTGGCCAAGGGCGGCAGGTGCGTGGTCGAGCCTGACATCGGCTATGCCTATCACATCCGCAGCGGCTCCATTTCGCGCGTGCTCGAGCCTCATCATGTCGAGGCGATGCGCAAGGCCGATGCGATTTTCGCTCAAAGCCATCAGATGGACGCGGCCGCGCAAGCGGCCTTCGCCCGGCGCAGCCGCAGCCTGCGCAAGGCAGCCTCGTTCCTGTCGATGGTCCAGCACATCAAGGCGCGGTCCCCGCTCAAGGCGATCCGGACGGCGCTCAGCGACCCGGCGGCGGTCAGGCATATGGGCATGCCGATCGCCGTGCGGTTGCGACGAGTAGCGGCACAATTTGCCGTAGGGGCGGGGAGGTGAAGATGCAGGCACATGGAGGGATTTTTCCTGGCCTGCGAATGGACTGAAGTCGATCTCCTCAGAAGGAATTTGCGATGAAGAAAATCAGGAAGGCCGTGATACCGGTGGCGGGGCTTGGAACGCGGTTCCTGCCGGCGACCAAGTCGATGCCGAAGGAAATGCTTCCCGTCGTCGACCGGCCCGTCGTGCAATACGCCGTCGATGAGGCCTTCGAGGCCGGCATCGAGCACATCGTGTTCGTGACCGGCCGTAACAAGGCGGTTATCGAGGATTATTTCGACCTGCATCCGGAATTGATCGGAACACTGGAGCAGAGCGGCAAGAAGGCGCAATTGCAGTCGCTGGAAAGCCTGCTGCCGGTGGCCGGCGCCACCAGCTTCATCCGCCAGCAATCCCCGCAAGGCCTTGGCCACGCCGTCTGGTGCGCGCGCGAGGTCATCGGCAACGAGCCCTTCGCCCTGCTTTTGCCTGATATGGTTTCGTTCGGCGGCCGCGGCTGCCTGGCCGAGGTCGCCGACCTCTATGCCGAGACCGGCGGCAACGTCATTGCGGTCGAGCGCTGTGACCCGACCGAGACCAACAAATACGGCATTGTCGGCCGCGGCGCCGACATTGGCGGCGGTTTCGAGGTGACGGCGATGGTCGAAAAGCCGGCGCCGGCCAATGCGCCGTCGAACTTCTACATCAACGGCCGCTATATCCTGCAGCCCGAGATCTTCGCCCTGCTCGGCAACCAGCAGCGCGGCGCGGGCAATGAGATCCAGTTGACCGACGCCATGGTCCGCCTGGCGCAGGAGCAGTCCTTCTTTGCCCAGCCTTTCAAGGGCCGCATGTTCGACTGCGGCTCGAAGGAGGGCTTTATCCAGGCCAACATCGCCTTCGCCTTGGCGCGCGACGACATGAAGGGTCCGGTTTTCGAGATGCTCCAGGAGTTCGTCCGGTCGCATGAACGACAGGAAGAAGCCGCATAATGCCCATGTTTCGGGAGCATTGTCGGACGGCTGACGGTGCGATGCGCGGAAGGCCCTGTGGCGTCCGGCATGGAACTTGCGTTGCTTTTTGGCAATGCTCCCGATCTTCGAAGTGCCTGGGAGCCAAGGCATGATCCCGGAAAGCGCAAGGCGGTTTTCGGAAAAGATCATGTTCAAACAGTGAGATAGAGCCCATCCCGATGATTGGGATGGACGGGCTCTGGAATTGGACCGAAGATGAACTATGCCAACTTTCCTCTCGACAAGAGGATGCCATTGCCGAATTCGGAAGCAGGAGACGGCGAAGACTTCATCGATGTCGAGCGGCTGCTTGGCATGGCAGCGCGGCAGGCCAAGGTGGTTGTCCTGGGCGCGGTCATTGGTCTTGTCCTGGGCCTGCTCTATCTGCAGACCACGCCGCCCAAATACCAGTCGGTCTCGAGTGTGCTGATCGATGAGGGGCTGAACAAGATCGTCGACGACATTTCGGCGGCGTCGACGACCATGCAGACCGATTCGGCCATCCTGAGCCAGATCGAAATCCTGACCTCGACGAGGCTTGCCGCCGTGGTCGTCGACAAGCTGAAGCTCGACCGCAACGACGCGTTCATGAACCCGCCCCAGTCGGCGCTCGCCCAGGGCATCGGCCTGATCCGCGGCCTGATCCAGTATGTTCGCCCCAGTCCTCCCATGCCGGGCGTCGGCGACGTCACCAAGCTCGACCCCGCCACCCGCGATGCGCTGATCGCGACCTCACGTCGCGACTACGCGATCCTCAAATTGCAGAACGAGGTGCAGGCGGAGCGCGTCGGGCGAAGCTATGTCATCGCGCTCGGCTACCAGGCGACGGACCCGGCACTGGCGACCGCGATCACCAAGGCCTATGCCGATGCCTATCTCGCCGACCAGCTCGACGCCTCCTTCGATGCCACCGAGCGCGCCGCGGTCTGGCTGCAGGGCCGGCTGACGGAACTGCGCGAAAGCTCGCAGGCGGCATCGCTCGCGGTCGAGAAATTCAGGGCCGAGCACGGCCTGTCCGCCAACAGCGACGGCCAGCTGATGAGCGCCAAGCAGCTTGCCGACCTCAACGCCCAGCTTATCGTGGCGCAGGCCGATACGGCCCGGGCCAGCGCCCGCTACCAGCAATACAAGTCCATCGTTGAAAGCGGTTCGGAGAACGCCTTCAAGGATGCCGCCATATCGAGCGACCAGCCGAGCAGCTCGGTCATCGCGGCGCTCAAGACGCGCTATCTCGCCGTCGCCAAGCGGCAGCAGGATGTCGAGGCCAATTTTGGGCCGCAGCATCCGCAGGCGGTGGCGCTCGCCAAGGAGAAGGCCGACATATCGGCGCAGATATTCGGCGAGCTGAAGCAGCTGACCGAAAGCTATCGCAACGAATATGAAGTGGCGCTGGCGCGCGAGACCGCGCTCAGGGCCAATGTCGCCGCGGCGCAAGGCAAGAGCGCCATCGACAACCAGTCGCAGGTCAAGCTGCGTGAACTCGACCAGAAGGCGACGGCGCTCTCCACGCTCTACCAGACATTCCTCGGCCGCTACGAGGAAGCCGCCCAGCAGCAATCCTTCCCGGTCGGCAAGATCCGCATCATCTCGGATGCATCGACGCCGCTCAGCGCCTCCAGCCCGCGCACGGTGGTTGTGCTGGCGCTCTCGCTTGTGCTGGGCACGTTGATGGGTGCCGGGCTCGGCGGCCTGAACGAATTCAACGAGCGTTTCTTCAGGACCGGCGAGGATGTCCGCGACCGCGTCGGCCTCAAATTCCTCGGTTATCTGCCTGTCATCGGCGGCAAGACCGCCAGGGAGGAAAAGCCGGCCGACCCGGATCTCAAAACCGCCAAATCGCCGGCCGCGGCCGAAAAGCGCGCGCGCATGCGCGTCAGCGTCGATGCTCCGGCGTCGATGTTCTCCGAGACGCTGCGCAGCGCAAAGATCGCCTTCGACGTCGTCATGGAAGGGCAAGGCAGCCGCGTCATCGGCGTCATCTCGGTCCTTCCCGGCGAAGGCAAGTCGACGGTCGCGGCCAATCTGGCCGGACTGCTCGCCGCCAACGGCGCCAGGACGCTGCTGATCGACGGCGACCTGCGCAATCCGGGCTTGAGCCGCAGCCTCGGCATGGAGGCCGAGCAGGGACTGATGGAAGCGGTGGTGAGCGGCCAGACCTGGCAGTCGGTCGGCAAGATCGACCGGCAGACGAAGCTGGCGATCATTCCGGCGGTGCTGCGCGGCAATTTCTCGCATACCAGCGAGCTTCTCTCCTCGGCCGGCATGCGGCGCTTCATCGACAACGCCAAGGAGACCTTCGAATACATCGTCGTCGATCTGCCGCCGCTGGGGCCGGTGGTCGACGCCAAGGCCTTCGCGCCGCTTGTCGACGGCTTCGTGCTGGTCACCGAATGGGGCCGCACGCCGCGCGCGATGGTGAGATCGATGCTCGAATCCGAACCCTATGTCGCCAACAAGATCGTCGGCGCGGTGCTGAACAAGGTCGATCTCAAGAAGCTCGCCAAATACGGCTCGTTCGGAGCGTCCGAAAAATTCTTCGGCCAGTACTCGAGCTATTATCTCGACAAGACCGAAGTGCGCAGCAAGACAACGGTCTGAGTTCAACCGTGGCGATTTCCGTGCCTGAGTGACGAGGCAGGTCATCGCCTATGTGGCTGCGGCGGGCTACAATGGGAGTCTAAACCCGGGCATCATCCGGCAGGCAATGTCAGCTTACGCGGCCAATAGCGGCTCGCCACCAAAAGACTGAGATGGACGACAACTATTCCGAGGATGCCTGCCAAAGCCTTCAGTGAGCCGTCCGAAAGGCGCGCATGCCGACCGGGTTCGAGGAGCTGCATCAGCTCCAGCACAGTGGCTACGACGACAACTATAGTGACAGTGCCAGCCAAGCGGTTTGGAAAGCCGAGCCCCATTGCCACGCCGAACAGAACGTAGGCGAGGGCGCGTTCGAAATCTGGGTCACCCAGGTGGGGCCGCATCTGGATTGGCGACAGCGTCGCGAAGACAATGACGGCGAGCAAAGCAAGGGCGGCAATGCGAGAGATGAGGGTCATTGCCGTTCGTAAAGCGAACAAGCCGGCGAAACAAGTACGGGCATCTTCAAGGGTCGAATTTATAACGAGGTAGCTTCCGTACTGCTTGGCGGATTCAAGCAGCCGCGCCCGATCCAAAGACCCATGCTAGCCCGTGACGCCCGGTTTCTTTGGCTGATTGGCGATGTCTATGAAATGACATCCGGAGCAATATTGTATTGCGCAGAATCGACGCGCTTTGAGGTTGGCGACATGGATTGGAAGCAGGTCGGCCCCAGAGCAGATCAGGCTATTTCGCTTGCGAGCGATTTCGACGGCAGGTCGATCGTCCGCTCTGGATGGACGGCGGTGTCGGTCCAAGCCCTGGTCAGTTTGAGTTCTGACCGGGTTTCGCAGACAGCGCGATCGGGTCGGTTTCGATAAGCCGAAGCGACCGCACCATGTTCGCCGTTTGCGTCTTGTACTTGAGAAAATGCGGTGTGGTCAGATGGGCTTCGTACGCCGTCTGATCGGCGTAGCATTCGATCACGCGCACCTTTTCAGGCGCACCTTTTTCCGACACGGCATGAAGGAAAAGCACGCCCGGCTCGATTCGCACGGAGGCCTCGATCTCTTCGGCAATCAGGGCCTTGTAGCTGTCGATCTGGTCAGGATCGATTTCCAGTTCGGCTATCCTGACGATCCGCATCGATTGGTCCCTAGCTTTGTACAGGGCCGCGACTCCCTATCCAGGCCTCGGAACCCTGCGGCTGGACAGTGCGCTCCTGTGAGGAAGGCACCGAGGTGCCCGTTGGTCAATCCTTATTGGTCAACAAGATCGCGACTACGCGGCCCTGAGCCGGTAGCGGAACACCGTGTGGTCGAGCAGCAGCCGGATGCGCGGTTCAGCTTCGGTCGCCACCAGCCAGCTTGCCGCGATCATGGTCGCGCCGACCGTTGCCATGGACAACAGATAAGGCAGCCCGGCGCGGATCATCGCGCCGAGCATCGCCGCGCCGATGACGTCGTGGATCAGATAGAGCGGGTAGGTCATCAAGCCGATCCGGCGCCAGCCGCTCCAGCTGAGGTCGAGCCGCAGTGACCACGCCATCAGGGCGATGGCGACCAGGAAGACAAGGATCGGCGGCGCATAGGGCATCGCGGCGCCGACCTTGGCGCTGTGGACATCGACCGAACTGGCGATTTGCAGCACGCCCCCGCCCAGGAACAGCAGGCAGAAGGCCAGGCGCGAGGCCGTCACCGCCTTGAACCGCATCAGCCAGATGAGCACGCCGACGGCGAAAAAAGAGCCATGGTGCACCAGGACGAGCTGCAGCCAGCGTGTCTCGGCGAGGTCGGACCAGCCGAGCGGATAATAGAGGCACCAGAACAGCGTGCTGACGAGGCCGATCACGACTGCCACCGTCTCCATCAGGTGGAAGCGGCCAAGCCGCAACAGGATCCAGACGACAGCGTAGAAGGCGATCTCGATGCCGAGCGTCCAGTAGACGCTGTCCACCCAAGGGCCGTAGGGCGCGAAAAGGCCGGTGCGAACGAGCCTGATCACGGCATCGGTTGGCCAGCTCAGACCGGTGAGCAGCAGCACCGCCGCGGTCACCGGCGCGCAGATCCAGACCGCCGGCGCCAGCCTTTTCACCCTTGCCTCGAAAAACCGCAGCGGCGTCGAATTCTCGGCGCTGAAGGCGATGACGAAACCGCTGATGACGAAGAATATCTGCACGCCGACCCAGCCGGAGCCGACCAAGGCCATTTCGGGATGGGGCGGGATGCCGCCGGTCGCGCGCGCCGAAACCCCGTCAGGGAATGCCCATACCCAGAAGCCATAGTGATAGAACATCACCATGACGGCGGCCAGGAAACGCAATATGTCGACGCCGCCGAATGTCGCCTTGTGCTGAGCCATGCCGTGCCTTTGGAATGGCCCCCCAAGCCAAACCCTAGAGTCTGTTGTTGCATTGCACAACAAAAGATTGGCCAGATGTGACAGTTGGCGCCGACCGCTCAACAAACGGAAGGATCGGGTCTGCTGCGCCCGATCATCTAGACCCCGATGCCGCGCTCCTTCAGCACGGCCGTGATCTCGTCGAGGATGACCGGGTCGTCGATCGTCGCCGGCATGGTCCAGTCTTCCTTGTCGGCGATCTTCTGCATGGTCCCGCGCAGGATCTTTCCCGACCGCGTTTTCGGCAGCCGCTTGATCGTCACCACCGTCCTGAAGGCGGCGACCGGGCCGATGCGCTCGCGCACCAGCCCCACCACTTCGCTCTCGATGAGGCCGATCTCGCGCGAGACACCAGCGTTGAGCACGACGAAGCCGAGCGGAACCTGGCCCTTCATCGAATCGGCGATGCCGACGACGGCGCATTCCGCGACGTCGGGATGCGTTGCCAGCACCTCTTCCATGGCGCCGGTCGACAGCCGGTGGCCGGCGACATTGATGATGTCGTCGGTGCGGGCCATCACGTAGAGGTAGCCGTCATCGTCGATCATGCCGGCATCGGCGGTCTTGTAGAAGCCGGGGAACTCGTCGAGATAGGCTTGGCGGAAACGGGCGTCGGCGTTCCACAGCGTCGGCAGGCAGCCCGCCGGCAGCGGCAGCTTGACCACGACATTGCCGAGCGTGCCGCGCGGCACCTCGTGGCCGGCATCGTCGAGCACGCGGATGTCGTAGCCGGGCATCGGCACGCCGGGTGAGCCGTATTTTACCGGCAGCAGGCCAAGGCCTGCGGGGTTGATGGTCATTGGCGAGCCGGTCTCGGTCTGCCACCAATGGTCGATGACCGGCACGTTCAGTTTTTGCTCCGCCCATTTGATGGTTTCGGGATCGGCGCGCTCGCCGGCGAGGAACAGCGTTCGGAATTTCGACAGGTCGTATCTGGCGACGAATTCGCCCCTGGGATCCTGCCCCTTGATGGCGCGGAACGCCGTCGGCGCGGTGAACAGGGCGACCACGCCATGCTGCGCGATCACCCGCCAGTAGGTGCCGGCATCGGGCGTGCCGACCGGCTTGCCTTCGAACAGGATGCTGGTGCAGCCATGCAGCAGCGGCCCGTAGACGATGTAGGAATGGCCGACCACCCAGCCGACGTCGGACGCCGCCCAGAACACTTCGCCGGGCTTGACGCCGAACTCGTTTTCCATCGTCCATTCGAGCGCCACCATGTGGCCGCCATTGTCGCGAACGATGCCCTTGGGCTGGCCGGTCGTGCCTGACGTGTAGATGATGTAGAGCGGGTCGGTGGCAAGCACCGGAACGCAGTCGACATTGGCGCCGGCCGACCGCTCGCGCGCGACCGCGTCCGCATAGTCGATGTCGTAATTGTCCCTGAGCTCGCAGCGCAATTGGTCGCGCTGCAGGATCAGGCAGGCGTCCGGCTTGTGGCGGGATATCTCGATCGCCTTGTCGAGCAGCGGCTTGTAGGCGACGACGCGGCCGGGCTCCAGGCCGCAGGAGGCCGAAATGATCACCTTCGGCCTGGCGTCGTCGATGCGGGTGGCGAGCTCATGCGAGGCAAAACCGCCGAAGACGACCGAATGCACGGCGCCGATGCGGGCGCAGGCAAGCATGGCGATGGCCGCTTCCGCCACCATCGGCATGTAGATGATGACGCGGTCGCCCTTGCCGACGCCGCGGTTCTTCAGCACCGAGGTCAGCGCCACCACTTCGCGTTTGAGCTCGGCATAGGTGAATGTCTTCACGGTGCCGGTGATGGCGCTGTCATGGATCAGCGCGATCTGGTCGGCACGCCCGCCGGCGACATGCCGGTCGAGGGCATTGTAGCAGGTGTTGCAGGTGGCGCCGGTAAACCAGCGGCCATAAACGCCGGCTTCCGCATCGAACACCTTGTCGTAAGGCGTGTACCAATCGATGGCGTTCGCCGCATCCGCCCAGAACTTTTCCGGGTCGCGTTTCCAGCCGTCATAGACCTCGTGATAGCGTGAAGCCATCCGTTTCCTCCCCGGGAAGATTTGCCGTCCTGGCAATAGCCTATGCTGTTTTTTCCGGCGATGTCTTCCCTCAATTCGTCTGATCCGGCCCGGTCCTGGCCGCAAAGGTGCGACATCGTGGCCCTCCGGGAAGAAAAGCACGGTCCGGCCCGGGCGTGCCCATGTGGCCGTGTGCACCGGTGCGTCAGCCGGTGGTCTCGTCGTCGGGCACGGTTACCGCGATGGAGCAGCCGTCTCCCGGCTCAGTCGACCCTTTTGGTGCTCACGATGACCGGTCGGATCGGCGGCGCCGGCGGCAGCAGGTCGCGAATGTCTGCAAAGGGAAACATCGGCTCGAAGCGGAAGGCTTCGGCCTGTGATCCCGGCGCGCCGTTGCACTGGCCGGCGCGAAAAAAATTCTGCGTGCGGGCGATGTCGACGAAGCGCTCCGGATCCTGCGACTGGTGCAGGCGGATCGCCTTGGCCTTGATCTCGGCCTGGGCTGATATCTCGACATAATGGGTCGGGGAGAATCCGGTGCCGCCCATCGTGTCGGCATGCAGCACCGGTACGGCGAACGACGCCGCGATGCGCACGGCGTCCGACAGCGCGCGGTGGTCGGCGTGATAGTCGTTGGACGCATGGGTAATCACCAGATCCGGTCCGGTTTCGCCAATCAGCGTCTTCAGCGCGCCGATCAGCGCGTTATCCGCCACCAGCCTGCCGTCGGGAAAGTCGAGGAAGCGCGGCGCCGCCCCGAGCAGCGCGGCCGCGGCCGTTGCCTCCTCGCGACGGACACGGGCGAGAACCGTGGGATCGCTCTTGCCGCCCCTGGCACCATCCGTGGCTATGGCAAAAGTCAGTTCTGCGCCTTGCGCCGCATAGGCCGCCATCGTACCGAACATGAATATCTCGATGTCGTCAGGATGCGCGCCGAGCGCCAGTATTTTCAACGCTTCTCTCCCCGGAAATGGAAAAACGTGACGAACGGAATCCTGCTCGCCCTGATCGCCTATGCAAGCTATTCGGGCAGCGATGCCGTAGTCAAAAGCCTGGGTGGGCAGTTCACGGTGTTCGAGATCGGTTTCTTCTCGATATTGTTTGCCGGCTGCTTTCTCTTCTTCACCCGGCCGGCGGACGAGCGTTGGCGTGATTTCTGGCGCACCAAACGGCCTTGGGCGGTGCAGGCGCGCGCCTGGGCCGGCATCGCCTCGGGCGTGCTTAGCGTCTATGCCTTCACCACCATTCCGCTGGCCGAAGTCTACGCGCTCGTCTTTCTGGCGCCGCTCTGCGTCACTATCCTCTCCACGGTCGTCCTTAAGGAAAAGGTGGGTCCATGGCGCTGGCTTGCGGTGGTCGCCGGCTTTGCCGGCGTCATGTTGGTGGTGCGACCGGGTTTTCGCGAACTCAATCTTGGGCACCTCGCCGCCTTTGGCGTGGCCTTTCTGGCAGCCGCCAGCGTCATCCTGATGCGCTCGCTGGCAAAGCAGGAAAAGCGCACGACCATGCTCGGCGTGCTGATCGGCTACGGCCTGTTGTTCAACGGCATCGGCATCGCCGCTACCTCGTTCACGCTTCCCGACGCAAGGCAGCTTGCATGGCTGACAATGGCCGGCGCCTTCACCGCATGCGGACAATTGCTGCAGCTGCTGGCCGTCAAATACGCGCCCGCCAACCGGATCGCGCCGACGCATTACTCGCAGATGGTCTGGGCGGTCATCCTCGGTGCGCTGTTCTTCCGGGAATATCCCGACTGGCTGTCGCTGGTCGGCCTCGCGGTCGTCGGTGGGTCCGGCCTGCTCACCATGGTGCGCGAGGAAGTGCGGCTGGGCACGGTGCGCTGGAACCCGTTTTCGCGCACCCGGCTTTGATCTCGCGCCGGTTGCATCGCGACCACGAGCGCTGATATGCGGGCGCGATGACGACAAAAGCCTTGCCGGAGCTTCCGGTATCCGCCGTGCTGCCGGCGCTGGGCCATGCACTCGGCTCCGGCAACGACGCCGTGCTTGTGGCGCCGCCCGGCGCCGGCAAGACGACGCTGGTGCCGCTGGCGCTGCTCGATGCGCCATGGCTGGGCACGGGCAAGATCGTGCTGCTGGAGCCGCGCCGGCTCGCTGCCCGCGCCGCCGCCCGCCGCATGGCCGAATTGCTTGATGAGGAGCCCGGCGCCACGGTCGGCTACGCCATGCGCATGGAGAACCGCACTTCGGCCCGGACAAGAATATTGGTCGTCACCGAAGGTGTGCTGGCGCGGATGATCCTTGACGATCCCGAACTGCCCGGAATCTCGGCCGTGATCTTCGACGAATTCCACGAGCGCTCGCTCGACGGCGATTTCGGACTCGCTTTGGCGCTCGACGTGCAAGGCGCGCTGCGGCCGGACCTGCGCGTCCTGGTGATGTCGGCGACGCTGGACGGCGCCCGTGTCGCGAAGCTGTTGTCCGGCGCGCCGGTGATCCAAAGCGAGGGCCGCGCCTTTCCCGTCGATATCTGCTACGACGAGCGCCCGGCGGGTGTGCCGATCGAAGATGCCATGGCCAAGGCGATCCGCGACGCTCTTGCCGACGAAAGCGGCAGCGTGCTTGCCTTCCTGCCCGGCCAGCGCGAGATCGAGCGCACCGCCGAGCGGCTTGCCGGCAAGGTCGGCGCCGACACCGATATCGTGCCGCTCTACGGCATGCTCGATGGCAAGGCGCAGGACGCGGCGATCAGGCCGGCGCCGGCGGGCCGCCGCAAGGTGGTGCTGGCTACGTCGATCGCCGAGACCTCCATCACCATCGACGGCGTGCGGGTCGTCATCGATTCCGGCCTGTCGCGGCTGCCGCGCTACGAGCCGGCCAGCGGCCTGACGCGGCTGGAGACGGTGCGCGCCAGCAAGGCCTCCGCCGACCAGCGCGCCGGCCGTGCCGGACGCACGCAGGCCGGCGTCGCCATCCGACTGTGGCGCGCCGAACAGACGGCGTCGCTTCCAGCCTTCACCCCGCCGGAAATCCTCGAGGCCGACCTTTCCGGCCTGCTGCTCGACTGCGCCGCCTTCGGTGTCGCCGATCCGACGAGCCTCGCCTTCCTCGATCCGCCGCCGACCCCGGCGCTCAACGAGGCAAGGGCGCTGCTGCGCGCGCTTGATGCCATCGACGAGGCGGGGCGGCTGACGGAAGCGGGCGCCGCGATGCGCAAGCTCGCTCTGCCGGTGCGGCTGGCGCATATGGTCGCCGAGGCGGCCCGCGGCGGCCATGCCGGCGAGGCGGCCATGCTCGCGGTGCTGCTGACCGAGCGCGGGTTGGGCGGTGACGGCGCCGATCTCGAACGCCGGCTGATGCGCTTTCGCCAGGAAAGATCGCCGCGCGCCACCGCCGCGCGGCAACTCGCCGAACGCCTGGCGAGGCAGGCCTCTTCACCCTCCCCCTTATGGGGGTCCGAAGGACGGGCGAGACCCGTGGCTCGCCCCGGAACGTCGATCCGCGAAGCGGAGCGGGGCGGGGGGCTTTGGCGCCGCACCCCCACCCCGGCGCTACGCGCCGACCCTCCCCACAAGGGGGAGGGTGGCAGCGCTGGTCCTCTCCTCATCCATGCCTGGCCCGACCGCGTCGCCAAGGCGCGCGGCGAGCGCGGGCGTTTCGTGCTGGCCAACGGCTCCGGTGCCATGCTCGATGCTGCCGATCCGCTTGCCGGCGAGGCGTTTCTGGTTGTCGCCGACCTGCAGGGCAAGGCGCAGAATGCGCGCATCACGGCGGCGGCGGCGATCAGCGAGGACGATATTCGTTCAGCACTGGCGGACAGGATCGAAACCCGCAGGCAAACGAGCTTCGATCGCGAGCGCCGCGCCGTGCGCGTGCGCGAAACCGTACGCCTCGGCGCTATCACGCTGGCCGAGCGCATGCTGCCTCCGCCAACCGGCAATGAGGCCGACCGCGCCATGCTTGACGCCTTGCGCGAACATGGACTTTCGCTGCTGAGCTGGAGCAAGGAGGCCGAGACGCTGCGCCAGCGCCTGTCCTGGCTGCATCGCGGCCTTGGGGCGCCGTGGCCCGATATGTCCGACACGGCACTTATCGATCGCCTCGACGACTGGCTGCTGCCGTTCCTGTCGGGTGCCGCATCCTTCTCGGCCATCGATCCGGGTGTCGTCCCGGCCGGGCTGACGGCGCTTGTGCCGCACGATTTGCAGCGCCGGATCGACGCGCTTGCGCCGACCCATTTCGACGTGCCGTCCGGCAGTCGCGTGCCGATCCGCTATGACGGCGAATGGCCCGTTTTGGCGGTTCGTGTCCAGGAACTGTTCGGCCTCGACCGGCACCCTGCAATCGCAGGCGGCACCGTGCCGCTGACGCTCGAACTGCTGTCGCCCGCGCACCGGCCGATCCAGACGACGCGCGACCTGCCCGGTTTCTGGCGCGGCTCCTGGGCCGATGTGCGCGCCGACATGCGCGGCCGCTACCCCAAACACGTATGGCCGGAAAATCCGCTGCTCGCCGCCGCCACCAGCCGCGCCAAGCCGCGCGGGACGTAGTTGCTTGGCGATTGGCGCAAACGCCATCGCTTCGTCATCCACCTAGCGCTCGCCGCTTCGCGGCTGTATTTCATGGCCATGATCAACGTATTGCGTTCTCCCGACTTCCAGCAGAGCCAGCGACTGCGCCTCAACACGCTGATCCGGCTGCGCTGGCTTGCCATTGTCGGCCAGAGCGTGACGGTGCTTTTCGTCGCCTACGGCCTGAAATTCCCACTGCCGGTCAGCCTGTGCTTTGCCCTGATCGCCTGTTCGGCCTGGATGAACCTGATCCTTGCCTTTCGGTTCCCGGCCGCGCACCGGCTCACGCCGTTCGCCGCCTTCGGCATCCTGATCTTTGATAGCCTCCAGCTTGCCGGCCTGCTCTACATGACCGGCGGCCTTACCAATCCGTTCTCGCTGCTGATGACGGTGCCCGTGGTCATTTCGGCGACGTCGCTGCCCTTGCGCCTGACCGCGGTGCTTGGGGGGCTGGTGATGACGACGGCGACCTTGCTGGTCTTTTTCCATTTGCCATTGCCCTGGCATGAAGGCGCGCCGCTGGCGATGCCCTTCATCTATGTTGCCGGCATGTGGATGGCGGTGCTGTCTTCGATCGCCTTCACCGCCATTTACGCCTTCCGCGTGGCCGCGGAAGCCCGCCTCCTGGCCAATGCGCTCGCCGCCACCGAACTGGTGCTCCAGCGCGAGCAGCATCTGTCGGCACTCGACGGGCTGGCCGCCGCCGCCGCGCATGAGCTGGGCACACCGCTCGCCACCATCACGCTTGTCGCCAAGGAGATGGAAAAGGCGCTCGGCAAGGACGCGAAATACGGGGAGGATGTGACGCTGCTGCGCTCCCAGAGCGAGCGGTGCCGCGAGATCCTCAAGCGCCTGACCAGCCTGTCGTCCGAGGGAGAGGCGCATTTGTCCCGCCTGCCGCTGACCTCGCTGGTCGAGGAGGTCACCGCGCCGCACCGCGACTTCGGCATTTCGATCAAGCTCAGGCCCGGCGAGCGCAGCGGCCCCGAGCCGGTCGGGCGCCGCAATCCCGGCGTCATCTACGGCCTTGGCAACCTGGTGGAGAACGCCGTCGATTTCGCCCGCGAGAGCGTCACCGTGCGCTGGAGCTGGGACGAGGCCACCGTCTCCTTCTCGATCATCGATGACGGTCCCGGCTTTCCGCCCGAGATCATCGACCGCATCGGCGAGCCCTATATGTCGACACGCCAGGGCACGGAGGCCGGCGGCGGGCTGGGGCTGGGCCTGTTCATCGCCAAGACATTGCTCGAGCGATCGGGCGCCACGCTCGACTTTCGCAATTCGAGCGGACTGGGCGAGGGCGCCATGGTGCGGATTTCATGGCCCAGAAATGTTTTCCTGAACCCGGAATCGGCGCCCGCGACGATGTTTGACACCGCGTAAATTGGACAATCGCGACGCAAAACTATATCTGCGTAAAATTAAGGCAGCAGGAATTTCAAGACGATGACAGGCGATGAAAACAGTGGCGCAATGGTTGAGGGCGAGGACACCTCGCTTCTGATCGTCGATGACGACAAACCGTTCCTGACCCGTCTGGCCCGCGCCATGGAAACCAGGGGGTTCGTGGTCGAAACGGCCGAGAGCGTCGAGGAGGCGGTCGGCAAGGCACGCGCCAATCCGCCCGCCTACGCGGTGGTCGATATGCGGCTTGGCGACGGCAACGGCCTCGACGTCGTGGCCGCCATCCGTGAGAAGCGCGAGGATTCCCGCGCGATTATCCTGACCGGCTATGGCAACATCGCCACCGCGGTGACGGCGGTGAAGCTCGGCGCCGTCGACTATCTATCGAAGCCGGCCGACGCCGACGACGTCTTTGCCGCGCTCACCCGCACGGCCGGCGAGCGCGCCGCACCCCCGGAAAATCCGATGTCGGCCGACCGCGTGCGCTGGGAGCACATCCAGCGTGTCTACGAAATGTGCGAGCGCAACGTCTCCGAGACCGCGCGCCGCCTCAACATGCATCGCCGCACCCTGCAGCGCATCCTGGCCAAGCGCGCGCCGCGCTAGGAGCGCGATGCGCTGAGCATTCCTTCGGACCGGTTTCTGCTTACGGGGAAGCATCCAATTGTCGAACTCGGCCCCGCCCCTCATTGCCCTGCCGGGCATTTCTCCCCGTATAGTGACGGGGAGAAAGAGGCTGGCCGCAACGCTGGCGCCCATTCCGCAACGCTGGCGATTGGCGAAACCGGCGATGACAGCGTCCCTCTCCCCGTCACTATACGGGGAGAGGATGCCGGCAGGCAGGTGAGGGGCGGCGCCAGCGTTTGGAAAGGCAACGGAGGGTGACATGCGGGACTTGAAACAGCGGCCGGTTTCCGTCTTGCGCGAATTTCTCGACAGCGAGGCGGCCGGCGGCATCATGCTGATGGTAGCGGCGGCATTGGCCTTGATCGTCGCCAACTCACCGCTCTCCGGAACCTATTTTGCCGTCCTCCACGCCTATCTCGGCCCGCTCAGCGTGTCGCATTGGGTCAATGACGGGCTGATGGCGGTATTCTTCCTGCTCGTCGGCCTGGAGATCAAGCGCGAGATGCTGGACGGCCAGCTCTCGACCTGGCCGCGCAGGGTGCTGCCCGGCATCGCGGCGGCCGGCGGCATGGTGGTGCCGGCGCTGGCCTACGTCGCCATCAACCGTGACAATGCGGGCGCGCTGTCCGGCTGGGCGATCCCGACCGCCACCGACATCGCCTTCGCGCTCGGCGTGCTGTCGCTGCTCGGCAGCCGCGTACCGGCCTCGCTCAAGATCTTCCTCACCGCCCTTGCCATCATCGACGATCTCGGCGCGGTCATCATCATCGCGATCTTCTACACCAGCGGTCTGTCGCTTGCCTATTTGGGCGCCGCCTTCGCGGTGATCGCCGCGCTTGTCGTGCTCAACCGCATGCGGGTGATGAGCCTCGTGCCTTACCTCGTGCTCGGTGCGATCCTGTGGGTGCTGGTGCTGAAGTCGGGCGTGCATGCCACGCTTGCCGGCGTGGCGCTGGCCCTGACCATTCCGCTCGAACGCACCGCCGGCATCGAACGCGATCTCGATCATTCGCCGCTGCACCGGCTCGAGCACGGCCTGCACGCAATAGTGCCCTTCGTCGTCATCCCCATCTTCGGCTTCGCCAATGCCGGCGTTTCGCTGGCGGGCCTCAGCGTCGGCGCGCTGTTCGAGCCGCTGACACTCGGCGTTGCCGCCGGCCTCGTCGTCGGCAAGCTGGTCGGCGTGTTCGGCTCCTCCGCGCTTGCCATCCGCTTCGGTCTCGCCGACCTGCCGGCCCATGCCGGCTGGCTGCACATGATCGGCATCTCGCTGCTGTGCGGCATCGGCTTCACCATGAGCCTGTTCATCGGCCTGCTCGCCTTCGCCAGCGACACGGCGCTGCAGGACGCGGTCAAGGTCGGCATTCTCTCCGGCTCGCTGGTCGCAGCGCTGCTCGGCGCGGCCGTCCTGCTGATGGCGCCGGCGGCGAGCGGGGCGGATGAAGGCGAGGAGTAGAGGTCCACAAGCGCAGGTTCTGCGAGGCAGCCTACTCGCTCTCCCCCTCCAGCGCCGGCACGGCCACTCCGGCGAGTTCCGCCGCCAAAAGCCGCGCGGCACCGGCCCGCGCGATGCGCAGCATCAGCGCCTTGCGCGTAGCCGCCGCCATGCGGTGCTCGGGCGCCTCGCGCAAAATCTCGGCGCCATAGCCGTCGGAGAGGATGAAGCCGCATTCTTCGGGAAAAATCTCCGCCGGCACGCCGGGATGGGTGGCGAAGAAGAAGCGATCCGAGTGCAGCCGGTAGTCGGGCCATTTGCGGTCGACGCGAAAATCCTCGACCGAGGACTTGATCTCGATGATCCAGATGTCGCCCTGGCGGGTCAGCGCGACGAGGTCGGCGCGGCGGCCGGTCGCCAGCGACAGTTCAGGCAGCACATGCGCGCCCATTTCGCGGAGCAGGCGCTGCACCCCGCGCCGCACCAGCATGGCGCGTTCGGACTGGCGACCATCGATGAGCGGGTTCAGGGGAATCGGTGAGATGATTGGCATGACGGGACCATGCCAGATTTTGTTCACGATTTGAACCCGTACCGCTCATTTGGTGGCCACCCAAATCAATGGGTGCTCGATAGCATGAGCAGGCACGGAGAACCGTATGGCCACCTTCACTTTCCGTGATGGGTGAACGTGGCGGGACGACCTACGGCGCGGGAGAAGTCCTGGCGTTTATGAGCGACCAGGCCCCGTCGTTTCGATCGTAACCGGCACGCCCTGGCGCAACGAGTTGCTGACCGTGGAAACCACGCTTGCACGGTCAATGATCCTTTGGGGATCGGACCCGTCCAAGGTCTCGCAGGAAACCGTCATCCTTGCCGCGGTCGCCAGCAGGGGCTTGCCGTCGAGATCAAGCCTCACCGAGACGGCGATCCTGCCGAGTTTCACGCCGATCTCGTCGGCGACATAGCGAAGGTCGTTGCAGAAGCAGCCGCCAATCGCCAGCGCCAGCAGCTGGCCGCCATTGAAGCCCAGGCCCATGCCGCCGGCCTTGCCCTCGGGCCGGTCGACGACGATCGTGTGGCCGCCGGCCCAGCCCATGGCGGCTTCGGTGCCTTCGACATTGTGCAGTTCGACAGTCATCGAGGCCATCGGCATCCTCCCTCCGTAGCCGAGAGGCGTCGGGCCTGGCCGGCACGGATCTATGCGACCGTGACGGCTTTATCGCCGAGCGGCGCGGTTCCCGCAATGTCATCGATGATCGGGCAGTCCGGCCGGTCGTCGCCATGGCAGGCCTGGACGAGCTTCTGCAGGGTCGATCGCATCGACTGCAGCTCGCGCACCTTCTCCTCGATCGCCCTGACATGGGCGGTGGCGATCTCGCGCACGTCGTGGCTGGCGCGGCTGCGGTCCTGGTAAAGCGCCATCAACTGGCGGCAATCGTCGATGGAAAAGCCCAGGTTGCGGGCACGGCGCAGGAAGGTCAGCCGATGGATGTCGTCGCCCGAATAGTCGCGATAGCCGTTGCCGGCACGCGCAGGCGCGATCAGGCCGATTTCCTCATAGTAGCGGATGGTCTTGGCTGGCAGACCGGAACGCTGGGCGGCGTCGCCGACATTCATGGTTGTTCCTCGATTCCTGCTGGCCCGAGAGTCATGGCCATTGAATTTCCTTCACAATCCGGTGAAGGCTGTTGCCGAAATGCCGCAGTTGCTGGCTTACCGGCAGGTGAGGTCTTGCATATAGGCATCGCGTACTTGGCAAGCAAAGCAAATGCCAGCATGAATGATGGCAAGAAAGCGGCCGACTCGTGCCGCGGATGTTTGGCGGGGCACGGATCACCTCATGCGCATGAAGTCGCTTGCAGTAATTGCCGCACTGGCGCTGTCCACCGCACTCGCCGGTTGCAGCACCATTGGCGGGCAGATATTCTCCAACGACTATGGCGCGGTGACCGACGCCGGCTACCAGCTGCCGCGCATCCCGATCGAAAAGGTGCCCGCGAAGTATCACCGGCAGGAGGTGAACTACGACACCAAGGAAAAGCCGGGCACCATCATCGTCGATACGCAGAACAAGTTCCTCTACTTCGTCGAGGGTGACGGCCGGGCAATTCGCTACGGCATCGGCGTCGGCCGCGAGGGCTTCGAGTGGCATGGCACCGCCCATGTCGCCATCAAGCGCGAATGGCCGACCTGGACGCCGCCGTCGCAGATGATCAAGCGCCAGCCGGAACTCGCCAAGTTCGCCGGCGGCATGGAGCCGGGCCTGAAGAACCCGCTCGGCGCGCGCGCTCTGTACCTGTTCAACAAGGGCGGTGACATGGGCTATCGCCTGCATGGCAGCCCGGAATGGAACTCGATCGGCAAGGCGATGTCGTCGGGCTGCATCCGGCTGATGAACCAGGACATCATCGACCTTTACGATCGCGCCGAGGTCGGCGCCAAGGTCATCGTTCTCTGACCGTGACCGCGAGGTTCATGGTCAAAACCGTTCGTACGCGGACCGTCTAGGCAACAACGGACGTCCCAACAAAAAACCGGGCAATTCGGCCCGGTTTTTTGTTGCTTGCATTTGAGAATCGTCGCCCCTTCGGCGAAGGCGAACGGTCAGGCGACCTGTTCGACCTGCTGGACCTCGGGAACGAAGTGGCGGAGCAGGTTCTGGATGCCGTGCTTCAGCGTTGCCGTCGATGACGGGCAGCCGGCGCAGGCGCCCTTCATGTGCAGGAACACGGTGCCGTTCTCGAAGCCGCGGAAGGTGATGTCGCCGCCATCCTGGGCCACTGCCGGGCGCACCCGCGTGTCGAGCAACTCCTTGATGGTGATGACGAGTTCCTCGTCGGCCTTGTCATAGAACTCGCCGGTCTGGCTGGTCTCCGCGGCCGGGCCGGCGTTGGCCATGACAGGCGCGCCGGACATGAAATGCTCCATGATGGCGCCCAGGATCGCCGGCTTGAGATGCTGCCAGTCGGGGCCGTCCTTGGTCACGGTGATGAAGTCGTAGCCGAAGAAGACGCCGGTGACGCCCGGTATTTCGAACAGCCGGCCGGCCAGCGGCGAGGCCGTCGCCGCGCTATCGGCATCACGGAAATCGGCGGTGCCTTCCAAAAGCACTTCCTTGCCGGGCAGGAATTTCAGCGTCGCCGGGTTTGGCGTCGATTCGGTCTGGATGAACATGGCCGTCTCCGTGCCCGTCTCGGGCAGATAGTTTGGAATAATTCTAAATAAGCCCTATCGGCTGGACATTCAAGCGAAACGCGTCGCCCGAATGGCTGGCTGGCGGAATGTTTTTGCGACTCCTGCCACTATGAAGTGTGTCGAGATTCGGGTCAGGCCGAGTCGAAAATGGTGGTTTCCGAGAACCGGAGCGGAGCGTACTTGAAGTACGTGAGCACCGGAAGCGCAGGAACCCGCCATTTGTAGGCCGGCATCACCCGAATATCGATACACTTCAGGCGAGGCTGTCGATCTCCTCGTCCGAAAGGTTTTGCGGCACCACGGTCACCGGGATAGGGAAGGCCGCGCCCTTGCCGGCCACGGCGCCGACCAGCGGCCCTGGCCCTTCCTTGCCGGCGCCGGCCGCCAGCACCAGGATGGCGATATCCTGGTCTTCCTCGATCAGCTTGTGGATCTCTTCGGTGGGCTTGCCCTCGCGCACCACCATCTCGGGTTCGATGCCGAGCTTCTGGCGCACCTTGTTGGCGTAGCTGTCGAGCGCGGTGCGTGCGGTGGCGGTCGCCTCCTCGCGCATGATCTTCTCGACGCCCAGCCAGTGCTGGAAATCGTCCGGTTCGATGACATAGAGCAGCACCAGCACGCCGCTGGTGCTCAGCGCCCGCTTCGAGGCGTAGGCGACGGCGCGCTCGCATTCGGGCGTATCGTCGATGATCGCCAGGAACTTCCGGCGATGTCCGGCTTCGCGGCTGAGGCGTTTGGAGACCATGTCTATTTACTCGATGTCATTTCGGCCGCAATCTGCCACTGCGGCTGACCGGCGGCAAGCCGCCGGTCTTTGGCCGGTATGGTGCGGGGCATAAGGATGCGGATCAGTCCTGCAGCAGCCCGATGATGTCGCGCACCGTCTTCATCGTCGCTTCGGCCAGCACGCCGGCGCGCTCGCCGCCGTCCCGCAGTACCGCGTCGACATAGGCGCGGTCATCGGAAATGCGGCGCATTTCGGCGGCGACGGGAGCCAGTTTTTCGACCGCCAGGTCGGCCAGTGCCGGCTTGAACACCGAAAACTGCTGGCCGCCGAACTCCTTCAGCACCGCCTCTTTCGATATGTCGGCAAGGCCCGCATAAATGCCGACCAGGTTTTCCGCTTCCGGCCGGGTGGCGAGGCCGTCCACTTCACTCGGCAAGGCTTCCGGATCGGTCTTGGCCTTGCGGATCTTCTTGGAGATGGCGTCGGCATCGTCGGTCAGATTGATGCGCGACAGATCAGACGGGTCCGACTTCGACATCTTCTTGGAGCCGTCGCGCAGCGACATGATGCGCGCCGCCGGCCCGCCGATGACCGGCTCGGTGATCGGGAAATAGCCGTTCACCGTCTCCTCGCCTACCCTCATCTCGACGCCGACGTCAAGACCGGCGATGCGGTCCGAGAAGTCGTTGTTGAATTTCTGGGCGATGTCGCGCGTCAGTTCCAGATGCTGCTTCTGGTCCTCGCCCACCGGCACATGGGTGGCGCGGTAGAGCAGGATGTCGGCTGCCATCAGCGAGGGATAGGCAAGCAGTCCCAGCGAGGCGTTCTCGCGGTCCTTGCCGGCCTTGTCCTTGAACTGCGTCATCTTGTTCATCCAGCCGATGCGCGCCACGCAGTTGAAAATCCAGGCGAGCTCGGCGTGCTGCATCACCCGCGACTGGTTGAACACGATGTGCTTCTTCGGATCGATGCCGGAGGCCAGGAATGCCGCCGTGATGGAGCGCGTCTGGTCCCTGAGATCGTCATAGACCAGCTGGGCCGTCAGCGAATGCAGGTCGACGACGCAGTAGATGCAATCGGACGTGTCCTGCAGAGCGACGAATTTCTTGATGGCGCCGAGATAGTTGCCAAGATGCAGATTGCCGGTCGGCTGGACGCCGGAGAAGACGAGTGGCTTGAAGGCGGACATGGTTTCCTCGTGGCTTGTGGAGGGCCGTATAAGCGTGATTCCGAAAAGTTGCAGACTTTTCGGAGCCAATCACGCGGCTGGAAACCGCGTGCGGCGAAAGTCTTGCGACGGCGCGCTTATGGACGAACATGACGCTGCGATCAAGACTGCTATTGCAGTCGGGCTGCCCGGCCTACTCGTCCAGCTCGGCGTTTACGGCTGGTGGTGTCGCCTTGCCTGAGCCGCGCTTCACATTGCGCCGGATCATGCCGAAATCGGCGCCGCCGCTGGCAAAGGCCGTGACGAAGTAGAGCAGCGCCCCGCCGGCCACCAGCCCCAGCAGCGTCGTCGCCTTGACGACCAGCGGCGAGCCGGAGCCGAGCCTGGCGCTCAGCCAGTGTTCGGCGAAATAGAGGGCGACGCCCATCACCGCCGCCGAGAGCACCAGACGCGGAATGCGCTTCAAAAGAGGCACGTCGCGGCCCCAATGGCCGCGCCGGATCAGCACCCCGAGCAGCATCAGCGCGTTGACCCAGCCGGCCACCGCCGAGGCCACGGCGATGCCGGGCGCGCCCATCCTCGGAAACAGCGTCAGCGCGGTGGCGACGTTCACCGCCACCGAGATGGCGGCGAAGATCATCGGCGTGCGTGTGTCCTCGCGGGCGAAATAGCCCGGGGTGAACGCCTTGATCAGCACGAAGGCCGGCAGGCCGAGCCCGAAGATCGCCAGGATCGCCGCCACGACAGGCGTCGAATGGTTGGTGGCGAACGCGCCGCGCTCATAGACCAGCCGCACGATCGGCTCAGACATGACCCAGAGCGCCACCGCAGCCGGCAAGGTCATGAACAAGGTGAATTCGACCGAGCGGTTTTGCAGATTGGCCGCCTCGATCAGATTGCCCGACTTCAGCGCCCGCGACAGTTCCGGCAACAGCACGATCGCAACGGCGACGCCGACCACGCCAAGTGGCAGCTGGTAGACGCGGTCGGCATAGGCGAGCGAGGAGACGGCGCTGTCCTGCGCCGAGGCGATGGCGGTGCCTATCAGCTGGTTGATCTGGGTGATGCCGCCGGTGATCGCCGCCGGCAGCGCCAGGATCAGGAGCCGCTTCACGTTCGGCGTCATCTTCGGCCGGCGGAAACCGATCGAGATGCCGGCGTTGCGAACCGCCACCCAGACGATGGCGAGCTGCACGAGGCCCGCCGCCAGAACGCCCCAGGACAGGCTGAAGCCGACGGCATGCGCATCCAGCCCATGATACCAGGCATAGCCAAGCACGCTGATCAGGATGATGTTGAGAAAGGCAGGCGCGATCGCCGCGGCGAAATAGCGGCGTAGCGAATTCAGCATGCCCGCCATCATGGCGGCCAGCGACATGCAGATGAGATAGGGGAACATGATCGTCGCCAGAGTGACGGTCGTCTCGAACTTGCCCGGCGTGTCGGCGAAACCCGGCGCCACCAGGTAGCGCACGATCAGCGGCATCGCCAGTTCCATGGCGATGGTCAGCGCCAGCAGCGCCGTGAACAGCACCCCGAACACTTCCTCTGAAAAGCGCTTGGCGCCGTCGGTGCCGTGCGTCTCGATCTCCTTGGCGAACAGCGGCACGAAGGCGGCGTTGAAGGCGCCTTCGGCGAACAGCCGGCGAAAGGTGTTGGGAAACTGGAAGGCGGCGTTGAAGGCGTCGGCCACCGGTCCGGTGCCCAGTGCTGCCGCCATCAGCATCTCGCGGCCGAAACCGAGCGCGCGGCTCATCAGCGTGCCGGAAGCGACCGTAGCGAATTTCTTGACGAGGCTCATGCGTTTGGAGACTGCCTGCGCGATTGGGACAAAGTGATGGTGGCGCTCACTCGGCGGCGGCCCTGGTCCTGCTGCCGCGTTCGGAGGCCGTGCCCTCGAGCGTCGCCGTCAGCCGGTTGCGGATGGTGGTGGTGCGTGACGGGCTGTCGATCTTCTGGCCGGTGAGATCGGTGACATAGAACGTATCGATCACCTTTTCGCCGAAGGTGGTGATGTGGGCCGACGCGATGTCGAGCGACAGGTCGGACAGCGTTCCGGTGATCTCCGACAACAGGCCCGGCCGGTCCAGCCCCTCGACCTCGATCACCGAAAATCGGTTCGACAGCGTGTTGCGGATTTCGGCGCGCGGCGCGATCCGGAAGACCTTGGCGCCGCGCTTGGGTTTGGTGCGCTTCTCGATCATCTCCGGGAGCCAGCTCTTGCCCGACAGCACGTCCTCGATCAGCCGCCCGACGCGCTCGGCACGCCGGCGCTCGTCCTCGTCGCGATCGAACTCCCTCGAGATCAGGATCGTGTCCAGCGCGCGGCCGTCCGAGGTGGTGAAGATCTGCGCGTCGACGATGTTGCCGCCGGCCGCCGCACAGGCGCCGGCGATCACCGACAGCAGGCGCGGATGGTCCTGCGCCAAAACGGTGATCTCGGTCACCGCCTCGAACTGGTGCGTCTTGACCATGGTGGCGAGCTTGTTGCCGGACGCATCCGCCTCGCGGATGAATTCGGCGTGGCGAAGCTGGTCCGGCAGGTCGACGGTCAACAGGTAATTCTCATAGTGCAGGCCGACATAGCGTTTGCGGATCTTGTCGGGCCAGCCGGCGAGTGCTTCGGCCAGGTACTCGCGCGCCGCCGCCGTGCGCTGGGCGCGCGACACTTCCGAGAAGCCGCCGGTGAGCAGCAGTTCGGTCTCGTAGTACAGCGTGCGCAGCAACTGGCCCTTCCAGCCGTTCCAGACGCCCGGTCCGACGCCCCTGATGTCGCAGACGGTGAGGATGAGAAGCAGCTTCAGCCGCTCGACGGACTGCACGATCGAGGCGAAGTCCTCGATCGTCTTGCGATCGTTGAGATCGCGCGTCTGCGCCGTCATCGACATGACCAGATGGTTCTCGACCAGCCAGGCCACCGTTTCGGTGTCGGCGGTCGAAAGTCCCATATGCGGGCAGATGCGCCGGGCGATCCGCGCGCCGGCTTCCGAATGGTCCTCCGGCCTGCCCTTGGCGATGTCGTGCAGCAGCACGGCGACGTAGAGCGCTTCGCGGCTCTTTCTCAGTCCCGGCATCAGCGAATGCGACAGCGGATGCACCTTCTCGCCGTCGCCGCGCTCGATCTCGGCCAGCACGCCGATGCAGCGGATCAGATGCTCGTCGACCGTGTAGTGGTGGTACATCGAGAACTGCATCATGGCGACGATCTTGCCGAAATCGGGGATCAGCCGGCCGAGCAGCCCCGCCTCGTTCATGCGGCGCAGATTGAGCTCGGCGTTGCGGTCCGAGGTCAGGATGTCGAGGAACAGCCGGTTGGCCTCCTCGTCGCGCCGGAGCGATTTGTTGACCAGGCCGAGCGAGCGGGTGAGCAGCTTCAGCGCGTCGGGGTGAAACTCCAGCCCGTGCTTGTCGGCGAACCAGAACAGCCTGAGCAGATTGACCGGATCGCGCTCGAACACCTGGTCGTCGGCGATGTTGATACGGTGGTTGTCGACGATGAAATCCGACGTGCCGGCAAGCTTGCGCTTGCGGCGCTGGAAGGTGAGGAAGATGCGGTTGAAGCCCGGCACATGCTTGGCCTGCTCCTCTTCGAGCGCGGCGCAGAAGATGCGGGTCAGGTCGCCGACATCCTTGGCGACGAGGAAATAGTGCTTCATGAAGCGCTCGACCGCCGACAGGCCGGGATGCGTGGTGTAGCCCAGCCGCTCCGCGATCTCGCGCTGGATGTCGAAATGCAGCCGCTCCTCGGCCTTGCCGGTGAGGAAATGCATGTGACAGCGCACGGCCCACAGGAAATCCTCGGCCTTCTGGAACTCGCGGTATTCGGCCTGCGTGAAGACGCCCTTCTCGACCAGCTCCTCGCCGGTGCGCACCCGGTAGAAATATTTGCCGATCCAGAACAGCGTCTGCAGGTCGCGCAGGCCGCCCTTGCCGTCCTTGACGTTGGGCTCGACCAGATAGCGGCTTTCGCCGGCCTTGGCATGGCGCTCGTCGCGTTCGGCGAGCTTGGCCTGCACATATTCCGGTCCGGTGGTGCGCACCACCTCATGGTCGAAGCGCAGCATCAGTTCGTCGTAGAGCTTCTGCTCACCCCACAGGAAGCGCGCTTCCAGGATCGAGGTGCGGATGGTGATGTCGGTGCGCGACAGCCGCAGGCATTCCTCGATGTTGCGGGTCGCGTGGCCGACCTTCAGCCCGAGGTCCCACAGCATGTAGAGCATGTATTCGACTGTCTGTTCGCCCCACGGCGTCTGCTTGTAGGGCAACAAGAACAGGAGGTCGATGTCGGATCCCGGCGCCAGCGTGCCGCGCCCATAGCCGCCGACCGCGACGACGGCCATGCGTTCGGCCACCGACCGGTTCTTTACCCGGTAGACATGGGTCGCGACAAAATCGTAGAGCGCCCGGATCAGCTCATCCATCAGATGCGACAGCCGCTCGGCGCAGGCATTGCCGCCGCCATCCTGCTTCAGCATGGCCTCGGCTGTTTTGCGGCCCGCGGCGAGCCGGCCCTTGAGAAGCTGGAGAACCCCGGCGCGGGCGGCCGATCCGGAGCCGTCCCCGGTCGTGGCCGCCGTCAGCGCGGTCATCTCGCGGCGCAAGGCGTCGCCGTCGATCAGTTCATCGAGCTTCAGGGAGATTTTCGCCATGGTACCGGTTGGCCTTGCCTTTTGGGCGGCGTCTATAGCGCGTTTCCGCGGCGCTGGGTATGGGGGCGGGTTGACGCGTTTCCATGGTGCGGGACACCCGCGACAATAAAATTCAAGCCAGTCCTTGACCTTCCAGTTACTGGAAGGACTACCTCCGGCTCGAAGCAGTTTGATAGAGGCATTCGAAATGACGCATTCAGATCACGATCATCACGCGCATGGTCGTTGCTGCGCGGCAAAAGGTGCGGCCGTGGATGCGGGCGCCGTCACACGCGATCCGGTCTGCGGCATGACCGTCGATCCAGCCGCCGGCAAGCCGGTATCGCAGCATGCTGGCCGTCTCTATCATTTCTGCAGCGAAAGCTGCCGTTCGAAATTCCGGGCCAAGCCGGAAACATACCTGACCGCCACCGACCCCGTCTGCGGCATGAGCGTGGACCGCGCCACGGCAAAGCATTTTCTGCGCCATGACGGCCAGGGCTTCTATTTCTGCTCCGCCGGCTGCAAGTCGAAATTCGAGGCGGCGCCGCAAACCTATCTCGGCGACCGGCAGGCGCCGGAAGCGATGCCGAAGGGCACGCAATACACTTGCCCGATGCATCCCGAGATCATCCGTGACAAGCCCGGCTCCTGCCCGATCTGCGGCATGGCTCTCGAGCCGATGGGCGTTCCGACCGGTGACGAGGGGCCAAATCCCGAACTGGTCGATTTCACCAGGCGGTTCTGGGTCAGTGCGGTGCTCTCGGTGCCCCTTCTCATCGTCGCCATGGCGCCGATGATCGGTCTGTCGTTCGAGAACCTGATCGAGGACCGGACAAAGGTCTGGATCGAGCTGGCGCTCGCAAGCCCGGTCGTGCTTTGGGCCGCATTTCCGTTCTTTCATCGCGGCTGGGACTCGATCCGCAACCGCAGCCCGAACATGTGGACGCTGATTTCGCTCGGCGTCGGTGCGGCCTATCTCTACAGCGTCGTCGCGACGCTGTTCCCGGACATTTTTCCGCATCAGTTCCGCGGCCATGGCGGGGCGGTGCCGGTCTATTTCGAGGCCGCAGCCGTCATCGTCGCGCTGGTCTTTCTCGGCCAGGTGCTGGAACTGCGCGCCCGCGAAAAGACCGGCTCGGCGATCCGCGCCCTGCTCGACCTTGCGCCCAAGACCGCCCGCCGCATAGGAGAGGACGGTTCCGAGAGCGATGTGCCGCTGGACAGCGTCAAGGCCGGCGAGCGCCTGCGCATCCGGCCCGGCGATGCCGTGCCGGTCGACGGTACCGTGCTCGAAGGCCGCTCTTCCATCGATGAATCGATGATCACGGGCGAACCGTTGCCGGTCGAGAAGGCCGAAGGGGATGCCCTCACCGGCGGCACGCTCAACAAGAATGGCTCGCTGATCATGCGCGCCGACCGCATCGGCGCCGAGACCACGCTCTCGCGCATCGTCGAGCTGGTCGCCAAGGCGCAGCGTTCGCGCGCCCCGATACAAGGCTTGGCCGACCGCGTTTCCTTCTACTTTGTCCCGGCTGTCGTTCTGGTCGCCATCGCCGCGTTCGCCGCCTGGGCGGTCTTCGGCCCAGAGCCCAGCCTGATCTTCGCGATCGTCTCGGCGGTCTCGGTGTTGATCATCGCCTGTCCCTGTGCACTCGGCCTCGCCACGCCGATGTCGATCATGACCGCTACCGGACGCGGGGCGCATGCCGGCGTGCTGATCAAGGAGGCCGCCGCGCTCGAACGCTTCGCTTCCGTCGATACGCTGATCGTCGACAAGACGGGGACACTGACCGAAGGCCGGCCGAAACTGACGGATGTCGTGGCCGCCGATGGGTTTTCGGAGGAGGAATTGCTGGGCCTCGCCGCGAGCCTGGAGAAGGGCTCGGAGCATCCCCTGGCCGAGGCTATTGTCGAAGGCGCCGCGACCCGCGGTGTAAGGGTCGCCGAAGCCAATGGCTTCGAGGCGGTCACCGGCAAGGGTGTTTCCGGTGCCGTTTCGGGCAGGAATGTCGCGCTCGGCAACGCCGCGATGATGCGTGATCTCGGTGTCGACGTGTCCACCGTTTCGGCCGTGGCCGAGGCGCTACAAGGCGATGGCAAGACGGCGATGTTCGTCGTCGTGGACAGGAAATTGGCCGGCATCGTCGCCGTCGCCGATCCGGTCAAGGCGACCACCGCCGAGGCGATCAAGGCCCTGCACGACAGCGGCTTGAGGATCATCATGGCGACCGGCGACAATGAGCGCACGGCAAACGCGATCGCCAGCAGTCTCGGCATCGACGAAGTCCGCGCCGGCCTGTTGCCGGAACAGAAGGGCGCGCTGGTCGAGGAATTGCGCGGCAAGGGCGCCGGCGTCGCCATGGCCGGCGACGGCGTCAACGACGCACCGGCCTTGGCCGCCGCCGATGTCGGTATCGCCATGGGCACCGGCGCCGATGTCGCCGTCGAAAGCGCCGGCATCACATTGGTCAAGGGCGACCTCAACGGCATCGTGCGTGCCCGCACACTGGCCCAGGCGACCATCCGCAATATCAGGCAGAACCTGTTCTTCGCCTTCCTCTACAATGTGCTTGGCGTGCCGGTTGCGGCCGGCGTGCTCTATCCGCTGACCGGCACGCTGTTGTCGCCGATGCTGGCGGCGGCGGCGATGAGCCTGTCCTCGGTTTCAGTGATCGCCAATGCGTTGCGGCTGAGGACATTGAAACTTTGAGCCGATCCCCCAAATACGAAACCCGATCAACAGGAGACCATCAATGACCTTGGCCAAAAAAATCGTGCTGCTGCTGATGGCGGCTGGAATGCTGGTTGCCGTCTTTCTCGAAAGCGTTCCCGCACAAAGCGAGGAGATGAAGCACGACATGGCCGGCATGGCGACGGGGGCGGAAGGCCCGTCGACCGCAGGCTACAAGGCGGCGATGAACAAGATGCACGCCGACATGATGGCCTCCAAATACACCGGCGATGCCGACGTCGATTTCGTCCGCGGCATGATCCCTCACCACCAGGGCGCCATCGACATGGCCAGGGTCGAACTCGCCAACGGCAAGGACCCCGAGATCCGCAAGCTGGCCGAGGCGGTCATCGCGGCGCAGGAAGCCGAGATCAAGCAGATGCAGGACTGGCTCGCCGCCCATCCGGTGAAGTAAGCTTTCGCGGCTCGGCGAGAACGCCTCTGAATTTCTCGTCCGGCCTGTGATGCGATCCCGTCTCAACTGGAGCCTGCCATGCCATCGAGCGTCAGAACCACCACGCTGCCCTGCGGCGAAGCCATCCCCGTTCTCGGCCAGGGCACCTGGAAAATGGGCGAGGATTCGCGCCGCCGCGCGGAGGAGGTGAATGCCCTCAAGCTTGGTCTCGATCTCGGCGTCAAGCTGATCGACACCGCCGAAATGTACGCCAGCGGCGGCGCCGAGGAGGTGGTGGCCGAAGCCATTGCCGGGCAGCGTGCCGAGGTCTTCCTGGTCTCGAAGGTGCTGCCGTCCAACGCCTCGCGCGCCGGCGTGCAGCGCGCCTGCGAAAACAGCCTGAAGCGCCTCGCCACCGACCGTATCGATCTTTATCTGCTGCATTGGCCGGGCAGCGTGCCCCTGGCCGAAACCGTCGAAGCTTTCGAGGCGCTGAAGAAAGCCGGCAAGATCCGCCACTGGGGCGTCAGCAATTTCGACACAGGGGAGATGGAAGAGCTGGTCGGCCTGCCCGACGGCGGCAACGTCCAGACCAACCAGGTGCTCTACAATCTGGTCCGGCGCGGCCTTGAGTTCGATCTGGCGCCCTGGAGCCGGAAACGCGGAATTCCTCTGATGGCCTATTCGCCGGTCGAGCAGGGCGCCTTGGCGCGCAACGCCAGTTTAGACGCGGTCGCAGCCCGCCATGGCGTGACACCGGCGCAAATCGCACTGGCCTGGGTGATGCACCAGGATGGCGTCATCGCCATTCCCAAGGCCAGCAGCCAGGACCATGTCCGCCAGAATGTCGCGACACTCGACATCGAGCTTACGCGCGAAGACCTCGCCGACCTCGACCGCGCCTTCCCGCCGCCGAGCCGCAAACGCGGGCTGGAGATGATCTGAGCGTTGTCGGTGAAGCTGCCAATCTCCCCCCTCGAGGGGGAGATGCCCGGCAGGGCAGAGGGGGGCGCTGTCCCGCCAACATATTAATTTTTACAACGACGGCTTCCGCGCTGGCATGCTCCGGCGGGCATCGTCAGGGGGCAAGTTAAGAGGCCCCCCTCTGTCCTGCCGGACATCTCCCCCTCAAGGGGGGAGATTGGCGGTTTCGGCGATACCGCCGTGCCAGCAGGTTCAATTTACGTCCCCGCCAACCCCTTCAACCGATAAAGCGCTTCCAGCGCTTCCCTCGGCGTCATCTCATCGGGATTGATGTCACTGAGTGCGAAGCCCAGCGCGTCGCTCTTGACCGGCTTCTGCGCTTCCCGCTTCACCGCCACTGAAAACAGCGGCAGGTCGTCGACCAGCCGGTTGGTCTTGCCCGAAACCTCGCCTTCCTCGAGCTGGTGCAGCACTTCCTTGGCACGGTCCACCACCGCCTCCGGCAGGCCGGCCAGCCGCGCCACCTGGACGCCGTAGGAGCGGTCGGCCGCGCCCTTGCCGACCTCGTGCAGGAAGACGACGTCGTTCTCCCATTCCTTGACCCGCATGGTGACGTTGTGGAGCCGCGCCAGCTTGCCGGCAAGCGAGGTCATTTCGTGGAAATGCGTGGCGAAGATCGCCCGGCAGCGGTTCTTCTCGTGCAGATATTCCACCGCGGCCCAGGCGATCGACAGGCCGTCGAACGTGGCGGTGCCGCGGCCGATCTCGTCGAGGATTACCAGCGCCCGTTGGCCGGCCTGGTTGAGGATCGCCGCCGTCTCGACCATCTCGACCATGAAGGTCGATCGGCCGCGCGCCAGATCGTCCGAGGCGCCGACGCGGGAAAAGAGGCGGTCGACGACGCCGATATGGGCCGATGTCGCCGGGACGAAAGAGCCGGTCTGGGCCAGGATGGCGATCAGCGCGTTCTGCCGCAGGAATGTTGATTTACCCCCCATATTGGGGCCGGTCAGCAGCCAGATCGCGCCGTTCTTGGCGCTGCCCTCCGGCGACAGGTCGCAGTCATTGGCCACGAACGGCCCTTCGCCGGAGCGCCGCAGCGCCTGTTCGACCACGGGATGGCGCCCACCCGAAATCTCGAAGGCAAGGCTGGCATCGACCAGCGGCCGGCACCAGGCCTCGCTTTCCGACAAAAGCGCGAGCGCCGCCGACACGTCCAGCACGGCGAGCGCATCGGCCCCGGCGCGGATCTTCTCCGCTTCGCCGACCGCTTCCGCCGTCAGCGCGTCGAAGGCCGCAAGCTCGATGCTCAGCGCCCGGTCGGCGGCATTGGCGATCTTTGTTTCCAGCTCCGCCAGCTCCGTCGTGGTGAAGCGCATGGCGTTGGCCATGGTCTGGCGGTGGATGAAGCGCGCCTTGGCGCCGTCGCTGCCGGTCATCACCGCGTGGTGGTTGGCGGTCACCTCGATGTAGTAGCCGAGCACATTGTTGTGCCGGATCTTCAGGGACCGAATGCCGGTCTCCTCGATCAGCGAACGCTCCAGCCCGGCGATCACTTTTCGCGACTCGTCGCGCAGCGCCCGCATCTCGTCGAGCTCGGCGTTGTAGCCGCCTCGGATGAAGCCGCCGTCGCGCTTCAGCAGCGGCAGTTCCTCGCCAAGTGCCTGCGTCAGATGCCCGGCAAGCGCGTGCGGCAGCGCCCGGATGGCGGCGAGCGCCGCCGCCAATTCCTGGGGCAGGGCGGTCGCGGCAAATATCCCCGCGATGGTGCCGGCCGCCTCGAAGCCGGCGCGCAGCGCGCCGAGGTCGCGCGGGCCGCCGCGGTTGAGCGCCAGCCGCGACAACGCGCGCGGCATGTCGGCGACGCTCTTCAGGCTCGCCCGCACCGCCTGGCAAAGCCGCGTCTCGGAACGGAAGAACGACACCGAATCCAGCCGCGCGGCAATTGCCGCCGGATCGGTCAGCGGTGCCATCAGCCGGTCGGCGAGCAGCCTGGCGCCGCCGCCGGTCACCGTGCGGTCGATCGCCTTGAACAATGAGCCTTCACGGCTGCCCGACAGCGTGCGCAGCAGTTCCAGGTTGCCGCGCGTCGCCGGGTCGATGAACAGGGTCGAGCCGGCCTCCTCGCGCTCGGGGCGCGACAGCGGCGGCCGCTCGGCCTTCTGCGTCTTTTCGACATAGGCGATGGCGCCCGAGATCGCCGACAGCTCGGCACGGGAAAACGCACCAAAGCTGTCCGGTGTCGCCACCTCGAAGAAGCGGGCGATGCGCGCGGCCGCCGAGGCCGAATCGAACAGGCTCGGCGGCTGCGGGTTGGCGACGCGGCCGAGCATGTCGAATACCGGTCGCAATTCGGGATCGTGGAACACCGGATCGGCGACGATCAGCTCGCGCGGATCGACGCGGAAGATGTCGGCGAGCAGCCGGTCTGCGGTGGTGTCTGTGACCCGGAAAGCGCCGGTCGAAATGTCGATCCAGGCTAGGGCAAAGCTCCCCTGGTTCCCGGTCGCGCCGCCGCGCTCCCCGCCTCTTGCATCGCTGCTGCCCTTCACCCGTCCCAGCGCCATCAGGAAGCTCGATTCCGACGGCGCCAGCAATTTGTCCTCGGTGATGGTGCCAGGCGTCACCAGCCGCACCACATCGCGGCGCACCACCGATTTGGAGCCGCGCTTCTTGGCTTCGGCCGGATCCTCGATCTGCTCGCAGACGGCGACGCGGAAACCCTGCGCGATCAGTTTCTGCAGATAGTCGTCCGCCGCATGCACTGGCACGCCGCACATCGGGATGTCGTGTCCCTGATGCTTGCCGCGCTTGGTCAGCACGATGCCGAGCGCCCGGCTCGCCTTCTCCGCATCCTCGAAGAACAGCTCGTAGAAATCGCCCATCCGATAGAACAGCAGCGAATCCGGGTTCGCCGCCTTGATCTCGATGAACTGCTCCATCATCGGCGTGACGCCGCCAGCGGCTGCCGGCGTGATCGCCTCGGGAGCGTCCGGTTCGTTTTGAATGTGCATGTTCATGCGCTCACGCTAGCAGATGTGGCGGCGGGGTTTAATGCCGGCCATTGGAAAAGCAGGGGAAGAACGGAGATCAACCACCATTGAACGCCATGCGTCCTTCCGACGCCAGTTCGGTAACGCTTGGCGGTTTACACGCGGCGGCGCGTAGTCTTAATTCGGAATCACACAAGGCACCCGCCTCAAGGAGGTGCCGCATGGCGAGGAAATCAAAAGCATCATGGCAAGGAAAACCGAAAACAGCGGTCCGTCCGTCAGCGCGCAGGAAGCGCTCGAATTCCACGCCATGGGGCGGCCCGGCAAGCTCGAGATCGTCGCCACCAAGCCGATGGCCACGCAGCGCGATTTGAGCCTCGCCTATTCGCCTGGCGTCGCCGTGCCGGTGCTGGCCATCGCGGAGGATCCCAGCCGCGCCTTCGACTACACGTCGCGCGGCAACATGGTCGCCGTCATCTCCAACGGCACCGCGATCCTGGGCTTGGGCAATCTCGGCGCGCTGGCCTCCAAGCCGGTCATGGAGGGAAAGGCGGTGCTGTTCAAGCGCTTCGCCGACGTCGATTCCATCGACCTCGAGGTCGACACCGAGGACGCCGACGAGTTCATCAACTGCGTGCGCTTCCTTGGGCCCTCCTTCGGCGGCATCAACCTGGAGGACATCAAGGCGCCGGAATGCTTCATCATCGAGCAGCGGTTGCGCGAGCTGATGGACATCCCGGTCTTCCACGACGACCAGCACGGCACCGCCATCATCTCGGCCGCCGGCCTGATCAACGCGCTGGAGATCACCGGCCGCGACATGAAGACCACCAGGATGGTCTGCAACGGCGCCGGTGCGGCCGGCATCGCCTGTATCGAGCTGATGAAGGCGATGGGCTTTGCGCCCGAAAACATCATCCTGTGCGACACCAAGGGCGTGGTCTTCCAGGGCCGCACCGAAGGCATGAACCAGTGGAAGTCGGCGCATGCGGTCAAGACCGACGCGCGGTCGCTGGCCGAGGCGCTGGACGGCGCCGACGTCTTCCTCGGCCTTTCCGCCAAGGGCGCGCTGACCACCGCCATGGTGCGTTCCATGGCCAAGAACCCGATCATCTTCGCCATGGCCAACCCCGATCCCGAGATCACGCCCGAGGAAGTGGCGGAGATCCGCACCGACGCCATCATGGCGACCGGGCGTTCGGATTATCCCAATCAGGTCAACAACGTGCTCGGCTTCCCCTATATTTTCCGCGGCGCGCTGGATGTGCGGGCCACCACCATCAATGACGACATGAAGATCGCCGCCGCGCGTGCGCTTGCCGACCTGGCACGCAAGGACGTGCCCGACGACGTCGCCGCAGCCTACCAGGGCAACCGGCCGAAATTCGGCCCCAACTACATCATCCCGGTGCCGTTCGATCCGCGCCTGATCTCGGCCATTCCGCTGGCCGTCGCCAGGGCGGCGATGGATTCTGGCGTCGCCCGCAAGCCGATCCTCGATCTCGACCGCTACGCGCAGGAGCTGTCGGCCCGCCGTGATCCGATCGCCTCGACCTTGCAGCGCATTTACGACCGTGTGCGCCGCCAGCCCAAGCGCATCGTCTTCGCCGAGGGCGAGGAGGAGCAAGTGATGCGCGCCGCCGTCTCCTATGTGAACCAGCGGCTCGGCACCGCCATCCTGCTCGGCCGCGACGACGTCATCAAGGAGAACGCCAGGCACGCCGGCATCGACCTCGACAAGCAGGGGCTGGAGATCATCAATGCTCGCCTGTCGCGCCGCAATTCGGTCTATACCGATTATCTCTACGAGCGCATGCAGCGCAAAGGCTTCCTGTTCCGCGACTGCCAGCGCCTGATCAACAACGACCGCAACCATTTCGCCGCCTGCATGGTGGCGCTGGGGGATGCCGACGGCATCGTCACCGGCGTCACCCGCAACTATTCCACCGCGCTCGACGATGTCAGGCGCGTCATCGACGCCAAGCCGGGCCATCGCGTCATCGGCGTGTCGATCGTTTTGGCACGTGGCCGCACCGTGATCGTCGCCGACACCGCCGTGCACGACATGCCGAACGCCGAGCAGATCGCCGATATCGCGGAGGAAGCGGCAGGCTTTGCCCGCCGCATGGGCTATGAGCCGAGGCTCGCCATGCTCGCCTATTCCACCTTCGGCCATCCCCACGGCGAGCGCTCCGAGCGCATCCAGGAAGCCGTGCGCATCCTCGACAAGCGCCGCGTCGATTTCGAGTATGACGGCGAGATGGCCGCCGACGTCGCGCTCAACGCCCGTGCCATGGCGCAATACCCGTTCATGAGGCTGACCGGCCCGGCCAATGTGCTGATCATGCCGGCCTTCCACTCCGCCTCGATCTCCACCAAGATGCTGCAGGAGCTCGGCGGCTCGACGGTCATCGGCCCGCTGCTGGTCGGGCTGAACAAGCCGGTGCAGATCGTCTCGCTGAACGCCAAGGACAGCGATATCGTCAACATGGCGGCGATCGCGGCCTACACGGCGGGGACCTGAGGAAGGTCCGCGCGTCGGATGCGAAAGCTGCGGCGGATCTGCTTAACCCGCGGAAAACACCCGGGCCGCCTCGACGACCTCCTTGACCTGATCTTGCCGCAGCAGGTCGATGGGAATGCGCCCGTCGAGCAGCGCCGAGGGGCGGGTCAGCCACAGCCATGCCAGCCTCGGATTGCCGATCAACGACAGCACGTCTCGAATGCCCGCCACCGGCCTGCCGTCCACGAACTGCGCCAGCGGGAAGACGTGCTTGCGGCCGCCCTTGCGCAAGGCGACCACTTCGCCCCGCCTTTGCCAGCGGTGCAGGGTCGAGCGGGCAATGCGCAGGTGTTCCTCCAGATAGGTCGAACCGGAGACCCGCCCGGCCCAGTCTTCGATCAGCATCGATTCGAGATCGTCGGACTGGGTGCGCGGAAGCGGGGAGGCGGGGCCGTCGAAACCCGCCGACGGATTTGTGGCGCCCGCGGAGCCGGCTTCGCTGCGGCGCGCGGCTTCCGCGGCCAGCGCACGCACGAATTTCGACGCCAGCCCCGGAAGGTCGGCATGAATGGCATCGATGGCGCGCTGATGCGTCGGCGATAGCAAGGTGACGGCTGACGCTATGCTGCCGGCGATCTTGCCGACCGAGACCATGGTGGGTTTGTTGATGGCCTCGTCATAGTGGGCGAGCGCCCGCTCGACCTTCTCCGCGACCATGTCCGCGAAGTCGTCTTGTTTAAGACCGGTTATGTGAAATCTGTTCATGCATCTGTCTTCTGGCCGCGAGCGCTCCTCCCCGACTGCGCCCGTTGCTGAATTTCTAATGTGGAAAGCGGAAATCGCGGCGGCAACAAATCCGGCCGCCCGACAGCTTGCTTTCTTGCATCTTGGCACCCCAACTGGTTGAGGCGCCCAAATGTCAGTCAAAGGGCGCCCAGATTGCGTGTAGGTGCGATGTGTGACAGCCGCGCGACGGTGAAGCTGCCGATCTCCCCCCTCGTGGGGGAGATGCCCGGCAGGGCAGAGGGGGGCGCGAAGGATCGCTAGGTTGCGGTGGTTCCCTTCCGCGTGCCCATACTCTTCGAACTGGCGCCCCGACATGACAGTACGCTCATGCCGTTCATTTCGGGCTTGGCGGCAGTGTAGAACCCTGGAGATGCCAGCGGGACAGCGCCCCCTCTGGCCTGCCGGCGATCTCCCCCACGAGGGGGGAGATCGGCAGCTTCACCGCCCCCCTACAGCAGCCCCGCCAGTTCGGCCTCGCGACGCAGATTCTGCCTTGGCCTCGGCCCGATCTGCTGGATCACCAGGCCGGCCGCCAGTGAGCCGAGATCGCCGCAGGTCTTGAGGTCGCGGCCTTGCGTGTAGCCATGCAGGAAACCGGCAGCGTAGAGATCGCCGGCGCCTGTCGTGTCGACCAGCTCCTTGATGGCGGTCGCCTGGATGACGACGGTCTCGTCGCCGCGCGCGATGACCGATCCTTTTTCCGAGCGCGTCACGGCGGCGACCTTGCAGTCCTTGCGGATCCGGGCCAGCGCCTCGTCGAAGGACGAGGTCTGGTAGAGCGACTTGATCTCGTGGCTGTTGGCGAAGACGATGTCCACGGTGCCCGAGCGCATCAGCTCGAGGAACTCGTCGCGGTAGCGGTCGACGCAGAACGAATCCGACAAGGTCATCGACACTTCGCGGCCCGCCGCGTGCGCCAGCTTGGCCGTCTGCCGGATCGCCTCCTTGGCGCGCGGCGGATCCCACAGATAGCCCTCGAAATAGGTAACCTTGGCGCCCGACGCCTTGTCGGCCTCGACATCCTCCGGCCCGAGCTCGACGCAGGCGCCGAGATAGGTGTTCATCGAGCGCTCGCCGTCGGGGGTGACGAAGATCATCGAGCGCGCCGTCGGCGGCTCGCCCTGAAGCGGCTTGGTGTCGAAGGCGACGCCCTGGGCATGGATGTCATGCGCATAGATCTCACCGAGCGCGTCGTTGGAGACCTTGCCGAAGAAGGCGGCGCGACCGCCGAAGGAGGCAACGCCGGCCGCCGTGTTGCCCGCGCTGCCGCCGGACGCCTCGATCGCCGGGCCCATGCGGCTGTAGAGCAGTTCGGCGCGGTGCGTGTCGATGAGGTTCATCGCGCCCTTGATGATGCCGTTGGTCTCCAGGAATTCCTCTTCGCACTGGGCGATGATGTCGACAATCGCGTTGCCGATGCAAAGCACGTCATAGTCCGGCATCAATGTCTCCGCCAAAATCCGCGCCGGCTTCTTGCCATGCCGGCCGGGCGCGGGTCTAGCGATTTGCAACCGGTTTGCCTAGGCCATGTTCATATCGCCTGACGCCTAGGCGCTACGACAATTCGGTCGTGGCCGAAGCATTTTACCGCGGCTTTGCCTAAAAAGGGCCGTTCGATCCCGGTCCGAAGGCGGCAAGCCCATGCCTGCAAGAAACGACATGAACACCGATCTGGCGCTGCTCGCCCTCCTGGCGGTGCTTTGGGGCGCCTCCTATACGTTCATCAAGATCGGCGTCGAGACGATCCCGCCGGTGACGTTCATCGCCGCCCGCACCTTGATCGCGGGCGCGATCCTGCTGGCCATCATCCGCTGGCGCGGGCTCGCCATGCCGGGCGATGCGGCGAGCTGGCGTCGTTTCGCCTTCCAGGCGTGCCTCAACAGCGTCATCCCGTTCACCCTGATCGCCGCCGCCGAGCGCTCGGTGGACGCCGGCCTCGCCACCATCCTCAACGCGACGTCGCCTATCTTCACCTTCCTGTTGACCGCGCTCATCACCCGCCACGAACGGGTGACGCTGCGCAAACTGATCGGCGTCGGCGCCGGCATTGCCGGCATCTGCCTCATCGTGGGCACACAGGCGCTGGGCGGTCTCGGCCATGAACTTTGGGCGCAGCTTGCCATCGTCCTTGCAACGGTCTGCTATGCGGGGGCGGCGATCTTCGGCCGAGGCTTCAAGGGCCTCGACCCGATGCTGCCCGCCGCCGGCTCGATGCTCTGCGGCGCCGTCATCCTGGTGCCGCTCAGCCTCGCCGTCGACCAGCCCTGGACCTTGGCGCCGTCCACGGCGTCGATCCTGGCCTTGCTCGGCCTGTCGGTGTTTTCGACCGCGCTGGCCTTCGTCATCTATTTCCGCCTGATCCACACGCTGGGCTCGGTCGGCACGACCTCGCAGGCCTATCTGCGCGTGCCGATCGGCGTCGGCATCGGCGCCGTTTTCCTTGGCGAAAGCCTGGGTTCGACGGCCTGGCTCGGCATGGCCTTCGTCGTCGCCGGCGTCGCGGCCATGACCATTCCCACCCGCAAGCCGGCGCTCGCACAATAGGCAGACAGGGCAATCGCCTCAGACCAAATGGCTCCGATTGTCGAGGTAGCGCCGCCCCTCATCCGCCTGCCGGCGTTCGTCACTCGAAAAGCCAAGCAGTTGGCTTTTCGTCCGCTTCGCGGACCGCTCCTCAACTCCCCGTACATGACGGGGAGAGGGGCGCTGTCATCACCGGGTTCGCCAAACCACCACATTGCAATGAAGGCGTCGGCGTTGCGGCCAGCTCATCTCTCCCCGTTCTACGGGGAGAGATGTCCGGAAGGACAGTGAGGGGCGGCGCCGGCGCTCGCAAGAGGGGTGATGCGGAGAGTTCGAAACCTGAAACGACCGCCTTGACCCACGGCAGGCAATAGAGCTTGTGACCGGCGAACCTGCTGCCTATCCTCCCAGGGGCAATCCGTCGAAGCGAGGAAGCACCGTGATCTCCAGCGCCGCCCGCGCCGCCGCCGGCCAGTTGTTCTCGCCCGAATTGCGCGCCGTCTTCCTCAAGACGTTAGGCCTGACTGTGCTTGCTCTGGTCGGCCTGTGGTTCGGGCTGACCAGCCTCGTCGAGTGGCTGGCGCTGCCATGGCTTCACGCGCTCTTTCCCGGCCTGCCGTCCTGGGCCGGTTGGCTGGGCGGCATCATCGCGGCCATCGCGCTTGCCTTCGGCTTGGCGCTGCTCGTCGCGCCGGTCACGGCGGTGATCGCCGGCCTGTTCCTCGACGATGTCGCCGAAGTGGTCGAGCGCACCGACTATCCTGGCGACCCGGTTGGGCGCGCCATGCCGGCATTGCGCTCGCTCATGCTCGCGATACGATTCTTCGGCGTCGTCATTCTCGGCAACGTCGTCGCCCTGCTGCTTCTTTTGGTGCCAGGCATCAACATCGCCGCCTTTTTCATCGTCAACGGCTACCTGCTCGGGCGCGAATTCTTCGAATTCGCCGCCATGCGTTTCCGTCCGGAAGAAGAGGCCAGGGCCTTGCGCCGGCACCATGCCGGGACGGTCTTTCTCGCCGGCCTGGTCATCGCGGCCTTCCTTGCCGTGCCGGTGCTCAACTTGGTGACGCCGCTCTTCGCCGCAGCCATGATGGTGCATCTGCACAAGGCGATCTCGGCCCGGCCCGATCGGCGGAGCAAGCCGTCCCGTTGATGCGCCAGTCCTACCGCAGCAGAAAGCCGCGCCCCAGTTCGTCGTCGGGCTCGACGATGAATTCCGCCCGGCCGCAATAGTAGGCGCGGCCGCCGACGCGGGCGATAACCGCTTCATGCGGTCCGGCTTTCGCCATCCGCGCCACCGCGCCGGAAAAGCGCGAGCCGGCGATGCTCTCGAAAGTGCGTGTCCGGCCTGTTGCGATCTCGCCTTTGGCATGCATCGCCGCCAGCCGGGCGGTGACGCCGGAGCCGGTCGGCGAGCGGTCGACCTGCGCCTCGGCGAAGACGCAGACGTTTTTCGTCGGCTCACCGGAAAACGCGTCCTTCCCATCGGTCAGGATCGAGCCGTAGAGAAAGGCGAGGTCGGCATGGTCGGGGTGCGACAGGGGAAATTCCTGCTTCAGTCTTTCGGTCAGCGTCGTCGCCGCATCGACGAAATCGCGCACCCGGTCGCGGCCGAATTCCAATCCGAACTGGTGGCAGTCGGCCAGCGCGTAGAAAGCGCCGCCATACGCGATATCGAAGTCGATCGCGCCGTAGCCGGGCAGTTCGATCCTGCGGTCGCCTGCGAACAAGAAAGCCGGCACGCTTTCGAACGACACAGCACCTGCCTTGCCGTCGCGCACCTCGACCGAGGCGATCACCATCCCGCAGGGCGCCTCGATGTTGACCATCGTCACCGGTTCCTGCTTGGCCACCAGCCCTTCGTCGACGGCGTAGCGGCCGAGCGCGACGATGGCGTGGCCGCACATGGTCGAATAGCCCTCATTGTGCATGAACAGCACGGCAAGGTCGGCGCCCGGCAAATCGGGCTCGACCAGCAGCGCGCCGTACATGTCGTAATGTCCGCGTGGCTCGAACATCAGGATTTTCCGGAGATGATCGAGATGGTCGCGCACATAGGCGCGCTTTTCCAGGATCGTGCCCTTCGGGATATCGGGATAACCCCCGGTGACGATCCTCAGCGGCTCGCCGCCGGTGTGCATGTCGACGACGGTCAGCGTCATGTGTCCGGCCCGCTTATCCCGATTTGCCAAACAGCGCCTGCAACTTGCCGAAGGGCATGGCGGCGCGGGCGAAGCCGAACGTGCCGTCCTGCTGGATCTCGCGCGCCGCCGTTTCCAGCATGCCATAGGCGAAGTTGGTGAGCCACGGCCCAAGCGAAACGCGCTTTGCCCCGGCCGCGGTCAGATCGGCAATGGTGAAGTCGGGCCTTGCCATGACGTTGACCGGCTTGCTCACCGCCGAGCAGACCGTGCGCACCATCTCGACGTCGCCGATGCCCGGCGCGTAGAGCACGTCGGCGCCCGCCTTCTCGAATGCCTGCAGCCGCTTGATCGTGTCGTCGAGGTCGGACTTGCCCCAGAGGAAGTTCTCCGCCCGCGCGGTGAAGACGAAATCGCGTTTCAGCGCGCGGGCCGCTTCCGCCGCCGCCGCGACGCGCTCCACCGCGTGCGAAAAATCATAGATCGGCTTGTTCGGGTCGCCGGTGTGGTCCTCGATCGAGCAGCCGGCAAGGCCGGCGGCTTCAGCCGCGAAGATGGTTTCGGCGGCCTGCTCGGCGCTGTCGCCCTTGCCGCGTTCGAGGTCGGCCGAAACCGGCAGCTCGGTTGCCGCCGTCACCTCGCGGCAATGATGGATCATCTGGTCGAAGGTCACCGCGCCGTCCGGCAGGCCGCGCGAGAAGGCGAAACCGGCGCTGGTCGTCGCCAGCGCCTTGAAACCGAAGGATCCAAGCAGCTTCGTCGTGCCGACGTCCCAAGGGTTGGGCATGACGAAGGTCGAGGCATGCAGGTCGCGAAAGATCTTGCCCTTGTCCATGGAAGTTCCCCCATCGTGTTGAGTGCGATGGCGCGGATTTTAGCTTGCCCGCCTTGCCCGGGCAAACGAATGCGGTTGGCTCAGAAGCGTTTCGCGTTCTCTGCTGACAATTCGTCCGGCGCGTCTTCGCAACCCCAGAAAAACGGTCCAGATCAGTGGATTGGCACCAGTCCGGCCAGTGTGCGCATGTCGTCGAACAGGATGCCGCCGGCTCGCATCAAGCCGTCACGGTCGCTGTAGGGATCGCCATGATAGGAAAATACCCGCATGCCGGCGGCGATGCCGGCCTGCGTGCCGGCGACGCTGTCCTCGATGACGATGCAGTCGGCAGGCGCAAAGCCCATCGTCTTGGCCGCATGCAGGAACAGGTCCGGAAACGGCTTGCCGCGCGCGACCATGGTCGAGGAAAACATCGCATGTTCGAACAGCGGCAGCAGGCCGGTCTGGCCAAGCGTGATGTGCATTTTCGACACCCTGGCCGAGGTGGCGACGCAATAGGCGATGCCGGCCGCGCGGACAGCCTCGACGAACTCCCGGACATAGGGAATCGCCTCGACCCCATGGGCGAACAGGTCCGGCAGCCCTGCATTCCAGCGCTCGACGAAGTCGGCGCCGAGCCTGACGCTGGTCTCTTCTTCGATCTGCTTCTGCACTGAGACCATGCTGCGGCCGGAGAAGTTCTTGCGGCAATGTTCAAAGCTGGTGGGATACCCGGCTTCGCTCAGCCATTCGGCGAGACGCCGGTTGGCCAGGTTCTCGGTATCGACCAGAATCCCGTCGCAGTCGAAGATGACAAGTTTCGGTATGTTCATCAGGCCGTGCCGGTCGAGCCGAACCCGCCCGAACCGCGCGCCGTGCCGCCGGCCAGGGCGCGCTCTTCGACGCCCGCCTGCGTCACCGCGGCGAACACGATCTGGGCAATGCGCATGCCGCGCGTCACCGCAAAATCCTCGTCGCCGAGATTGACCAGCAGCACCTTCACCTCGCCGCGATAGTCGCTGTCGATCGTGCCCGGCGTGTTGAGGACGGTCAGCCCGTGTTTGAAGGCAAGGCCGGAGCGCGGCCGCACCTGGCCTTCCATGCCTTCGGGGATTTCCAGGATCAGTCCGGTCGGCACCAGCGCACGTTTTCCCGGCAGGATCAGCAGCGGCCGATCGTCGGGCACCGCCGCGCGCAGGTCCATGCCGGCGGCGCCGGGGCTTTCATAGGCAGGGAGGGGGAGTCCTTCCGCATGCGGTAACCTTACGAAGCCGACGGTCGGACCGATGACGGAGGAATTTTGGATGGCTGCGCGCATAAAATCGATCCTATCGGCGCGATTGCCGATTCGGTCAATTCGCCCGCAATCCTATCAACGGCTTTCTTTCGGGCATCACTATGGCCGGAGCCAACCCTTAGCGCACTTCCATCGGCACCACCGTCGTCTCCTTGATCTCCTCCATCACGAAGGACGCCGAAACGTCCGACAGCGCCACCTTGGCGATCAGCCGCTGGTAGAGCCGGTCATACGCCTTCACGTCGGCGACGCGGGCGCGCAAGACATAGTCGAGGTCGCCGGACATGCGGTAGACTCCCGTGATCTCGGAAAACCCGGTCACCGCCGCCCGGAATTTCTGCAACCACTCGGGATCATGATTTGAGGTCCGGACCAGGATGAACACGGAGAGGCCGAGCCTGAGCTTCTCGGCATCGACCAACGCCACCCGGCCGGTGATGACGCCATCCTCCTCCAGCCGCTTGACGCGCCGCCAGCAGGCGTTGCGCGACAAGGCTACCCGTTCGGACAGCTGGTCGACCGACAACGTGCCGTCGCGTTGCAATTCGGCGAGCAATTTCCGATCGATTTCGTCGATTTCGATGGCCATGTGGGATGTTTGTCCCACGAACAAGCAAAATACAAGGACATTTTGAGACCGATGAACCGACGAACCGTGCCAGGATACCCCATATCAGGAACTTTAAGCGCTGAAGGGGAAGCAGCATGTCGGTCGCAAGGATTTTCACCTCCCATCCGGCCAAGGTTGGCGAAACCTATTTCGGTCACATGGCCTTTGCCGCCTGGTTTTCCTCGCGCCTGCTGACGGCCGCCGGGGCCGCCCTCGTTCACGCTTTCTTGCCATTTCTGTTCGAGACTACCGCCAGCCGAATCGTCCGCGAACTTTACGAGCGGACGCACAACAGAGGTTCGCACGCGGTCAAGGAGCCCAAGGCCCTTCCGGACCACGCCTAGGAACGGAAGAAGCGATGTGCCGGTGGGCGGCCTATCTCGGTGAAGCGGTCTTCCTCGAAGACATCCTCACGGCGCCCTGCCACTCGCTGATCGCCCAGAGCCATTGCGCCGAGGAAGCCAAGTCGCCGACCAATGGCGATGGTTTCGGCCTTGCCTGGTATGGCGACCGGCCCGAGCCCGGCCTCTACCGCGACATCCTGCCGGCCTGGTCCGATCCCAATCTGAAGAGCTTGTGCCGACAGATCAAATCCGGATTGTTTCTCGCCCATGTGCGCGCCTCGACCGGCGGCGCCACCAGCCGCATGAATTGCCATCCCTTCATCTCGGGCCCTTGGTCGTTCATGCACAACGGCCAGATCGGCGGCTTCGAGAAGATCCGCCGCGCGCTGGAAAATTCGCTGTCCGACGCCGTCTTCGACCAGCGCGAGGGCACCACCGATTCCGAGCTGTTTTTTCTCCTGATGATCGACGAAGGGTTGGCCGCCGATCCGAAAGGCGCCGTCGCCCGTGCCACCAGCCGCGTGCTGGAGGCTTCGCGGCGTGCCGGCATCGAGCCGGCGCTGAAGCTGACGGCCGCCTTTTCCGACGGGCAGGCGCTCCACGCGGTCCGCTACGCCACGGATGACCACGCGCCCACCCTCTATACCGCCGCCAAGGGCGGCGGCCGCTGCATCGTCTCCGAACCCTTCGACCGTGAAGGCGGCGACTGGCAGGCGATCCCGCCATCGAGCTTCGTCACCATGACCAGGGATGGCGTGAATATTCAGCCGTTTGCGCCGGCCCCGGCGAAGCTGGCGCTGGCCGGGTAGCCTCCTCGCGGCGCGAATTGCCGTAGAGAGCCGTCCACCAAGCTATTGAGCGAACCGACCCAATCCATAGGACGCCAGCAGCGGATCGCGCTCGCCGTCGAGGATTTCGCGCGCCGCGAACAAGCCGACCGCCGGCGCCAGCGTGATGCCGGAATGCGTGACCGCGATGTAGAGGCCGTCCATGCCCTCGGCGCGGCCGATGATCGGGAAGCCGTCGATCGGCGTCGGCCGGTAACCGACCGTATGGAAATCGAGTTCCAGGCCATCGCCGCCGCGCAGCATGGCTTGCACCGCCGCAAACAGCTCGCGCGCCGTCGCCGCCGCATCCATCCCCGGGTCGGCACCGCCAAAATCAGACCCGGCGATGATGCGGCCTTGCGCCGTCTGGCGCATGTGCAGCCGCTCGGCCAGCACCAGACCGTTGAGCAATTTTCTGTAAGGTCGCGAATGGACGATCAGGCCGGGCGGCATTTCGATCGGTAGCCTTATGCCGGCCGTCGCGGCAATCTCCGGCGAGCCGACGCCGGCCGCGATCACCACCTCGTCGGCTGCAAACAGCCCATGCGACGTGTCCACGCCCGTCGTCCTGCCGCCGGTTTGGACCAACGCCGTAACCGTGCTGGAGACGAAGCGCGCACCACGCCGTTCGGCGTCGGCCAGCAGCGCGTTCGTCGCTGCGACCGGCTCGGCGACACCCTCCTCGGCGACATGTAAGGCAAAGTCGGGAAGCCCGGCGAGATTGGGCTCGATGCCGACCGCGCCGGCGCGGTCGACCCGCCTGATGCCATAACCCCAGGACGAATGCTCCGCCGCATAGGCCTCCAATTTGTCCGCCGGCAAGTCCCAGCACAGCCCGCCGCACCGGGCGAGCGGAAGGCCGGGCAGGTCCTGCGCCAGCCGCGACCATTCCGCCATGGAGCGGATGCGCAGCCGGAAATACGGTTCCGGATTGCCCCAGCTGGCATTTATCCAGGCAAACGAGTTCGGCGTCGCCACGCCGCCGGCAGCGCTGTCGGCAATGACCGTCACCTGCGCGCCCGCCTTGGCCAGGTGCCAGGCGATCGAGGCGCCGATGATGCCGGCGCCGATGACGATCACTTTCTTGCTCATGCAGGATCTCCATCGAACAGGTCTTCTGATGCCATCGCGTCTTCCCTATCTCAAGAGCCGGCGGACCGATCCGGGCAAATCTGTTCGACAGGCCGGGAAAGCGCTGCTAGAAGCCCGCGCCACAGACAGGATTTCATAAATTGGCTGAAGACATCGAACAGGCGGTATCGCGCCGCCGTACTTTCGCGATCATCGCCCACCCGGACGCCGGCAAGACGACGCTCACCGAAAAGCTGCTGCTGTTCGGTGGCGCCATCCAGCTTGCCGGTGAGGTCAAGGCCAAGAAGGACCGCATCCAGACCCGGTCGGACTGGATGAAGATCGAGCGCGAACGCGGCATTTCGGTCGTCACCTCGGTGATGACGTTCGAGTATGAGGACAACGTCTTCAATCTGCTCGACACGCCCGGCCACGAGGATTTCGCCGACGACACCTACCGCACGCTGTCGGCGGTCGACTCGGCGGTCATGGTCATCGACGCCGCCAAGGGCATCGAGCCGCGCACGCTGAAGCTGTTCGAGGTCTGTCGGCTGCGCGACATCCCGATCATCACCTTCGTCAACAAGATGGACCGCGAGAGCCGCGATCCCTTCGAGATACTGGACGAAATCGAGCAGAAGCTGGCGCTCGATACCGCGCCCATCACCTGGCCGATCGGCCGCGGCAGGACGTTTTCGGGCACTTACCACCTGGCGCTGAACGCCGTGCGCAAGGGCGATGACGAGAAGGAACGCACTCCGGTCAACGGTCCCGATTCCAACCGCGTCGCCGGCCTGTTGCCGGAAAACGAGCGCGAGGCCTTCATCGAGGAGCTGGAACTCGCGCGCGAAGCCTGCCGTCCGCTCGACATCGACGCCTTTCGCGAGGGCCATCTGACGCCGGTCTATTTCGGCTCGGCGCTGCGCAATTACGGCGTGCGCGACCTGATCGAGGCGCTCGGCGCTTTCGGGCCGCCGCCGCGCGCGCAGGATGCCGACACCCGGATGGTGGAGGCGACCGAGGACAAGATGACCTCCTTCGTTTTCAAGATCCAGGCCAATATGGATCCCAACCACCGCGACCGCATCGCCTTCGTGCGCGTCTGCTCGGGCAAGCTCGAGCGCGGCATGAAGGCCAAGCTGGTGCGCACCGGCAAGCCGATGAGCCTGTCTGCGCCGCAATTCTTCTTCGCCCGCACCCGCGTCACCGCCGACGAGGCCTTTGCCGGCGACGTCGTCGGCATCCCCAACCACGGCACGCTGCGCATCGGCGACACGCTGACCGAGGGTGAGGAAATCCTGTTCCGCGGCGTGCCGAACTTCGCCCCGGAAATCCTGCGTCGTGTGCGCCTCGGTGATGCGATGAAGGCCAAGAAGCTGAAGGAGGCGCTGCACCAGATGGCGGAGGAGGGCGTCGTGCAGCTGTTTTCGCCCGAGGACGGCTCGCCGGCCATCGTCGGCGTCGTCGGTGCGCTGCAGCTCGACGTGCTGAAGGAGCGGCTGAACTTCGAATACACGCTGCCGGTCGAATTCGAGATGTCGCGTTTTTCGGTCTGCCGCTGGATATCGGCTGACGACAAGACGGAAGTGCAGCGCTTCATCGAAGCCCATCGCGGCGACATTGCCCGCGATCTCGACAACGACCCGGTGTTCCTCGCCCAGCACGCCTTCTCGCTGAACTACGAAGCCGAGCGCTGGAAGGCGATCCGCTTCGCCACGATCAAGGACTACCAGGTCCGCGACAAGGCGGCGTAGCGGCGCTGCCTTTTTCCTTCTCCCCTTGTTGTGGGAGAAGGTGTCGCTGAAGGCGACGGATGAGGGGCAGCGCCGGCCTCAAAAATCAATGGACAGCCCTGCCCTTCGCAGGCTCAGGGCGTTCGAAGCTCGGAAAGCCCAGCAATTGGCTTTCCGTCCGCTACGCGGACCACTTCTCACCCCTTCGCCGCCTCTTCGATCTTGGCGATGTCGATCTTGCCCATCTTCATCATCGCACTCATCACCCGGCCGGCCTTTTCCCGGTCCGGATCCTGGAGCAGGCGCGGCAGCTGTTCCGGCACGACTTGCCAGGAGACGCCGAACTTGTCCTTCAGCCAGCTGCACGGGCCGGGCTCGCCGCCCTCGGTGAGCCTCTCCCAGAAATAGTCGACCTCTTCCTGCGTCTTGCAGTCGATCGACTGCGACATCGCCTCGTTGAACTTGAATTGCGGTCCGCCGTTGAGCGCCTGGAACGGCACGCCGTCGAGCTCGAACGTGGTCAGCAGCACTTTGCCTTCATCGGCGTGGCCCTTGGGCCAACGCATGACGCTCAGCACCTTCGAATTCTTGAAGATGGAGACATAGTGGTTCATCGCCTCTTCGGCCTGTCCATCGAACCACAGGCAGGTGGTGATCTTTTGCATGTCGTGCTCCTCGGTTGCTTCTTGCTGCTACAATGGAACGGCCGTCTGAGAAAATGGTCCCACTCCCTTGCCGTTGATCCAAGGACGGGCGCCCGGTAGGCGATCCGACACGGGAGGCCATCTTTTTTCGCAAACTCTGAATTTTTCTGGAGAATCTGGCGCATTGCAAAAATGTGGCCAGACAATAATTGCCGGTCTATAACGCCTGCGATCCATATTCAGGGCCGCGACGCTCCGCATCGGGCGCAGCCAGCCAGCTAAGGAAAGTTCATGCCTGCCTATCGCTCCCGCACCACCACCCATGGCCGCAACATGGCCGGCGCCCGCGGCCTCTGGCGCGCCACCGGCATGAAGGACAGCGATTTCGGCAAGCCGATCATCGCCGTGGTCAACTCCTTTACCCAGTTCGTGCCGGGCCACGTCCACCTGAAGGATCTCGGCCAGCTGGTCGCGCGCGAGATCGAGAAGGCCGGCGGCGTCGCCAAGGAATTCAACACCATCGCCGTCGATGACGGCATCGCCATGGGCCATGACGGCATGCTCTATTCGCTGCCGTCGCGCGAGCTGATCGCCGATTCCGTCGAGTACATGGTCAACGCCCACTGCGCCGACGCCATGGTCTGTATCTCCAATTGCGACAAGATCACGCCCGGCATGCTGATGGCCTCGCTGCGCCTCAACATCCCGACCGTCTTCGTCTCCGGCGGGCCGATGGAAGCGGGCAAGGTGGTGCTCGCCGGAAAGGCGCAGGCGCTCGACTTGGTCGACGCCATGGTCGCCGCCGCCGACGACAAGATCTCCGACGAGGACGTCAAGGTCATCGAGCGCTCCGCCTGCCCGACCTGCGGTTCCTGCTCGGGCATGTTCACCGCCAATTCGATGAACTGCCTGACCGAAGCGCTCGGCCTGTCGCTGCCGGGCAACGGTTCGACACTAGCGACGCACGCCGACCGCAAGCGGCTGTTCGTCGAGGCCGGACACTTGATCGTCGATCTCGCCCAACGCTATTACGAGCAGGACGACGAGACGGCGCTGCCGCGCAGCATCGCTTCAAAGGGCGCGTTCGAGAACGCCATGACGCTCGACATCGCGATGGGTGGCTCGACCAACACCGTGCTGCACATCCTGGCCGCGGCGCATGAGGGTGAGGTCGACTTCACCATGGAGGATATCGACCGGCTGTCGCGCAGGGTGCCCGTGCTGTGCAAGGTGGCGCCGGCCAAGTCCGACGTGCACATGGAGGACGTCCACCGCGCCGGCGGCATCATGGCGATCCTCGGCCAGCTCGACCAAGCCGGACTGATCAACCGCGACCTGCCGACCGTGCACACATCAAGCCTCGGCGAGGCGCTCGATCATTGGGATATTTCGCGCACCTCAAGCCAGAACGTGCGAGATTTCTTCCTCGCCGCGCCCGGCGGCGTGCCGACGCAGGTCGCCTTCAGCCAGGATCGTCGCTGGGACGAGCTCGATCTGGACCGCGAGACGGGCGTTATCCGCTCGGCGAAGACGCCTTTTTCCAAAGACGGCGGCCTTGCCGTGCTCAAGGGCAACCTGGCGCTCGACGGCTGTATCGTGAAGACGGCCGGCGTCGACGAGTCGATCCTGAAATTCACCGGCCCGGCGCGGGTGTTCGAAAGCCAGGATGCCTCGGTCAAGGCGATTCTCTCGAATGAGATCAAGGCCGGCGACGTCGTCGTCATCCGCTATGAAGGACCGCGCGGCGGCCCCGGCATGCAGGAAATGCTCTATCCGACCAGCTATTTGAAATCGAAAAGCTTGGGCAAAGCTTGCGCGCTGATCACCGACGGGCGCTTCTCCGGCGGCACGTCGGGCCTGTCGATCGGCCATGTCTCGCCCGAAGCCGCCGAAGGCGGCACGATCGGGCTGGTGCGGGAAGGCGACACGATTGAGATCGACATCCCCAACCGCTCGATCCGCCTCGCCGTGAGCGATGAGGAGCTCGCCAGCCGCCGGGCGGCGATGGCGGCCAAGGGCGCCCTGGCCTGGAAGCCCGAAGAAAAACGCAAGCGCAAGGTGACGACCGCGTTGCGCGCCTACGCCGCCTTCGCCACCAGCGCCGACAAGGGTGCGGTGAGGCACGTTCCGGAGTAGCGCTCGAATCGGCCAGGTTCGTGCTGCCCCTCATTGTCCTGCCGGACATTTCTCCCCGTAAGTGACGGGGAGAAAGGGCTATAACCAAAGATTTCGCCAATTGTAGACGTTGCAAAAATGGCGGCGAGGTCGCAGCATCTCCCTTCTCCCCGTCTCTAGACGGGGAGAAGGTGCCGGCAGGCGGATGAGGGGCGGCGCCACGTGGCAAGATTTTTCGCCCGCCGCGATCACGGCGGCAGCCGACAGGTGCTGATTCTTCGGGGACGACACAGATGGATTTCGACCTTATCGTTCGCGGCGGCACATTGCCTGACGGCAGGGTTGCCGACATCGGCATCGTCGGCGAGACGATCGCGACGATCGAGCCGAAGCTCGATGGCAACGCCGGCACGACGATTGACGCGCGGGGCAATCTGGTCTCTGCGCCGTTCGTCGACCCGCACTTCCATATGGATGCGACGCTTTCCTACGGCATTCCGCGGATAAACGCCTCGGGCACGCTGCTTGAAGGCATTGCTCTGTGGAGCGAACTGAAGCCGCTTCTGACGCATGAAGCGGTGCGCCATCGCGCGCTCGCCTATTGCGACTGGGCGGTGTCGATGGGATTGCTCGCCATCCGCACCCATGTCGACGTTTGCGACGACAGGCTGCTGGCGGTCGAGGCGCTGCTCGATGTCAAGAAGACGGTGGCGCCCTATATCGACCTGCAATTGGTCGCCTTTCCGCAGGATGGGCTCTACCGCTCGCCCGGTGCACGGGAAAACACCATCCGCGCGCTGGATCTGGGTGTCGATATCGTCGGCGGCATTCCGCATTTCGAGCGCACCATGGCCGACGGCACCCGCTCGGTGACCGAGCTTTGCGAGATCGCGGCAAAACGCGGCCTGATGGTCGACCTGCATTGCGACGAGACCGACGACCCGCTGTCGCGTCACATCGAGCAACTGGCCTATGAGACGCAGCGTCTCGGCCTTCAGGGCAAGGTGGCCGGCTCGCATCTTACCTCGATGCATTCCATGGACAATTACTACGTCTCGAAACTCCTGCCGCTGATCGCCGAGGCGGGCGTCTCCGTCATCCCCAATCCTTTGATCAACATCATGCTGCAGGGGCGCCACGACACGTTTCCCAAGCGCCGCGGCATGACCCGGGTCAAGGAGATGCTGGCGCTGGGCATCCGCGTCGGCTGGGGCCAGGATTGCGTGCTCGATCCCTGGTATTCGCTGGGCACCGCCGACATGCTCGACGTCGCCTTCATGGGGCTTCACGTCGCCCAGATGTCGAGCCCGGCCGACATGGCGCGCTGTTTCGACATGGTCACCAACGTCAATGCCGCCATCATGGGGCTCGATCATCTGGGCCTCGCCGTCGGCAAGCGCGCCAGCCTGGTCGTTCTCGACGCCGGCAATCCGGTCGAGGCCATTCGCCTGCGCCCCGAACGCATTTGCGTCATCGCCAGGGGCAAGGTGGTGGCGGAACGAACCAGGCAGGACACCCGGCTTGCCGTCCCCGGCAGGCCGGCACTGGTGAACCGGCGGCACACATCGTCCTAGACCCAGCCGATTCCCGGCGCTGGCCTTGCCGATTCCCGGATTTCTCCTCGTCAAAACGGCCGCTTCCGTCTACGACGCGGCCTGGAGCAATTCCAGGAAAAGTGTGTACGGTTTTCCGTCCGGAATTGGGCGAGATAAAGAGATAGAGCGGTTCGCCGTTTTCGTAAAACGGTGAACCGCTCTAGACAGGCAATGGATCGGCATGACGCAACCCGTGGCGCAGAATTCCACAATCAGGAACGTGCTTCTGGCCGGCATTCTTTTGATGCTGGCCGGCGACTTCCTGTTTGCGCTCAACGACGCCATGGGCAAATGGCTGGTCGCCAGCTTTTCCGTCGGCCAGGTGGTGCTGATCAGGTCGATCGGCGCGTTTTTCGTGCTCGGTCCGATGATCGCCCACCAGGGCGCCGCCAAGCTGTTCCGCATGGAAAGGCCCGAATTGCAGGTCCTGCGCGTCATCATGACCACGCTCGATACCGGGCTCTTCTATGCCGCCGTCGTCTATCTGCCGCTTGCGGATGTGATGAGCTTCTATATGGCCGGGCCGATCTATGTGGCGGCACTCTCGCATCTCCTGCTTGGCGAGAAGGTCGGCTGGCGCCGCTGGATGGCGATCCTGCTCGGCTTCTGCGGCGTGCTGATCATGCTCAAGCCCTCCTCGGCGGCTTTCTCGCTGTCGTCGGGCTTCGCGCTGGCGGGCAGCATTGCCTTCGCTTTCGCCATCATCCTCAACCGGCGCTTGCGCGGCACCAGCGACACCAATCTGGTGACATGGCAGACCATCGGCACGCTGCTGGTCGGCGGCGCCCTGACCATCGGCGCCTGGCACACGCCGTCGGCGCTCGATTTCGGCGCCATGCTGCTGCTCGGCATCGTCTCCTGCGGTGCCCATCTGATGATCACGCGGGCGCTCAAGCTGGCCCCGGCCTCGACGCTGGCGCCGCTGCACTACACGCTGCTTCTATGGGCGGTGGTCTTCGGGCTGGCGTTCTTCGGCGACGTTCCCGGCCCGCGCATCCTCATCGGCTCGGTCATCGTCGTGCTGGCCGGCTTGTTCATCTTCCATCGCCAGAAGGTGGTCGACACGACGGTGCCGCCTGAAAACGTGCCGAAGGGCGTGAATTAGCCCTCGCGGATCACCGCCAGGTGCCGTGAAAATTCCGGCGTCTCCATCAGCGCCTTGCAGCGCGCGAAGCGGCCGTCGGCATAGGCCCGAAAATCGTCGACGGGATTGTCGTTGGCGAGCTGGATCAGTCCCCACAGTGTCCACAACAGGTCGCACATCCCCTTGTAGATGACGATGCGGCCGCGCTCCGCCGGTTTCGCCTCGCCGCCGAAATAGGCGCGCATCATCTCCTCGTCCTGCGCGGCATCGAACTTGCCTTCGACGGAGAGGTCGCCAAGATCCCAGAGCGGATCGTTCATTCCTGAATATTCCCAGTCGACGATCCACATCCTGTCACCCGCATCGATAAAATTCTCGCACAGCGGGTCGCAATGACAGGCGACGACGGGCAGCGGGTGGGCCGACAGCGCCGCGCGCACGCCACCGGCCTCGCGCACCACGTCGTGATAGCCGGCGGGCAGGGCGACCTCCTTGGTCGACAGCACCTTCAGATAGTCATCGATCATCGCGAACAGTTCGAAACGGAACGGAAACACCGCACCGGACGAATGCAGCTTGCGGAAGGCCTCTCCCGCACGCGCCGGGCTGCCCGGCCGAACCCTGAATTTTTCCGGCGACATGGTTACGGCGCCGGCGATGAAGCGCGTCACCATCACGCCGGTGCCCGGATCGACATGCAGCACCTCGGGGCTGACGCCTGCCTTAGCCGCTTCGCGCGCCGCCACCGCCTCATTGGCGCGGTTGATATATTCCTCGGTGCCTTTGCCTGGAATGCGCAGGCAGAAGTCCCCGGCCTTGAAAACCAGGTTGGTGAGGCCGCCAAGCCGCTCCAGCGTCCCGTTATAGCCGGCCAGCATGGGAATGGCGGCAAGTTTTGTCCGTGCCTCGTCCATTGTCATGCCCGCTCCCCCGCTGTTATTTGTCGCAGAGACGGTTCCACAAAATTCGTGCTTTGGCTATCATCCGTGCGAGACCAATTTAGGGGCATGGCGGACAGGACGAAAGTGACCGACAGCAAGCATAAGGGCGCGCTTGGCGCTGCCTACGCGGCCAAGCGCCCGGAAGACGTGGCGGCGCTCTATGACCGTTGGTCGCAGACCTACGACAGCGACATGTCGGCCGCCGGCTATCGTCATCCCACCATCTGCCTGGCCTTGCTGGCAAGGCATCTGCCGCGTGGCTCGGCCCCGCTGCTCGATGCCGGGGCCGGCACCGGGCTCATCGGCGAATGGCTGGACATTGCCGGCTATCCCGAGGTCGAGGCGCTCGACATCTCGCAAGGCATGCTGGATCAGGCAGAGCGCAAGGGCGTCTATTCGGCCCTGCATTGCCTTGCGCTTGGCGGGCCGCTGCCCTTTGCCGACAATGCCTATGCCGGGGTGATCTCGGCCGGCGTCTTTACCTCGGGCCATGTCGGTGCCGAAGGGCTGGACGAACTGATCCGCATCTGCCGGCCGGGCGGCGTGATCGTGCTGACGGTCAAGAACACGATCTGGGATCTAGGCTTTAACGCGCGAGTCGCTGAGCTGGAGGCTCAGGGGCTGGTCACCCGCATCGAGGAAACGCGCCCGTACGTCTCGATGCCGGGCGAGGCCGACACGGTGCCCAGCCGCTGCCTCGCCTTGCGTGTGAACTGATCAGGCTTTGATCCTGTTCCCGGCCGGATCATACATCGGCTCGAGATGGATCTTTGCCGGCGTGCGCTGCATCGCCACGACCAGCTCATAGCGGCCCGAGGCGAGAAAATCGTCGCTCACGCCGTCGGCATTGCGCACATAGCCGTAGCCGATGTTCTTCTCCACGGTGTAGCCATAGCCGCCGCTGCTGAGATAGCCGACCGGCTCGCCATTGCGCAGGATCGTCTCGCGCCCGACGAGCACGATGTCCTGATCGTCGACCGTGAAGCCGGCGAAACGCTTCTTCAATGGCCCGCCGGTGATTTTCTCCAAGGCGCGCCGCCCTACGAAATCCGTGTTCTTGCGAAGCTTCACCGCCCAGCCGAGGCCGGCTTCCAGCGGCGTGTCGTTGGGGGTGATATCGGAGCCCCAGGCGCGATAGCCCTTTTCCAGTCGCAGCGATTCCAGGGCCCGGTAGCCGACCGGGCGGATATCATGTTGCTTGCCTGCCGACATCAACGCGTCGAAGATCTCGCCGGTTGCGGAGATCGGCACGTGCAGCTCCCAGCCGAGTTCCCCGACATAGGTGACGCGCAACGCCCGCACGGTGTGGCCGGCAACGACAATCTCGCGGGCATGGCCGAATGGGAAACCGCTGTTGGAAATGTCGGCATCGGTCACGCCGGCCAGCACTTCGCGGGCGCGCGGTCCCATCAGCGACAGCGTGCCGAAATCCTCGGTGACGTCGGTGAGCGTGATGTCGAGCTCCTTTTCGACATGGTCGCTGATCCAGGACAGGTCATGGGTGCGGAAGCCCGTGCCGGTAACGATATAGAACCTGTCCTCGCCGAACCGCGACACGGTGAGATCGGCCTCTATGCCGCCGCGCGTGTTGAGAAGCTGCGTATAGGTCAGCCGGCCGGCCGGCTTGTTGACGTCATTGGCGCAAATCCAGTCCAGCGCCTTCGGCGCGTCGGGCCCGGTCAGTTCGTATTTGGCGAAGGACGACTGGTCGAAGATGCCGACCTTCTCGCGCACATGGCGGTGTTCGTCGCCGACGGCTGAAAACCAGTTCTGCCGGCCCATGGAATAGACGTCACGCGGCTCGACGCCTTCGGGGGCGAACCAGTTCGGCCGCTCCCAGCCGAGCTTCGAGCCGAACACGGCGCGATGCTGTTTCAGCCTGTTGTACAGCGGCGAAACGATGCGCGGCCTGCCGGAAAGATACTCCTCATGCGGAAAGCCGATCGTGTAGTGCTTGCCATAGGCTTCCAGCGTGCGCTCGCGGACCCAGTGCCGGTCGCGGTGCAGGCTGGAAAAGCGCCTGATGTCGACGACCCACAGATCGAACGGCGCCTCGCCATCGACCACCCATTGCGCCAGCACCCAGCCGGCGCCGCCGCCCGAAGCGATGCCGAAGGCGTTGAAGCCGGCGCCGACGAACATGTTGGCGCATTCGGGCGCCACGCCGAGGATGAAATTGCCGTCCGGCGTGAAACTCTCGGCCCCGTTGATCATCTGCTTGACGCCGACGGTTTCCAGCGCCGGCACGCGCGCGATCGCCTGGGTCATATGCTGTTCGAAATGATCATAGTCGTCGTCGAACAGCCGGAACTCCCAGTCATTGGGCACGTCGCCTCCGGGGAGATCTGTCGTCCAGGCCTGCGGGTTTGGCTCATAGCCGCCCATCACCAGCCCGCCGACCTCTTCCTTGAAATAGGTGCGCCGGTCCGGGTCGCGGATGGTCGGGACATCGGTCGCCAGCCCGTCGATCTTCTCGGTGACGATAAACTGGTGCTTCACCGGCTGCAGCGGCACGTTGATGCCGGCCATGGCGCCAACCTGCCGTGCCCATTGTCCTGCGCAGTTCACCACCTTGTCGCAGGCGATGTCGCCCATGTTGGTCTTCACCGCAATGATGCGGCCGCCTTTGATCTCGAAGCCGGTGACGCGCACTTCCTCGTAAAGCCTTGCGCCATGCATGCGCGCGCCCTTGGCCAGCGACTGGGTGACGTCGGATGGGCTCGCCTGACCGTCGGTCGGCAGCCAGGAAGCGCCGACGAGATCGCCGGTTTCCATCAGCGGCCACATGTTCTTGACCTCCGCCGGCGACAGCAATTGCATGTCCATGCCAAAGCTCTTGGCTGTCGTCGCCAGCCTCTCGTACTCGGTCCAGCGGTCGGCATTGGTGGCAAGGCGCAGGCACCCGCTCATCTTCCAGCCGGTGGCAAGGCCGGTCTCGGCCTCCAGCCCCTTGTAGAGGTTGACCGAATATTTGAGCACGCGGGTGATCGAGGCCGACGAGCGCAGCTGCCCGACCAGGCCGGCGGCGTGCCAGGTCGAGCCCGAGGTCAGCTTGCCCTGTTCGAGCAGCACCACATCTGCCTTGTGGTCGCGGGCCAGATGGTAGGCCGTCGAGCAGCCGATAATGCCGCCGCCGATGACGACGATCGCTGCCTGGGTTGGCAAGGTCATGAATTCAGGTCCCGTATTTTGTCCGGTAGTTTTCCAGCGCGGCATCGAGCCGCGTCAGGTTCTCTTCCGTGTAGGCGACGTAGTCGATGCCGGGCACGTCGAGGTAGAGTTCCGAAACCATGCTCCACATCGCCTCGCGCAGCAGCGAGGCGCATTGCATGGCCGCATGCGAGCGGCGGATCGCCTCGTCCGGCTCCTTCATGAAATAAGCGGTCAGGAAGGCGAAGGATTCCTCGTCGCTCATGCCGGCGTTCGAGGCGACGCCGGCAAGGTCGAACATCGCGGTATTGAAGCCGGCATATTCGAAGTCGATCAGCCATAGCCTGCTGCCGTCGTCGAGAATATTCGCCGGCAAAAGATCATTGTGGCCGAACACGATCGGCAGCAGTTTCTGGGCGCGTTCGAGCTCGTCGGCCAGCATCAGCAGACGCGGCAGGTCGCTCGCCTTGCGGCTGCCGGCGTCCTCCAGCGTGCGCGCATAGTCGCGGATGACGTGGAACACCCAGAACATGAAGCCGGCACCGGAGACGTGGTTGGGCATCTCACGGTGGAAGCCGCGCATCAGGGCGGCGACACGGCCGAGATTGGCGCGCACGTCCTCAGCCAGACAGGTCTTGGCGCCGAGATACTCCGTCACGAGAATGCCGGGTTCGGCATGGCGGACCGCCGGCGCGAAACCGGCGGCATGCGCGGCGCGTGCGGTCATCACCTCACGCTCGCGAAAGACGTGGTGGAAGGGATAGTCCCTGCCGAAACGCACGACATGCCTCCCGGCCGCGTCCTTAACCCGATAATTGGCATTGCTCAGCCCGCCGGGCAGCGGCTCGATCTCGACGCTGCCTGTCCAGCAAGGCAGGGCGCGGATGCGGTCCTCGGCCGTCATGAATTCGCCCTTCGTCCGGCAAGGCGCCGACGGGGCGGCACCACCGTGGCGACCCGCCGTTTGTCCGGACGCTCGTTCTGGCAAAGACCTCGCCGGCGCGGCATTCGGGATCGGTATCCCGCGCCGCACCGACGAGCCCCACGTGCCGGGCTCTTCGAGGCCGGCATCCGCCCCCGCGGATGAGAAAATTCTTCCAGTCGCCCTCGCGTCAGGCAGTTTCCAGACCTTGGGGCACACAAATTCGGATCAGGCTCCGCTATCGCTTTTCCGTGGCAGTGCGAGCCTGACACGGCATCAGTGTCACGCCGGGTAAGCCACGTTGTCAACGAGATTCTGTGGCTTTTTCTGCTTTCCTGCCCGTATTCTTTCGAGATTCCTTGTAATATGCGGCAGATTTGCCATAGAAGCGGTCACTGCATCATGGCGCGACTGGAAATGACCCGATGAGCCATTCCAAGCGGCACGGCGAAATCCTGCGGTTTCTGCAGGAGGAAGGCACCGTCACCATCGCCAGCCTGGCCGACCGGCTAGGCGTCTCGCTGGAAACCGTTCGCCGCGACGTCAAGCCCCTCACCAGCGACGGCTCGCTCCTGAAGATGCATGGCGCCGTCGGCCTGCCGTCGACGATCGGCGAAGCGCCGTTCGAACGGCGCATGCGCGAGAACGCCGAGGCCAAGCGCCTCATCGCCCGCATGGTCGCCGCCACCATCCGCGACGGCGAATCGATCATGCTCGACACGGGAACGACCACCTCGTTCCTGGCGCGTGAACTGCTCGGCCATCGGCGGCTGACGGTCGTCACCAACTCATCCGACATCGCCCGCACGCTGGCCACCGTCAACGGCAACAAGGTCTACATGGCCGGCGGTGAGCTGCGCAGCGATTCCGGCGCCGCCTTCGGCGCCTCGGCCATCGACTTCGTCAGCCGCTTCTCGGTCAGCCATGCGGTGATCTCGACGGGTGCCGTCGATGCGGTGACGGGTGTCATGGATTACGATCTCGACGAGGCCGAGTTCGCCCGCATGGTGCTGTCGCGCGGCCAGCGTTCGCTCGTCGTCACCGATCATTCCAAGTTCGGGCGCCAAGGCCTGGTCCAGGTCTGCGGCTTCGATGGCTTTTCCGAGCTCGCCACCGACCGGCCGCCGCCGCGCGACATCGCTGCTGGCCTGGCGCAGGCCGGCGCGCGGCTCAGCGTCGCGGGCGAGGCAGCCTGAGCTAACCGAATACCAGCGACTGGTGGGCGCATATGCCGGCGAAGGCGCCGCCCGATACGGCGAAGGCGATGTTGTGCATCGCGCGTGACGCGTCCCCGGCGGCGTAGACGCCGGGAACCGTCGTCTGCTGCCTGTCATCGATTGATATCACCGGGCCAAGGGGACCGTCCGTGAAGCCGCAACCGAGCTGTTCGGCCACCGGGCTCGCCATTGTATTGCGCGGCGCGGTGAATATCGCGCGAACCCCCGCCTTTCGGCCGCCGTCGAGGATCACCGTCAAGCCGCCCGCGCCATCCTCCCGCAGTTCGGCGACCGCAGCGGGTTCGAACCTCACATTCTTGCCTTCAAGGACAGACATCTGTTCGGCATCGGGCTCGATCAGGCGATTGCCGAACAGCGTGACGTCGCCCCAGTCGGCGATCAACTGCGCCTGATGCAGGGACATGGGCCCGGTCGCCAGCACGCCAAGCGGCCCGCCGGAAACCTCGTAGCCGTGGCAATAGGGGCAGTGCAGCACGGTCTTGCCCCACTGCTCGGCAAGCCCGGGAACTTCCGGCAGGATGTCGCGCACGCCGGTGGCCAGAACCAGCCGCGCGGCGCCAAAGGTCTCGCCGCCCTCTGTGCTGATTTCGAAGTCGCTGCTGCTATTGGCGACCGCCTTGTCCGCACGTCCCTTGACAAGGCGAGCCGTCGGATAGGCTAGCAACTGCCGTCTTGCCTCCTCCAGGATGGCGCCTGGCGTGCGCCCGTCTTGGCCGAGGAAGCCGTGCGAATGCGCGGCGAACCGATTTCGGGGCTGGCCGGCGTCGATCACCAGGACGTTGCGCCGGGCCCGGGCCGCCTGGATGGCGGCGGACAAGCCGGCAAAGCTGCCGCCGACGACGGCAAGATCATACTGCATGGCTGGAGACTCCGATGAGGTCGTAACGGCGGCGGAAGTCGGCGGTCAGGTCGGCCAGCGTGATACGGCTGAGCTTCTCCGCCAGCAGCTTCTCCGCCGCGATCCGAAAATCGTCGAGGACGGCGATGACGGCCTGCTCGACAAGGCAGCCGGGGCTCTCCGGCTCGGTGCCGAACTGCAGCAGCGTCTCGCCAAGCGCGGCGCTGATTTCGGCCAGCGAGATCTCGTCGGGCGGGCGCCCGAGCAGCCAGCCGCCGCCATGTCCGCGTGAAGAGGTGACGATGCCGGCATCCCGCAACCCCGCGATGGTGCGGCGCACCACGACCGGATTGGTATGGATGAAGGTGGCAAGCTGCTCCGAGGTCAGCGCCCGCTCGGGCTTCTCGGCCATGTGGACCAGAATGTGCAAGGTGGAAGACAGCCGGCTGTTGCGTTTCATGTAACTTATTTAGTTACAATTCTGGGGGCCGTCAAGTTGCCGATCCGTTTCCACTTCCCAGTGTCGTCCCCGCCGTGTTTAGTCGGGCCATGGCTTTCACCATCCGCCAGTTGCAGTTCTTCATCGCCGTCGCCGAGCAGGGCACGGTGTCGGGTGCCGCGCAGAACCTCTCCATTTCGCAATCCTCGGTCACCGAAGCGATCAAGGAGCTCGAAGGCGATCTCGGCGTCGAATTATTCGACCGCCATCCGCGCGGCCTCAACATCACCCACAAGGGCCACCAGTTCCTGCGTCATGCCACCAAGATCCTGGCCGATGTGTCCGATGCGCGCCGCGCCTTCCTCGGCGAGCAGGCGACAGCGGGCGGCCGGCTGCAGCTCGGCGTCACCTCGCTGGTCGCCGGCTATGTGCTGTCGGACCTGCTTTCCCGCTACCGTCGTGCCTATCCCGGCGTCGAGGTCTCGGCAATCGAGGACAATGGCGACTATCTCGAGCATCTGCTGATCGGCGGCAAGCTGGACATCGCCGTGATGGTCACGTCCAATCTGCGCGACCGAACCGCGCTGCAATCGGAAATCCTTGAAGTCTCGGCTTACCGCCTGTGGCTGCCGCTCGGGCATCCGCTCGCCGGCGCCGACATCATCGGCATCGGCGACATCGCTTCGGAGCCGCTGATCATGCTGACCGTCGACGAGATCGAGGAGAACACCGGCAAGTTGCTGACGGCAATCGGCGCCAAGCCGCATGTCGCCTTCCGCACCCGTTCGGTCGAAGCGGTGCGCAGCCTCGTCGCCACCGGCGCGGGCGTGGCGCTGCTGCCCGACCTCGTCTACCGGCCGTGGTCGCTGGAAGGCGACCGCATCGAGTCGCGCGACGTCTCCGGTGCCCTACCCGTCGTCCAGGTCGGGATGGTCTGGCGCCGCGGCTCCGGCCTGCCGCAGGCTGCGCGCGATTTCATCGGTCTGGCGCAGTCGCAGCGCATGGTTCGCCAGCGCCCCGACAAGAACGGCCGCTAATCTATCGGAAAAACCGATATCCCCCTTCTGATAAATGAATTTGCGAAACCGGGATTTTCACAGCAACTTCGCTTCAGGGAACAAAGCCGCCGCCGAAGCGCGGGCCTATCAATGGGAGATCGATGATGAATTCATTCCTGAAGTCATGCACTGCATTGACGGTCGCGCTGACCTTCTCCGGCCATGCCATCGCTCAGGTCACGGAACTCGGCAAGGGTGAAGGCGAGGTCGATATCGTCGCCTGGCCGGGCTATATCGAGCGTGGCGAAACCGACAAGGGCTATGACTGGGTCACCGCCTTCGAGAAGGAAAGCGGCTGCAAGGTCAACGTCAAGACCGCCAACACGTCGGACGAGATGGTCTCGCTGATGAACGAGGGCGGCTTCGACCTCGTCACCGCTTCGGGCGATGCATCGCTGCGCCTCGTTGCCGGCAAGCGCGTGCAGCCGATCAACACCGACCTCATCCCGAGTTGGAAGACGGTCGACGACCGCATCAAGGACGCCCCCTGGTTCACCGTCGACAAGGTTCATTATGGCGTCCCCTACCAGTGGGGGCCGAACGTCCTGATGTACAATACCGATGTCTTCAAGGAAGCGCCCAAGAGCTGGAACATCGTCTTCGAGGAGATGAAGCTGCCGGACGGCAAATCAAACAAGGGCCGCGTCCAGGCCTATGACGGCCCGATCCACATCGCCGATGCCGCCAACTACCTGATGTTCCACAAGCCGGAGCTCGGCATCAAGGACCCCTACGAGTTGAACGAGGACCAGTACAAGGCCGCGCTCGAGTTGCTGCGCGTCCAGCGCACGCTGGTCGGCCGCTACTGGCACGATGCCGCCATCCAGGTCGACGATTTCCAGAACGAAGGCGTGGTTGCCTCCGGCTCGTGGCCATACCAGGTCAACACGCTGATCGCGGCCAAGAAGCCCATCGCCTCGACCGTGCCGGAGGAAGGCGTCACCGGCTGGGCCGACACCACTATGATGGAGGCCGACGCGGCACATCCGAACTGCGCCTATATGTGGCTCGAACACTCGCTTTCGCCCAAGGTGCAGGGCGACGTCTCGGCCTGGTTCGGCTCGCTGCCGGTCGTCCCCGCCGCCTGCAAGGGCAACGAGCTCCTGACCGACGAAGGCTGCAAGACCAACGGCTACGAAAACTTCGACAAGATCAAGTTCTGGAAGACGCCGGTGACCAAATGCGCCACCCGGAACGACCAGTGCGTGCCCTATTACCGCTGGGTGTCGGACTATATCGGCGTCATCGGCGGGCGATGATTTTCTTCACCCTCCCCTTGTGGGGAGGGTCGACGCGCAGCGTCGGGGCGGGGCGTCGCGGCGGTCTGTGCCAGAGCACCCCCACCCGCGACTTCGCCGCGACCTCCCGCATCGAGAGGAGGTAAGTGGCGCGCGTTCGCCGTCCAGCCACGATTGCGGGCGACCGAAGAGAACCCAATCGGCAAGAGACTGACACCCCATGACCTCAGCCGTTTCCTTTCAAAAAGTCTCGCGCCATTTCGGCAGCGTGCGCGCCGTCGACACGGTCGACCTCGAAATCGTGCCTGGCGAGTTCTTCGCCATGCTCGGGCCGTCCGGTTCCGGCAAGACGACCTGCCTGCGCCTCATTGCCGGCTTCGAGCAGCCGACGGCGGGTTCGATTTCGATCTTCGGCGAGCGCGCCGAGGGTGTTCCGCCCTATCGCCGCAACGTCAACACCGTCTTCCAGGACTATGCGCTGTTCCCGCATCTCGATGTGCTCGACAATGTCGCCTATGGTTTGATGGTCAAGGGCGTCGGCAAGGCCGGGCGGCACAAGGCAGCGGAAGAGGCGCTGTCGCTGGTCAGGCTGCCCGGCTACGGCGCCCGCCGCCCTGGCCAGCTTTCCGGCGGTCAGCGCCAGCGCGTCGCGCTGGCCCGCGCACTGGTCAACCAGCCCAAGGTGCTGCTGCTCGACGAGCCGCTCGGCGCGCTCGACCTCAAATTGCGCGAGAACATGCAGGAAGAGCTGAAGTCGCTGCAAAAGGCGCTCGGCATAACGTTCGTCTTCGTCACCCACGATCAGGGCGAGGCGCTGTCGATGGCCGATCGCGTCGCCGTCTTCAACGACGGCAGGATCATGCAGATCGGCACGCCGGAAGATATCTACCAGCGGCCGAGCACTCGCTTCGTCGCCGATTTCGTCGGTTCCTCCAACGTGCTGCCGCCGGATTTCGTCCAGCGCTATTGCGGCCAGCGCCGCTGGGGCAGCCTGCGACCCGAATCGATCCGCGTCGGCCGCGCCGCGAAAGGCGACGGCGTGGCCGCGCGCCTCGTCTCAACTAACTATCTCGGGGCGACCACCAGGCTGGCGCTCGATGCCGACGGTCTGAAATTGCACGCCATCGTGCCTGCCGGCACGGCCTTGCCCAGGGAAGGCGAGGCGGTGGTGCTCACCTTCAACCGGGAGAGCCTGCATTTGATGGACGAGGCGGTGTGATGAAGGCTTGCGCGAAGCACCCCCCTCTGTCCTGCCGGACATCTCCCCCGCAAGGGGGGAGATTGGCTGCCCTTTCGGGTTTCGCCAATTTCCAACGTCGCAGAATTGGCGAGGCTGAGAAATTGCCAATCTCCCCCCGTGAGGGGGAGATGTCCGGCAGGACAGAGGGGGGCGACGCAGAACGCGGCCTCTCATATAATTCTCTTCAGCACACGGCGGCCCCATGACCATTGCCGCGCTCAACCCCAGCCCAGCCCCTGCCATCCTGCCCGGCAGCGGCGGCATACGCGGCGCGCTCTCCGACCTCTTCTGGCGCAGGCCGCAACTGCTCCTTCTGCTTATGCTGCTGCCGCCGGTCCTGTGGCTCGGCATCGTCTATATCGGCTCGTTGTTCGCTCTTTTGGCGCAGAGCTTTTTCTCGATCGACGAGTTCTCCGGGCTTATCAACCGTGAGTTCACGTTGAAGACCTATGGCGACCTGTTGCAGGCCGCCAATCTGGACATCATTCTGCGCACGGTGACGATGGCGGCCCTGGTGACGCTGGCCTCGGCTGTCGTCGCTTTCCCCATTGCCTATTACGCGGCGCGCTATGCGCGCGGCCGCTGGAAAGCGCTGTTCTATCTCGGCGTCATGCTGCCGCTGTGGTCGAGCTACCTGGTCAAGATCTACGCCTGGAAATTGATCCTGGCCAAGGAAGGCATTCTCACCTGGCTGCTCGCCAAGCTGAACCTGTTGGGGTTGCTCGATGCGTGGCTGTCGCTGCCGGTCGTCGGCGGCAACTCGCTGTCGGTGTCCTTCACCGGCACCTTCATCGTCTTCGTCTATGTCTGGCTGCCCTTCATGATCCTGCCGGTGCAGGCAGCCCTCGAGCGCGTGCCCGGCAATCTGGTCGAAGCCTCTTCCGACCTTGGCGCGTCGCCCGGCCAGACTTTTCGCAATGTGCTGTTCCCGCTGGCGCTGCCCGGCATCGTCGCCGGCTCGATCTTCACCTTTTCGCTGACATTGGGCGACTACATCATCCCGCAGATCATCGGCACGTCGCGCCTGTTCATCGGCCAGGCCGTCTATTCGCAGCAAGGCACGGCCGGCAACATCCCGCTCGCCGCCGCCTTCACGGTGGTGCCGATCGTCATCATGGGCTTCTATCTCTGGGGCGCCAAGCGCATGGGGGCCTTCGATGCGCTCTGACCGTGCCCAATCGGCTCCGCTTGGCCTGAAGATCGCTGCGGCCTGCGGCCTGCTGTTCCTGCATCTACCGATCCTGCTGATCTTCGTCTATGCCTTCACGACCGAAGAGAAGAGCTTCGTCTGGCCGCCGCCGGGGCTCACCACGCAGTGGTTCGCCGTCACCTGGAACCGGCCGGACGTGTGGCAAGCGCTGTCGCTCTCGGTGCGCGTCGCCGCCATCTCAACGGCCATCGCGCTGGTTCTCGGCACGCTGTGCGCCGCCGCGGTGTCACGGACGAAATTCTTCGGCCGTGAAACCATTTCGCTGCTGGTCATCCTGCCGATCGCGCTGCCCGGCATCATCACCGGCATTGCGCTGCGTTCGGCTTTCGCGCTGGCCGACATTCCGTTCTCGTTCTGGACGATCGTGCTCGGCCACGCCACCTTCTGCGTGGTTGTCGTCTACAACAATGCCGTTGCCCGCTTCCGCCGCACCTCGGGCTCGATGATCGAGGCCTCGATGGATCTCGGCGCGGATGGTTTCCAGACCTTCCGGCATATCGTGTTGCCCAACATCGCCACGGCGCTGCTTGCCGGCGGCATGCTGGCCTTCGCGCTGTCGTTCGACGAGGTCATCGTCACCACCTTCACCGCCGGCCAGCAGCAGACGCTGCCGATCTGGATGCTTGAAGAACTGATCCGCCCGCGCCAGCGCCCGGTCACCAATGTCGTGGCGATGGTGGTGGTGCTGGTGACGCTGCTGCCGATCCTCGCCGCCTACTACCTGACCCGCGACGGCGACCAGATCGCCGGCAGCGGGAAATGAAATAGTGAGCAGTGAGTAGTGAGTAGTGAGTAGTGAATAGTGAATGGGAGGATGGTGAATAGTAGTTTTGGATAGTGAATACGCGGCAGAAACCTACTCACTACTCACTACTCACTACTCACTATTCACTACTCACTATTCATCATTCACTACTCACTATTGCCAATGGAGAACCCAATGGACACCCAGATGTTGATCGGCTCGAAGTTCGAGAAAGGCACCGAGACCGAGGAGCCGGTCCTCAATCCGAAGACCGGGGCGACCATTCTCAATCTCCCCGAGGCGAGCCCGGCGCAGATCGAGGCGGCGGTGACGGCTGCCGGGAAGGCGTTCACGGCTTGGTCGCGTACCACGCCCGCGCAGCGCTCGGGCTATCTCCTTAAGATCGCCGACCGCATAGAGGCCGAAGCCAGGGAATTCGCGGCGCTCGAGGCGCTGAACTGCGGCAAGCCGATCAATGCCGTGCTCAATGATGAAATCCCGGCGATCGTCGACTGCTACCGTTTCTTCGCCGGCGCCGTCCGCTCCATGCCAGGCCAGGTAGCCGGCGAATACCTGCCGGGCCACACCTCGATGGTCCGGCGCGATCCGATCGGCATCGTCGCTTCCATCGCGCCGTGGAATTACCCGTTGATGATGATGGCCTGGAAGCTGGCGCCGGCGATCGGCGGCGGCAATACGGTCGTCTTCAAACCGTCGGAACAGACGCCGCTGACGGCGCTGAAACTGGCGAAGATCCTGGCCGAAATCCTGCCCGAAGGGGTCGTCAATGTCGTGCTCGGACGCGGCGACAGCGTCGGCAATACGCTGATCAACCATCCCAAGGTCAACATGATCTCGATCACCGGCGATGTCGCCACCGGCAAGAAGGTGCTGCAGGCGGCCGCCAAGTCGGTCAAGCGCACGCATCTGGAACTCGGCGGCAAGGCCCCGGTCATCGTCTTCGATGATGCCGACCTCGGCGCCGTGGTCAACGGCCTGCGCGCCTTCGGCTACTACAATGCCGGCCAGGACTGCACCGCCGCCTGCCGCATCTATGCCGGCAAGAAGGTCTACGACAAGCTCGTCGCCGATCTCTCCTCGGCCGTGTCGACCATCAAGTACAATCTGCCGGACGATGCCGAGAACGAGATCGGCCCGCTGATCTCGCGCCGCCAACGCGATCGTGTCTCGAGCTTCGTCGAGCGCGCCTCGGAATTGAAGCACATCGAGATCACCACCGGCGGCAAGCCGGGCGAGGGCACTGGCTTCTACTACCAGCCGACCGTCGTCGCCGGCGCCTTGCAGGAGGACGAGATCGTGCGCCGCGAAGTCTTCGGCCCGGTGGTCTCGGTCACCCGTTTCACGGAAGTCGACGAGGCGGTGAACTGGGCCAACGACAGCGATTATGGCTTGGCGTCATCGGTGTGGACCAGGGACGTCTCGCGCGCCATGGCGACGGCCGCTCGCCTGCAATATGGCTGCACCTGGATCAACACCCACTTCATGCTGACCAACGAGATGCCGCATGGTGGGCTGAAGCAGTCCGGCTACGGCAAGGACATGTCGCTCTACGCACTGGAGGATTATACCGCCGTGCGCCATGTGATGGTGGCGCACGGGTAATCTGTCTCCTTCCGGCAAAAGCCAGATAGCACATGGCTGTGACCGGCGCCGGCGACCCCGCTTGAGAGGGTCGTCAGCGCCATTCCACTTCGCGATTGCGCTGCATCTGACAGCCACGGCCGCCGAACGGCATCAGCGGCGAGACCCCGGCACTACGCGGCCGTCCGGCCCGGCATCGCCGATGTCGCAGGCTTGATGTTCAGGTTGACCCGGAAGACATTGGATGGGTCGTAGGTTCGCTTAACCTGGCTCAGCCGCTCGTAATTTCCGCCATAGCTCGCCTGCAAGCGCGCGTCTCCTTCATCGTCCATCATGAAGTTCACGTAGCCGCCCTCGCCATTATGGGGATGGACGCTCGCCCAGTAATTCCGTGCCCACGCGGTCAGGTCGGCGGCTTTGCCCGGATCGGGGTCGATGGCGGCGATGACCATCGACCAGCTTGCGTCACGCGCGTTCCAGGCGGTCTCGTCCTTGCCGACGCGGCGGACGGCGCCGTCAATCGGGTATAGATGCATGAGCGACAATTCGCTGGGCGCCTGGGCGGCCTGTGCGATATGGGTCGCGATCGCTTCGTCGGGAAGCGACTTGACGAAATCGCCCTTCCAGTACCATTGCAGGCCTTTCGGAAGGAGCGGGTCGAATAGCGACTGCATCGCCGGGAACGGCATTACGCCCATCCAGTTGAACATTGGCGGCGGCAAGGTGTCCAGCAGCGGCGCCATGGCCTTGCGCCCGTCCTCCTCCGTGCCGTTGTAGCACGAGATGATGGCACAGGCGCGCTTGCCCCAATGCTCGCGCGGGAAAGGATCGCTCGAAGGGACGGATTTGAGGCCGACGAAAGCGCCGAGGTCTTCCGGCGCTTCCGGCAGGTAGTCGCGATAGGTACGCATGACCGCCGACGCGTGCCTGGCGTCCCAGAACACCGGACCGCCGAAGATCATGTTCACCGGATGAGCCTGGAACAGGAAGCTGGTTACCACGCCAAAATTGCCGCCGCCGCCCCGGAGCGCCCAGAACAGGTCGGGATTCTCGCTTTTGCTGGCCTTCGCCATGCTGCCATCGGCCAGCACCAGATCGGCCTCGATCAGATTATCGATGGTGAGGCCGTATTTGCGCGTGAGATAGCCGGTTCCTCCACCGAGGGTAAGGCCGGCGACGCCCGTGGTCGAAACGATGCCGAACGGAACGGCGAGCGCGAAAGGATGGGTGGCGTGGTCCACGTCGCCCGAAGTGCAGCCGGGCGCGACCCTCACGGTGCGGGTTTTCGGGTCGACATGGACGCCTTTCATCATCGACAGGTCGATGACGAGACCGTTGTCGCAAATCCCCAATCCCGCGCCGTTGTGGCCGCCGCTGCGCACGGCGATGAGGAGGTCGTTTATGCGCGCGAACCTTACAGCGGTGATCACGTCGGCGACATCGACGCAGCGTGCAATCAGCGCCGGACTCTTGTCGATCATGCCGTTGTAAACCTTGCGGGCCTCCTCATAGCCGGCTTCGCCGCGCAGGATCAGCTCTCCGCGCAAGCCTTCACGCAGTTTTGCATAGGTTTCGTCGGTCATCGGTTTCCTCCCTGATCGCGCCCGCGCCATATGGTTTCGACGCGACGATTTATCTTGTTGCTTTGCTTGTGCCGTCCATCCGTCGGGTGCGCAGGATGGTGCAGGAGAGCACATTGCACCGATCCGGCTCCTCGCTGCTTCGCCCGAAAGGGCCAGTGGGGAAATGGCCCGGGAGAGCCATAGCGGGCAGGCGGAAGCCGTCATGGTAGCGAAAGCGCGTCGCGTCGAAAGGGACCGATGCGGCGCGCTTCAGATCGTTGTTCTATGGGCACCTTTGGGCGACATGCATTATTCGACGATGCGGAAAATCTGCCAGAGGCTGGTGCCCGACACGACGTAAGGCTCGATCTCCTTGCCCCATTTGGCATGCGCGTCGATCTTGCCGATCCTGGCGAAGAACTCTTCCAACTGGGCCAGGCTTTCGACCTGGTGGTGAGATTCGACCGTCGCCTCCCGCGCGCCGATCGAACCCGTCATGATCTGGAACTTCAGGTCGGCGACGCCGACCTGCGAACCGATCTCGGATTCCCATTTCCGCAAGAGGTCGAGCACGGTCTGCTTGTGTCCGAACCTGGCGTCGATCTGCCATCTGGCGCTGAACATGTTTTCCTCCTCCGAAGATGCGGCTGATGCCGCTTACTCGTCCCAGGCCTGCACGACGGTCTGCCGTGCAATCCGCCCGCCCTTGAGTTCCAGCATCGCCGCACAGAACACCTTGGTCCCGTCCGGGTAGGCGCAGGCTTGGGTGAAGGCGAGATTGTCGCCATCGGCAATGGTGGTATCGACCTTGTGGGTCATTGCCCGGCTGCAGATGTCGTCCCAGAATGTGCTGATCGCCGCTCGGCCGCGGATCTCGCGCGGCTTGCTCGGCGGATTATTGCGGTCGACGACCCGCAACACCGCATCGTCGGCGTAAAAGCTCGACAGCATCTGTCCATCGCGCCCTTCGATGGCTTTCTTGATTGCCGCGCCGTCAACGGTCTGTGTCTTGGTCAGCATTTCGTCCTCCATGGGCCCGTCTTCCCGATCGGGCGGTTGATGAGCAAAGTGCTGCCCGGCGGTCATCGCCGTGCAGCGATAGTGTCACTGCGACTTGGCCTTCACGGCCGCGAACACGTCGTCGGTCTGCTTCTTGAAGGCTGTGAGGTCGACCTGGCTGCCGTTGAGCATCGTCGACCAGTGGCGAACGATCGCCGCCATCGCCACCGCTTCCTTGATCTCCTCGTCGGTCGCGCCGTTGAGCTTGGCGGCCTCGGTGTGGAAGTAGACGCAGTACTGGCAAGGAATCTGCGAGGCGACGGCAAGCCCGATGAATTCCTTGGTCTTGCCGTCGAGTGCGGTCTTGGGGTTGAGCTGCATCGACTTTATCTCGGCCCAGGCACCGGCGACCGCCACGTCAGGCAAAGTCCTGAACATGTCCGGTACGGAGCCGAGCGTGGCCTCTATGTCCTTGTATGCTGCCGTCGCCGAGGCATCCTCGGCCCGCGCCGGAGCCAGGGCCAGCAAGGCGCCGACGCCGGCCGCGATGACGAGCAATCTGGTCTTGCGACTTGATTTCACCATTTCATCCTCCCTTCGCAGTACCGTCACGGCGATACCGCCTGGCCTGCATGGGAAGAATTGATAATCCCCGACGCCATCGGCCGCTTCGCCCGAAAGCGCCATGGCCTTTATGGCCCGTGCGGGCCAGGGTTCCGTGCCGAAAACGCGGCCGCCGCCGCCCGCGACGGCAGGTCGAGCTTGAGCAATATGTTGGCGACGTGACGCTTGACCGTATGCTCGCTGAGGTTGAGCTCGGCGGCGATCGCGGCATTGCTTTTGCCGTCGGCGATCAGGCTCACCACCTCGCTTTCGCGCGCCGTCAGCGCGGCCGGTTCGGCAGGCCTGGGCTTGGATCGGCAGGCGGGTTCCAGATGCTGCTCGGACGTCGCAAGAACAAACGCCAACGGCTCGTCCAACTCGTCGAGCGCAATGCGTCCGCCATCGATGAAGTGTAGGCCGGAGCCGGTCGCCAGGTCGGAAACCAGCCGCGACGCGAGGATCTCGCCGCGGCTGGCATGGGCCGCAAGTTGTATGGTCACGCGTGCAGTCAAGCCGACCGGCGGTCCGCGCATCTCGATCTCGCCGACATGCACGCCCTGTGCACTGGCCACACCGATCTCCTGCGCCGCTTCGCGCAATGCCGCCGCGCAGCGTATGGCGCGCGCCGGACCGTCGAAGCGCGAGATCATCAGCTCGCCATGCGTGCCTGCGACACGTCCGCCATGGCGCCCCACCAGCAATCGCCAGGTCTCCTGGAATCGCTGGCTGCGCTCGCTCCACATGCGGTCGCCGAGGCGCGCCGTATCGTAGATACGCGTCACCAGCAATGCGGCGAGCACGCGCTCGCTGTCGGCCACGGCCGGCTCGCCGGTCAGGAATTCCTCGATTAGGTCGGCGACCCGGTCGACGTCACCGGTCCATACCGGGTGGTCGCGCCCGGGGATTTCGACAAGCCGCGCGTTTGGGATCTTCCGGGCGAGAAAGCGGCTGGCATCGGGATCGACGCGCGCGTCGTTGCGGCGGTGGATCAGCAGCGTCGGCGCGCGGATCGCCGAGAGTATGCCGCGCACGTCTATGCCGGCATTCATGCGCGCCAGCGCCGCCGCCGCCGTTGGACTTGCCGACAGCCGCTCGAACCGCGACCACCAGGCGGCAAAGTGACTGTCTTCGACGCGGCCGGGCGCAAAATGCGGCAAGGTGGCGCCTGTGCCCCAGGCGGTTTCCGTCGTCGCGATGAATGCGTCCAGCCGTTCCGGCGGCATCACCCATCGGTGGAAATGGGCATAGCCGCCATAGAGCGCCAGGGCGCGCGTCCGCTCCGGATACGTGGCGGCGAACAGCATGGCCATCGGAGCGCCTTCCGAGGCGCCGAGCAGGGCCGCGCGGCCGCTGCCGGCCGCGTCCATCACCGCACGCACGTCGTCCATGCGCGTTTCGAGGCTGGGGAGATGGTTGGCATCGACGCGGTCGGACAGGCCGGTGCCGCGCTTGTCGAACAGGATCAGCCTTGAGAAGGCGGAAAGCCGTTTCAGCAGCCTGCTATAGCCTTCATCCTCCCAATGCAGGTCGAGATTGGAGATGAAGCCCGGCACGAAGACGAGATCGAACGCGCCTTGGCCGACCACCTGATAGGCGATCCGCACATCGCCGCTACGGGCGTATCGGGTCTCGATCGGCCTCACGAGTTGTTCCGCCCGGCCTGGCGATTTCGGATCGCTGACCATAGCAGAGCTGCGTCGCGTGCGGCAGCTTAAACTTTAGCGGAAGGAAATATAAGCGGACGCGAACCAATGGCTATTTTTGCGAGGCGGCTACGTCGCCTGGGGAAGCTTGAGCCCGAGCTTCAGATCAGCTTCGGCGGGCGTGACCGGCCGCTTGATCCTTGTCGAGGCAGCCACGACGAGTTCATCGAAGCCATCGCCGCCGCTGTCCAGCATCTCGAAGAACTGACGCCGCATCCTCGGTTCCCAGAATTTGTTGATATGCTCGGCCACGCCGGCCACGCCTTCTTCGCGCGGCCTGGAGTGGAAAAAGGCCGCGATCTGGTTGGCCATCCGCACCAGCTTCTCGCTGGTGCTCATAATGTGGTCTTCGTCATGCGACATGTTTGGCAACTCCGCGAACCACCCGGTCGGGATGGGTGAAAATGTCGAAATCGTCGCCGCGAACCAAGGCCACCAGCGTCATGCCGGCTTGTTCGGCGGTGCGGGCGGCGAGCGCGGTCGGCGCAGAGACGGCAATGATGAAGGGCGAGCCGATCGTCGCCGTCTTCTGCACCATCTCGACGGAGACGCGCGACGTCACCACTACCGCGCCGGTCGCGCCGTCGATGCCGGCCTTGGCCAATGCACCGGCCAGCTTGTCCAGTGCGTTGTGACGGCCGACATCCTCGCGCGCAATGACGGTGCCCTTGCCGGGGATATAGAAGCCGGCGGCGTGCACCGCGCCCGTCTCGCTGTGCAGCGGCTGCATCCTGGAGAGAAGTTTGACGGAACGGACGATGTCGCCGGCATCAAGCGTAAGTTTAGACGCACCAACCGAATCGACCGCGCGCATCGCTTCCTCGATGGATTCGATGCCGCAGAGCCCGCAGCCAACCGGTCCGGCGAGCCTGCGCCGCCGCGCCTCGAAGCGCGTGTTGGCCTGGTCCTTCAGTCGAATCTGGATGTCGATGCCGGCGCCTAGATCCTCGACCTCGATCGCCTCGATCTCTTCGGGTGAAGCGATGATGCCTTCGGTCAGCGAGAAACCGAGCGCGAAATCCTTCAAATCGGCCGGGCTCGCCATCATCACCGCGTGCGCCGTGCCGGCAAAGGAGAACGCCACCGGCGTTTCTTCCGGCACCATGCGGCGGGCCGCTGCCGTGCCGCTGGCGCGGCGAGCGAGACGGGACATTTCGGTGATGGCGGGGCGTTTGCGGGTCACGAGACGCACCCCTCAAGCCTTTCCTCATCCCGGTCGATCGGGGAAGGGGTATCGAGTGAAGCTCGACGCAATGGTGGTCGATCAACCATCAAGATTGAAGCTCTTATTGTCGAATGTCTCGTCCAAGTCTACTCCGCCGCTTCCAGCGGGGCGATGCGGCGGCTGTTGCGCGCTTGCTCGTCATAGTCGCGTTGCCATTCCGATGGTCCGTTGGAGGCACCGACCTGCACCGCCGTCACCTTATATTCCGGACAGTTGGTCGCCCAGTCCGAAAAGTCCGTGGTGATGACGTTGGCCTGCGTGTCGGGATGGTGGAAGGTCGTATAGACCACGCCCGGTGACACCCTGTCGGTGATCTGCGCGCGCAGCGTCGTCTCGCCGGAGCGGCTGGTCAGCCGCACCCAGTCGCCGTCGCGCAGGCCACGGTTCTCGGCGTCGTGCGGATGGATCTCCAGCCGGTCCTCGGAGTGCCACATGATATTGTCGGTGCGCCGCGTTTGCGCGCCGACATTGTACTGCGACAGGATCCGGCCGGTGGTCAAAAGCAGCGGGAAGCGCGGCCCGGTTCGCTCGTCCGTCGCCACATATTCGGTGCGGATGAACTTGCCCTTGCCGCGCACGAAGCCGTCGACATGCATGATGGGGGTGCCGAGTGGCGCCTTCTCATTGCAGGGCCACTGCACCGACCCGACGCGGTCGAGCAACTCGAACGAGACGCCGGCGAAGCTCGGCGTCGTCTTGGCGATCTCGTCCATGATCTCGGACGGATGCATATAGTTCCAGTCGAGCCCGATGGCGCGGGCAAGCTCCTGCGTCGCTTCCCAGTCGGCGTAGCGCGCCTTCGGCTCCAGCACCTTGCGCACCATGTTGATGCGGCGCTCGGCATTGGTGAAGGTGCCGTCCTTCTCGAGGAAGGTCGAGCCCGGCAGGAACACATGCGCGTAGTTCGCCGTCTCGTTGAGGAAGAGATCGTGCACGACCACGCATTCCATCGCGGCCAGGCCGGCGGCGACATGCTTGGTGTCGGGGTCGGACTGCAGGATGTCCTCGCCCTGGATGTAGATGCCCTTGAAGGAGCCGTCGACGGCTGCATCCAGCATGTTGGGGATGCGCAGCCCCGGTTCGTCGTCCAGCTTCACGCCCCACAGGCTTTCATAGATGTCGCGCACCGCGTCGCCCGAGACATGGCGATAGCCTGGCAGTTCGTGCGGGAAGGAGCCCATGTCGCACGAGCCCTGCACGTTGTTCTGGCCGCGCAGCGGGTTCACGCCGACGCCCGGGCGACCGATATTGCCGGTGGCCATGGCGAGATTGGCAATCGCCATCACCGTGGTCGAGCCCTGGCTGTGCTCGGTGACGCCGAGGCCGTAGTAGATCGCCCCGTTGCCGCCCTTGGCGTAGAGACGTGCCGCACCGCGGATCAGTTCGGGATCGACGCCGGACAGCTTGCCGACGGTTTCGGGGCTGTTCTCCGGCAGGGCGACGAAGGACGCCCAGTCCTGGAATTCCGTCCAGTCACAGCGCTCGCGGATGAAGGCCTCGTCGAACAGGCCTTCGGTGACGATGACATGTGCCAGCGCCGTCAGCACGGCGACATTGGTGCCGGGCTTCAGCGGCAGGTGGTAGTCGGCTTCGACATGCGCCGACTTGACCATCTCGGTGCGGCGCGGGTCGAGCACGATCAGCTTGGCGCCCTGGCGCAGCCGCTTCTTCAGCCGCGAGGCGAAAACCGGGTGTGCGGAAGCCGGATTGGCGCCGATGATGACGGCGACGTCGGTGAATTCGACGGAATCGAAATCCTGCGTGCCGGCCGAGGTGCCGTAGGTCTGGCCGAGCCCGTAGCCGGTCGGCGAATGGCAGACGCGCGCGCAGGTATCGACATTGTTGTTGCGGAAGCCTTGGCGCACCAGCTTCTGGACCAGATAGGTCTCCTCATTGGTGCAGCGCGACGAGGTGATGCCGCCGATCGCCGTGCGTCCATACTGGTACTGGATGCGGCGGAACTCCTTGGCCGTGTGGGCGATCGCCTCCTCCCAACTCACTTCGCGCCAGGGATCGCTCACCTTCTCGCGGATCATCGGCGACAGGATGCGGTCCTTGTGGGTGGCATAGCCATAGGCGAAGCGGCCCTTCACGCAGGAATGGCCGTGATTGGCCTTGCCCTCCTTGTAGGGCATCATGCGGATGACCTCGTCATCCTTCACTTCGGCCTTGAACGAGCAGCCGACGCCGCAATAGGCGCAGGTGGTGACGGCCGAGCGTTCCGGCAGGCCCTTGGCGAGCACTGTCTTCTCACGCAGCGCATCGGTCGGGCAGGCCTGCACGCAGGCGCCGCAGGACACGCATTCGGAAGCAATGAAATCCTCGTGCATGCCGGCGACCATGCGCGATTCGAAGCCGCGGCCCTCGATCGTCAGCGCGAAGGTGCCCTGCACCTCTTCGCAGGCCCGCACGCAACGCGAACAGACGATGCATTGCGCCGGATCATAGGTGAAATACGGGTTGGATTCGTCACGCGCGATGTAGTCGACGGCCAGCGAGCCGTGGCCGGGCGCGACGCCATCCTCCTTGACGTGATTGCGGCCTTCGACGCCGTAGCGATTCTCGGAAAGGCCGACCGACTTCGCCACCGCGTCGAACTCGCTGGCGCCGGTGCCGGCCTTCTCGTTCCAGCCCACCGGATGGTCGGAGACATAGAGCTCCATGACGCCGCGGCGAATGGCATCGAGCCGCTCCGACTGCGTGCGCACCACCATGCCTTCGCCGACGGGCGTCGTGCAGGACGCCGGCGTGCCGCCGCGGCCATCGATCTCGACCAGGCAGACGCGGCAGGAGCCGAAGGAGTCCAGCATGTCCGTGGCGCACAGCTTCGGGATCTCGACCCCGCTTTCCATCGCGGCGCGCATGATCGACGTGCCTTCCGGCACGCTGATGCTGCGGCCGTCGACGGTCAGCGTGATCCGCTTCTCAGCTTTCGATTGCGGAGTTCCGTAGTCGATCTCTTCGATGAGCGTCGGGAAGTCGGCCTTGATGTTCATCTGCCAGGTCCTATTCAGCAGCCACGCGCGCCGGCGCGGGCTTGAAATCCTCGGGGAAATGCGTGATCGAGCTCATCACCGGGTAGGGCGTGAAGCCGCCCAGCGCGCAGAGCGATCCGAACTTCATCGTGTTGCAGAGATCGGTGACCAGGGCGAGGTTCTTCTCCGGCTCGATGCCGGCGGCGAGCCTGTCGATGGTCTCCACCCCGCGCGTCGAGCCGATGCGGCAGGGCGTGCATTTGCCGCAGCTTTCGATGGCGCAGAACTCCATGGCGAAGCGCGCCTGTTTCAGCATGTCGGCGGTGTCGTCGAACACGGTGATGCCGGCATGGCCGATCAGTCCATCGCGCTTGGCGAATTCCTCGTAATCGAACGGCGTGTCGAACAAAGCGCGCGGAAAATACGCGCCGAGTGGACCGCCGACCTGCACCGCCTTCACCGGCCGGCCGGTGGCCGTGCCGCCGCCGATATCGTCGACGATTTCGCCCAGTGTCATGCCGAAAGCCGCCTCGAACAGGCCGCCACGCTTGACGTTGCCGGCGATCTGGATCGGGATCGTGCCGCGCGAGCGGCCCATGCCGAAATTCTTGTAGTAGGCGGCGCCCTTGTCCATGATGACAGGCACCGAAGCCAGCGAGATGACGTTGTTGATCACCGTCGGCTTGCCAAAAAGGCCCTGGATTGCCGGCAGCGGCGGCTTGGCGCGCACCACGCCGCGTTTGCCTTCCAGACTGTTCAGAAGCGAGGTCTCCTCGCCGCAGACATAGGCGCCGGCGCCGACGCGGATCTCCATGTCGAAGGCGTTGGGCGAACCGAGCACGTTGACGCCGAGCACCCCGGCCTTGCGGGCGACCTCGACGGCCTTGTTCATCACCGCCACCGCATGCGGATATTCCGAGCGGATGTAGACGAAGCCCTTGGTCGCGCCGGTGGCGATGCCGGCGATCGCCATGCCTTCGATCAGCACGAAGGGATCGCCCTCCATGATCATGCGGTCGGCGAAGGTGGCGCTGTCGCCCTCGTCGGCGTTGCAGACGATGTATTTGCGCTCGGATGTCGTATCGAGCACCGTCTTCCATTTGATGCCGGTCGGGAAGCCGGCGCCGCCGCGGCCGCGCAGGCCGGACTCCGTAACCTGGCTGACGATCTCGGCCGGCGCCATGGCCACCGCGTTCTGCAGGCCCTTCAGCCCGCCAAGCGACTTATAGGCGTCGAGTGACAGCGGGTCGTTGATGCCGCAGCGCGCGAAGGTCAGACGGGTCTGCTTGGCCAGGAACGGGATCTTGTCCGGCGCGCCCAGCCAGCGCTTGTGATGGCCGCCGGTGAGAAAGCCGCTGTCGAACAAGCTCTTGACGTCGGAAGGCTTCACCGGCCCGTAGGCGACGCGGCCGTTTGCTGTGGCGACCTCGACCATAGGCTCTAGGAAATAGGCGCCGCGCGATCCATTGCGGACGATCTTGGCCTCAACGCCGCGCTCGGCGAGTTCAGCACGAACAGCCTTGGCGACCCTTTCGGCACCGAGCGCCAGCGCGCCGGAATCGCCGGGAATGTAGATGCGCGGGATCATGAGCGCACCTCCGCGACGATCTCTTCGATCTTCTCGTTGTCGAGCCGCCCGATCACCTCGCCATCGAGCATCGCCGAGGGCGAGCAGGCGCACAGTCCCAAGCAATAAACCGGCTCCAGGGTCACCGAACCGTCTTTCGCCGTCTCGTGGAAATCAATGCCGAGCAATTGCTTGATCCTGGCGGCCACCGCATCGGAACCCATCGACTGGCAAGCTTCGGCCTGGCAGAGCTTGAGCACATGCCGGCCTGCCGGGCGGGCGCGGAAATCGTGATAGAAGGTGACGACGCCGTGCACCTCTGCTCTGGAAAGGTTCAGTCCGTCGGCAATGACCGGGAGTGCTGCCTGCGGCACATGGCCGAACTCTTCCTGAATGTTATGGAGGATCGGCAGCAGCGGACCTTCGAGATCTTTCAGCTCCTGGATGATCGCGGCCGTGCGCGATGCGATCTCGGTACTTGCAGGCTGCATCGTCACGCAGCGCCCTCCCTGGTCGGTGGCTTTATCGCTAAGTCTTTACAAAATCAGGAGAAACCCCTGAAATCAATAAAGCTGATCCGTCGCTCGATAGAAATTTTCTATCGAGTTCCAGCACCTGTATTCCCTAACCTAGCGGTGGGCGCGGAAATCGTCTGCAAGCGCCATCGCCTCGTCCAGCAGCGCCGAAACCAGCGGCGTATGCGGTTCGCGCAACGCGGCCACCAGCCCGACCGTGTGGCTGGCGTCCGGCTCGACGATCGGGATAGCCCTGATAGGTTCGGAAAAGCCGAACGTTTCCGTGAGGTTGAGCGGCATGATCGAGGACCATTTGCCGGTGCGGATATGCGAGAACAGCACGATCATCGAATTGGATTCCAGCGTCGGCCGGACCTCGACACCGGCCTCGGCCAGGTGCTGGTCGATGATGCGGCGGTTCTGCATGTCCGGGGTCAGCAGGCAGAGCGGCAGGTGGCTGATCTCGGCCCATGTCACCTTGTCGCGGTCGGAATAGGGGTTTCCGATGGCGGTGATCAGCTGATAGCGCTCATCGTAGAGTGGTACGCTGGTCACTCGTCCGAGCGGTTCGTTGTCGAGATAGGTGATGCCGGCGTCTATATCGAAATTGCCGAGCAGCGACAGCACTTCGATCGAGGTCCGGGACAGTACCGAGAAGGTGACGCCGGGGTGTTTTTCGCGGAATGGCGTCGTCAGCCGCGCCACCATGGCGAGCGCGGTGGGAATGGCGGCGATGCGGATACGTCCCGACAAGCCGTGCCGCGCCGCCCGCATCTCCTCGCGCATGGTTCTGGTATCGCCGACGATGCGGCGCGCCCACACCAGCACCTGCTTGCCCTCCGGGGTCAGGCCCTGGAAGCGCGAGCCGCGCAGGACCAGCATCACGCCCAGCTGACCCTCAAGTTGCTTGATGCCGGCCGACAAGGTGGGCTGGGTGACGCCGCACACTTCGGCAGCCCGCCCGAAATGCTCTTCCTTGGCCAGCGCGATGAAAAATTCCAGCTTGTCGATCATATCTGAAGCTAACCGCCGCCGCCGCACCGCGCCAGAGGGCTGCCGGCCACTGCGACGTCGATCGCCCCAAGCCGATGCTTGATCGCAGAAACCTATCGGTCGACGAGATTGAGGATGTTGCCGTCCGGATCCTTGAACCAGGCGACCTTCATGCCGTGACCGACATGGATGTCGCCTTCCAGTGTCAGGCCGGGCATCTCGTAGTGCTCGAACGCAACGCCTTTCGATTTCAGCCCGCTGACGACGGTGTCGATCTCATCGCCGACCGTCCACGTCACCGCCGTCGCCTTGTTGGTTCCGGCGAACTGAGAGCGATAGACATTGATCGTGGTGTCGCCGCTTTTGTACACGATCAGTTCGCCACCCTCGTCATGCACCTGTTTCAGGCCGAGCGTCCCCTCGTAGAAAGCCTTTGCCTTCGCCAGCTCTTTCACCGCGAGGTTGGCCGTCGCGTTGCTGTTTGCAAGCATGATCGTTTCTCCTTCGCTGCTTGTCGTCCCCGGCGTCTCCTTGGAAATAGGTCGCTCCGGTCGCTTGACGACCCCCGCTTTGCCGGCGGCCAGCCAATTGCGAGCGGTGCCTGCAATTGGCTGCATCCACATCTTTCAGCCGGCTTACTGTTCCCCATGGGCGCATGCGGCGCTATGTGGATGGAACTGGTGCGCCGGGAGGGACGAACATGCTGGGCTGGTTCCGCAAGCTGTTGCCGCGCGAAGATCGCTTCTTCGACCTGTTCGAGCGGCATTCCCGCACGGTGGTCGGCGGCGCGGAGGCCCTGCAGCAGCTCCTCCTAGGCAAGGACATCGAGCATTGGTGCGAAAAGATCGTCGATCTCGAGGACGAAGCCGACCATATCACCGCCGAAGTCCTGCTTGCCGTGCGGCGCTCATTCATCACGCCTTTCGACCGCGGCGATATCAAGGACCTGATCCAGTCGATGGATGACGCCATCGACATGATGCACAAGACCGTCAAGACGGTGCGGCTGTTCGAGAAGAGGGAATTCGATCCGCTGATGCAGGAAATGGGCGCCGTCATTGTCGATGCCGCCAGGCTCGTCGCGGAGGCGATCCCGCTGCTGGCCAAGGTCGGCGCCAACAGTGCGCGCCTGAACGAACTCGCCGAGGAAGTCATGCGTGCCGAAGGCCGAGCCGACGATCTGCATGAGCAGGGCCTGAAGGATCTCTTCAGGCGGCACGGCCGCAGCGATGCGATGGCCTATCTGATCGGCTCGGAGATCTATGGCCAATTGGAGAAGGTGGTCGACCGCTTCGAGGACGTCGCCAACGAGATCAGCGGCATCGTCATCGAGAACGTCTAGGCGATGGAAGTCGCGATCGCCTTTCCCCTGCTGGTCGGCCTTGTCGCCGTCGCGCTGTTCTTCGATTTCCTCAACGGCCTGCACGACGCCGCCAACTCGATCGCCACCATTGTCTCGACCCGGGTGCTGAGACCGCATTACGCGGTGTTCTGGGCGGCCTTCTTCAATTTCATCGCCTTCATGTTCTTTGGCCTCCATGTCGCCGAAACCGTGGGCAAGGGTATCATCGATGCAAGCATCGTCACCCCGGCGGTGATCTTCGCCGCCCTGGTCGGCGCCATCGTCTGGAACATCGTCACCTGGATCGCCGGCATCCCATCGAGCAGTTCGCATGCGTTGATCGGCGGATTGGTGGGGGCAGGCGTCGCAAAGGCCGGCACGGGTGCCATCGTCTGGGCGGGGCTCGGCAAGACGGTCGCCGCCATCGTCCTGTCGCCGGCGACGGGCTTTGTCCTGGCGCTTCTCCTGATCCTGGTGGTTTCCTGGCTGTTCGTGCGCCAGACGCCGTTTGCCGTCGACAGTACCTTCCGTGTCATGCAGTTCTTTTCCGCCTCCCTCTATTCGCTCGGTCATGGCGGCAACGATGCGCAAAAGACCATGGGCATCATCGCCGTGCTGCTCTATTCCCAAGGCATGCTCGGAACGGATTTCTACGTGCCGCTCTGGGTGGTCCTGACTTGCCAGTCGGCATTGGCGCTGGGCACGCTGTTCGGCGGTTGGCGCATCGTCCACACGATGGGCTCGAAGATCACCAGGCTCAACCCGATGCAGGGATTCTGCGCCGAGACCGGCGGCGCCATCACCCTCTTCGCCGCGACATGGCTCGGTGTTCCGGTTTCGACCACGCACACCATCACCGGCGCCATCATCGGCGTCGGCGCCGCCCGCCGTGTCTCGGCGGTGCGCTGGGGCATAGCCGGCAACATCGTCATCGCATGGGTCGTCACCTTGCCGGCGACGGCGGCGATTTCTGCACTGACCTATCTGGCGGTTCGCCTGGCAGGCTGATGTCGCGGCCTGGCGCTTGGAGCCGCCGGCGATCTGCACTATGTGAGCAGCAGCCGAACGCCAGGGAAGCAACAGCCATGTCCGTCACCAAGGAAACCGTCATCGAGCGCCTGAAAACGGTCAATGGCCCCGATTTCACCGGCAACATCGTCGACCTCGGCATGGTTTCCGAGATTTTCATCGCCGATTCGAAAGTGTTCTTCTCGATCACCGTTCCGGCCGCCAGGGCGCAGGAGATGGAGCCATTGCGCGCCGCGGCCGAGCGTGTCGTGAAAGCTATTCCTGGTGTCGCCGGCGCCGTCGTCGCCTTGACGGCGGAGAAGAAGGGCGGCGGCATGGAGGCGCCTGTCGCGGCGCGCCCGGCGCCACGTCCCGCCCCGCCCGTTGCCGCGCCGCGCCCGGCGCCCCATGCGCCTGCCTCGCACAGCCAGGGCAAGCGCGGCGTGCCCGGCATCGAGGCGATCATCGCGGTTGCGTCCGGCAAGGGCGGTGTCGGCAAGTCGACCACAGCCGTCAATCTGGCCCTCGGCCTCGCCGCCAACGGGCTGAAAGTGGGCGTGCTCGATGCCGACATCTATGGCCCGTCCATGCCAAGGCTGCTCAACATCCGCGGCCGGCCGCAGACCGTCGACGGCAAGATCCTGAAACCGATGCAGAATTACGGTCTCAAGGTGATGTCGATGGGCTTCCTCGTCGACGAGGAAACGCCGATGATCTGGCGCGGGCCGATGGTGATGTCGGCGCTGACGCAGATGCTGCGCGAAGTCGAATGGGGGCCGCTCGACGTGCTCGTCGTCGATATGCCCCCTGGCACCGGTGACGCCCAGCTCACCATGGCCCAGCAGGTGCCGTTGGCCGGCGCGGTCATCGTCTCGACGCCGCAGGATCTGGCCCTGATCGATGCTCGCAAGGGCCTCAACATGTTCAGGAAAGTCGACGTGCCGCTGCTCGGCATCGTCGAGAACATGAGCTATTTCCTCGCCCCCGACACCGGCAAGCGCTACGACATCTTCGGCCATGGCGGCGCACGCCGTGAGGCCGAGCGCCTCGGCGTCACCTTCCTTGGCGAGGTGCCGCTGGAGATGGGCATTCGCGAAAGCTCGGATGAAGGTGCGCCGGTGGTGGCATCGAAGCCCGACAGTGCCGAAGCGAAGATCTATCGCGATATCGCTTCGAAGGTCTGGGACAGGGTCAACGAAGAGCGCGGCGCGGCCGCGGACGCCGTGCCGAGCATCGTCTTCGAGTAATGTCGTCCAGGGGCGCTAACGCTGGATAGACCAGCCTAAGCAGCACCCACCTTCTCGCCGAAGCTCGAAAAGAACTGTCCCGCCAGTTTCTTCGAGGTCGATTCGATCAGCCGGCTGCCGAGCTGGGCAATCTTGCCGCCGACTTCGGCCTTGGCGGCGTATTTGAGCACCGTCGCGTCCGCCCCATCCTCGGTCAGCGTCACGTCGGCGCCGCCCTTGGCGAAGCCGGCGATGCCGCCCTTGCCTTCGCCCTGGATCGTGTAGGCATGCGGGGGATTGAGATTTCTCAGCGTCACCTCGCCGTTGAAGGTCGCCTTGATCGGGCCGATCTTCAGCACCACCGTCGCCGCCATCTCGGTCGGCGACTTCATTTCGAGGCTCTGGCAGCCGGGGATGCTTTCTCTCAGCACCGCCGGATCGTTCAGCGCTTCCCAAACTTTCTGGAGGGGTGCGGCGATGCGCTCCTCGCCCTCGATCACCAAAGCCATCAGAACCTCCCGGACGACCAATGTCGGATTGTTGGTAGCGTGCGGCCCGATTGATGTCTATCGCACCAAAGTCCGGATTCAGATCACGCGTGCCCCTTGCCTGCATCCGCGCGTTGTCATATCGATTTGTCATACAAATACGGAGACCATGATGGCTGGCGCCCCCACAGGAAAGAAAAAGTTTCGCTCGCAGGAGTGGTTCGACAACCCCGACAATCCGGGCATGACGGCACTTTATCTGGAGCGCTACCTGAATTACGGGCTGACGCGCGCCGAACTGATGTCGGGCAAGCCGCTGATCGGCATTGCCCAGACCGGTTCCGACCTGTCGCCTTGCAATCGCCACCACATCGAGCTCGCCAAACGCGTGCGCGAAGGCATCGTCTCGATGGGCGGCATTCCTTTCGAATTCCCGTGCCACCCGATCCAGGAGACCGGCAAGCGCCCGACCGCAGCTCTCGACCGCAACCTTGCCTATCTCAGCCTGGTAGAAGTGCTCTATGGCTATCCGCTTGACGGCGTCGTGCTCACCATCGGCTGCGACAAGACGACGCCGGCGCTGTTGATGGCGGCGGCGACCGTCAACATTCCGGCCATAGCGCTGTCGGTCGGTCCGATGCTTAACGGCTGGCACAAGGGCAAGCGCACCGGTTCGGGCACCATCGTCTGGGAATCGCGCCAGCGCCTGTCGGCCGGCGAGATCGGCTACGACGAGTTCATGGACATCGTCGCCTCCTCGGCGCCGTCCACCGGCTACTGCAACACCATGGGCACCGCCACCACCATGAACTCGCTGGCCGAGGCGCTCGGCATGCAGCTGCCGGGTTCGGCCGCGATTCCGGCTCCTTATCGCGAGCGCGGCCAGATCGCCTACGAGACGGGAAAACGCATCGTCGATATGGTGCACGAGGATTTGAAGCCCTCCGACATCATGACGCGCAAGGCGTTCGAGAACGCCATCGTCGTCAATTCGGCGATCGGCGGCTCCACCAACGCGCCGATCCATCTCAACGCCATCGCCCGCCATCTCGGCGTGCCGCTCGACAATGACGACTGGCAGAAGATCGGCCTCGACGTGCCGCTCATCGTCAATCTCCAGCCGACGGGCGAATATCTGGGCGAGGACTACCATCACGCGGGCGGCGTGCCGGCCGTGGTGGCGGAGCTCATGAAAGCCGGGCTGCTGCCGCATCCGGATGCTCTGACCGCCAACGGCAAGACAATGGGCGACAATTGCCGCGATGCCGTCAACGAGAACCGCGAGGTCATCCGCACTGTCGCCGAGCCGCTGAAGGCCAATGCCGGCTTCATCAATCTCAAGGGCAATCTGTTCGATTCGGCAATCATGAAGACCAGCGGCATCTCGCCCGAATTCCGCGAGCGCTATCTCTCCAACCCGAAGGACCCCGAGGCCTTCGAGGGCAATGCCATGGTCTTCGACGGTCCGGAGGATTACCACGCCCGCATCGACGACCCGGCGCAAGGGATCGACGAGCACACCATCCTGTTCATGCGCGGCGCCGGTCCGGTCGGCTATCCCGGCGGCGCCGAGGTCGTCAACATGCAGCCGCCGGCCTATCTCATCAAGAAGGGCATCCACGCGCTGGCCTGCATCGGCGACGGCCGCCAGTCCGGCACGTCAGGCTCGCCCTCCATCCTCAACGCCTCGCCGGAAGCCGCCATCGGCGGGGGGCTTGCGTTGCTCAAGACAGGCGACCGCGTTCGCATCGACCTGAAAAAGGGCACGGCCAACATTCTCGTCACCGATGACGAGATCACCCGCCGCCGCGCCGAGCTGCAGAACAATGGCGGCTACCATTATCCCGAGCACCAGACACCATGGCAGGAAATCCAGCGCGGTATGGTCGACCAGTTCTCGGGCGGCATGGTGCTGAAACCGGCGGTGAAATACCAGGACGTCGCTCATACGAAGGGCGTGCCCCGGGACAATCACTGATTATTCCCCGGACAATCATCGATCGTTTCAAGCGATAATTGACGGATAGCGATCGCCGATCGGCGGCCTGATCGGCCGCCGGTCGTCTTTCCGTTTCGCGGCCTGCCACAGGCCGGGGACATTGCGTCCTTGACAAGCCTGCCCAACAAATCCACCATCGCTGCAAGGGGTTCATCGCGACGACCCCGTGAGGCGTCAGCCCAACGTTCGCGTCCAGGCTTCTCTTTCAGGAGGTGGACGCCATGCCGTCAACAACCGCTGTCACCGTGCCGCAACTGATCCGTATGGTCGGTTTGCCGGGCGCGCCTGCAATCCTCGATATCCGTACCGAGGACGACTACAACGCCGATCCACGTTTGCTGCCGGCGTCGTACCGGCGCGATTTCAAAACCGTCCAGACTTGGGCAGCCGACTTCGCCGGTGGCCGCGTGGCGGTCGTCTGCCAGCAGGGAAAAAAGCTCTCGCAAGGCGTCGCCGCATGGTTGCGTCATGAAGGGATTGCCGCCGAATCGCTCGAAGGCGGCTTCGAAGCCTGGCGGGACGCCCACGGCCTTCTGGTCCGTGCCGACAGGATGCCGCCTCGTGACGACAAGGGCCGCACCGTCTGGGTGACGCGGGCCCGGCCCAAAGTCGATCGCATCGCCTGCCCCTGGCTGATCCGCCGTTTCGTCGATCCTCAAGCGGTCTTCCTGTTCGTCGACGCCGCGGAAGTGCCCGATGTCGCCGATCGTTTTCAGGCCGTGCCTTTCGACATCGACAATGCGTTCTGGAGCCATCGCGGCGAGCGCTGCACCTTCGACACGATGCTCGAGGAGTTCGGGCTCGAATCCGAAGCGCTCGACCGCCTCGCCGTGATCGTGCGCGCAGCCGACACGGCCAGCCTCGACCTGGTTCCGCAGGCGGCGGGATTTCTCGCCGCCTCGCTTGGCTTGTCGCGCATGTTTCGCGATGACCTGCAACAATTGGATGCCGGCATGCTGCTTTACGACGCGTTCTTCCGCTGGTGCCGCGACGCCACCGACGAGACGCACAATTGGCCGGCGGGAGCGAAGGCGTCATGAACTCCCTCCTTTCCGAGGAAAGTGCCGACCTCATCGAGGCGCCCGCGGTCCCGAGCTTCCGCGAGGCCACGAAACTCTGGGCGAAGATCGGGTTGCTCAGTTTCGGCGGACCGGCCGGGCAGATCGCGCTCATGCACAGGGAATTGGTCGAGGAAAAGCGCTGGATCGGCGAGCAGCGTTTCCTGCATGCGCTGAACTACTGCATGCTGCTGCCTGGCCCCGAGGCCCAGCAACTCGCCATCTACATCGGCTGGCTGCTGCACAAGACGGTCGGCGGTCTTGTTGCCGGCGTCCTCTTCGTCGTGCCCGGCGCGCTCGTCATGCTGACCTTGAGCATTCTCTATGCGCTCTATGGTGATGCGCCGCTGGTCGAGTCGCTGTTTTTCGGGGTGAAGGCGGCAGTGCTGGCGATCGTGGTCGAGGCCGTGATCCGCATCGGCCGGCGCGCCTTGAAGAACCGGGTGATGGCGGCGATCGCGCTTTGCGCCTTTGTCGGCATCTACGTGCTCAACGTCCCCTTTCCGCTCCTCGTCCTGTTTGCAGGACTGGTGGGGTGGGTCGGAAACGGCATCGCGCCGGCCCTGTTTTCTGGCGCCGCGCATGGCAAGGACGAAGCTCCCGACGCCACGGGCGCGGTCGATCTGATGTTCGAGCGCGGCGAACTGGCCCACACCAGGCCGACGCGATGGCACGCGCCGCGCACCATCGCGATCTGGCTGCCGATCTGGCTTGGACCGGTTGTGCTGATCTGGGCGTTCACATCGGCAAACAGCGTCTGGACGCAGATCGGCGGCTTCTTCAGCCTCATGGCGGTCGTCACTTTCGGCGGCGCCTATGCCGTTCTGGCCTATGTCGCGCAAGCGGCCGTCGGTTCTCTTGGCTGGCTTGCGCCAGGCGAAATGGTCGATGGCCTGGGCCTTGCCGAAACCACGCCAGGACCGCTCATCCTGGTCCTGCAGTTCGTCGGCTTCCTTGCAGGCTTGCGCCATTCCGGATCGCCATATCCGTTGTTTGCCGGATCGCTTGGAGCGCTGCTTACGCTGTGGGTTACCTTCACGCCGTGCTTCTTCTGGATATTCCTCGGCGCGCCCTACATCGAGGCGCTGCGCGGCAACAAGGCATTGTCGGCGGCATTGGGCGCGATCACCGCGGCGGTCGTCGGCGTCATCATGAATCTGGCCCTGTGGTTCGCCTTGCACGTCATCTTCCGCGACGTGCGCGCGACGGGGCTCGGAACGGAGATGCCGGTACTGTCCTCGATCGACTGGCGTGCCGCGCTGCTGTCCTGCGCTACCATGATCGCCATCCTCAAGCTGAAAATCGGCATGCTGCCGACGCTTGCCGGATCGGCTTTGGCGGGTGTCTTATTGCTTGCGGCGAGTGGGTAGCTTCGACACGGAGGAGACCATGGAAACGGTCAGTGTCCGCTATATCGTCAATGACGTCGACAAGGCGATCGCCTTCTACCGCGACCATCTCGGCTTCACGGTCGCCATGCACCCGGCGCCATCGTTCGCCATGCTTGCCAGGGGCAACCTGCGGCTTCTGCTCAATGCCGCTGGCGGTCCTGGTGGGGCGTCGCAGCCGATGCCCGACGGCAGCGTGCCCGAACCCGGCGGCTGGAACCGCATTCAGATCGAGGTGGAGGATCTCGAAGGCGTGGTTTACAAGCTGAAAACTGCCGGCCAGGCTTTCAGGAACGAAATCGTCAAGGGCATGGGCGGCAGCCAGATATTGCTGCGGGACCCATCCGGCAATCTGGTGGAACTGTTCGAACCGGGGCGCAGATAATGCGTCCCTGTCACGAATAGCCAGCTGACATGGGCAGAAACCACCTGCACGGCATTTGCATTCCGTTGCCAGGCCACTCAATTTGCTGGGAAACAGATTGGACCATGATGGCCAAACGACGCTCTTCCCTCGGTTTCCTCGGCATGTTCGGCCGTTCAAGCGACCTCAGGCAGCTCGATGCCGCATTGCGCGGAGCCGACTTGCATCCCGCCCTTGTGCCGGAGGGCGTAAAGCTCACCATCGTCAACCTGATGAAGGATCACTGGCCCGACGAGCCGCCGCCGCAGGCTTATGCGCAAGTGGCGTGTTTGTTCAGCTATTGTATCGCTGGGCCTGAGGCATTCGAGCGCTCTCATGGCGCGCAGCCGCGGCAGGACGTGGAGCGTCGGATAGAGGCCGCGGTCGATGCCGGAGACAGTTTCGACGCCCAGATCGTGCTGATGGCGCTACACGCCAAGCTGGTCAATACCGAGGTCGTCGAACATTATGGGCTGAGCGCGGATTAACCTATTTTCAAAGGGGGGCGTTCTCAGCCGCCCATGCCGTTGCGCGGCAGCTTGATCATGTCGCCGAAGCGGGCGCGCAGCCTGTCGTCGAGCGGCTTCGGCACATGGCGCGGGAAGCGTTCGGCGAGGATGCGCTTCTTCTCGACGATCGCCCGCTGCAATATGTCGGGTCGGCCCTTCTCGTTCCATTCCTTCGGCGAAAACCGGTCGCCGACGGCGGGGTAGAAATATTCGGTCTGCATCAGCTTCAGCGTCTGCTCGTTGCCGAGATAGTGGCCCGGGCCTTTCAGGCAGACATCAGCAATGGTGTCGATCGACAGCGCGTCGTCCGTCACCTCGATGCCGCGCACGCAGCGCAGGCAATGGCCCAGCATGTCGTTGTCGATGATCAGGCTTTCCAGGCAGAAGCCGAGCAGGGACGCATGCATGCCGGCCGATTCGTAGACCAGGTTGAGGCCGGAAAGGCCGGCCATCACATTGGTAATGCCTTTTTCATAGCCGGACTGGATGTCGGGCAGTTTCGAATCCGTCATGCCTGCGGCCGAACCGCCTGGCAGGTCGTAGAACTGCGCCATCTGCGCGCAGGCCGCGGTCAGCACCGCCTGTTCGGCCGAGCCGCCGGACATGGCGCCGGTGCGCAGATCCGACACGAACGGCCAGGTACCGAAGATCGCCGGATGGCCCGGCTTGATGGTGTTGACATAGACAAGGCCGGCCAGCACTTCGGCCACGGCTTGCACCACCGCACCCGCGATCGCCGCCGGAGCGGTGGCCCCGGCCTGTCCGGCCGAAAGCAGCAGGATCGGGATGCCGCCTTCGACGCAGGCCTCGAGCACGCCGCAGGCGTCCTCGGCGAATTTCATCGGCGGCACGACGAAACAGTTGGAGTTCGACACGAACGGCCGGGCCCGGAAATTCTCCTCGCCGCCGGCGATCGCGTAGAGCATTTCGAGCGCCGGTTGCACGTTCTCCCGCACCGTGAAGGACGTGCCGACATGCTTGGACGTGCCCATCACGCAGGCATAGAGCGTGTTGAAGTCCATTTCGAGCGGATCGGGAATATCGCGCGGCACCATGGGCCGCTGGAAGAAATGGATGTTATCGAGCCCGTCGACGATGCGCGCGGCATCATAGATGTCCTGCAGCAAGGATTCGCGATACTCGCGCTTCTCGACGTCGACAAGATGCACGGCAGCACCCGCCGTGCCGTAATGCACGCGCTTGCCCTGGATCACCATGTCGTGCTTCGGGTCCTGGCCGTGCAGCGTGAAATGCCGCGCCGCCCGCTTGATCGTGTCGAGCACCAGTGCGCGCGGGAAACGGATACGGCCGTCGTCGCCATGGCTGGCGCCGGCCTCGGTCAGCGCCTCGATGCAGGACGGGATTGCGTTGGCGAAGCCGACCGTCTCCAGCAGGGTCAGCACCGCTTCGTGGATGCGCTCGCAATCAGTGCCGCGCAGGGGGCCATAGCTCCCCCCCTCAAGGCCGGCGCGAACCGGCCTGATGTCGTCGGCGAGCGGCGCCGCCCGCATGGCGCGACGCGCTTCGCGTCCGCCGGAGCGGCGCGAACGCTGGTCGGCCGCTTCCTGCTTTTCGACAGCCACTGACATGGAAGCACTCCACCTTTTCTCGGAAGCAGGGCGGCGGTTGGTCCACCATCGGCTGCTTCGTCCCCTTTAGGCCTCGACTATGCCGCCGGCATTGGCACAGCCTATGAGCCAGCCGGTCCGGTTGCATATGCCAGTGCTAAAGAAGCAGGAGCCGCTGTTGCGCGGCTCCCGGGAGGTGGTCAGGCCCAGGTGATCAGGCGGCGGCCGGCCTGCGGCCCGCGGCGGTTGCAAGTTCGCGGATACCGGGCTCGATATGCTGCAGCGCGATCGAGGAGATGCCCAAGCGCATGAAACGCGAAGGCTTTTCGGTGCGGTCGAAGAAGCGGTCGCCCGGCTCGATGATGACGCTGCGCGAGGCGGCGGCCTCGGCCAGTCCGCGGGAATCGGTGCCGCGCGGTCCCTCCAGCCACAGCGACGTGCCGCCGGCCGAGTCGGTCGAACGCCACTCGGGCAGGAAAGCGGAAATCGCATGGACCAGGCGCTTGCGCCGCTCGTCGAAGGCGCTCGACAGCCGCCGCACCAGCGCTTCGTGGTGGCCGAGCGACAGGAACAGCGCGACCGCGCGCTGGTTGTTGGCCGGCGGATGGCGCAGCATGAAGCGGCGCAGCGCCCTGAGTTCGGCGATTAGTCCAGCCGAGGCCACGATGTAGCCAAGCCGCAGGCCCGGAGCCAGCGTCTTCGACATCGAGCCGACATAGATCACGCGGCCGGAGCGGTCGAGGCTCTTCAAGGCTTGCTGCGGCGCCTCGTCGAGAAGCTGGCTGTCATAGCCGTCCTCGATGATGATCTGGTTGTAGCGGTTGGCGCGCGCCAGAAGGTCCTGCCGGCGTTCCGCCGACAGCGGCACCATGGTCGGGCAATGATGGCTGGGCGTGACGAAGACAAAGCCGGAATCGTTGGGAATCGAAGAGGTTACGATGCCGGACTGGTCGACCGGCACCGGCTGGATGTCGGCGCCGGCGAGCCGGAAGATCGAGCGTGCGTCGGGGTAGCCCGGATCCTCCATCGCCACCTTCGAGCCCTTGGTCATCAAAAGCGTCGCCAGCATGTAGAGCGCGTTCTGGGCGCCCAGCGTGACGATGATCTCGTCGGGGTTGGCGAAGATGCCGCGCCTGGGCAGCAGCCGCGCCTGGATCTGCTCGATCAGCAGCGGATCGTCGCGATCGACCATGTCGGAGGCCCAGTTGCGGATCTCCAGCACGGCAAGCGCCATGCGGTTGCACTCGCGCCACTCGGCGGTCGGGAACAGCGCCGGATCGAACTGGCCATAGACGAAGGGGTAGGACGACTTGATCCAGTTCTCGTGCTTGGCCGGCGGCGGCATGTCGCTGGCCGCGATCTGCCGGCGTGCCTTCCAGTCGATCTCGTTGGCCTGGTCGGGCGCCTTCTGGTGCGGCTTGGCCGGCGTCGCCAAAACGTCGGGATTGACGAAATGGCCGCGCCGCTCGCGCGCCACCAGGAAGCCCTGGTCGACCAGTTGCTGGAAGGCCAGCACCACGGTTCCGCGCGCCACGCCGAGTTTTTCGGCCAATATCCGGCATGACGGAAGCGGCATCGAAGCGGCGATCTGGCGGTCGAGAATAGCGGCCACGATCGCCTGGCGGATCTGTGCCTGCAAAGTCTGGCCGGATTCGGCCGAAATCCGGAACAGGCCGGACCATATGGCCGTGTCGTTGCGCTGTGGCATGGGAAATGTTCCTCGATGGCCAGCTTTTTTCGTTTGGCTGGACCAGTCGAATGTAACGGTGGCACAAGGGGTTGCGCCAATCAATTTTTCTGATCTTTGGGATTTATGCCAGTGATCTTTCGGCCTTCGCATCCCGTGTAACGCAGTGCGTCATCGCCGCGTATTGACCGGACGGAATTCGGCTCAATAGTTTGGCGCGACGACACGCGCCGGAAACATCCGGTCTGCTAAGATAATTTAACAGTCCCAGGAGCCCGCCGGTGGATCAGTCAGCCTTCCAAAAACAGCTTGCCGCCTTGCGCGACCATCGCGCCGCGGCAGCCGGCGATATGCGCCAGGCCTTCGCCGCCGATCCGCAGCGGTTCAAGACGTTCTCCGCCAGCGACGGCGACCTGTTGCTCGACTGGTCGAAATGCGCCGTCGATGCGCGCACGATGGACCTGCTGGAGAATCTGGCTGACGCCGCCGATCTCGAAGGCCGCCGCGCCGCCATGTTCGCCGGCAAGAAGATCAACGTTACAGAGGGCCGCGCTGTTCTGCACACCGCCCTGCGCAACCTGACCGGCAAGGGCATCATGCTCGACGGGCAGGATGTGAAGGCGGAGGTCATTGCCGTATTGGACGCGATGGGCGCCTTCGCCGACGCGGTGCGTTCCGGCAAGGCGACGGGCGCCACCGGCAAGAAGATCACCGACATCGTCAATATCGGTATCGGCGGCTCCGATCTCGGCCCAGCCATGGCGACGTTGGCGCTGGCGCCCTATCATGACGGTCCGCGCGCGCACTATGTCTCCAACATCGACGGCGCCCATATCCACGACACGCTGAAGGACCTTTCCGCCGAGAGCACGCTTTTTATCGTCGCCTCCAAGACCTTCACCACGGTCGAAACGATGACCAATGCGCAGACGGCGCGCGACTGGGTCCAGAAGGCGCTCGGCAAGGAAGCGATCGGCAAGCACTTCGCCGCTGTCTCGACGGCACTCGACCTGGTGGCGAAGTTCGGCATCGAGCCGGACCGCGTCTTCGGCTTCTGGGATTGGGTCGGCGGCCGCTATTCTGTGTGGGGCGCCATCGGCCTTCCCGTGATGATCGCCATTGGTCCACGCGATTTCCGCGCCTTCCTCGATGGCGCGCACGAAATGGACGAACACTTCCGCACCGCGCCGCTGGCCAAAAACCTGCCGGTGCTGCTTGGCCTTGTCGGCTGGTGGCATCGCGTCGTTTGCAAATACCCGGCCCGCGCGGTCATCCCCTATGACCAGCGCCTGTCCAGGCTGCCGGCCTATCTCCAGCAGCTCGACATGGAATCGAACGGCAAGAGCGTCACCTTGGACGGCGGCCCCGTGGCGACGCCGACCGGGCCGCTGGTCTGGGGCGAGCCCGGCACCAATGGCCAGCACGCCTTCTTCCAGCTCCTGCACCAGGGAACCGATTTCATTCCGGTCGAATTCCTCGCCGCGGCGAACGGCCACGAGCCGGAGCTGAAGCACCATCACGACCTGCTGCTCGCCAACTGCCTGGCGCAGTCGGAAGCCTTCATGAGGGGCCGCACGTTGGAGGAAGCGCGCGCGCAGATGCTGTCCAAGGGCATGAAGCCGGCCGATGTCGATCGCATTGCCCCGCACCGCGTCTTCTCCGGCAACCGGCCCTCGGTGACCATTCTTTATCGCAAGCTCGACCCGCGCACGCTCGGCCGCCTGATCGCTCTCTACGAACACCGCGTCTTCGTCGAGGGAACGCTGTTCGACATCAACTCCTTCGACCAATGGGGCGTCGAGCTCGGCAAGGAACTGGCCACCGGCCTTCTGCCAGTCGTGGAAGGCAAGGAAAGTGCCGCAAAGCGGGATGCCTCGACCGCCGGCCTGGTGGAACACATCCACCATTTGCGTGGTTCGGAGTGACTGAGTTGGCAGACATCAAGGGAATATTGTTCGACAAGGACGGAACGCTTGTCGACTTCAATGCGACCTGGCTCGGGGTTGCCGACTTCATGGCCATGGACGCCTCCGAAGGCGACCGCTGGAAGGCCGACAGGCTGCTTGCGGCCGCGGGCTTCGATTTCGCCAACAGGCGCTTCAAGCCCGACTCCATCTTTGCCTCCGGCACCAATCTCGACGTCGTTGAATTGTGGTTTCCGCGCCTGTCCGACGAAGACCAGATGCTGGCCGTCGCCCGCTTCAACCAGATCACCTCGGTGCAGGGCTCGGCGATGGCGGTGGCTCTGCCGGGCATCGTCGAAACGCTCGGCACCTTGCACGCAAGGTCCTATCGGCTCGGCGTCGCCACCAACGATTCGACCAGCGGCGCGGAAAAAACGCTGGTGACGCTCGGTGTCGCGCAGCTGTTCGACGCCGCCTACGGCTATGACGCGGTGGCCAATCCCAAGCCGGCGCCGGATACGATCCAGGCCTTCTGCGATCTCACCGGCCTGAAGCCGACGCAGGTCGCCATGATCGGCGATAACCGCCACGATCTCGAAATGGCGCGTGCCGGCGGCTGCGGCCTGGCGGTCGGCGTGCTCTCGGGCACCGGCACGCGTGAATCTCTGGCCGGAATTGCCGACGTGATCCTGGATTCGGTTGTCGACCTGCCGGATTTCCTTTCAGCGCGGGTCAAGGAGACGATCTGATCTCGTCGCTAGCGGCGTCTCGGCTTCGAAGGAAAAGACGCCGCTCGGCCTGCTTGCGGCGCCCTTCGCGTCGCCGAAATCCGGCACCTGATATTCGGCGAGCAGCCTGAGCCGCGACAATGGTAGATCGGCGCGGCGCGGGTCGCCGATCAGGACCTCGACGCCATCGGCAAGGCAGCGGTCGAGGAAGGGGATCATGCGTTCGGCGACATCGGGTCCGTAGAACACGTCGCCGGCCAGCACAAGGTCGACCGCCGGTGGCGGACCGTTGGTAATGTCTTTGCAGATCACCGAGATCGTGACGCCGTTGTCTTTTGCATTGAGACCGAGCGCGGCGACGCCGTTTCGGTCGATCTCGGCGGCGATCACTTCGCGGGCCCCGGCCTTCGCGGCAGCGATGCCGACAATGCCGGAACCGGCACCAAGGTCGAGCACGCGGCGTCCCCCCACGGTCATCGGATGGTCGAGGACATAGCGCGCGAGCACGGTGCCGCCGGCCCATGCGTAGGCCCAGTAGGGCGGTTGTGGCTCCGGTGCATCTTCCGCATCGCCTTCGGGCTCGACGAGCCGTCTCAATCCGCTGCTGGGGTGCGCCGTGTAAAACCGGATTTCTGGAAGCGCAGGCGCAGGGACAAGGCGCATGTTGGCCTTGATGAACTCGGCCGGGTCGAGGCGCTGGCGCCGGTCCGGCGCATCGTCGCCGGCAAGATCGTGGTCCAAGCCGGCTCCTATTCGCGCAATGCGCGCCGCAGGATCTTTCCGACCGGCGTCTTCGGCAGTTCTGTCCTGAATTCGATGTATCTGGGCCGCTTGTAGCCGGTCAGGTTCTCACGGCAATAGGCGGTGATGGCCTCGGCGGTCAGCGCCTGGTCTTTCTTGACGATGAACAGTTTCGGCACTTCGCCCGAATGCTCGTCCGGCACGCCGATTGCCGCCACTTCGAGCACGCCGGGATGCAGCGCCACGACTTCCTCGAGCTCGGTCGGATAGACGTTGAAGCCGGAAACGAGGATCATGTCCTTCTTGCGGTCGACGATCTTGGTGTAGCCGCGCTCGTCCATGAAGCCCATGTCGCCCGACTTGAAGAAGCCGTCCTTGGTCATCACCTTGGCGGTCTCGTCAGGCCGGTTCCAGTAGCCCGCCATCACCTGCGGCCCCTTGATGCAGATTTCGCCGACCTCGCCGAGCGGCAAATTGTTGTCCTCCTCGTCGCGGATGGCGATCTCGGTAGACGGCAGCGGCAGGCCGATCGTGCCGGTGAATTCGCCGGAGCTGAACTTGTTGGCCGTTGCCACGGGCGACGTCTCCGACAGGCCGTAGCCTTCACTGACCGGGCAGCCCGTCAGCGCCTTCCAGCGCTCGGCGACGCCCTTCTGCACCGCCATGCCGCCGCCCAGCGTCAGGAGCAGCGGCTTGAAGTCGAGCTTGCGGAAATCCTCATTGTTGAGCAGCGCGTTGAACAGCGTGTTGAGGCCTGGAAAGATATGGATCGGATACTTGCCCATTTCCTTGACGAAGCCGGGGATGTCGCGCGGGTTGGGGATCAGTATGTTCTGTCCACCCATTTGCATGCCCATCAGCGCATTCACGGTCAGCGCGAAGATATGATAGAGCGGCAGTGCGCAGATGAGGTTGAGATGGGCGGGTTTTGGCTTGACCGTGTAAGCGTCCTGCAGCCACAGCGAATTCTGCGCGACATTGGCCAGCACGTTGCTGTGCAGCAGGATAGCACCCTTCGAGATTCCCGTGGTGCCGCCGGTATATTGCAGGAACGCGATATCGTCGGCCGCCACCTTGGCCGGCTTGAAACCCATGCCGCTGCCCACCTTCAGCGCCGCGTTGAACTTGACATGGCCGGGCAATGACCAGGCCGGCACCATCTTCTTGACGCGGCGCACCACCAGATTGACGATGCTTCCCTTGAGCCCGCCGAGCATGTCGCCCATGGCCGCGACGACGACGTGCTTGACCGACGTCCTGGCGATCACCGCTTGCAAGGTGCTGGCGAAGTTCTCCAGGATGATGATCGCTTGTGCCCCGGAATCCTTGAGCTGGTGTTCCAGCTCGCGCGGCGTGTAGAGAGGGTTGACGTTGACCACCGTGTAGCCGGCGCGCGCCACCGCCATCATCGCCACCGGATATTGCAGCACGTTCGGCATCATCAGGGCGACGCGTGCGCCTTTGGGCAACCCGGTCGATTGCAGGTAGGCGCCGAACGCCGCCGAAAGCCGTTCGAGTTCCGCATAGGTGATCGACTTGCCCATGCAGGTGAAGGCCGGCTGGCCGGCAAATTGCTTGCAGGCGGCAACGAGGAAATCGCCGATGGAGCTGTAGGGCAGGGCGCCGATCTCGGCCGGCATGTTCTTCGGGTAGCTTTCCAGCCAGGGCTTTTCCGGCAAGCCTGCGGCAAGGGCGGTGAGCGCTTTCGGCAATCGCTTGGCGGCCGCCGGTCTCGAGGCCGCCGGTGCCGGCTTGGCCACGGATGCGGCTTGTGCGGCCCCAGTCTTGCTAGTCCGGGTCGCCCCGGTCTTGCTCGCGCCAGTCTTCGTCGTCCCGGCCTTGGTCGAACTGGTCTTTGTCGTCCCGGTTTTAGCAGTTCCGGCCTTCGCCGACGTCTTTGCGGGGACGGCTTTGGCCGCCGGCTTCGCGGCCGGTTTGACAACAGCGTCCGCCTTGCCGGCGGAAGGTTTCCCTGCGACCTTTGCCTTTGTGCTCTTTGCGCCCTTTGCGTTCTTGGCGGAGGGCGTTGGCTGCTTGTCGGCGCCCGCGGCCGGCTTCAGGGTCGCCTTGGCCGTCTTCGGCGGAGCCGTCCTGTTCGATGCTTTTGCCAACCGTCCCTCCCTGTTTTGTTCGCCCCTGCCGCGCTCGCCTCCTGCTAAGAGAGGCGTCCCCCGCTGCCGACGGTGCCTTGTCTATGTATGGCCTCTATCGGCGGGCGTGCAAGCCTTGCCCCAGCGGCAAGCCGTCGAAAGATTTGCCGCCGAAAATCTTTCCCGCCACGGGCGCAGCGGCCCTGCATCGTCCGGCATCCCCGGTCATATGAAAGCGGGCGCGACGTTGATCTCGTAAGATTGGTGATCAATAAAAAAATGCGGTCGTTAATAATGTTGTGAATAGAAAAAAATACTGAATTTTTCCATTTTTTTGCGGAGAGGAGGATTTTTTTCCCGCTTACCATGGGGTAGGCAAACTGGGTGTTCCAAAGCCGGAGAAACGGTGCTTATATGCGCGCTTCGCGAGCCTGATAGAGGGGCTTGGAAAAACATCAGGGAGTGCTCAATGAGGAAGAAACTGACTTTTGCAGCCGCGTTGCTGGCTGCAAGCGTCCTGGGCGGCGTGGCCAACGCAAAAACCTTGGTCTACTGCGCCGAAGCTTCGCCGGAAGGCTTTGACCCGGCGCCCTACACCGCGGGACAGACGTTCGATGCGTCTTCGCGTACGGTCTTCAACCGCCTCGTCGAATTCGATCATGGCAAGACAACGGTCTCGCCGGGCCTGGCCGAAAGCTGGTCCATTTCCGACGATGGCAAGGAATACACGTTCAAGCTTCGCAAGGGCGTGAAGTTCGCCGCTACCGACTATTTCACCCCGACGCGCGACTTCAACGCCGACGACGTGGTGTTCTCGTTCCAGCGTCAGGTCGACAAGAACGGCCCCTGGTTCCAGTACATACCGGGCATTGCCTACCAGTATTACAATGACCAGTTCGGCGACAACATCACCAAGGTCGAGAAGGTCGACGACCTGACGGTGAAGTTCACCCTCAAGGAGCCGGCGATCACTTTGATCCCGACGCTGGGCATGGACTTCGCCTCAATCGTTTCCAAGGAATATGCCGACAAGCTGCAGGCGGACAAGACGCCTGAACTGTTCAACCAGAAGCCGATTGGCACCGGCCCGTTCATCTTCGTCGATTACCAGACCGACGCTGCCATCCGCTACAAGGCCAACCCCGACTATTGGGGCGGCAAGCAGAAGATCGACGACCTTGTCTTCGCCATCACCACCGATCCGGCGGTCCGTGCGCAGAAGCTGAAGGCCGGCGAGTGCAACATCATGTCCTACCCGGCGCCGGCCGACATCGCCGGCCTGCAGGCCGATCCGAACCTGAAGGTCGACGAGCAGGAAGGCCTCAATGTCGGTGCGCTGATGTACAACACCCAGCAGAAGCCGTTCGACGACGTGCGCGTGCGCAAGGCGCTCAACATGGCCATCAACAAGAAGGCCATTATCGACGCGGTCTTCCAGGGCGCCGGCCAGGTGGCCGTCAACCCGATCCCGCCGACCATGTGGTCCTACAACAAGGACGTGAAGGACGATCCGTACGATCCGGATGCGGCCAAGAAGATGCTCGAAGAGGCCGGCGTCAAGGACCTCAAGATGAATGTCTGGGCCATGCCTGTGTCGCGCCCCTACATGCCGAACGCGCGCCGCACCGCCGAGCTGATCCAGGCCGACTTCGCCAAGGTCGGCGTCACAGTCAACATCGTCAGCTACGATTGGGGTGAATACCTCAAGCGCGCTTCGGCGGTCGATCACGACGGCGCCGTCATCGTCGGCTGGACCGGTGACAATGGCGATCCGGACAACTTCCTCGGTGTGCTCCTGAGCTGCGCTTCCGTCGGTTCGAACAACCGCGCGGAATGGTGCAACAAGGACTTCGATGCGCTCATCAACAAGGCCAAGACGGTTTCCGACCAGGCCGAGCGCACCAAGCTCTATGAACAGGCGCAGGTCATCTTCAAGGAACAGGCACCGTGGGCGACGCTCGCACACTCCAAGGTGTTCATGCCGATGCAGAAGACCGTCTCCGGCTTTGCGATGGATCCGCTCGGCATCCATCGCTTCGACGGCGTCGATATCGCCGAATAAGGTTCGCGAAACGGGGCGGCGCCACAGCGCCGTCCCACCTCGCCCGCCATGCTGCGTTATATCCTCGGCAAGCTCGCCCTCATCGTCCCGACCTTCATCGGGATAACCATCCTCGCCTTCGGCTTCGTGCGCATCCTGCCCGGTGATCCGGTGCTGGTGCTCGCGGGCGAACGCGGCCTGTCGCCCGAACGTCACGCTGCGCTGATGCACCAGTTCGGCTTCGACCTGCCGATCTGGCGACAGTACCTGACCTATCTGGCCAATATCCTCTGCGGTGATTTCGGCACCTCGTTTTCCACCAAGACGCCGGTGCTCAAGGATTTCCTGGTGCGGTTCCCGGCGACGGTCGAACTTGCCATCTTCGCCATGATCTTCGCCATCGTCATCGGCGTCGCCTTCGGCATCTTCGCCGCGATCCGCCGCGGCTCCTGGTTCGACCAACTGACCATGGGAACGGCGCTGGCAGGCTATTCCATGCCGATCTTCTGGTGGGGGCTGCTGCTGATCATCGTGTTCTCCGGCATGCTGCACTGGACGCCGGTTTCCGGCCGCATCGACCTTCTCTATTTCTTCAAGCCGGTAACCGGCTTCATGACCATCGATTCCCTGATCTCCGGACAGAAGGGTGCATTCCGCTCGGCCCTGTCGCACCTCGTCCTGCCCACCATCGTGCTCGGCACCATTCCGCTTGCCGTCATCGCCAGGCAGACGCGGTCGGCCATGCTCGAGGTCCTCGGCGAGGACTATGTGCGCACCGCGCGCGCCAAGGGCCTGGCGCCTCGCCGCGTCATCGGGCTGCACGCTTTCCGCAATGCGCTGATCCCGGTCGTCACCACCATTGGCCTGCAGGTCGGCACGCTCCTGACCGGCGCCATCCTGACCGAGAGCATTTTTTCGTGGCCAGGCATCGGCAAATGGATGATCGACGCTATTTCCAAGCGCGACTATTTCACCGTGCAAGGCGGGTTGCTTTTGATCGCGCTCATCGTCATGTCGGTGAACCTCATCGTCGACGTGCTCTATGCCGTCATCAACCCGCGTATCCGGGCGAATTGACATGACCAACGAAGGCCCTGCCACAATCGAAGCCGCGACCGTCGTCAGGCCGCAGGACGGCCGGCTGCAGATGTTCGCCGAGTTCTGGCACTATTTCTCGATCAACAAGGGCGCGGTGATCGGCCTCTTCGTCTTCGCGCTGCTGATCCTGATCGCGGTCTTCGCGCCGCTGCTCGCCCCGCATTCGCCGGACGACCAGTTCCGCGACTTCTTCCTGACGCCGCCGGCCTGGCAGGCGGGCGGCAGCGCCCAGTTCCTGCTCGGTACCGACGCCGTCGGCCGCGACATTCTCTCGCGCCTGATCTACGGCTCGCGCTTCTCGCTCGCCATCGGCTTCGTCGTCGTCACCACGGCGCTGATCTCCGGCGTCATCCTCGGCCTGCTCGCCGGCTACTGCCGCGGCTGGGTGGATACGCTCATCATGCGCATCATGGACATCATCCTGGCCTTCCCGTCGCTGCTGCTGGCGCTGGTGCTGGTCGCCGTTCTCGGACCTGGGCTGGTCAACGCCATGATCGCCATTGCCTTCGTGCTGCAGCCGCACTTCGCCCGGCTCACCCGCGCCGCCGTGATGGCGGAGAAGAACCGCGAATATGTCATCTCGGCCAAGGTCGCGGGCGCCAGCCATTTCAGGCTGATGCTGGTCACCATCCTGCCCAACTGCATCGCGCCGCTGATCGTGCAGGCGACGCTGTCCTTCTCCAACGCCATCCTCGAGGCCGCGGCGCTGGGCTTCCTCGGCATGGGCGCGCAGCCGCCGACCCCGGAATGGGGCACGATGCTGGCCGAAGCACGCGAGTTCATCCTGCGCGCCTGGTGGGTGGTGACCTTCCCGGGCCTTGCCATCCTGATCACCGTCTTTGCCATCAACCTGATCGGCGACGGCCTGCGCGACGCGCTCGACCCCAAGCTGAAGAGGTCGTAAGCATGTCCCTGCTCGAGATCAAGAATCTCACCGTTTCCTTCGACACCGCCGCCGGTCCGTTCATGGCCGTGCAGGGCATCGACCTGTCGATCGAGCCGCGCGAAGTGCTGGCGATCGTCGGCGAATCCGGTTCCGGCAAATCGGTGGCGATGCTGGCGGTGATGGGGCTGCTGCCCAACACCGCGACCGTCAAGGCCGACCGCATGGCCTTCGACGGCGTCGATCTGCTGAAGCTCAGCCCGTCCGAGCGGCGCAAGATCGTCGGCAAGGATATCTCCATGATCTTCCAGGAGCCGATCGCCAGCCTCAACCCGTGCTTCACCGTCGGCTTCCAGATCGAGGAGGTGCTGCGCTTCCATATGGGCATGGACCGCGCCCAGCGCCGCGCGCGCGCCATCGAATTGATGAAGCTCGTCGGCATTGCCGATCCGGAAGAACGGCTGAGCTCGTTTCCGCACCAGATGTCGGGCGGCCAGTGCCAGCGCGTCATGATCGCCATCGCCATCGCCTGCAATCCGAAGCTCTTGATCGCGGACGAGCCGACCACCGCGCTCGATGTCACCATCCAGAAGCAGATCCTTGATCTCCTGGTTTCGCTGCAGGCCAAATACGGCATGGGCCTGATCATGATCACCCACAATATGGGCGTGGTGGCCGAGACAGCCGACCGCGTCATCGTTCAGTACAAGGGCCGCAAGATGGAAGAGGCCGACGTGCTGTCGCTGTTCGAGAGCCCGAAAAGCAACTACACGCGCGCGCTGCTGTCGGCGCTGCCGGAGAACGCGGTCGGCGACCGGCTGCCGACCGTTTCCGACATGCTGTTCGAGCCGGCGCCCTCGGCCGCGGGAGCCTCCGCATGAGCACCACCGTCCTCGAAGGCAAGAACATCGTTCGCGACTACCATATCGGCGGCGGCCTGTTCAGCGGGCCGCGCACGGTGCACGCGGTCAAGGGCGTCTCGTTCACCGTGGATAAGGGCAAGACGCTCGCCATCGTCGGCGAAAGCGGCTGCGGCAAGTCCACGCTGGCCCGCATCATCACGCTCATCGATCCGGCGACATCGGGCGAACTGTTCATCGACGGCAACAAGGTCGACATCGCCAGGGGCGGATTGACCAGGGAGATGCGCCGCAAGGTGCAGATCGTCTTCCAGAACCCCTACGGATCGCTCAACCCGCGCCAGAAGATCGGCGACGTGCTGGGCGAGCCGCTGCTGATCAACACCGACAAGACGGCCGCCGAGCGGCGCGACCTCGCCATGAAGATGCTGAAGAAGGTCGGCCTCGGTCACGAGCACTACAACCGCTATCCCCACATGTTCTCGGGCGGCCAGCGCCAGCGCATCGCCATCGCCCGTGCGCTGATGCTGAACCCGAGCCTTCTGGTGCTGGACGAGCCGGTCTCGGCGCTCGATCTTTCGGTGCAGGCACAGGTGCTCAACCTGCTCGCCGACCTGCAGGACGAATTCCAGCTGACCTATGTCTTCATCAGCCACGATCTCTCCGTGGTGCGCTACATCGCCGACGACGTGATGGTGATGTATTTCGGCGAGGCGGTCGAATACGGCTCGCGCGACGAGGTCTTTTCAGACCCCAAGCACAGCTACACCAGGACGCTGTTCGCCGCCACGCCGCGCGCCGATGTCGCCAGCATCAAGGCGAGGCTGGCGAAGAAGAAAGCGGCGTGACTCCAATTCGTCATCCTAGGGCGGAGCGCCGCAACGCGGTGCGGAGATCCTAGGATCCATGCCGTTATCTCAGCCGAAAAGCGCTGCGGAGCAGGTTGTGCACCGTGGTAACGCTCGCATATCACGGCATGAATCCTCGGGTCTGCGCCGCGTCGCTCCGCTCCTTGCTCCGCCCGTGGATGACGAAACGGAGGCAGTCACGCCTCCGGTTTCTCTCGCGAAAAGGGTCGAGCGCTACGACAGCTTCGCGATGACAGCCCGCAGCGCTTCACCGAAACGCCTGACTTCCTCGACCGTATTGTAGTGCACCAGCGAGGCGCGGATGGCGCCGCTGTCCATCGACAGGTTGAGGCGCTTCATCAGGCGCGGGGCGTACATGTGGCCGTCGCGAATGCCGATCTGCATCTCGGCCATTTCCTCGACGATCCGCTGCGGCGACAATTTGCCGATGTTGAAACAGAAGGTCGGCACGCGTTCGTTGATCCGGGCCTCCTCGGAAACGCCGTAGATTGTTGCCCCGCAGCTCTTCAGCACAGCCAGCATCTCGCGCGCCAGCACCAGCTCGTAGTCGCGGATGGCGCCCATGCCGGCGACGATGTTTTCGCGCCGCGAGCGGTTGTTGGACGGAGCAAGATTGCGGCCGATGAGCTCGAGATACTGCACGGCCGCATCCATGCCCGACACGTTCTCGTAAATGAAGGTGCCGGCCTCGACCTTGTAGGGCGGCTCGTCGGGGATGAAGTCCTCGCGGAAGGTCGGCAGTCGCTTCAGCGTTTCGAAGCGGCCCCACAGGAAACCCATATGCGGCGAGAAATTCTTGTAGCCGGAACAGACGAGATAGTCGCAATCCCATGCCTGGACGTCGATCAGCCCATGCGGCCCGTAATGCACGCAGTCGAGGAACACTTCGGCGCCGGCGGCGTGCGCGATCCCTGCCACCGAAGCGACGTCGACGATCGAGCCGATGGAATGCGCCGTCACCGTGCAGGCGACAAGCCGGGTACGATCGGAAACAAGCGGGCGCAGATCGTCGATATGCAGGTTGCCGTCCTCGCGCATGCGCCACCACTTGAACTTGGCGCCGGCGGATTCGAGTGCCAGCCATGTCGCGATGTTGGCGTCGTGGTCCATGTCGGTGACGACGATCTCGTCGCGCTCTCCAAGCATCTGGCCGATGCCGAGGCTGACCAGGCGGATGAAAGAGGTGGCGTTCATGCCGAAGCAGATCTCGGATGGGCTGTAGGCATTGATCAGCAGTGCCACGCTTGTCCGCGCATCGGCGACCGATTGGTCAACGGTGACGCTGCGCCCATAACGGCCGCCGCGCTGCACATTGTGCGAAACCAGATGGTTGGTCACCGCATCGAGCACGCTCTGCGGAATCTGCGCGCCGGCGGCGTTGTCCAGGAAGATGAAGTCGCCTGCCCGCTGCAAGGCCGGAAACATCGCCCGGATTCTTTCAACAGGGAACGCGCCGGAAGTGCCGGTCGCATTGGCGGCTTGATGCTTGTTCATGGTCGTCTCCTGCGAAGTGCTCGGTAGAGGGGAAATTGTAGGCGCGGTCAGCGCGTCTTCTCGGCCTTGAAACGGTCTTCAAGCAGGCTGACGAGGCGAACCATCGGCCACAGGAAGATGAGATAGACCAGGGCTGCGCCGATCAGCGGCGAGGGGTTGGCGTAGAGCGACTGCGCATTGGTCGCTTCCTTCAGGAGTTCCGGCAGCGCCACGGTGGAGGCGAGCGAGGTGTCCTTGAACATCGAGACGCAGTTGCTGGTCATCGGCGGGATGACGACGCGCACCGCCTGCGGCAGCACCACCTTGCGCAAGGTCAAAAGGAACGGCAGGCCGAGCGCCTGCGACGCCTCGAACTGGCCGCGCGGAATGCTTTCGATGCCGGAGCGGAACACTTCCGCCGAATAGGCCGACATGATGATGGCGAAGGCCGTTACGGCGGAAGCCCAGGACGACAGGCGGATGCCGAGGAAGGGCAGCGCATAATAGATCAGGATCAGCACGACCAGCACCGGCAGCGCGCGGAAGATATCGGTGTAGCCGACCGCCAGCCACCGGAGCGGCTTCGGCGCATAAAGCCGCAACAGGCTGATCACCAGGCCGATGGGGATGCCGATGCCGATGCTGAGCAGGCCGAGCAGCAGCGTGTTGAGAAAGCCGCGCAGCAGCGCCGGCAGACTGGACGCGATGACGTCGGCGTTGAAGAAGGTATCGAGCAGCGACATGGGAGGCTTTCCCGAACCGTTTGGCGTCCCTTGACGCCGGAGCAGAGGTCCGGAACAGCGAAAGCGGTTTTGCCGCGCCGCGCTGGTTCCGGGAGACTATGTATCAAACGGAACGTGCCGGCCTTTCGAGCCGGCACGTTCTCCTTGGCGGCCGCCGCTCAGGCCTTCGGCACCGGCATTTCCTTGGCGGTCGAGGAATCGGCGGGCGCGTCGCTGCCGAACCACTTCTTGTGGATCGCGGCCAGCGTGCCGTCCTTCTTCATTGCCGTCAGCGCGTCGTTGAGCTTGCCGAGCAGCGGGTGGTCCTTGGTCATCATCAGCCCGTACTGTTCGCCGGTCTTGATGCGTTCCTTGACGGTGAGATCCTTCATCTTGGTGAAGGAGTACTGCATGCCCGGAATGTCGCTGACAGCCGCGTCGATGCGCCCGGCGCTGAGGTCGAGCAAAAGGTTCTGCTGTGTGTCATAGCCCTTTACGTCGCTGAGGCCATCGGCCTCCTGATGCGCCTTGACCCAGGTCTCGCCGGTCGAGCCGGACAGCACGCCGACGATCTTGCCCTTGAGGTCGGCCTCGGCCTTGATCGGGCTGTCGGTCTTGGTGGCGATGCCCATGTCGGAATCATAGTAAGGCTGCGTGAACGACTGCGACTTCAGCCGCTCCGGCGTGATGGTGATCGACGAGATGGCGACATCGATGCGCTTCGAGGTGGTGGCGGCGAACAGCGCCTGGAAGCCGAGATCGGCGATGTCGGTGGTCATGCCGACGCGCTTTGCCGCTTCGTTGACGATGTCGACTTCAAAGCCCTCGAAAGTGCCGCTCTCGTTCTTGTACTCGAAGGGCGGGTTGGTCGGGTAGGCGCCGACATTGAGCACATCGGCGGCATAGGCGGTTGCCGGTCCGGCGGCGATGCCGATGGCGGCCGCGAGAAGGATGAGATTGCGACGGGTCAGGCTCATTGTTGGTCCCTCTGGGGTGTTCCCTCTGGTTGTTGATCGGGCGGGCTGATGCCCGCACGGTTTCTTGCCGCCCCACCTCCCAGCGGGGCGTCAATTCATGCTCGCTGCCATACGGTCGGGCGCTGTCCGGTCGCGGCAGACGCACATCGGCGGGAAGGCAAGGTTGGCGATGCTCTCGGTATGCGGATCGCGGATCTGGCGCGCGCACGCCATCGCACGCATGGCGCGTGCTGGAGGATGACTGGGGGCAGCATGAACGACAAGGACTGAAACCCTTTGATCCCACCCGATGCACCACGATGGATGTCCGGCAAGCCCGTCCGGAACGGCAGTCGCCATCGATCGAGGAATGCTTATCCAAACCGCGGCAGTTTTCAAGGCAAAAGTTTTAAGCTTAAAAAGTTGGCAGCGGCGGCGCCTGGCATACCTTTCGATAGCGCTAGCGGCCGCTCCTGCCCAGTTCGGCATCCGCGCGGGCTTTGCCGGCAGCAGCGCCAGCCCCCAGAAGCATCGTGTCGCTGGCCAGGATGAAGAAACTGGCGCCGAGTGCTGCCCATCGGGCGACATCTTGCGGCTTCGCGCAGAAGATCCCGGATGTCCTGCCATGCGCGATTGTCGCATCGATGATCCTGCGGATCGCTTGCGCGAGCTTGTCGGCGCCTTTGAGGCCGATCGCATCGATCGATACGGAGAGATCGCCGGGCCCGACGAAAATCACGTCGACGCCCTCGACGGCGGCGATTGCCTCGATATTGGCCGGCCCTTCCGATGTCTCGACCTGAACCGCCACGACGATGCTGTCATTGGCCTGAGCGAGATATTCGGAGATGCGGTAGCCATAGCCGGCGGCCCGTCCGGGCCCGACGCCGCGCTCGCCGGTCGGCGGATAACGCGAGGCCTTCACCGCCGCCTGCGCCTGGGCGGCGGTCGAGACGCGCGGGACGAGCACGCCTTGCGCGCCGCTGTCCAATGCCGCGGCGATCGCTTCCGGTGCATGGCCGGGCACGCGCACCATGGCCGGCACGCGATGGATGTCGGCCGCGCGCACCATCGCCTCGATCATGTCGCGCGAAATCTGGGCATGTTCCCAATCGATGCAGAGAAAATCGAGACCGGACTGCGCCATCACCTCAACCGCAACGGGATGCGGAATGGCGGCAAAGGAACCGACGAGGCTTTCCCTGCCGATGCATTTGTGGCGAAACCCGCTCATCGTTCCATCCCCTTGTTGTCGTGCCGGAATTCATATCCGCAAACAGCGGCGAGGCGAAGCTATTTCAGGCTTGAAATATTTTCGCGCGAGCCTAGCGTGTCGATCTCCCGCCGCGAGTTCCGGACATGATCAAAGCGCATCCCCTGCACGGCCCAAACAGACTGAAGCTCGGCGTCTTCTCGACCAATGCCGATGGCGGCCTTGCCATATCGGATGTGCCTGAACGCTGGACGGCAAGCTGGCAGGATAATCTGACGGCGGCGCAGATCGCCGACCGGGCGGGGCTGGAATTCCTGCTGCCGATCGCGCGCTGGCGCGGCTTTGGCGGCCGCAACAGGGTGCGCGAATGGTCGTTCGAGACCTTCACCTGGGCGGCGGCGCTCAGTGTGGCCACCGAGCAGATCGGGCTGTTCATGACCGTGCATGTGCCGCTCGTGCATCCGCTCTACGCCGCCAAGGCGCTGGCGACGGTCGATCATATCAGCCAGGGCCGTGCCGGCCTCAACATCGTCTGCGGCTGGAACCCGAAGGAATTCGGCATGTTCGGCACGCCGCTGGTCGAGAAGGGGTATGATCAGGCCGCCGAATGGATCGAAATTTTGGAAAGGCTTTATGCGTCGGCTGAACCTCTCGACTATGAGGGCACTTATTATCGTCTCAAGGAAGCCGTGAGCCGGCCGGCCAGCCTGCAAGTTCCGCGACCGGTGACGATGAACGCGGCTTTCGGCGGTCCGGGCCGCGATTTCGCTGCCGCCAGATGTGACTATCTGTTCACGACCTTTTCCGAGATGGCCGATGCCGGCAAACATGTCGCCGATATCAGTGAGCGGGCCGGCAAGGCTGGCCGCGAGGTCGGCGTCTACACCGTGGCGCATGTCGTCTGCCGGCCGACGATGGAGGAGGCGCAGGCCTATTACACACGCTATGCCGTCGATCTGGCCGACCGTGAGGCGGTCGATGCCCATATGGCCGGCAAAAAGGAATTCTCGCGGTCGCACGACCCGTATGCCTATGACCGCTATCGCCAGCGTTTCGCCGGCGGCGCCGGCACCTATCCCTTGGTCGGAACGCCCGAAACGATCGCCGCCGCTATGGCCGCCATTGCCGGGCATGGCTACCAGGGCATTGCGCTGTCCTTCGTCAACTACACGCAGGAACTCCCCTATTTCTGCGATCACGTGCTGCCGCTGCTGGAGCAGGCCGGCCTTCGCGGAGAATAGTCTGGCCCATGCCTTCCTGATTTCTCATCCTGGGGTCTGCGCCGTATCGCTACGCTCCTTGCTGCACCCAGGATGACGAAGCGACGGCCGATTATTCCGGAATAACCGCGGTGGCCTGGATCTCCACCTTGGCTCGGTCCTCGACCAGTGCCATCACCTGCATCGCGGCCATCGCCGGGAAATGCCGGCCGATCACCTTGCGATAGGCCTCGCCTATACCCCTGAGATTGGCCAGATATTCGCTCTTATCGGTGAAATACCACGTCATCGACGTGATGTGCCGCGGCTCAGCTCCGGCCTCCGCCAGCACCGCGACGATATTTTGAAGCGTCTGCCGCACCTGTCCGACGAAATCGTCGGTCTCGAACTGGCACTGCCCATTCCAGCCGACCTGTCCGCCGACGAAGACAAGCCGCCCGCGAGCCGCTACGCCATTGGCGTAACCGACTGGCTTGGCCCAGCCATCCGGCTGTAGGATCTCGTGCATTTCAACTCTCCGCAATATCCGCGTTCGAAAACAGTCCAGTCCGACGACGCGCCCTGTTCAGGCCGCCCCCATCACCTGTCGCGCGATCACCACCTTCTGCACGTCGGAAGCACCCTCATAGATGCGCAGCGCGCGGATCTCGCGATACAGGCTTTCGACGATGTGACCCTTGCGGACGCCGTCGCCGCCATGCAGTTGCACCGCTTTGTCGATCACCTCCTGCGCCTTGTCGGTGGCGAACAGTTTGGCCATCGCCGCCTCGCGCGTTACCCGCGCCGCGCCCATGTCCTTGGTCCAGGCGGCGCGGTAGACCAAAAGCGCCGCGGCATCGACGTCGAGCGCCATGTCGGCGATATGGCCCTGCACCATCTGCAGCTCGGCCATCGGCGCGCCGAACAGCTTGCGTTCGGCCACCCGCTTGATGCTTTCATCGAGTGCGCGGCGAGCAAAGCCGAGTGCCGCCGCGCCGACGGTCGAGCGGAACACGTCGAGCACCGACATGGCGATGCGAAAGCCGTCGCCCGGTTTGCCGATCAGCGCCGAGGCGGGCAGGCGGACCTGATCGAAAGACAGTCGTGCCAGCGGATGCGGCGCTATGACTTCCAGGCGCTCCGCGATGCCGAGGCCCTTGCTGTCCCCGGGCACGATGAAGGCTGATAGCCCCTTGGCGGCGGGTGCCTCGCCTGTGCGGGCAAAGACGACATAGAGATCGGCGATGCCGCCATTGGAGATCCAGGTCTTTTCGCCCGACAGGACATAGCCGTCACCATCGCGGGTCGCTGTCATCTCCATATTGGCGACATCCGATCCCGAGCGCGGTTCCGACAGCGCAAAGGCGGAAATGACCTTGCCGGCGCGCGTCTTCGAAAGCCATTGCTGTTGTTCCGGCGTGCCGAACAGGCTGAGCGCTCCGGTGCCGAGCCCTTGCATGGCGAAGGCGAAATCGGCGAGCCCGTCATGCCGCGCCAGCGTCTCACGCGTGATGCACAAGGTGCGCACGTCGAGCGGTCCCGGATTGTCGGTGTCGAGCGCCGTCGGCTTGAGCCAGCCGTCCCGGCCGAGTTTTTGCACCAGCTCGCGGCAGGCAGTGTCGACGTCATGGTGATCGACGGGCAGGTTCTTCGCGCACCATGCCTCGAGGTGCCCGGCCAGTTCGCGATGACGGTCTTCGAAGAAGGGCCAGTCGAGGAAGGAGCGGTCAGGCATTTCTGCCTCCGCTATTCTCCAGAGTCCGTGCTCTACGGCGCCCCCCTCTGTCCTGCCGGACATCTCCCCCTCTAAGGGGGAGATCGATCCTCATCTCGGCTTTCGCGAATCGCCTGCGCCGCAGGATGGCTGCCGCCGCCGAAGCTGCCAATCTCCCCCCTAGAGGGGGAGATGGCCGGCAGGCCAGAGGGGGGCGCTGTCCCGCCAACGTCTCCATCAACCCGCTCATCCTCAATTCCCCTCGAACACCGGCTTTTCCTTGGCAACGAACGCCTTGTACGCCCGCTCGAAATCGCGCGTCTGCATGCAGATCGCTTGCGCCTGAGCTTCCGCCTCGATCGCCTGGTCAAGGCCCATCGACCATTCCTGGTTCAACTGCGTCTTGGTAATGCCGTGGGCGAAGGTCGGGCCGGAGACGATGCTCGCCGCCATGTCGAGCGCGTCGGCCTCGAGCGATGCGGCATCGACCAACCTGTTGTAGAACCCCCAGCGCTCGCCTTCGGCAGCCGTCATGTTGCGGCCGGTGTAGAGCAGTTCGGCGGCGCGGCCGTGGCCGATGATGCGCGGCAGGATCGCGCAGGCTCCCATGTCGCAGCCGGCAAGACCGACGCGGGTGAACAGGAATGCCGTCTTGGCGTCCGGCGTGGCGATGCGGATGTCGGAGCTCATGGCGATGATGGCGCCGGCGCCGACCGCCACACCGTCGACCGCCGCGATGATCGGCTTGCCGCAGTTCAGCATCGCCTTGACGAAGTCGCCGGTCATGCGGGTGAAGGCCAGGAGCTGCTTCATGTCCATCTTGACCAGCGGGCCGATAATATCGTGGACATCGCCGCCGGAGCAGAAATTCCCGCCATTGGACAGGAACACCACGGCATCGACATCGTCGGCATAGACGAGGTCGCGGAATGTATCGCGCAGTTCCGCATAGCTGTCGAAGGTCAGCGGGTTCTTGCGCTTCGGCCGGTCGAGCCGGACCTTGGCGATCCGGCCTTCGACCTGCCAGAGGAAATGCTTCGGCTTGAAGCCGGCCATCTTGCTCATTCGCGTCCCTCCCAGTTGCTGCGGAACGAGGTCAGCATGCCGGTCAGCCGGCGCGCGTCGTCCTCGCTCACCTTGCCCAGCAATTCGCCGACCCAGCCCTCGTGAGCGGCAGCGATGACTGCGAAGGACTTCGAGCCCTCATCCGTCAGCCGCACCATCGAGGTGCGGCGGTCGCCATTGCGGCGGGCGCGCGCGACCAACCCCTCGGATACGAGCCGATCTACGATGCCCGTGACATTGCCGTTGGATACCAGCAGGAAGCGCGACAGATCGCTCATCAGCATGCCTTCGGGCGCTCGGTAGAGCGCGGCCATCACGTCGAAGCGCGGCAACGTCGTGTTGAATTCCTTCTTCAGCCGCTCGCGCAGTTCGGCCTCGATCGTGCGCGAGGCGCGCAGCAGCCTGATCCACAGCCGCAAGCGGTCCTTGCCGGGTCCCGACGGCGCGGGCAGGGGGCCGGCTACCATGTTTCGCCTCCTGAGATCGAAATTGCCTGTCCGGTGATCGACGCCGCCGCATCGCCGCACAGCCACAGCACGGCGGCGGCAATTTCCTGCGGCTGGATGAAGCGGCCTTGTGGATTGGTCGCGGCAAGGCTCGCCCGCGCCTGTTCAGTCGAACGGCCGGTTTTTTCAACGATCCGCTCGATGGACTCGTCCAACATGTCCGTCTCGACAAACCCCGGGCACACCGCATTGACGGTCACGCCGGATTTCGCCGTCTCGGCAGCCAGCGCCCGCATCAGGCCGACGACGCCATGCTTGGCCGCCACGTAAGGCGCGACATAGGCGTAGCCTTTCAGTCCGGCGGTAGACGCGATGAAGACGATGCGGCCCGCCTTGCGCGCGGCCATGCCGGCGAGCGCCGGCTTCACCGTCAGGAAAGCGCCGGTCAGGTTGACGTCCAGCGTCCGCTGCCAGTCGGCCAGCGTGGTCTTGTGCGCCGGCGTGCTGCCCGCCATGCCGGCATTGGCGACGACGATGTCGAACGGCCCGCGCGCGGCCTCCGCCGTCTCGTAAAGCGATGCCATCGCCGCCTCATTGGTGACATCGGCAGTGATGGCGAAAACGCCTTTGCTTTCGCCAGCCACCTTGGCCAGCTCCGCCTCGCGGCGGCCGCATATGGTGACGTCGATGCCGGCACCAGCCAGCGCCAGAGCGATCGCTCGGCCGACACCAGACCCGCCGCCGGTGACAAGGGCATGGCTGCCGGCGATCATCGCGGCGGCCGTCATACTTTCAGCCCCGCTGCGGCGTCGCGTTCGGCCAGTCGGTAGATCTGGTCGCGCCCCGGCAGATAAGGATCCGGCCATTTCACGCCACGGTCGCCGAGCGCCACCGCCGCATGCAGCGTCCAGTAGGGATCGGCAAGATGCGGCCGTGCCAGCGCCACCAGGTCGGCGCGGCCGGCCATCAGGATCGAATTGACATGGTCCGGCTCATAGATGTTGCCGACCGCCATCGTCGCCATGCCGACCTCGTTGCGGATGCGGTCGGAAAACGGCGTCTGGAACATGCGGCCATAGACCGGCTTTGCCAGCACCGAAGTTTGTCCTGCCGAGACGTCGCAAATGTCGACGCCGGCCTCATGCAACAGCCGCGCGATCTCGACGGCGTCGGCGGGTGTTACGCCTTCGATGCCGACCCAGTCATTGGCCGAAATGCGCATTGAGATCGGCTTCTGCGCCGGCCAGGCGGCGCGTACGGCGCGAAAGATTTCAAGGGGATATCGCATGCGGTTTTCCAGCGAACCGCCATACGCATCCGTGCGCCGGTTGGTGACCGGCGTGATGAAGGACGACAGGAGATAGCCGTGCGCGGCGTGGATCTCGAGCATGTCGAAGCCGCAGCGGTCGGCCATCTCAGCCGAAGCCACGAACTCGTCGCGCACTCTGTCCATGTCGGCGCGATCCATGGTCTTCGGCACCTGATTCTGCGGCGACCAAGCGACCGCCGATGCCGCCATGACTGGCCAGTTACCCGAGGCGAGCGGCACGTCCGTGCCTTCCCACCCAACCTGGGTCGAACCCTTGGCGCCGGAATGGCCGATCTGTGCGCAGATCTTCGCCTCGGTCTCGGTATGGACGAAATCGACCAGCCGTTTCCACGCCGCCTCATGTTCGGGCGCATAGAAGCCCGGGCAGCCGGGCGTGATCCGCCCTTCGGGGCTGACGCAGGTCATCTCGATATAGATGAGCCCGGCGCCGCCCTTGGCACGCTCGGCATAGTGCGTGAAATGCCAGTCCGTCGGGCAGCCGTCGACGGCCTTGTACTGCGCCATCGGCGAGACGACCACGCGGTTGCTGAGCCGCATGTCGCGCAGCTTGAAGGGCGCGAACATCGGCGCGCGGCGCAGCCTGTTGGCGCCGGCGCCCGCCTGGCGCTGGAACCATTCCTCCGCGCTTTCAAGCCACTCCGCGTCGCGCAGCCGCAGGTTTTCGTGGCTGATGCGCTGCGAGCGGGTCAGCAGCGAATAGTTGAACTGCACCGGATCGAGGCCAAGATAGCGCTCGACCTCCTCGAACCATTCGAGCGAATTGCGCGCCGCCGACTGCAGCTTCAGCACCTCGGTGCGGCGCGCATCCTCATATTTACGGAATGCGGCCTTTAGGTCCGGTTCGGTTTCGACATACTCGGCCAGCGCGACAGCGCTTTCCAGCGCCAGCTTGGTGCCGGAGCCGATCGAGAAATGCGCCGATGCCGCCGCGTCGCCCATCAGCGCCAGGTTCTCGAACGACCAGCGCTCGCACAGCACGCGCGGGAAATTGATCCAGGCCGAACCCCTGATGTGGTTGGCATTGGTCATCAGCTTGTGGCCGCCAAGATGCTTTTCGAAGATGCGCTCGCAGACGGCGATGGATTCCTGCTGCGTCATGGCGCCGAAGCCGAAGGCGGCCCAGGTCTGTTCGCTGCACTCGACGATGAAGGTCGCGGTGTCGCTGTCGAACTGGTAGGCGTGCGCCCACACCCAGCCATGCTCGGTCTTTTCGAAGATGAAGGTGAAAGCGTCGTCGAATTTCTGATGGGTGCCGAGCCACACGAACTTGCATTTGCGCGTGTCGATGTCGGGCTTGAAGATGTCGACGAAGCTGTTGCGCGCCCTGGAGTTCAGTCCGTCTGCGGCGACGACCAGGTCATGCGTCTCCATATAGGGCTTGGGATCGGCGATGTCGGTCTCGAACATCAGCTTGACGCCGAGCTCGCGTGCGCGCCGTTGTAACAGGATCAAGAGCCGCTTGCGGCCGATGCCGCAGAAGCCGTGGCCTGAGGATACAGTGCGCACGCCGTCATGGACCACGGCGATGTCGTCCCAATACGCAAAATGCTTCTTGATCCAGACGGCGCTGACCGGATCGTTCCTGGCCAGATTCTCAAGCGTTTCGGCTGACAGAACGACGCCCCAGCCGAACGTGTCGTCGGCGCGATTACGCTCGAAAACCGTCACATCGTGCGCGGCGTCCCTCAGCTTCATCGAAATGGCGAAGTAAAGGCCGGCTGGTCCGCCGCCGAGAACCGCAACCTTCATCTGTGCGATCTCCTCTTCGCTTGCTTGATTTCAGTATCGCGCCGGGGCCAAGGTATTTCAAGCTTAAAGTTTTATGCCGAAACGATTATGCGAAATAGCGGACCGCGCGCTCGCGCATCGCCGCACGCGCGGCCCGTGGGGTCACTTTTCCGGGTTCTTCGGGCTCCACAGCACCGTCTCGGCACCCTTCTCGTAAGCCATGCCGTCGGGATAGCTGATCGCTTCCAGCTGCAAGCCCCAAGGCGCCTGGAAGTAAAGGATGGTCTGGCCGGCGGCGGGTCCTTCCTTGACCGGCAGCGGCCCCAACCTGGTCTTTACGCCCTTGGCCTCGAGATAGGCTTTCGCCGCCGCGACGTCGTCGACATAGAAGGCGATGTGAAAACCGCCAATGTCGCTGTTCTTCGGTGTCAGGTCCTTCTGGTCCGGCGCGGTGTATTTGAACAGCTCTATGTTCGACCCCGTGCCGCAGCGAACCATGGTGACCTGCTCGATGACAGCCTTCGGATCGACGCCGAGAAGATCCTGCATGAAGGTGCCCTTGTCGTCGGCGAACGGGCCGAACGACATTGCCTTCTTGCAGCCGACCACGTCGGTGAAGAAATCGACCGCCTGCTTCATGTCGGGAACCGTGATGCCGGTGTGGTCGTGCCCGCGCATGCCGGGGATCGAGCTTGCTGCCGCCACACCGGTGCTGCCGAGGATGGCGGCAGCGAGTGCTGCATTTCGAATTGTTGTCTTCATGTCAGTTTCTCCTCCATTTGGCGGGGCTTTGTCATTGGCCGGTCGCACATCCGAGCCCGCTTTTCGGCGTGCGTATGCATTCATGTCGGAGCCTTGGCAGCGGAAGGAATATCCAGCCAGCCGTCGTCGATTTCGGGCAGTGGGATGGCCGCGATCAGGTCGCGCGTGTAGGTCTGTCGGGGATTTTCGAAGAGAGCGTCCGTCGCGCTCGCTTCGACGATCCTGCCTTCGCGCATGACGATGACCTGCCGGCACAGCCGCCGGATGACCGACAGATCGTGGCTGATCAAGGCGACCGTCAGCCCCATCTCCTCCGCCAGTTTCTCCAGAAGGGTGAGGATCTGCGCCTGCGTCGAGACGTCGAGGCCGGAGACGATCTCGTCGGCCAGCACGAATTTCGGCGCCAGCGCCAGCGCGCGCGCTATGCCGACGCGCTGGCGCTGGCCGCCCGACAGTTCGTGGCGGTAGCGGCCGGCGAAGCTCTGCGGCAGGCCGACGCGCTGCAAGGCCTCGGCCACGCGGTCCCTGAGATTGTCGCCAAGCCCGTTCTGCTTCAGCGGCGCGGCAATGATGCTGGCAATGGTGCGGCGCGGGTTGAGCGACGACATAGGATCCTGGAAGATCATCTGCAGATCGCGGCGCAGCGGCCGCAACTCCGCCTCTGGCAGATGTGTGATGTCTATGCCGTCGAAGCTGATGCTGCCGGCGCTGGGCTCCAGCAGTCGTACCAGGGCACGGCCGAGCGTCGACTTGCCGGATCCGGACTCGCCGACGATGCCGGTCACCGATCCCTTGGGCAGGTCGAAGTCCAGGCCTTTTAGGATTTCCGCCAGCGGCGCGCGGCCGATCAGCGGCTTGCGGGTCATGTCGGGCAGCGCGACTTTCAGACCGCGCACGGAAAACAGCGGCTCAGCCATGCGGTCGCCTCCACGCCTGGTCCGCGGCCGCAATCTCCGTGGCAAGCCCGGCCAGCACTGCCTCGTCGACCGGCTTTAGCGAGGCGAGGGGATCGGTGTAGCGCGGCGTTGCCGCCATCAGTGCCCGTGTGTAGGGGTGCTGCGGTGCCGCGAAGAGGGCAGCTGTTTCGGCCTCTTCCACGACCTTGCCGGCATAGAGCACCGAGACCTTCTGGCTGATCTTGGCGACGACGCCGAGGTCGTGGGTGACGAACAGGATCGCCGTGCCGTGCTCGCGCTGCAACGCAGCGATGAGCCGCAGGATCTGCTTCTGCACGGTGACGTCGAGCGCCGTGGTCGGCTCGTCGGCGACGATCAGCCGGGGCTCGGCGGCGAAGGCTGCGGCGATCAGCACGCGCTGGCGCATGCCGCCGGAAAGCTCGTGCGGGTAGCTTTTCAGTACCCGGTCGGGGTCACGGATCTGCACCTCGTCCAGCAATTGCCGGATGCGGGTTTCGGCCCTCTCGCCGCTCCAGCCGAGGATGCGCACCAGCCGGTCGGTCGTTTGCGGGCCGATGCGGCGCGACGGGTTGAGCGCGGTCAGCGGATCCTGCGGGATCAGTGCGGTGCGCGCGCCGATCAGCGTGCGCCGTGCCTTCGGGTTGAGCTTGCCGAGGTCTTCGCCCTCGAGCCGCATATCGCCCTCGACGATGCGCACGCTCGACGGCAAGACGCCAAGTACCGCCTTGCCGATCATCGTCTTGCCGGCGCCGCTTTCACCGACCAGTGCTCGCACTTCGCCGGGCTGCACGGCAAGCGACACCGAGCGCAGCACGCGCTGGCCGTTCGGCAGCACGGCGCTCAACTCCTTGATATCAAGACAGGCGCTCATCGCAGCACCGGATCGAAACGTGTCTTCAGCGCCTCGCCGAACTGGCTGAACGACAGCACGGTCAGGATCAGCGTGATCAGCGGGAATACCAGCACCCACCAGGCCTGGTGGATCGACAGCCGGCCCTCGGCGATGATGCCGCCCCAGGTCGGGTCGTCGGTCGAGATCGACAGGTTGACGAAGGACAGGATCGCCTCGACGATGACGGCGATGCCCATTTCCAGCGACAGCAGCGCCACGATCGATGGCACCACATTGGGCAGCACTTCGCGCAGCATGATGCCGATGCGGCCATAGCCGGCGATGCGGGCGTTCTCGACATAGTCCATGCGCGACTGGCCCATCGCCTCGGCGCGGATGACCCGGCAGAAACGCGTCCAGTCGATGATCGCGATCGCCAGGATGACAGAGCTCAAACCCGTGCCGAGCACGGCAACCAAAAGGATGGCGAACAGCACCGGCGGGAATGCCATCCAGACATCGACGATGCGCGAGATGATGCGGTCGGCCCAGCCGCCGAAATAGCCAGCGATCAAGCCCAGGGTCGAGCCGACAAGGCAGGCGGCGCTGGCGGCGGCGAACGCAACGATGAAGGCGATGCGCCCGCCGAAGATCAGGCGTGACAAGAGATCCCGGCCGAGGCTGTCGGTGCCCAGCCAATAGCCGGGCTCCGCGCCATCGAGCCAGAACGGCGGCAAACGTTCGAGCATAAGATCCTGCGCGAGCGGGTCCCGCGGCGCGACCAGCGGCGCCAGGATCGCCGCCAGCAGCACCAGCAGCAGCCAGCCGCCGGCCAGCCAAAGCCTGGCGCTTGAGCCGTGTCTCGAGATGCGCCTCTCATCCATGGCGCAGCCTCGGATTGAGCAGCGCATACATCATGTCCACGGCGAGATTGATCAGCACGAACAACAGCGCGAAGACCAGCACGATGCCCTGGATCAGCGGCAGGTCGCGGTTGATGACGGCGTCGATCGCCATGTTGCCGAGGCCCTCATAGGAAAACAGCCGCTCGACGATGACCGTGCCGCCGATCAGGAAGGTGAACTGCACGCCGACCAGCGTCAGCGTGGGCAGGGCGGCATTCTTCAGCGCCTCGCGTAGGATGACCTGCGTTTCCGAAAAACCCTTCACCCGCGCCAGCACGACATAGTCGAGGTCGAGCACTTCCTTCAGCGACTGTTTCAACAGCTGCGAGATGATCGCCCCCAGCGGCAATGCCAATGCCACCGCCGGCATCAGCATGTGCTTCAGGAGATCCCATGTGAGATCGAGGCGCAGCCGAAGCAAGCTTTCGAACAGATAGAACTGGCTGACGAAGGGCAGGTCTAGCTGCGGCGAGACCCGCCCGGAAATGTCGAAGATCGGCACCAGCACGCCGAACAGCAGGATCAGCACCAGGCCCCAGAGGAAATCGGGAATGGAAAGTGCTGCCCCGCTGGCGATGTCGATGCCGGCTTCCACCGCCGTGCCTCGTTCGCGGGCGCCGAGGATGGCCGTCGTCCCCCCGATCGCCACCGCCATGACAAGCGCGACGATGGCAAGCTCCAGCGTTGCCGGCAGCCGGTTGAAGACAAGCCCGAGCACGTCTTGCCGAAGCGAGATCGAGGTGCCGAAATCGCCTTTGACGACGCCGGACAGCCAGATGAAGAACTGCTCGATGATCGTCTTGTCGAGGCCGTAGAGCGCCCGCAGCCGGGCGATATCGGCATCGGATGCGCCGGGCGGCAGCATCATGGCTATCGGATCGCCGGGAGCGATGCGGATCACGACAAAGACGACGACGGCCACGCCGAACAGCGTGATCAGCATCGTCAAAAGACGGATCAGGAACCGTTGCAGGAGCATGTAAATCTTTGCTGGAGCCCGGAGGCTCGTATGCCGAAAGAAGATGCGCGCCGACGCTATGGACGGCGCGCGGCAAGCCCGGCCGATATCAGGCCGGGGTCATCAGGGCCGGCAACAGCGCGCCGGACACATGCTGCACGACGTTGACGCCCTTGGCATGCACGATCGGCTGCGCATACTGCATCAGCGGCAGCACATAGGCTTGCTCGGCGATGTATTTGTCCACCGCCTTCCAGCCGGCGATGCGCTTGGCCTCGTCCTTCTCACCCCACAGCGGGTTGATCATGTCGATCAGATCCTGGCTGTCCCACACCGAGTGCGGGCTCGGTCCATACATGGCAAAGCCGGTCGAGGTGGTCGGGTCGCCGATGGCGTTGCCCCAGTTGTAGAAGGCCGCCGGCGCCAGCTTGTCGGCGGCGCGCAATTCGTAATGCTTGGCGATCTCGTAGACTTCAATGGTGGCCTCGATGCCGACCTTGCGCCACATGCCGACGATCGCCTGGATCATCTCGTAGTCCTTGGGCTTGAAGCCCTTGGTCGTCTGGATGGTGAACTTGACCGGCTTCTCCGGCGAATAGCCGGAAGCGGCCAGCAATTGCTTGGCCTTTTCCGGATTGTGCTCGACCTTGATCGACGCGTCGTAGGCCGCGTATTCCGGCGTTTCCAGCGTGGCGAGCGGCTGGCCGTAGCCGCGCAGCAGCCGCTTGACCAGAAGCTCCTTGTCGACCGCCATGACGGCTGCCTGGCGCACGTTCTTGTCCAGCATCGCCTCGACGTCGTTGAAGAAGATCATGCCAATGTCGGAAACATTCTTGATCGAGCCGGCAAGGCCGTCCTTGGCGATCAGGCGGTCATACTCCTCATAGGGAATCTCGAGCGTCACCTGCGAGGAGCCGGACTCGATTTCGGCGACACGGCTCGCCGCGTCTGTGACGAATTTGATCGTCACGTTCTCGAATGCCGGCTTGCCGCCCCAGTACTTCGGATTGGCCTTCAGCCGCAGGAAGGCGTTGCGTTCGAACTTCTCGACCATGTACGGGCCGGTGCCGATCGGAGCCTTTTCGAAACCTTCGGCGCCCACCTTCTCGTAATAGGCCTTCGGCATGATGTAGCCCGTGAGGAACGACATCCACTTGAAGTAGACCGGGTCGAACTGCACGACATCGCCCGTGATCTTGTTGCCCTCGATCTTGAAGTTGTTGACGTTCTTCCACACGAACTGGATCGGGTTGCCGGTCTTTTCATCGCCGGCCCGCTGCAACGACCAGACCACGTCCTCGGGCGTGAACGGCGAGCCGTCATGCCAGGTTACGCCCTCGCGCACCGTCATCATGATCTTGGTGCGGTCGTCATTCCAGCCCCACTCGGTGAGCAGCCCCGGCGCGAAGGACAGGTCCGGCTTCTGCGGGATGAACTGATCGAACACCGACTGGTAGAGGCCCTGGATGGTCGGGTTGACCGCCGAAGGTCCGGTGGTCGGATCCCAGGACGGCAGGTTGACATTGTAGGCGATGGTCAGTTCGCCGGCCGCCGCCCCGGCGATCCTCGGCAGGCCGATGGCCGTCGCCCCGAGTGCGGCGGCACCGTATCCGAGCAATTCGCGTCTGTTGATTGTCATGGTCGTTCCCCTTGTTGGTTTTTCTGTTTTCCGTGCACGGCTTCGTTGTTTGATCAGTGGGTTCCCTGGGCAACCGTACCTTGCCTTGCTCCACCCCAATGCGTTTCGGCTGCTACCTCCCGCCAAGCTGTTGCGCCAGCATGAAGCCCGAGGCGGCACCCGTGCCGGCGCCCGGCCATGTGGCGGCACCGGTGAGATGCAGATTGGCCACAGGCGTGTTCCAACCGGCGTAGCCGCGTGCCGGGCGAAACAGGAAATTCTGTGCCAGGTGGTGGCTACCACAAACCTGGTCGCCGCCGACGAGGTTCGGGTTCTCGCGCTCGAGGTCGATGGGCGAGAACACGGCCTGGCCAAGGATCTTGGCTCGCAGGCCGGGCGCGTAGGTTTCGACGATGTCGAGCACGCGCTCGGCATAGCGATCCTTGACCTGATCCCAATGCGCGGGCGTGATCTTGCCGGCGGCGTCGCCAAGGATTTCTGCCGGCAGCATGCGCACCTGCACCCACAGCACATGCTTGCCTTGAGGCGCGCGCGACGGATCGACCGCGGTTGGTTGGCCGAGGACCAGCACCGGCTCGTCCGGCAGCACGCCCGCCATCGCCTGCTGATAGGTGCGCGACATGGCGTCGAGCGACGGTGACAGATGCACATAGGCGAACTGCCGCAACTCGGCGCCGGCGCGCCAGTCCGGCAGATCGTCTAGCGCCAGATGGATCATCATGGTGCCCGGCGCGTGCCGGAATTTTTGCATCGCCGTGTCGAAGCCGGCGTCGCCGGAACCGTTGGGCAAAAGCGTGCCGGCCAACGCCTTGGGTGCAACGCCGGCAATGACCGCCCTGGTGGCCGTGTGCGTCTCACCGGACTTGAGCCGCACACCCGTCGCCTTGCCGGCCGAAACCGTGATTTCGGCCACCTCGGCGTTGGTGAAGATCTTGCCGCCGGCGCCCGTGACCATCCCCGATAAGGCACGAATGATGGTGTGGGCGCCGCCCTTGCCCAGCACCATGCCGAAACTCTGGTTGGCCATGGATTCCAGATAAGGGAACACGGCACCGCCTGCGATGTCGGGCGCAAAGTCGAGATGCATGCCCCAGGTGGCGAGCGTCGCCCGCACATGGGGCGACTCGAAAGTCTCCTCCAGCCACGCGCGGGGCGAGGAAAGCAGCAGGCGCCCGGTGTCGAGCGCGCCGGCGAGGCCCTTCTTGCGCCAAAGGTTCCACGCCGTGCCGGCAAGGGCGCGGGCGCTCATCGGTGATCCCAAGAGGCGAAACAGATGCTCTGCTTCCGCCGGGAAGGCGGCGACCAGCTTGCGCCACGTGGCGGCATCGGCGGCGGAGAAGGCAGCCATGCGCGCGGCCGTCTTTTCCAGATCGTTGCTGACGCCGAACCAGCGTCCGTCCGGGAAGGCGCTGGCGAAACAGTCGGAAACCGGCGCGAATTCCAGCCCGTGGGCTTTCAATTCATTTGCATATTTCTGGTGGAAGGCCGAGCCGGCGAACAGGCTCAGATTCATCGCGCCGAAATCGTGTCGGAAACCCGGCAGCGTGAATTCGCGGGTCTGGACGGCGCCGCCGATATTTGCACTGCGCTCAAAAACCCCGGTTTTCCAGCCTTTGAGCGCCAGATGCGCGGCGCAAGCCAGACTGTTGTGGCCCGCCCCGACAAAGATGGCGTCGAACTCGCTCACGCCCCGCACCCATTTCCTTTATGCTTAAAGATAATTGCAGATGCATATGTTTTCGTCTAGTAGGATATTAAGGGCCGAGACGAGCCTTCAGCACATCAGACAAGAGGGAACAGAGACCATGGATACGCAACAACTCCTCGGCGAAGTCGCCGGCCAGCTTCTTTCAGGCGCCATCAAGGTGGTCGACCTGTCGGCGCCGCTCGGTCCTGACACGCCGCTGATCAAGCTGCCGCCGGAACTTGCCGTCGACACGCCGAAGGTCGAGATCCATAACATCTCCCGTTACGACAAGAATGGTCCCTGGTGGGCCTGGAACTGGCTGAAGCTCGGCGAACACTCGGGCACGCATTTCGACGCGCCGCAGCACTGGATCAGCGGCAAGGATTATCCGGATGGCGCCACCGACACCATTCCGGCGCAGAACTTTATTGGTCCGGTCAATGTCATCGACTGCTCCAAGGAAGCCGCCGCAGACCATGATTTCCTGCTCACCGTCGATCACATCAAGGCGTGGGAAGCCAAGCATGGCGCCATCAACGCCGGCGAATGGGTGGTGATGCGCACCGACTGGTACAAGCGCAACGGCTCGGAAGCCGAATTCCTCAACGCCAACGAGACCGGCCCACACACGCCCGGCCCGACGGCGGAAGCAATCCAGTTCCTGATCAGCAAGGACATCAAGGGCTGGGGCTCGGAGACGATCGGCACCGATGCCGGCAAGGCCGGCGGCATGGAGCCGCCATTCCCGGCCCACACGCTGATGCACAAGGCCAACCGCTATGGTCTGGCCAGCCTGTGCAACCTCGACCAGTTGCCGCCGAAGGGCGCCATCCTGATCGCCGCGCCGCTCAAGATCGAGCACGGCACCGGCAGCCCGATCCGCGCCCTGGCGCTGGTGCCGGGCAAATAGGGCGAAGTGGATCTTCGGGAGAAGATCATGCGCGCGGGCGATGCGATAGGGAGGCAGGTTGGCGGCACTCGCGCCCTACGGCGCCCCCCTCTGTCCTGCCGGACATCTCCCCCTCAAGGGGGGAGATTGGCAGCTTCGGCGCCCCTCTCATTCCTGCAACGTGGGAGATTGGCGAAAGCGGTGATGACAGCCAATCTCCCCCCAAAAGGGGGAGATGTCCGGCAGGACAGAGGGGAGCGCCGTAGAGGACTGACCTCCCAAGCCTATCCGCTGCCCACGGGGAACCGCCAATGAACGCCCCCGACCACATCATCGTCGGCAGCGGCATCAACGCGCTGGTCTGCGCGGCGATGCTGGGCGGCAAGGGCGCAAAGGTACTCGTGCTGGAGCGCAACGACCGCATTGGCGGCTGCATGCGCACCGAGGAAATCACCGCGCCCGGTTTCATCCATGATGTGATGGCGACGACATTCGTGCTGTTCATTACCTCGCCGGCTTACGCGGCGCTGGGCAAGGACTTGGCCCGGCATGGCCTGGAGTTCTGTCACGCGGCCACCCCGACGGGGGTGCTGCGGCCCGACGGCAGCCATGCCGTGCTCAGCACCGACCGCGCCGCCAACATCGCCGCCTTCAATGCGATCGCCGCAGGCGACGGCGACCGGCACGCCGAGGATGTCGGCGGCATCGAGCGCAATGCCGGGCTGCTGTTCGGCCTGCTCGGCGGCAGCCTTTGGTCTTATCCGACAATGAAGCTGCTCGCCGGTGATGCCTGGCGGCGGAGCCCGCGCGGGCTGGCCGCCTTTCTCGGCGATGCGCTGGTGCCGGCGCGCGCATGGCTGGAAAGCACCTATCGGTCCGAAACCATACGCGCGCTGTGGGCACCGTGGGTGCTGCATGCCGGACTTGGGCCGGAAGATGCTTTCTCCGGCCAGATCGCCAAGGTCATCGCCTTCGCGCTGGAGGCTGCGGGCGCGCCGATCGTCAAGGGCGGGGCGAAGAACCTGCTGTCGGCGTTCGAGGCGCTTGTCAAAGAGCGCGGCGGGGTCATCTCCACCGAGGCCGACGTTGCCTCGATCATCCTGACCGAAGGTCGCGCCACCGGAGTGCGATTGGCCTCGGGCGAGACCGTCAATGCGAAGAAGAGCGTCATCTGCTCGGTCACGCCGACGCAGCTTTACGGTCGGCTGCTCGGCAGCGACAGCCCCAGGAATGACATCGAGGCGACGCAAAAATACCGCTACGGCAAAGGCAATTTCCAGATCCACTATGCCCTCGACAAGCCGCCTTCATGGCGGGGCCAGGGGTTGGACAAGGTGGCGCTGCTGCATCTGACGCCTGGGTTGGACGGTGTGTCGAAGGCCTGCAACGAGGCGACGCGCGGCATGCTGCCCGAAGTGCCGACCATCTGCGTCGGCCAGCCGCACGCGCTCGATCCCTCGCGCTGCCCGCAAGGCAAGGCGATCCTGTGGCTGCAACTGCCCGAGGCTCCCCGTCACATCAAGGGTGATGCCGCCGGCAAGCTGCAGGCGCCGGCGGACGGGCAATGGACCGACGCGCTGCGCGAGGCCTATGCCGATCGCGCCGAAGCGATCCTTGCCAGTCATATCGATGGCTTCAAGGACAGCGTCATCGCGCGCCGCGCCTATTCGCCTGCCGATCTCCAAGCGATGAACATCAATCTGGTCGGCGGCGACCCCTATGGCGGGTCCTCGACCGTCGACCAGTCCTTCCTGTGGCGACCGTTCAAGACCAGCCGCAATCACCAGACCGGCATCAAGAACCTCTACCATATCGGCGCCTCGACCCATCCGGGCGCGGGCCTCGGCGGCGGCTCCGGCTTTCTCCTGGCGGGGAGACTATGATGGAGCAGAAAATCGCGGAAAAGCGCCAGCGCATATCGACCTTGGGTCAGATCGGCCTGCAGCAATTCGCGCCCTATCTGATGAACCGCATCATGGGCCGCTACAACGCCACCTTGCGCGACGATTTCCGCAAGCAGGGCCTGACCATTTCGCAGGTGCGGGCGCTCGCGGTGCTGTCGGTCACCGACGGCGTCACCGTCAACGACCTCTCGGTCTACACGGTGATCGAGCAGTCCACCTTGAGCCGCACGCTCGACACGCTTGAGGGGCAGGGGCTTGTGCGGCGCGAGCAGGGGGTTAGCGACAGTCGCATCCGCCATGTGTTCCTGACCGACGAAGGCCGCACCGAGTTCACCCGCGCCTGGCCGGCCATGCATGACGCTTTCGAGGCCATGTTCGACGATGTCGACGACGCCGAATACGCAGCGCTGATCGCCACGCTGCAAAAGATGCTGAAGAACATTCGCAAGCACGACATCTAGACGTACGCGCCGCCGCTGCCGGGCGGCAACGGAAGGAGGCCAAAAATGGCCGAACGGTCTTTTGCCAAGGAAGTCGAAAAGCTGAGGCTCGGCGCGGGCGAGGAATTTGCCGGCGAAGGCATCCTCGCCATCACCAAGGCGCTGCTGCAATGCGGCGTCGGCTATGTCGGCGGCTACCAGGGTGCGCCGATCAGCCATCTCATGGACGTGCTGGCCGACGCACAGGACATTCTGGGCGAACTCGGCGTGCATTTCGAGGCGAGCGCCTCGGAAGCCACCGCCACCGCCATGCTGGCGGCCTCGGTGCATTATCCGATCCGCGGCGCGGCGACCTTCAAGTCGACGGTCGGCACCAACGTCGCCTCCGACGCGCTCGCCAACCTCGCCTCCGGCGGCGTCACCGGCGGTGCGTTGATCATCGTCGGCGAGGACTATGGCGAGGGCTCCTCGATCATGCAGGAGCGCAGCCATGCCTTCGCCATGAAGAGCCAGGTCTGGCTGCTCGACCCGCGCCCGAACCTGCCCTCGATCGTCAAGGCCGTGGAAGACGGCTTCGAGTTGTCCGAGGCCTCCAACACGCCTGTCATGCTGCAGGTGCGCATCCGCTGCTGCCATGTCCACGGTCATTTCACCGCCAAAGACAACAAGCGGCCGCCGATGACGGTGGCCGATGCGCTGGAGGCGCCCCGCCGCGACACCGGCCGCATCGTGCTGCCGCCCGCTTCCTTCCTGCACGAGAAGGAGAAGGTCGCGAAGCGCTGGCCGGCGGCGGTGGATTTCATCAAGAGCCGCAAGATCAACGAGATCTTCGGTTCCGATCACGGCTCCGTCGGCATCGTCATGCAGGGCGGCATGTACAATTCCGTCATCCGCGCTTTGCAGCGGCTCGGCCTTGCCGACACCTATGGCGAGACCGACGTGCCGCTCTACGTGCTCAATGCCGTGTATCCGTTGATCGACGACGAGTTTCTGTCCTTCTGCGAAGGCAAGCAGGCGGTGCTGGTCGTCGAGGAAGGCCAGCCCAACTACATCGAACAGGCCTTTGCCGCCATGCTGCACAAGGCCGGGCGTGGCACCCGCCTGGTCGGCAAGGAGCACCTGCCGATGGCCGGCGAATATACCGGCCAGGTCATGCTCGACGGCATCGGCGCCTTCCTGCGCACCGAGGCGCCGCATCTTCTGCCCGGCGAAGTGCGGGCTCCCAACAAGGTCGGCGACGGCGTCGACACGGCGGACCTGATCAATGTCGTTCCAGGTCGACCGCCCGGTTTCTGCATCGGCTGCCCGGAGCGGCCGATCTTTGCCGCGACAAAACTGGTCGAACAGGAACTCGGCAAGCACCACATCGCGTCCGACATCGGCTGCCACCTGTTCTCGATCATGCCGCCCTTCGAACTCGGCGCCACCACAATGGGCTACGGGCTCGGCCCGGCCTCGGCCTCGGCCTTCAATTCGCCCGACGCCAAGCGCCGCTCGATCTCCTTCGTCGGCGATGGCGGCTTCTGGCACAATGGCCTGACCTCCTCGATCGGCAATGCGGTGTTCAACAAGAACGACGGCGTCATCGTCATTGTCGACAATTTCTACTCGGCCGCGACGGGAGGGCAGGACATTCTGTCGTCACGCGCCGGCAACAAGACCAAGTCGACCAAGCATCCCATCACCGAGGCCGTGAAAGGCATGGGCGTCAAGTGGCTGCGCCATGTCGACCGCACCTATGACGTCGGCAAGATGCAGGACACGCTGCGCGAGGCGCTGACCACGGACGAGAAAGGCCCGAAAGTCATCGTCGCCTCGTCGGAATGCATGCTCAACCGCCAGCGCCGCGAAAAGCCCCTGGTCGACAAGGCGATCAAGGGTGGGACGCGCGTCGTCAAGCCGAAGTTCGGTGTCGACGAGGATATCTGCACCGGCGACCACGCCTGCATGCGGCTGTCCGGCTGCCCGTCGCTGTCGGTGAAGTCGCTCGACGATCCGCTGCGCGACGATCCTGTCGCGAGCATCGATCAGAACTGCGTCGGCTGCGGCAATTGCGGCGAAGTCGCCGATGCGGCGGTGCTGTGCCCGTCCTTCTATCGCGCCGATGTCGTGCACAATCCGAGCCGCTGGGACCGCTTCCTCGAGAGCGCCCGGCGCGCGGTCATCGGGCTTTTGCAGCGTCGCCGCGAAGGCCGCCGTCTGGTGTTCGCCGATGCTTGATCACAACGCCTCACTGCGCCCGAAGGCAGGCGCCGCCGACGACGAACGCGTTATCAAGCTTGCGGTGCTCGCCGTCGGCGGCCAGGGCGGCGGCGTGCTTGCCGACTGGATCACCGACGTCGCGGAGCGCAACGGTTACGTCGCGCAATCGACCTCGGTGGCCGGCGTCGCCCAGCGCACCGGCGCCACCATCTACTATGTCGAGATGGCCCGTGACACCGGCCGCCTGCCGGTCTTCGCGCTGTCGCCCTCGCAAGGCGACGTCGACATTTTGATCGCTGCCGAACTGATGGAAGCCGGCCGCGCCATCATCCGCGGCTTTGTCACTCCCGACCGCACGACGTTGATCACCTCGTCGCACCGCATCGCTGCCGTGTCGGAAAAGATCGAGCCCGGCGACGGCAGGGCGTCGTCGTCGAAGGTGCACGCGACGGCTGAAGCCGCATCGAAGCGCTTCATCGCTTTCGACATGGAAAAGATCGCCGCCGACAGCGGCTCGATGATCTCGGCCAGTCTGCTTGGCGCGCTGGCGGGCTCCGGCGCCCTGCCGTTCACGCGCGAAAGCTACCAGGAGGCGATCGGCGCCGGTGGCCGCGGCGTCAAGGCCAGCCTCGCTGCCTTCGGCGCCGCCTATGATCGCGCGCGCGGCACGGCATCATCGGCTGCGCCAAAACCGGCGGAAGCTGCTGTCGTCGGCTCCGCCCTGGCTGCTGGACAGGTGAGTGGCCCGCAAGACCTCCTGCGAGGCTGGCAGGCCCTGGCCGCCCGCGTCGACGTAATGCCCGTGTCGGTGCGCGACATGGCGCTGCGCGGTCTGCGAAAGGTCGTGGACTATCAGGACATTGCCTATGGACGCGAATATCTCGACCGCCTGGACAAAGCCGTCGTGCTGGACGGGCCTGATCGAGCCTATGCCCTCTCGATCGCCGCGGCCAAGCATCTGGCGAACGCCCTATGCTACGATGACATGATCCGCGTCGCCGACCTGAAGACGCGCTCGACCCGCGACAGGCGCGTGCGCAAGGAGGTCGGCGTCAGGGATGGCTCGGTCCTGCAGGTGACCGAGTATTTCCATCCGCGCATCGAGGAGTTCTGCGGCACGCTGCCGGCGGGGCTGGGCAGCTACATCGAGAACCGGCCGAAGCTCGCCGCCTTCCTTGACCGTCGCATCAATCGCGGCCGACGCATCCGTACCGATAGTTTTGCCGGCTTCACCGCTCTGTGGTTCATCGGCGGCCTGCGCCGCTGGCGCCGCCGCCTGCTGCGCCACAAGGTGGAAGCCGCACATCTGGAGAGCTGGTACGCGCTGGCGCTGGGCCATGCGCGTGAGGACTATGCATTGGCCGTCGAGATACTGAACTGCCGCCGGCTGATCAAGGGCTACAGCGACACCCATGTCCGTGCCCAGTCGAAGTTCGACCGCGTGCTGTCGGCGCTCGACCTGCTCAAGGGGCGCGCCGACGCCGCTGACTGGATCAGGCGGCTGCGCGAGGCGGCGCTGAAGGACGAGAAGGGCGACATGCTCGACGGCGCCCTCAAGACGGTGGCGACGCTGGGGGCCGGGCCGACACACTGAGGCCGCGTCGCGCCGTCACCGTGTTTCGACTTGTGAATGAAGCGGCGCAGCTTGCGGGAAAAGATGCAGCAGTCCTGAATCGGCGCGGCGGCGCAGATGTGCATCCACCTCGGCCCGGTCAGCACAGCCATGGAACCTGCCGCCGCAATGGTCACGCAACCGCACCAGATCGGACATGACGGGTGACATCGGCAGGCCGGCGGCATCGAGCAGGCTTGCGCTGAGAAAGGCAATATCGAGCGACGTCATATCGGGCATCGGGTGACGCAGTGGATGATGGAACGTCGTGAGGGTGTAGAAGGTGCGATAGGCGAGCGAGTCAAGCTTGGCCAGCGCGTCACTGCCTGCGGTCGCATCGACAAACGGTTTGGTCGCCGAGGACTGGTGGTCGCCGAATTCGAGCACCACGGCGCCGCGCGTGCCGGCCTCCGCTTCCCGTTGCTTGAGAAAATCCTGAAGGTCGCCGCGCGCGATCGCCATGCGGCGCAGATATTCGCCGACCTGGAAATCGTCCGCGAAAGGCTCGCCTTCCATCTTCAATCCCGGCTCCATCCGCCCCTCATAGGGCGAGTGCGGAAACATGGTCTGGATTTCGAGGAACAGTGGCCGGCCGTCTTCCCGGCGGTGCCTGGCGATGAATGCCTCCGCCGCGTGGTAATAGAAACTGTCGCGCAGATGGTAGAAGGGCGCGGCGATATCCTTGATGTCGAGGACGTTCTCGAACCCGATCGACTTCAAGAAAGGCCCCTCGTTGACGAAGGTAAAGTCCATCGGCGTCATGGCGGCCGTTCGATAGCCGCAGCGCGCCAGCAACTCCGGCAACGCGCCGGCGACCTTATCCTGTAGCGTGATCGTCAGATAGGGACTTCGCCAGCCGAAATCGGTGGCCGAAACCCCGGTCATCAAGGACAAATTGCTGATCCAGGTGCCGCCGCCGAACGTCTCGACCTGCATCGGGCGGGGCTCGCCGGCGGCAGGTGCAAATCGCTGCAGGAATCCCGGGCCACTGGCGATCTGCGGAAAATAGCTTGGATCGGACTGGCTTTCGCTCAACACGAAGAAAATATCGGGAAGCGCTGCCCGGTCGCCGCAGTCGACCGTGTCGGCGAAGGGTGGCTGTGGCGCGACGGCCTGCAGCCGCTGCTCGAACGCCGGCTCGACGACCAGGTTGCGCAGATCCACCAGTGAGATGAAGAAGGCCGACATGTGCCGGCCCTGCATATAGTAGAAGTACCGGTCCTTCGAAGCCTCGGCGGGAAAGGTCAGCGGCACCAGCGTGACGAGGACGGCCAGAAGCAGGGCGCGCGCCGATGCGGGCCAGCCAAGCTTCCGGTCGGCGCGAAAGATCAAGATCGCTGCGGCGATGCCAAGCACCAACACCGCGGCGACAGGCAGGATGAGGTGGAGATAGGAGCCGAGCAGGAAGCGATACACTCCCGGATCCGTGGACACGAAGATCGTGTCGTAGAAGTGCAGCGAGAACCCCTTCATCCGGAATTTGACCGCCGAGATCAGCGTCACCAGGGCAACGGCCATCCAGGCGAGATAGACGGAAAAGGCAAGGCGCCCCGATGTCAGGAACACCGCTCCCGCGAGCGCCGCCACCAATGTCAGCGAGAACGGCACCGACAGCCATTCATGCTCGGCCCGGCCGGCGCCAAAAACGCCCGCAAGACTGATCAGCACCAGCGCCAGCGGATGGCAGAAGGCCCGCAAAGACCCTTGAAGTCGAGATATGGCTTTCCCCACGAACATGTCTGTGCGTTCCTTTGGGGGGAGCTTTGTGTCATTTGCAGCTTTCGAACAATTCCATAGTAAATTTAACCTTAATCGCCGTGTGCAACGGCAATTCAGACGACCAGATCGCGCATCGGCTTCATCGCCGCGGACTCCGGGAACACCTTGTCGCCGAGCACCGCCGCCGAAAGCCCGAACTGGTCGGCGAGCAGGCCTTTCAGCACCGCCCTGACATCGCTGGTCGGCGCCAGGTCGCGCTGCTCGTAGAGCTGGGCCGGCTTCAGGCCCGGCCAGTCGGCTATGACGCGGCCGCCCTTGATCGCGCCGCCGGCGAGCAGCACCACCGACCAGGGCGGCGTCCGGCGGCATGGAGCCTTTGGCCGGGATAGCCACGTCAGCTCCTTGTTCAGGCCCAGCGCGGCGCATGAACCCGTTTTCGGCGCGATGCGCTCAGGTCGGATCGGTTGCTGCGGTCGAGGGGGCCAGGCCGGTGAAGCGGCTGGCCCCCGCGCACCCTTACCAGTGACGCCAGCGGTGCCAGACCCGATGTGGGTGCCAGACAGGATGGGGGTGCCAGACGTGGAAGACCGGGCCGGGCCGGTAATAACGCGGATACACAACCCCCCGATTGGGCACGCAGCGCCCCCAGTGGTTGGGATGCCAGCCGGGGCCGCAACCCCATGCCACATGCTCGATCAGCGCCGGGGCGCTTGGCTGGGCCAGCATCGGCGTGGCGGATGCCGCCGCAACGGTCGCGGCCGTTCCGGTCAAGGCAAGCGCGGCGGCGGCCGCGTATTGTGTCAGACGGTTCATGACGATACTCCAAATGGTCTCGAAGTTGAAAACCTGTTCGCACCAAGCTGTCCGGCAGGTGTGCCCTTCTTGCCTTAAACGGCGGCTTCGGCGCATTCCGTCGGTGCTTATGGCGATTTTTTTGGCGCCGGCGGCAACCCGGCGCGTCTTGTCAGCCCCTCAGCCAGAACGCCGCGATCCTCTGCCGAACTTGCCGCGGCGAACTCGACGATGCGCTGCTCCAGCCGCATGCGCATGGTGACGTCGGCGTTGCGGGCCCGCTCGAGCGCGGCTGTCAGGGCTGCCGTGTCGAGGGTGGGCTGCCGCAGCAGGTCGGCGGCCTCGCGCCTGGCCTGCTGGCCGTCGAGGATGACTTGGCGGGATTCGCGCCGGACCTCACGCAACGCCTTGCGGAATATCCTGCGTTCCTGGTCCGGAAGCCGGCCTCCGACCGCTTCCAGCGAATAGCCCTGGCCCGCCTTGCCACTTCTCAGCCAGACTGCGCCGCCGGCAAGGGCGCCGGCCAGGAAGACGTTCAGCGCCACGGACGCGATGAGGAGCTTGCGGCCCGTGTTCATAGGTTTTCCTCGATCGTGTCGTCGGGACCGGCATCGCCGAACGCCGTCGTATTGGCGTCCAGCACATACTGATCGGGCTGAACCTCAGGCGTGGCGACGATCACCAAAGCCGATCCGGCAACCGCGCCGGCCAGGCCGATGCCGGCAAGTCCGAGCCCCAGCCACCACAAGCGCTGGCGCCAGCGTTGGGCAAGATGACCGTCGGCAGCCCTCACTATGCCGCCGTGCAGCGCTTTGCCGGGCGCTTCGACGCGATAGCTGTCGAGCAGGGCGTCGAGCTTGCCGGCATCCCTCAGAATGGCCGCGCCCGCGTCGCTTGCGGCAAGGATGCTGCCCGCCGCGCGTTCGGCCTGTGGCCATCGCCGCAAGTCGCCGCCATAGGCTGACGCCAGCGCGGCAAAGCGTTCGGCATCCATCGTCGGTGCGTCCCTGGATCGGTCAGACATCGGTCTTTCCCTTGCCTGTTGGCCCCTTGCCCGCTGGCATCGCGTGCCCGCACGGCGCTGCGATCATCGGAGCCGGCTGCCAGGCGGTGTCGGCAAGGCGCGAACGCTGCGCTTTCATGGCGGCGCGGTTCTCATTCATGGACACCGTCCCTGGCCAGGATCGCCTGCAGCGCCCTGCGCCCGCGCGAAAGTAGGCTCTCCAGGGCATCGACGCTGATCTCCAGGGTCGTGGCCGCCTCGATGTTCGACATGTCCTGATAGTAGACCAGGATGATGGCTTCGCGCTGCCGCGGCGCGATGGCTCGCAAGGCCTGTTCGACGCGCCACGTGTCTTCCCGCGGCTGGGTATCCGGAAGCGGCGCCGGGTCTACCACCTCCGGCAGATCGTCTGTCACCCATTCGCGGCGGCGGCGCAGCCGGTCGTAGCAAAGGTTCAGCGTCACCCGGTGGATCCAGGTGTCGAAGCGGGCATTGCCGCGCCGCCAGCCCGAGGCATGCCGCCAGATTCGGACGAAGGTCTCCTGCGCGACATCCTCGGCTTCCGCCGCGTCGCCCAGCATGCGCACGGCAAGCGCCAGGATACGCGGCAGTTTGCGCGCGACGAGCGTTTGCACGGCCGCCGGATCGCCGGCGCCGATACGGCGAACCAGCTCCTCGTCCGGATCCGCGCTCATCGGCTGGCGCACCCCTGATGCTCATCGCGTGCCATTACCCCCGTTCATTGCTCCGTCTTGGGAGCGGTTTTGTGGCCCGGCATTTCGTCGACGCTCAGAACGCCGTCGCCATTCTTGTCCAACCTGGCGAAGCGCTCGGCGAAGAAGGCATCGAGTTCGGCGCGGTCGATGAAGCCGTCATGGTTCGAGTCGGCGCGCGCGAAGGACTGTGTCGGGTCGCCCTTGGTGCCGCGCTTTGCCTGGAGGGCCTCCCATTCCCGCAGGCTGATCTTGCCGTCGCCATCCGTGTCGGCGGCCATGATCGCCTTCTCACGCCGCTTCTGGAATTTGGCCAGCGTGATGTCGGGCCTGGTCTTTGACGCGGCTGGCGCGGCAGCGGGAGGCGGTGCAGAAGGGGACGTCGCGGCCGGAGGCTGTGTCGCCGTCTGGGCGAACGCCGTGGCGGTCAGCAGGCTCAAGGCAGCGGCAAGGATCGAACGGCGTATCATGCTGGCGTCTCCGGTTAGCGCGCTGCCATGGCATTGTGCCGTGGCGACGCTTCTCCCGTTAAACGCAGCGGCGGTAGAAATCCGTCGGTGACTTTTGTGCCGGCAGGCGCATGCCGCAACAACGCGCCCGATCGGGCGCTGCTTGCGCCATGTTCGAACCCTTCAGCCGAAGGGCAGGAACTAGAGCAATTCCAAGAAAAGTGTGTACGGTTTCCCCTGGAAAAGCGCGTAGCGCTTCCCTATGGAATTGCGTAAAAACAAAGAGATAGAGCGTTTCGCCGCTTCCGCGAAGCGGTGAACCGCTCTATGTCGATTGGTCCGCCACCACCAGCTGGTCCGGCTTGAAGCCGGCATGCTGCGGGGTCCATACATCGCCCTCGCGGTTGAACCAATGGCACATATATGTGCCGGAGGCGGCACCGTCGCTTATCGTCATCTTCGGGCCTCCGGACTTCAGCTTGACGACGTCTCCGGTCTTGAAACTGTTGGGCATTTTGACCTCCCATGCTGACGCCGGGAGTTTCACATCAAACCTCGGTCTCGACAATGGCGGATGCATTCGGCCAGCATCGCGATCCACAGTGCCAGGCGGCGTTTTGAGGTCGGGTCTCGGTCGCAGTTGCAGATTCGGTCGCAGTTGCAGCAATGTGTCTTGCCGTTTGTTGTCGAAATTGGATGTTGAAATTCCTGTTCGGCTGGTGGAGATTGATCCTCTGCTGAGTATTGAGCGCGGCTATCGCTTCGGCGATGCTGCCGATCTGGCACCATGAGTTTCGGACGGAGTTCTATCGAACCGTGATCAGAAGCAACAAACAACAGCAACCCGCATGCAGTCTCGTGCCGAATACAGTAGAGTTGCGACATTGAGTGAGAGAGGCTTGAAGCGCTTGGGGAAAAGCGAAGGGTTCCCATCAGAGCGCCAGAGGAAATGATTCGTCACGTTATGGTTGCTGCCTGCCCCAACGATCAAGCCGCTGATCAACGCCGGCTGGCAGGGGGGAGTACATGCCCGGGAAAGCATTGAGAGGAGGCCGGTTTGGCGAAGGCCAAGGGGATCGCTCTGGAGATTGCAGAGCATAGCGCAGCGAATCCCGATGCACAGAAGCCGCTGCGCAAGCGCTTGTTCGATCACCCGCTTCTCGTGGTTAAGCGGAAACTGTTATATCGCCTGCTGCACCCCCAGGCGCCACGGCACCCTGTGCCGCTTACAAAGCCGGTCCTCGTCGTGGGCTCCGCGCCGGTCTCGAACCCGCCGGTGGGTTTTCAGCGCGATGCTTTCACACTCTTTACCGTGAATGGCTCGCAGACCGTGACTGCCCGCTGGGGGATGGGTACTCCTGACGCGACATTTCTTTACGTCAACCAACTTGACGCGACCAAGCCCAACGCTGTGGCCGTGCGCGCCGTCTTGACCGGCCAGGAGACCGATCTGCTCTGGATTGTGCGTGCACACCGCACGATGGAGGAATTGCGCTGCAACATCGCGGCCTTCAACTACCGCTGTCGCGACCTGCGCACGATGACCCGTCACCAGCGCATGGCGCTCTACGAAGCAGTGATGGGTGTGCCCAATTTCGAGATGCATCTGGAGGAGAAGTTCTCGACCGGGATCACGGCGGTCCTTTACGCCTTGCATAACGGCGCGCCGGCCGTGATCATCACGGGTATTGACCCAGGTTCGCACGGCCATGTGTACAACAAACTGAACATCGACCGGATGCACGTCGGTTCCGACCGTGCCACCCTGCTGGCGCTGTTGGCGCTCGGTTTCCCCCTTTATACGAGCGATCCGCACGTGGCGGACTCGCTCGGTCTGCCACTCTGGACGGGCCAGGCCAGGAGATGTGAGGTCCAATAACAACGGTCGATGTGGCTTGCTGGTGAGCTGTCTCAAATGTGAGTGCGACGACCCGCTCGACAGGTCCGTCGTCAAGAGGCGCGATGCCGGTTGCTTGGCTCTTGTCGCGCAAAAACACCATCGACACCTTCAGAGATGAAACGCTCGTGGCAACCCGGACACACGGCATTGCGAATGTGCTTCTGGTCTTCCGCGTGCAGTGCTGCCATGCTAGATTCGTCTAAATTCACATCAGATTACAGAACTGCCACATGATACCAATCTACATTGGCTATGATCCGCGCGAATCCCGAGTTCTAGACGTGGCGCGATGGAGCGCCTATCGGCGGACAAGCACCCCGTTGCAGATACAGCCGCTCGTGCTCAAGGACCTTGTAGCCCAAGGAATCATGACGCGACCGATGGAAGTACGTGACGGTAAGCTCTGGTGCCCGATTTCCGAGGCGCCGATGGCGACCGAGTTTGCCATATCGCGCTTTGCCGTTCCGTTCATGGGGCAAAGCGGCTGGGCCATGTTCTGCGATTGCGACGTCCTGTTTCTGAAGGATCCGGTCAAACTGCTCGATCTGCTCGATCCTTCCTACGCGATCATGGCGGTCAAGCACCAGCAACGCGAATCCGAAGCGGTCAAGATGGACGGACAAACGCAGACGTTCTATCGCCGCAAGAACTGGTCGTCGGTCGTTTTATGGAATCTGGATCATCCCGCCAACAAGCGGCTGACCAAGGAGATGCTCAATACGTGGCCCGGACGTGACCTCCACGCCTTCAAATGGCTTGAGGACCATGAGATCGGCGAATTGCCCCTGGCGTGGAACTACCTCGTCGGGGCTTCGGCTTCCGAACTCGATCCCGCCGATGTCTCGCTGGCGCATTATACGCTCGGCGGCCCTTGGTTTGCGGGTTGGTCCGGCACCACGCAATGGGACGAATTGTGGAGCCGGGAAGAGAGCATCCTGCGCGCGTTTGAGGAACAGGCGGTTCAGATTCCCGGATGAAAACTCCGCTTTCGGATCTCTTGCCAGCCTTCTCAAAGCCAATTCTTCGCCTGCCCAGGGCCACGGGTCCCGCCTTGGTGATGGGCTCGGCGCCGAATTTTCGCCTCCCGCAGGGACATGATGCCGATTGGGCACTTGTGACCGTCAATGCTTCCCAGCTTTTGGCGGAAACCGTCGGCCTCCCCGTTCCCGATATTGCCGTGATCCGCCGCGGCATTTTTGTCGACGCCAGCGAACAGGATTTCTACAAGCGTGATTTGTTGAGAGGACGGCAGGCAAAGCACCTGATCATCCCGGTTTGGCCTGATGTCGAGGACAAGCTGAAAGCCGGTTGTCGCACCTTCGACTATCATTATGAGACCTTGCAGGCGCTTACCAAATGGCAGCTTGCCAACGTCGTCTGGCAGCTTAGCGGCAAATATCATATGTTCCGCGGCTGGCACCGGAAGATCTCCACTGGAGCCTTCGCGATCATACTGGCGCGTTTCGCCGGCTTTGCCCCTGTCGTCGTCAGCGGGTTTTCCCTGTCCCAGGCCGGGCACGGATACGACACCCGAAACGCCTTTCGATATCACGCCAACGAAGATGCGGCCCTGCTTCGGCGGGTGGTGAGAAGAGGCGAACCGATCTACGCGGAGGACAAAGACTTCGCTGCCGAAAGTGGATTACCCTTGTGGCAGGGGCAGATGCCATGATGGCAACGGCAGCAGTGGCTGGGGAAGTGGTGCCGCTTGCGTGACTCGAACACGCGACCCCATCATTACGAATGATGTGCTCTACCAACTGAGCTAAAGCGGCCCGGGAAGCGTTAGGCCTCCAAGATGGGCTGGGTGATAGACTCAACCGACGGCGAATTCAAGATGGGCGATCGCGAATTCAGGATGCGGCCCGGCAATTCGTGTTGCGCGTCGTTCCGCCCCGACGCATCGCCGACAAAGCCGGCTGCCACGCCCTTACCGATCGGCCGGGACATTGCGCCTGGCCCCGTGCCTCCCTGCCGGCAAAGATCAATGAAGCATGTTGATTTCGTTGCCGGAATACCGCCAAGATGGACTTTGGACACTCCAACGAGGCAGAATGCGGACGCTCGCCCGTTGATTGATTGGTCGGCTGCGGCTAACGATCATGGCGAGGTTTGGGCAACGCACAGAGGGATCTCGCTTGGACGCAATCGAAAAAGCGATCCGGAACGCCCTCGAAAGAGGCAATGCCGAGGACCGCGCATACCGCGAAAAGGTCTATCGCTCGGCTTTCGCCGCGCTCGACCGCGCGCTCCAGGCCAATCCCGGCGTGACGGTGGAAGTCGCCATCAAGCGCCGCAAGGCGATACAGGCCAAGATCACCGAAATCGAATCCGAATTCCTGCCGGCGGTGCCGGATGTCGCTCCCCAGGCTGAGTCCGATGCACCGGCGGTCGAGCTTCCGGCGAGCCCGGCTGCACCCGCCGCAACCGGCGAGAGCGCGGCGCCGCCCGCAGTTTCCGTCGACGAGCCTGCACAGCCGGCTGCCGATGCCCCGCGCTCGCGCGTCTTGCCGGTCGTTCCAGACATCATGCCCGACGCGACCCTTTCCGGCGTGCCGTCCATCGACATGTCGGCTCCCGCTTCGTCCGAAGCCACGGCTGAAGTGGCGCCCGATCGCGACGAGAGGCGCATCAGGGGCCGGCGCCTGCCGCTGACCGCCATCTTCCTCACCGTGACGCTGCTCGCCGCGGTCGGCATCGGCCTGTTTTTCGCCATGCAGACCGGCGTCTTCAAGACCCAGGCTCAGCTCGACACCGCGCCGCCCGAAGCGCCGCCGACCGTCGAGGACGACGATTTCACGCCGGCGGATGGCGAGACCGGGCCGGAAAAGCCCGGCGCTGCCGATCAGGCGCGCAACTGGATCAACGTGTTTTCGCCCACCGACCCGGCGCATGTCAGCGCTCCGTCGGACGCCAAGGCGGAAACGATGAAGGACGATTCCGGGCCATTCCTGCGCATCCAGTCCGGCGCTTCCGGTTCGGCGATCAGCTTCGATGTCGGGCAAGGCGTGCTGGAGAAGCTCGCCGGCAAGCACGCCGTGTTCGATATCGTCGCCCGCGCCGAGGACGGCAAGGACACGCAGATCTCGGTCGACTGCAATTTCGGCGAGCTTGGTGATTGCGGCCGCAAACGCTATGCGGTCGGCCAGCAGCGCAACGAATATCTCTTCGACGTGAAATTCCCCGACAAGCGGCCCGGCTCGGCCGGAACGATCGCCATCAACTCCGATTTCGACAAGCAGGGCAAGGCGGTCAACATTTACGAGATCCGCGTCTCCGTCGAGCCTTGAGCGCCGGCACCGGAGAGGGTGCGATCAACGATCGAGCAGCGCCTGCAGCGTCTCGATGTGGTCGGCCTCGTTGGCGGGCTTGTCCCAGCGCAGCCGCGAGATGCGGGGAAAGCGCATGGCAACGCCGGATTTGTGACGCGTCGAACGGTTGAGCCCTTCGAAGGCGACTTCCAGCACCAGCCCGTTGTCACGGTCGGCGCGCACCGAGCGCACAGGCCCGAAACGCTCGATCGTGTTGTCGCGGACATATTTGTCGATCTGCCTCAATTCCTCGTCGGTGAAGCCGAAATAGGCCTTGCCGACCGGCACCAGTTCCTCCTCGCCTTCCGCTCCGGACCAGACGCCGAACGTGTAATCGGAGTAGAAGCTCGAGCGCTTGCCGTGGCCGCGCTGGGCGTACATGAGCACGGCGTCCACCGTGTGCGGGTCACGTTTCCATTTGAACCAGGGCCCCTTCGGCCGGCCGGCGACATAGGGCGAATCCCAGCGCTTCAGCATCACGCCTTCGATGATCGGGTGCGGCGGCGCCCGGCGCAGTTCCTCCAGCGCCTGCCAGTCCGAGAACGCGACGAATGGCGAAAGATCGAAGCGGCTCGGGTCGAGCGTTTTCACGAAGTTTTCGAGGCGGACGCGCCGCTCCCGGAAGGGCAATCCCCGCAAATCCTCCGCGCCGACCTGCAAAAGGTCGTAGCAACGCATGAAAGCCGGATATTGCTGCTGCATCTTCAGTGACACCGTCTTGCGGTTCAACCGCTGCTGGAGATCCGAGAATGTCCCTGTCGCTTCCCGGGGATCGCCGACCAGCAATTCCCCGTCGAGCGTGGCCGAGAAAACCATCGCCTCGGCGAGGTCGGGAAAGGCGCCGGAGACATCGTCGCCGGTGCGCGAATAGAGCCGGCGGATGCCGCCTTCCGACACCGCCTGGACGCGGATGCCGTCCCATTTCCACTCGGCCACGTAATCGGCGGGGTCGAGCCTGTCGAGATCGCCGTCGCCGACCGGGTTGGACAGCATCACCGGCCGGAACAGTGCCCGCGCGGCCCTCTCGGGCTTTGCGGCCTTGCCTTCCAGCCATGCGAACAAGGCTGTGTACGGCGGCGACAGCCCGTGCCAGAGTTCCTCGATCTCGGCGACGTCGACCTTGCCGAAATCCGCCAGTGCCTGCTTGGCCAGCCGCGCCGACACCCCGATGCGCAACCCGCCGGTGACCAGCTTGATGATGGCGAAGCGGGCCGAGATGCCGGCACTGTCGAGCAGGTTTGACAGCACTTTCGGGCCGTCGGAGCGGCTCGCCGCCTGCAGCTTCGCGACCACCTCACCGAGCGTCGGCTCACGGTTCGGTATGGTTCCGGGCGTCTGCGGCCAGACCAGCGACACGGTCTCGGCGAGATCGCCGACATAGTCGTAGGAATAGCCGAACAGCACCGGATCCATGCGTTCGGTCACCAGGGTGCGCAGCATCGCCGGCTTGATCGCGGCGATGTTGAGGTCGCCGGTGATGGCAGCCAGCGCCAGCCCGCGATCGGGATCCTCGACGCTGCGGAAATAATCGGTCAGCAGCGTCAGCTTGCCGTTGCGCGACGGCGTCAGCACAAGGCGGTCGAGCAGTTCGGCGAAGCGATTCATGCCATCAATCGCCCTCGTCCTCATACCCCACCAGATGCAGTGGCCGCGCCGCGATGCCTTCGAGTTCGCACCAGCGCACCAGCGCCTCCTCGCGGCCGTGTGTCACCCAGATTTCCTCTGCGCCGGTCTCCTTGATCGTGGCGGTCAGTTCGTCCCAGTCGGCATGATCCGAAATGATCAGCGGCAGCTCGACGCCGCCCTGCTTGGCGCGCTGGCGGATGCGCATCCAGCCCGAGGCGAAGCAGGAGATCGGATCGGGAAAGCGCCTCGCCCAGCGATCGGCGAAGGCGGCCGGCGGACCGACGACGATGGCGCCGGTGAAATCATCCTTGCTGGCGCTCTCCACTGTCGCCGGCTCCAGCGTGCCGAGATCGATGCCCTGGCTCTGGTAATAGTCGCTGAGCTTGGCCAGCGCGCCGTGGATATAGATCGGCCTGTCGTAGCCGGCGTCGCGCAACAGACGCATCACCCGTTGCGCCTTGCCCAGCGCGTAGGCTCCGATGAGATGCGAGCGTTCGGGGAACTGCGCCGCCGATTTCAGGAGCCGCGCGATCTCCTCCTCGTCCGGCGGGTGGCGAAACACCGGCAGGCCGAAGGTTGCCTCGGTGATGAACACATCGCACGCGATTGGCTCGAACGGCAGGCATGTCGCGTCCTGCTGCCGCTTGTAGTCGCCGGAGGCGACGATGCGCATGCCCTGATGCACGACCGCGATCTGCGCCGAGCCCAGCACATGGCCGGCCGGATGAAAGCTGATGTCGACGCCGTTGAGGGCAATTCGCTCGCCCAGTCCTGCCGTCTGTGTCGTGCCTGCAAAACCCTCGCCATAGCGAAGCTCCATGATGTCCAGCGTCTGCTGCGTCGCCAGCACCGACCCGTGGCCGGAGCGTGCGTGGTCGGAATGGCCGTGCGTGATCAGCGCCCGGTTGACCGGCCGCACCGGGTCGATGAAGAAGTCGCCCGGCGGGCAGTAAAGGCCCTCGGGCCGGGGATGGAGCAGGTCGCTGGCGCGCATTGTTCCAAGATAGTGGCTAATTCGGGCGCGGGAAGCCTGTTGCAAGAGACTGCTGACTCGGCCTACAGCCAAGCGCCGGGCAGCAGTCAGGCGACGCGGTCTGAGGCCTGTGGGTGCCTCTGCTGCGAAAAAGCCCCAATCGCATGCCGGATTATGTCGGGGCAGTGTCGTACGGAGGGATTTTCCATGCGCTGGAACATGATGGCCTTGGCCTCTTGCCTCGTTATGGCGGGCTGTGTCGGCAACTCCATGTCCGAGCGCCAGGACGAAAACGTCCAGTCTTCACTGCAATATGACAGCGTGCCTTGCGGCCAGTTGCTGGCGCAACGCAACGCCCTGGCTCGGCAATACAATCTGTCCCAGCAGGCCAAGCCGACATTCTCCAACCCCGCGATGGGCTTCGGCCCGTTCATTCCGGATATCCGCTCCAAGACCAAGCGCGATGCCGACAAGGCAAGCGGCGAGATCGACGCCATGAACCGGTCTATCGAGCGCCGCGATTGCGGCAAGCCGGACAAGCAGAAGAAGTTCGCTCTGCCCGGCTGACGCAGGTCGCCTAAGGCGATCCCGATGACCACATGCCAGCGGCCTAATATCCCGCTTTGCGGTCCACCAGGTTCTCCAGCTTTTCGCCCCGCTCGAAGGCGTCCATCTGGCGCAGCATGATCGGCGCCAGGTGGACGGGATCGGACGTGGCCGCGGCATGCGGCGTCACGAACACTTTCGGATGGGCCCATAGCGGGCTGGTCTTCGGCAGCGGTTCGACCTCGAACACGTCGAGGCTCGCTTCCTTCAGCGTGCCGTCGTCCAGCGCGCGCACGATGTCGGCATCCTTCTGCAGGCGGCCGCGACCGGCATTGATCAGCACCGAGCCGCCAAGACCGTTGCGCTTGCGCAATTCCTTCAGCACGCCGTAATTGATGATACCCTTGGTATCCGGCGTCAGCGGCAGCAGCACGACCAGTATGTCTGTGGCATTGAGGAACGGGATAAGCCCGGCCTCGCCGCAATAGGTCGCGACACCTTCCATCGGCCGGTCCGTGCGCGACCAGCCATTGACCGCGAAGCCGAGCGACAGCAGCGCCGACGCCGCCGCGCGGCCGAGACTGCCGAGCCCCATGATGCCGACAGAGATATCTTCAGCGGTGCGCTGCGCCGGCTCGCGCCATATCTTCTTCGGCTGCTGCGACCGGTACAGCAGGCCCTGGCGGTGATGATCGAGCACCCGCCAGACGACATATTCGGTCATGTGCTGGGCCAGGTTGCCGGCGACGACCTTGACGATCGGCACGTCCGGCAGGCTGGGATCGGAGAAGATGTGGTCGACACCGGCGCCGATCGAGAAGATGGCGCGCAGATTGGGCAGCGACCCCAACAGGTTCGGCCGCTGTTTCCACACCACCGCATAGGTGATCGAAGGATCGCTGGCGCCGTCCGGCTCGAGCACCACCTCGCGCTCTGCGGACAGCAGTTCGCGCCAGCGCTGCGGGTGAAAGCCGGTGACGGCAAGCAGGATTTTGCCTTTTTCCATTTATGGATTTTGTCCTGTTGTTCGGTTTGGAGCAATTGCGGGAAAGGCGCAAGGCGGCTTTCCGTCCGGAATTGCGAAGGAAGGAGTCACTCGCTGACGACCCCCGTCGGGGCGGTTTCTATCTTGAAGGCGGCCGAGATCAGCGCCCGAGTATAGTCGGTTTGCGGCTTTTCAAAAATCTGTTCGGAAGGACCGGCTTCGACGATCTGGCCATTGCGCATGACGATGACATCGTTGGCCAGGGCCCGGATGACCTTGAGGTCGTGGCTGATGAAGAGATAGGCGAGGTCATGCTTGGCCTGCAGGCTGCGCAGGAGGTCGACGACCTGCGCCTGCACGCTCATGTCGAGCGCCGAGGTCGGCTCGTCCAGCATGACGAAACGCGGGTTGAGCACCATGGCGCGAGCAATGGCGACGCGCTGGCGCTGGCCGCCGGAGAATTCGTGCGGATAGCGGTTGCGCGTCGCCGGGTCGAGCCCGACTTCCTTCAGCACGTCGACCACCTTGTCGTCGCGCTCGTCGAGCGACAGCTTCGGCTCGTGGATCTTCAAGCCTTCTTCGATGATCTCGGCGATGGACATGCGGGGGCTCAGCGAGCCGAAAGGATCCTGGAAGACGATCTGCAATTCGCGCCTGAGCGGGCGCATGGCGTTGAACGAGAGCTGGTTGATGTCGCGCCCGTTGAACTGGATGGTTCCGCTTGACGAGATCATCCGCGCCAGCGCCAGGCCGAGCGTGGTCTTGCCCGACCCGGACTCTCCGACCACGCCCAGCGTCTGGCCGGCCCGCACGGTGACGTCGATGCCGTCGACCGCCTTCACATGGTCGACGGTGCGCCGGAAGAAGCCCTGCTTGACCGGAAACCAGACTTTGATGTCCTTGCCGGTCATCACGGGTGCCGCGGCGCTGTTGGCCGCGGGTGGCTTGCCCTTGGGCTCGGCCGCCAGAAGATGGCGCGTATAGGCGTGCTGCGGATTGGCGAAGATGTCCTTGGTAGGCCCCATCTCGACGATCTTGCCCTTGGTCATCACGCACACCCGGTCGGCGATCTTGCGCACGATGCCGAGATCATGGGTGATGAACAGCATCGACATGCCCTTGCGGCTTTTCAAGCCGGCCAGCAGCTCGAGGATCTGCGCCTGCACGGTGACGTCGAGCGCCGTCGTCGGCTCGTCGGCGATCAGGAGTTCCGGCTCGTTGGCCAGCGCCATGGCGATCATGACGCGCTGGCGCTGACCGCCGGACAGCTGGTGCGGATAGGCGTCGAGGCGCTTCTGCGGCTCGCGGATGCCGACCTCGTTGAGCAGGGCCAGCGTGCGCGCCTTGGCCGCGCGGTCCGCCATGCCCTGGTGCAGCTTCAGGATCTCGACGATCTGCTGCTCGATCGTGTGCAGCGGATTGAGCGAGGTCATCGGCTCCTGGAAGATCATGGTGATCTTATTGCCGCGCACCTGCCGCAGCTGCTTCTCGTTCATGGCGAGCAGGTCGGCGCCCTGGAACAGGATCCTGCCCGAGGGGTGGCTGGCGCTGGGATAGGGCAAGAGCTTCAGCACCGACAGCGCCGAGACCGATTTGCCGGAGCCGGATTCGCCGACCAGCGCCACCGTCTCGCCCTTGGCGATGTCGAAGGAGATGTGATCGACGGCCAGCGACTGCTGTCCGCCTTGCGCAAAGGCGACGCTGAGGTCCCGGACCGAGAGCAGGGGGGGCTCGCTCATCGGAACGTCTTGCGCGGATCGAAGGCGTCGCGTGTCGCTTCGCCGACGAAGACCAGCAGCGACAGCATCAGCGAGATGACGACGAAGCCGGAAATGCCGAGCCACGGCGCGTTGAGATTGCGCTGCGCCTGCTTGAGCAATTCCCCAAGCGAGGCCGAGCCCGGCGGCAGGCCGAAACCGAGATAGTCTAGCGAGGTCAGCGTCGAGATCGAGCCTGAGAGCAGGAACGGCAGGAAGGTCAGTGTCGCCACCATGGCGTTGGGCAACAGGTGCCGGAACATGATGGTGCGGTTGCGCACGCCGAGCGCGCGCGCCGCGTTGACGTACTCGAAATTGCGCGCGCGCAGGAATTCGGCCCGCACCACGCCGACCAACGCCACCCAGGAAAACAGCAGCATCAGCCCGAGCAGGATGAAGAAGCCCGGCGGCAGTATGGCGGCGACGATAAGCAGGAGATAGAGCACGGGGATAGCCGACCATATCTCGATGAAGCGCTGGAACAGCAGGTCCGTCCAGCCGCCGAAATAGCCCTGTAGGGCGCCGGCCGCGACGCCGATCAGAGCCGAGCCGGCGGTCAGGATCAGTCCGAACAGCACCGAGATACGGAAACCGTAGATGACCCGCGCCAGCACGTCGCGCGCCTGGTCGTCGGTGCCCAGCCAGTTCCAGTTACCGACGCTGCAGGCCGGATCAGCAGGCCCTTGCGGGTACTGGTTGCAGCGCGTCTTGGCGTCATACTGCCAGGACGGCTTGGCCGGGGCTGCTTCGGGAATGGCGTTGTTGACGGTCTGGTATGAATAGCGGATCGGCGGCCAGATCATCCAGCCATTGGCGTTGATCTCGTCCTGGATCACCGGGTCGCGATAGTCGGTGACGGCATAGAAGCCGCCGAACTTCTCTTCGGGATAGGCGACCAGCACCGGAAACAGGATCTCGCCCTTGTAGGAGGCGATGATCGGCTTGTCGTTGGCGATGAATTCGGCGAACAGCGACAGCACGAACAGGACAAGGAAGATCCACAGCGACCAGTAGCCGCGCCGGTTGGCCTTGAAGTTCTGCAGGCGGCGCTTGTTGAGCGGCGACAGAAACGGCCGCGGCATCCGCTCCGGCACGACCCCGGCGGTAACACTTGCCTCCGACATCAAACGTCTCTCCGCTCGAAATCGATGCGCGGATCGACCCAGGTGTAGATGAGGTCGGACAGCAATCCGACGAACAGGCCGAGAAGCGAGAAGATGTAGAGGTTGGCGAACACCACGGGATAGTCGCGTTCGACCACCGACCGGAAGCCGAGCAGGCCGAGCCCATCGAGCGAGAAGATGTTTTCGATCAGCAGCGAACCGGTGAAGAAGGCCGAGATGAAGGCGCCGGGAAAACCGGCGATGACGATCAGCATGGCGTTGCGGAAGACATGGCCATAGAGCACCTGCCGTTCCGAGAGGCCCTTGGCGCGGGCGGTCACCACATACTGCTTGCGGATTTCCTCCAGGAAGGAATTCTTGGTCAGCAGCGTCGTCGTGGCGAAGGCCGACAGCACCAGCGCCGTCAGCGGCAAGGTCATGTGCCAGAGATAGTCCCCGATCTTGGCCGGCCATGACAACTGGTCCCAATTGTCCGAGACGATGCCGCGCAGCGGGAACCAGTCCCAGAACGAACCACCGGCAAACAGCACCATCAGCATGATGCCGAACAGGAAACCCGGAATGGCATAGCCGACGATGACGACGCCGCTGGTCCAGATGTCGAAGGGGCTGCCGTCCTTCACCGCCTTGCGGATGCCGAGCGGGATCGAGATCAGGTAGGACAGGAGCGTGATCCACAGCCCGATCGAGATCGACACCGGCATTTTTTCCAGGATCAGGTTGAGCACCGAAATGTCGCGGAAATAACTGTCGCCGAAATCGAACCGGATATAATTCCACAGCATCAGGCCGAAGCGCTCGAGCGGCGGCTTGTCGAAGCCGAACTGCTTCTCCAGCTTCTTGATGAATTCCGGATCGAGCCCCTGCGCGCCGCGATATTTTGAACCGACGTCGCCGGCGGCATCGAAATTACCACCGCCCGCATCGCCGCCGCCACCGCCCAGACGATCGCTGCCGCCCTGGTTCGTCAGCTTGGCGATGACCTGCTCGACCGGGCCGCCGGGGGCAAACTGAATGACGGCGAACGAGATCGCCATGATGCCGAACAGGGTCGGAATCATCAAAAGGATGCGGCGCAGGATATAGGCGCCCATCAGATGGTGCCCTCCCGACGCATGTGATTGGCGAAACCGTCGATGAACGCGCCTCTTTCCCCGTCACTATACGGGCAGAGGATGCCGGTCCACCCTCCGCAGCTGCGGCGCAGCTGCTGCGGAGGACGGGCAGGCAGGTGAGGGGCGGTGCTTACGCCCGCAAGAAATTCAGCCTTTGCCAATTTTTGCCGCCTTGCCCTTGTCGAACCACCACAGCGTCTCGACCGGAAAGCCGAAATCAGGCTTTTGCTCGACGAAGCCGAACATGTCCCAATAGGCGACGCGGTGATTCGCCAGATAGTATGTTGGAATCCAGTCCAGCCGCGCGCGCAAGACCCGATCGAGCGCTCTGAGCGCGGTGACGAGTTCGGACCGGCTTCGCGCCTTGCCGGCTGCCACGATCAACGCGTCGATGGCCTTGCTTTCTGTTCCGGGGTAGTTGCGCTGCCCCGGGATTTTCGCCATTCGAGAATCATAGAGCATCTCCAGGCTGTCATCAGTCGGCGTCGCCCCGATCGACCAATGCAGCACGGTAAGATCGAAGTCGAAATCGCTCTGCCGCTGTTCATATTGCGCCGAATCGACCTGCCGGATCGAAGCGTCGATCCCGATCGCCTTCATATTCTCGGACCATGGGGTGTAGATGCGAACGATGCCGTCATCCTCCGTCAGCATTTCCACCCGCAGCCGCTCGCCCTTGTCGTTGACGACGAAATTGCCCGCCCGCTTCCAGCCGGCTTGCGCGAGCAATCTCGAAGCCTCGCCCAGCAGCTTGCGATCATGGCCTGACCCGTCGGACAGAGGCTGCGTCACGGCTTCGCCAAAAACCTCCGGTGGCAACTCGGCCCGGAATGGCTCCAGCAGGACCAGTTCCTCAGGCGAGGGCAAGCCTTCGGCCTTGTAATCCGACCGTTCGAAGTTCGATTGAGAGCGCTCGTAAGAGCCATAAAACAACGCCCGCTTCATCCATTCGAAATCGAAACACCGGGCGATCGCCCGTCGCACCCGCTCATCGCGGAATTGCGCACGACGCTGGTTCAGTGCGACGCCCTGCATGTCTGGCGTCTTCTCGCCGGGAAATTCCCGTTTGACGACCTTGCCGTCCTTGAGCGCCGGAAAATCGTAGCCGGTCGCCCAGACCCGCGCGGTAAACTCCTCGCGAAAATGCGTGTCACCCTTCTTGAAGGCTTCGAACGCCGCCTGCCGGTCGAGATAGAAGTCGATGCGGATACGGTCGAAATTATACTGGCCGCGATTCACCGGGAGGTCGCGGCCCCAATAGTCGGGCACGCGCTCATATTCGACTGTCTGTCCCGCGGCCACTCGCCCCATTTTGTATGGTCCCGAGCCGAGCGGCGGCGTCATCGTCGAGGCATTGAAATCATTGACCGCATAAAAGGCCTTGGACACGATCGGCATCGCCACGATCCTGAGGATGTTTTGCGCGGACTGTTCGCCGTTGAAGGTAAGGTTGAGGGTGAGTGGATCCTCGGCGACCGCGTCGGTCATATACCGCAACGCCTGGGAAAGGTTCGGATGCCCTTGCTCTTTGTAAAGCTTCAACGCGAAGACGACGTCTTCGGCGGTTAGCGGCGAGCCGTCGTGGAAACGCGCTTGCGGTCGCAGCGCGAAGCGGAAGCCGTTGCGGTCTTGCGACAAGGTGACGGACTCGGCAAGCAGGCCGTAGACCGCATCCGGCTCGTCGAGCGCGCTTGCCATCAAGGAATCGAAACAGAGTTCGGTGCGCGGCGGCGCATCTCCTTTCAATACCAGGGAATTCAACGTGTTGAAGGTCAGGAAGCTTTGGTTGAGCGTGGCGTTCGGCGGCGCGAAATTCATCTGGCCGCCCTTGGGTGCATCCGGATTGACGTAGTCGAAATGCGTGAAATCCGGTTTGTATTTGAGGTCGCCGTAGGCGGACAGGCCGTGCAGTTTGGTGCCGGTCGCAATATTGGCAAAGGCTTTTCCGGGCAACAGGGCGGCGACAGCGGCGGCACTGCCCAGGCCCAGGAAATCGCGACGGGGCAGCACCGCCATCAATTGTTGCCCTTGTATTTGGCCGCCAGCGCCTTTTCCTTCTCCGGATCGATCCACCAGGAATTCTGGTCGGCGCCGATATAGCTCGGCTGTTTGGCGGGAATGCCGAATTTGTTCCAGTAAGCCAGCCAGACCACGGCTCGATAGTACTGCGGCACGACGTAGTAGTTCCACAGCAGCACGCGGTCGAGCGCATGGGTGGCGGCAACCAGATCGTCGCGGTCGGTGGCGAAGATGATGCGGTCGACCAGGGCATCGACGACCGGGTTCTTGATGCCGGCGTAGTTGCGCGACCCCGGTCGGTCGGCTGCCCTGGAACTCCAGAAGTCGCGCTGCTCATTGCCAGGCGATTCCGACTGGCCGAGTTGCCCGATAATGACATCGTAGTCGAAATTGTTGACGCGGTTGACGTACTGGGTCTGGTCGATGATGCGCAACGTGGCGTCGACGCCGATCTTGCGCAGATTGGCGATATAGGGGCTGGAGATGACCTGGTCGGTGTCGTTCCAGCCGAGTATCTCGAACTTGAACGGCTCGCCGGTCTTGGCATTGACCATCTTGCCGCCCTTGATCACCCATCCAGCCTTGGCGAAGAGGTCGACTGCCTGCTTCAGGTATTTCCGCTCGGCCTGCGGCGAATCGTAGACCGGCAGCTTGAATTCCTGGGTGAACAGCTCGGGCGGCAGCTTGTCGCGATACTGTTCCAGAATTTCCAGCTCCTTGCCTTGCGGCAAGCCGCTGGAGGCCAGTTCAGTTCCCTGGAAATAGCTGCTGGTGCGGGTGTTGAACCCGTAGAACAGCGTACGGTTCATCGTCTCGAAGTCGAAAGGATAGGTCAGCGCGGCCCGCACCAGGCGGTCCTGGAACAGCGGGCGCCTCTGGTTGAGCATAAAAGCCTGCATCGGCTCTGGCGAGGTGGTCTTGAATTCCTGCTTGATGACATCGCCGGCCTTGACCGCCGGGAAATCATAGAATGTCTTCCAGCGCTTCGAACTGTTTTCCGGTTTGATGTCGTCAAGTCCGCCCTTGGTGAAGGCCTGCCAGGCGGCATTGTCATCAAGGATGTAGGTGAAACGCTGCCTGTCGAAATTCTCGCGGCCGACCTTCACCGGCAGCTTGGCACCCCAATAGTCCGGCACGCGCTGCCAGACGATTTCCGAGCCAGGCTTGAAGCTTGCGATCTTGTAGGCGGCGGAGCCGAGCGGCGGCTCCAGCGTCGGCCTGGTGACGTTGCGCTTCTTGCCGTTGGCATCCGTGCCTTCCCACCAGTGTTTCGGCAGCACGGCGAGGTCACCCAGGATTTTAGGCAGCTCGCGGTTGCCCTTCTGGCTGAAATGAAACTCGACTTCGCGATCCGAGACGGCCACGGCATCCGTGACGTTCTCGAAATAGCGGCTGTACATCGGGCTGTTGGCCTTCAGCACCTGGAATGACCAGATCACGTCGTCGACGGTGATAGGCTGGCCGTCATGCCACTTCGCGCGGGGGTCGAGCCGGTAAGTCGCCGAGGAAAAGTCGGCCGGGTATTTGTAGGCGTCGGCGATCAGCGGATGACTGACACTGCCTTCGTCGGTCGCCTGCTCCATCAGCGTGTCGTAGAGCAGGCCGCCGCCGAACCCGACCAGGCCGGCGGCCGGTGAACCCTGCACGATATAGGGATTGAAGCTGTCGAACGTGCCCAGTACCACCGAATTCAGCGTGCCGCCTTTGGGCGCGTTGGGATTGACGTAGTCATAGTGCTGGAAATTGTCGCCATATTTGGATTCGCCGATCAGCGATGAGGTGGTGCGCCATTCATCGGCCAGGGCCGCCTGCAACCCCGCGGCCAGCAGGGCCGCCGCCAGCAACGATTTGAGAAGCACTCGGCCAAGCGTCATCCACTGTCCTCTTCGCGATGCGTGCCATCATCCAGAAAGGCAATCTAGATGATTTGCCGCGCGTGAAAACCGCCATGCGCGGCTTTGTCGCCGCATATGCGGTTTTCCTAACGAAAAAGCCGGGCTGAACCCGGCTTTTTCAAGGTCGTCAAGACGAGATCCGGTTTATTGAGCAGGCGCCGGTGCCGGGGCGGCCGGAGCTGGTGCGGCGGGAGCCGCAGGCGCCGCTGGCTTGGCAGGAGCTGCGCCTTCGGCCGGCTTGGCCGGTGCGGCCCCTTCGGCGGGCTTGGCGGGGGCGGATGCATCGGCGGCAGCGCCCGGGGCGGGCAGCGGCTTGGGATTGTCCGACAGCGTGCGCAGATAGGCGATGACGTTGGCGCGGTCTTCTTCCTTCGGCAGGCCGGCAAAGCCCATCGCCGTGCCTTTCACGAATTTTTTCGGCGAGGTGATGAAGTGGTTGATGTTGTCGTAGGTCCACTTCTCTGTGCCGCCCTTGGAAAACTCCTTCATGCCGGCCGAATAGGCGAAGCCCTCATGCTCGGCGACCGGGCGGTCGATGAGATCCCACAAATCCGGGCCGACCTTGTTGGGGCCGCCCTTCTCGCCGGAGTGGCAGGCCTGGCATTTCTTGAAGATGGCAGCGCCCTGTTCGGCACTTGCGTTGGCCAGAAGATCCGCGATCGGCTTTTCGGCGGCTGCCGGAGCGGCGGGGCCGCCCTCGGCGGGCTCGGCGGCCTCGATGGCGAAGCCGGGCTTTTCCGGAGCGGGCGAGGCAAACAGCGCGTCCGACACGATGCCGACCGAGAACACCACGAAAACGGTTCCGAGCAATCCGGCGAGCAGCTTGTTGACTTCGTTGGAATCCATACGCCCCTTGCTCCCTTTATCCGGCGGACCGATCCGTCCACTCCGTCCGTCGGTATCGAGACCTGCCCTCCAGAGCCGGTCAAATCGCGCGGAAACTAGGTCTTTTGCTCCGGCGTTGCAACACCTATAAGGGCGCTTCCAGTGAGACCTTTTGCCACTTTCCCCTCCTCGTTTCGAACGCCCGCCAAACCGATGTCCACCTTGATCCTGATCCCCGCCCGCATGGCCTCGACCCGGCTCCCGGGCAAGCCGCTGGCCGACATTGCCGGCGCCCCGATGATCGTCCATGTCGCGCGCCGCGCCGCCGAGGCCGGGCTTGGCCGTGTGGTGGTGGCGACCGACACGCAAGGCGTGGCCGAAGCGGTGCGCGCGCATGGTTTCGAGGCGGTGATGACGCGCTCGGACCACGAATCGGGTTCGGACCGGATATTCGAGGCCCTGACGGTGCTGGATCCGGCAAACAAGGTCGAAACCATCGTCAATGTGCAGGGTGACCTGCCGACCATCGATCCCGCGATCATCGTGGCCTCGCTCAGGCCGTTCGAGGACAGGGCGGTGGACATCGCCACGCTCGGCGTCGAGATCGAGCGCGACGAGGAAAAGACCAATCCCAACGTGGTCAAGATCGTTGGCTCGCCATTGTCGGCCACCAGGCTGAGGGCGCTTTATTTCACCCGCGCCACCGCGCCCTGGGGCGAGGGCGCTCTCTATCATCACATCGGCCTCTATGCCTATCGCCGCTCGGCGCTCGAGCGCTTCGTGGCGCTCAAGCCGTCGCCGCTTGAACGCCGCGAGCGGCTGGAGCAGTTGCGGGCGCTGGAAGCCGGCATGCGCATCGACGCCGAGATCGTGCGGTCGCTGCCGCTCGGCGTCGACACGCCGCAAGACCTGGAACGGGCCAGAACGATCCTTTCAAACTGAGCGCCGAACCGACACCCCTTCAACGAGAATTGGCCATGCCTGAAAAGACCAACAGAATATCCTTCCAGGGCGAGCCCGGCGCCAATTCCGACACCGCCTGCCGTAACGTCTATCCCTCGATGCAGCCGCTGCCGTGCCCGACCTTCGAGGACGCGTTCAATGCGGTCGAGACCGGCAAGGCCGATCTCGCCATGATCCCGATCGAGAACACCATCGCCGGGCGCGTCGCCGACATTCACCATCTGCTGCCGGAATCGAGGCTGCACATCGTCGGCGAATATTTCCTGCCCATCCATTTCCAGCTGATGGTGCTGCCAGGTGTGAGGCGTGACGAGATCAAAACCGTGCACAGCCACATCCATGCGCTCGGCCAGTGCCGCAAATACGTCCGCAAAAATGGCTGGAAGGCGGTTGTCGCCGGCGACACGGCGGGCGCGGCCAAGATGGTCTCCGAGGTCAAGGACCGCACCATGGCCGCCCTGTCCCCGGCATTGGCCGCAACGCTCTACGGCCTAGACATCATCGAGGAGAATGTCGAGGACACCGATTCCAACGTCACGCGCTTCGTCGTCCTGACCAAGAACAAGCAGTGGGCCGAACGCCCGTCGCCTGACGCCAAGATGATGACGACGTTCATCTTCCGCGTCCGCAACGTGCCGGCCGCCCTCTACAAGGCGATGGGCGGTTTCGCCACCAACGGCATCAACATGACCAAGCTCGAGAGCTACCAGCTCGGCGCCTTCACGGCGACACTGTTCTACGCCGACATCGAGGGCCACCCCGACGATCCGCTGGTCAAGCTGGCGCTGGACGAGCTTCGCTTCTTCTCGCGCGAAGTGCGGATCCTCGGCGTCTATCCGGCAAGTGAGTCACGCGAGCAGTGGAAGGTAGCGGATTGAGCTACCAGCCAAGGGGCACATAGTCGATCTCCATGAAGGTCTCGACTTCAGGAATCCAGCGGTCGCGCACAAAGGCGACGTGGTCGGGATGGTCGTTGTACCTGGTATAGGCGGCCTGGTCGGCGAATTCCATGGAGAAGCCGAACTGGTAGTCGTTCTTGGGGCTGACCTGGCGCAATTGTTCGAAATGGGTGACGCCCCTGATCGCCGAGAGGAATTTTTTGGCGTCGACCAGGAACCTTTTTTCCTCCAGCGAGTGCGGCGGATGCTTCAGCGTGAACACGACGGTATGGCGGATCATTTCCCTCTCCTGATTTCCATTATTCGCTGTCGACCCAGGCGCGGATCAGGTGATGCGCGATGGCTCCCTTCGGCGGCGTGATCAGATTGCCCGGATGCTCCCTGGCCAGCATCAGGCGCACCTCGTCGCGCAAGAACCAGCGGCAGTCTTCCAGCTCGTTGAGGTCGGCCTGGATGTCTTCATTGAGCGGCTCGCCGAAGCAGCCGATCATCAGCGAATAGGGGAATGGCCAGGGCTGGCTGGCGTGGTAGACGACGCGGCCGAGCCGGATGCCGGCCTCCTCCAGCGTCTCGCGGCGCACCGCCGCCTCGATCGTCTCGCCCGGCTCGATGAAGCCGGCAAGGGCGGAGTACATGCCCGGCGCGAAATGCCGGCCGCGCCCGAGCAGGCATTTCTCGCGCGTCGCCGTCAGCATGATCGCCACCGGATCCGTGCGCGGAAAATGCTCGGTGCCGCAATTCGGGCAATGGCGCTTGTAGCCGCCGGCCCGCATTTGTGACTCGGTCCCGCATTTGCTGCAGAAACGATGGCTGGCGTGCCAGGCGAGCAGTGCGGCGCCCTGCGCCATCGCTCCGGCGGCCGCTTCGTCGATCAGGCCTTGCATGTAGACCGAGCGGTAGTCGATGGCCTTGACTGTTTCGGGAAGCTGTTCCGGCTCGAGACCGGCGGTCACCGCCAGCACCGGGCCCTGGTCGGAGAATCCAAGCAGCACACCGCTGCCGGGCAAGGTCTGGAAGGGCAGGCTTTCGGCGACGCCGAACCAGGGATCGAAGCTGCCGTCACGAACCTTCAGGTAGAGCCGGCCGCCCTGCATCAAAAGCAGCCTGGTTCCGGGATCGGCGAGCGCTTTGTCGACCGAATCGTCGGCGCGGTTCTCGGATTGTCGGTCGATACTGTTGCCGGCGAAGCCGACGAATTGGCTCGGCTCGCGCAAGGGCGCGTCAAACAGGCTAAAGCTCATGCGGACTCTGGGCGTTCGGGATGGACATGTTCGGGATGGACACGGGAAGGCTTATAGCGCCGCCCTTATCGTTTCGGCAAACCGGCGCAGCTCGGAGCGCTGATAGGGCTCGCGCAGGCCGTGTCCCCACACCGGGCCGGGCCAGCCGGGATCGCCTTCCGAACGGGCGATGACGTGGATGTGCAGCTGGCGCACCATGTTGCCGAGCGCGCCGGTGTTGATCTTGGTGCAGCCGGTCACCTTCTTCAGCGCCTGCGCCACCATATTGGTCTCGAAGGTCAGCATTGTCTGGTCGAGCGGCGTCATGTCGTGGATTTCCTCCACGCCCGGCCGCTGCGGCACCAGAAGCAGCCATGGCCAGCGGCGGTCGTTCATCACGCGCAGTTCACACAGCCCAAGCCACATCAACTGCTCGCTGTCCGCCTCCAGCCGGGCATCCAGCGTGAATCCGGCCTTCAGGCCCGGCAGCATCGGCGTTTCCCTTGCTTTTGGTGTTTTCCTCAGAGTCATGAACGCTAGAGCGGCTGCATCGAGGCTGCAAGCGAATCTCGTGGCTGGTGCAGCTGATTTGCCTGCGCCCTTGCATTTCGTCGCCGAATTGCCGATATGGACGGCGGGAGGTTGGTGGTGGACGATCCACTCGCCAACCGGGTCAGGTCCGGAAGGAAGCAGCCCTAACGAGCCCGGAACGGGTCATTGTTCCAGCCTCCCACCTCATCGGCCCTTCTCGCGACGTTGACGACGCATTGCAGCGCGGGCGAAACTATGCGCAGGAATCGGCCGCCCTTTGGCGCGGCCATTTGGAGTTTTGCGGGCGAATGAGCGAAGCCGGAAATTCGGGACCAAAAAGCCTGGAGATAGGCAAGGCTGGCGCCTATCGCGTGCTGGCGCGCAAGTACCGTCCGGCGAATTTCTCCGAACTGGTCGGCCAGGAGCCGATGGTGCGCACGCTCACCAACGCTTTCGCCACCGGCCGCATCGCCCAGGCCTGGATGTTGACCGGCGTGCGCGGCGTCGGCAAGACCACGACGGCGCGCATTCTCGCGCGGGCCCTGAATTATAAAACGGCAACAATCGACCAGCCTTCCGTCGACCTTGCCGTGCTCGGCGAGCACTGCCAGGCGATCATGGAAGGCCGCCATGTCGACGTCATCGAGATGGATGCCGCCTCGCACACCGGCATCGATGATATCAGGGACATCATCGAACGGGTGCGCTACGCGCCGGTCTCGGCCCGCTACAAGGTCTACATCATCGACGAAGTGCACATGCTGTCGACGCAGGCCTTCAACGGCCTGTTGAAGACGCTGGAAGAGCCGCCGCCGCACGTCAAGTTCATCTTCGCCACCACCGAAATCCGCAAGGTGCCGATCACCGTGCTGTCGCGCTGCCAGCGCTTTGACCTGAGGCGCATCGATGCGGCTGTGGTGAAGGCTGATCTCGCCCGGATAGCGGGCCTGGAAGGCATCGAGGCGGAAGACGACGCGCTGGCGATGATCGCGCGCGCGGCCGAGGGGTCGATGCGCGATGCTCAATCGATTTTCGACCAGGCCATCGCGCATGGCGGTGGTGCGGTCAGCGCCGAAGCCGTGCGCGCGATGCTGGGTCTCGCCGATCGCGCCCGCGTCGTCGATTTGTTCGAACATGTCATGAAGGGTGACGTTGCCGCGGCACTGGCGGAATTGCGCGCGCAATACGACACCGGCGCCGATCCGGCCGCCGTGCTGACCGACCTTGCCGAATTCAACCATCTCGTCACCCGGCTGCGTTTCGTGCCGGCCGCCGCCGACGACGCGGCGCTGTCGCAGGACGAGCGCGAGCGCGGCGCAGATTTCGCGCGGACGCTCTCGATCAAGGTGCTGTCGCGGACGTGGCAGATGCTGCTCAAGGGCATCCCGGAGGTGCAGTTCTCCAACCGGCCGGTAAGTGCAGCCGAGATGGTGCTGATCCGGCTGGCACACGCGGCCGACCTGCCTACGCTGGACGAGGCATTGAGGTCGCTGGAGAACGGCCTGCCGGCGCCGGGCGCCGCGCCGCGTTCGAACGGCGCGCCGGCGAGCCCCGGTAATGGCGGCGCTCCTGGTGGCAACGGCGCCAGCGCAGTGGCGCAGGCGCGCATGCCCGGCGGGTCGGGCGGCGCGCAGACCATGCGGCTGGTCGAAGCCGCGCCCGCTCCGGCCGCCTTCATTGCGCCTGTGCAGCCGGCGCCGGAGGCGCAGCCAATATCGCTGAAATCGCTGGCCGATATTGTCGCCCTTGCCGACGCGCAGCGCGACATCGCCTTCAAGGTGCTGGTCAAGCGCTGCATCCGCCTCGTGCGCATCGAGCCCGGCCGCATCGACGTCAGCCTGACCGACGATGCGCCCAAAATGCTGCTCAACGATTTGACGACCAAGCTGCGCGCCTGGACCGGTCGCAACTGGCTGGTGTCGCTGTCGAAGGAAGAGGGCGGCCAGACGCTGGCCGAAATGGAATCGACCAGGCGCGAGAACGCTTTGCTCGATGCCAAGAGCGATCCGACGGTCGCCGCCATCCTGGCGCGGTTTCCCGGTGCCAGGATCATCGACGTGCGCATTCCCGACGCGCCGGAAGCCGACGCGGTCGAAGCCGAAGTGCCGGTCGAGCCGCCGGCGGACGACGACGAACTCTGACGAAACCACGACTTTGCAAAGGATCGGACCATGAAAGATCTTCTCGGCCTCATGGGCAAGGCGAAGGAAATGCAAGCCAAGTTCCAGGCTATGCAGGACGAGATCGCCACGGTCGAAGCCGTCGGCCAGGCCGGCGGCGGCCTGGTCATTGTCACGTTGACCGGCAAGTTCGAGATGAAGTCGCTGAAGATCGACCCGTCTCTGTTCAAGGAGGATGAGGTCGAGATCCTCGAAGACCTGCTTCTGGCCGCTCACAATGACGCCAAGGCCAAGGTCGAGCAGATCATGCAGGAAAAGACCAAGGCGCTGACCGCCGGCCTGCCGATTCCGCCGGGAATGAAACTGCCGTTCTAGATGCATGTCGCCCAAGAGTGTGCGAGGGTTTCGGGGATAACGACATGCATAAAGCCAAAGACTAGTTGGCCATGGCCGAAGAGCCGTCCGAAAGGCTGATCGAGCAGCGTATCCGCAACAGGATCTACGAGATCCTGGAAATCCTGGCCGATTCTGATGCCGGCGTCGATCTCGTCGGCATCAAGGGCTATTTCAACCTGTTCGAGGATTTCGTGCATCGCCCCTCGATCGAAGCCGGTACTTCGGCGCTCTCGAAGGAAGAACGCGCCATCGTGCTGGAGATCGCGGATTTCCTGGAGGCTGCCGGAGAGGCCAACCCCGATTTCACCAGGTCCGAGTTCATCGACAGCGACTGGCCGGGAAAGATCGCGCCGGTCGCCCGCAATGCGCGAGCATTGTTCCTGAAGCGCGGGCTGTTCTCGGAGAAATTCGAAGAAATTGAGCCAGGACGGCCGGCAGCGATTTCAGCCGGGCGATAATGCATGTCGTCCAAAAGCGGTCTCGGCCTGGACAAGGGCGTGCATAAAACAAAGGCTTGAAGCCCGGATCTTGCCACGTAACTGTGCCAGTTTGGCAACAGCATCTCACTAATAACGTTTTAGCCATCATTTTGCCCGAAAGTGTCTCATTCTTGCCGCAGCCTGGGGGCGGGCATCGAAGTGAGAGGGTTACCTGTTGATTGCCACGCGATGGAAGACGCCGCTGTTGCTCGGCGTCGTCACGTCTCCCCTGTTCCTGGCCGCTTGCAGCCAGACCGCGTCACACGGCATGTCCAGCCTGACCGACGCCATCACGCCGAGTTTCCTGAGCTCCCGCGGCTACCACACGCCGAAGGACAGGGAATGCCTGGAAAGGGCGATGTTCTTCGAATCCAACCGGTCGAGCCGCGATGGCATGATCGCCGTCGGCACTGTCGTGATGAACCGGCTGCGCTCCGGCAAGCATGGCGACACCATCTGCGCGGTGGTGGGCGAGCGCGGCCAGTTCGCGCCCGGCGTCATGACCAGGCCGATGAATTCGCGTGCCATGCCCGATGTCGAGGAAGCCGCCGACGCCGTGCTCAAGGGCGAGCGCAAGGCCAAGCTCAAGAACACGATGTATTTCCACACCGCGGGCCTGCGCTTCCCCTACAAGAACATGCATTACACCATGGTCGCCGGCGGCAATGCGTTCTACGAGAAGCGCGGCCGCAACTGGCAGCCGCTGCCGGACGAGCCGACGGTCGCGGTCGCCTCGGCCGAGCAGCCAGCAGCCCTGCCCGGAGTTGCCGCGACTCGTGTTGCTTCCGCCGAGCCGGCGGCCAAGACATCCGATCGCACCGCTGCGGCCTACGTGACTGCCGCGGCGGAGCCGATGCGCTCCGGCAAGGCGGCCCAGCAGACCTACGTGACGGCATCGGCTGCGCCGGCCGCAAAGTCTGCGCGCGTCCAGGAAAAGCCGACGATGGTGGCGATGCAGGAGCCGATGGAGGAACCGGACGCCGCTCGTTTTGGCGGGACCTTGAACACGAAGGTCATTTCCTCGGTGCAGGGCGCGCCGCAGGAAGCGGCGATGGGATTCCAGTCGACGCCTGAGAACACCGATGCCATCGGCGCGATGATCGTCAGCCAGAGCCGTCCGCTCGAAACCAACTGAGGCGGGCCGCACTTGACGGCCTGCCGGTGCTGGTTGGAGACGCGGTCCGGACGCAAAACCGCTTCGCACTTTTCGCGGAATTGCTCTAGATCAGGGCAATGTCCAAGCGAATCGCGGGTCCCGAGATCGAACGCCTGATCCAGCTCCTGGCCAAAGTGCCGGGGCTCGGTCCCCGCTCGGCCAGGCGCGCCGCGCTGCATTTGATCAAGAAGAAGGAACAACTGCTGTCGCCGCTCGCCGCCGCCATGGGCGAGGCGGCCGACAAGGTGCGCATCTGCTCGACCTGCGGCAATGTCGACACGTCGGACCCCTGCATGATCTGCACCGATCCACGCCGTGACGCCGGCACGCTGATCGTCGTCGAGGACGTCTCTGATCTGTGGGCGCTGGAGCGGGCGGCGGCGATGAACGTGCGCTACCATGTGCTGGGCGGCACGCTGTCGCCGCTCGACGGTATCGGCCCCGATCAGCTCAACATCCGCTCATTGGTCGACCGCGTCGCCGGCGGCGAGGTCAAGGAGATCATCCTGGCCGTCAATGCCACGGTGGAGGGCCAGACCACAGCCCATTACCTGACCGATCAATTGTCCGGTTTCGAGGTGAAGATAACGCGGCTGGCGCATGGCGTGCCGGTCGGTGGCGAACTCGACTATCTCGACGAAGGCACCCTGGCGGCAGCGCTGCGCTCCAGGACGGCGTTTTGACGCGATTGCGGGGAAGGATGCTTGTCACGATGATCCCGCATCCTCAAAAGTTGGCGTTCCGTGGCGCCCCCCTCTGTCCTGCCGGACATCTCCCCCTCAAGGGGGGAGATCGACTGTTGTCTCTGCCTTCGCCAAACACCGCCGTTGAAAAGGAAATGGCGGCTGCGAAATTGCCAATCTCCCCCCTTGTGGGGGAGATGGCCGGCAGGCCAGAGGGGGGCGCCAAGGAACGCGGCCTCCGCAAGTTCTGCTTTGCGTTTTTCCTGGCGATACTGGCTGCACTGTTCCTCTCCATCCCCGCCTCGGCCGCCAAGATCGACGACCAGTTCCGCGCCTGGCTGTGGAACGATTTGTGGCCTGACGCCAAGGCCAAGCGCATTTCCAAGCAGACCTTCGATGCCGCTTTCGACGGCGTCAAACCCAATCTCAAGCTGCCCGATCTTGTCATGCCCGGCGAGAAGCCGAAGACGCCGCAGAAGCAGCATCAGGCCGAGTTCGGCTCGCCCGGCGCCTATTTCGCCGAGAAGACCATCCGCGCGGTCACATCGGGCGGGCGGACGCGCGAGGCGGCCAACGCCAGGACACTCGCCGCGATCGAAAAGCGCTATGGCGTGCCGGGCGAGGTCCTTTTGGCGATCTGGGGCCGCGAAACAGGGTTCGGCGCGGCGAAGATGCCTTACGACGCCTTCGAGGTGCTGGGCACCAAGGCGTTCATGTCGACGAGGAAGGACTTCTTCCGCACCGAGCTGCTGGCGGCGCTCGAGATCGTCCAGCGCGGATTGGCCCCGGTGGATGCGATGAAATCGTCCTGGGCCGGCGCGCTCGGCCAGCCGCAGTTCATGCCGACATCGTTTCTCAAGCATGCGGTGGATTTCGATGGCGACGGGCGCGTCGACATCTGGAGCTCGACGCCTGACGTGCTCGCCTCCATCGCCAACTATCTCGTCCATTATGGCTGGGTGAGGGGACGTGGCTGGGGATTCGAAGTGACCGTTCCCGAGAGCGTCTCCTGTTCGCTCGAAGGCCCCGACCAGGGCAAGACAATCTCGCAATGGGCCGCAATGGGCATCAAGCGTGTCGGCGGCAAGGCATTCCCGGCGAGCGAGCTGAAGGCCGAGGGCTTCCTGCTGATGCCGGCCGGCCGCAGCGGCCCAGCCTTCATCGCCACGCCCAATTTCTACGTGCTGAAGCAATACAACACCAGCGACCTCTATGCCCTCTTCATCGGCCATGGCGCCGACCGCATCGCCCATGGCGATGCGAATTTTTCCGGCAGCTGGGGTGCGGTCGGTGACCTCCACCGCTCCGACATCGCCGCCCTGCAGCGGGCGCTGGAGGCCAAGGGCTACGATGTCGGCAGTGCCGACGGACTGCCCGGCTTCAAGACCCGCCGCTCGATCGGCGCCTGGCAGGAAAAGAACGGCAAACCCGCCACCTGCTTCCCCGATGCCGGCCTGGTCGCTGCTCTGAAGTAACTCCCACGTCAGGGTTTTTTCTCGAATGCGGCCTCTGTTGGCCTTCGCATGCTCCGGCTCGCCCGCCTGCCACTATGATCCAGTGAGCCGACGCATAAATGCTCGTTGCCCGCCGCGAGGCCGCCGGATATGCTGTTGACCAACTGGACAAAAACCACGACGGTAAGTGGTCAAAGGGGGCCCTTGTCGGCCTGGAAAAACACCGCAACCCTGAGCCGGGAACTCAGGTCAACAAAACAGGGAACAATCACCATGATGATGGAAAAGCTTGCTCTACGATCCCGCATTCTGCTTGCGGGTGCCGCAATGTCGGCGCTGCTTCTGGCGGGAGCGCCGGCTGGCGCGGTCACGCCAGCCGACACGCTGGTCGAAGGCTTCGCCATCGATGACATCATCTCCATGGATCCGGGCGAGGCATTCGAGCTGTCGACCGCCGAGGTCACCGGCAACACCTATGACCTGCTCGTCCGGCTCGACCTCAGCGACACCTCCAAGGTCAAGGGCGACCTCGCCGAAAGCTGGACCGTCTCGGACGATGGCCTGACCTACACGTTCAAGCTCAAGCCCGGCCTGAAATTCGCCTCGGGCAACCCGATCACCGCGGCCGACGTCGCCTATTCGTTCGAACGCGCCGTCAAGCTGGACAAGAGCCCGGCCTTCATCATCGACCAGTTCGGGATCAGCGGCGACAATGTCGCCGAAAAAGCCAAGGCGGTCGACGACACCACCTTCCAGTTCATCGTCGACAAGGCCTATGCGCCGAGCTTCGTGTTGAACTGCCTGTCGGCCACCGTCGCCTCGGTCGTCGACGCCAAGCTGGTCAAGGAACATGTCGCGGCGGTCACGCCGAGCGCCGACTACAAATGGGACAATGATTTCGGCAATGCCTGGCTGAAGACCGGCTATGCCGGCTCGGGCGTCTACAAGCTGCGTGAGTGGCGCGCCAACGAGGCCGTCGTGCTCGAACGGAACGACAATTACTACGGCGAAAAGGCAAAGCTTGCCCGCGTCATCTACCGCAACATGAAGGAAAGCTCAGCACAGCGCCTGGCGCTTGAGGCCGGCGACATCGACGTCGCCCGCAATCTCGAGCCGAACGACCTCGACGCCATTGCCAAGAACGCCGACCTCACCACAACCAGTGCGCCGAAGGGAACTGTCTACTACATCAGCCTCAACCAGAAGAACCAGAACCTCGCCAAGCCCGAAGTCCGTCAGGCCTTCAAATATCTGGTCGACTATGACGCGCTGAGCTCGACCATCCTCAAGGGCATCGGTGAAATCCACCAGACTTTCCTGCCCAAGGGCGTGCTCGGAGAACTGGACAAGAACCCGTTCAAGCTCGACGTCGCCAAGGCCAAGGAACTGCTGGCCAAGGCAGGCCTGCCCGACGGCTTCAGCGTGACCATGGATGTGCGCACCGGCCAGCCGACAACCGGCATGGCGGAATCGATCCAGCAGACGCTCGGTCAGGCCGGCATCAAGCTTGAGATCATTCCCGGCGACGGCAAGCAGACGTTGACCAAGTACCGCGCCCGCAACCACGACATCTATATCGGTCAGTGGGGCCAGGACTATTTCGATCCGAACTCCAATGCCCAGACCTTTGCCTCGAACCCGGACAATTCGGATGAGGGCAAGTCCAAGACGCTGGCCTGGCGCAACGCCTGGGATATTCCGGACCTGACCAAGCAAACCGAAGCCGCTTTGCTGGAGAAGGATTCGGGCAAGCGCGCGGACATGTACAAGGATCTGCAGCAGAAGATCCTCGACACCAGTCCCTTCGTCATCATCCATCAGCAGCTGGAAGTCGCCGGGTTGCGCAAGAACCTCAAGGGTTTCGCGCTCGGCCCGAGCTTCGACACCAATTTCGTTGGGCCGGTTTCCAAGGAATAGCGCCGGCGGATGAGCGTAGCTGAAAATCAGGCGGCGGCAGGGCGCGGCAGCGCCCGTGCCGTCGCCATTTTCTCATCGATCGGCCGCTTCCTGGTGATCGCGATCACGACCTATCTCGGTCTGCTCGCGGTGACCTTTTTCATTGGCCGCGTCATCCCCATCGACCCGGTGTTGGCCGTGCTCGGCGACCGGGCGCCGGCCAATGTCGTGGAACGCACGCGCCGCGAGATGGGCCTCGACCTGCCGCTGGTCGAGCAGTTCTATATTTATGTCAAAAATGCCCTCAATGGTGATTTCGGCACCTCGGTGCTGACCACCAATCCGGTCATGACCGACATCCGCCGCGCCCTTCCGGCAACGACGGAACTGGCGACGTTGGGGACACTGATCGGCGCGCTGTTCGGCGTGCCGCTGGGTGTGCTGGCTGCCGTCAGGCGCGGCAGCCTCATCGACCAGGTCGTCCGCGTCATCGGCCTGATCGGCTATTCCGTGCCGATCTTCTGGCTTGGCCTGCTCGGGCTCGTCCTGTTCTACGCCAAGCTGCAATGGGTGGCTTTCCCGGCGCGGCTCGACGTCGTCTACGAATACACCTTCACGCCGATCACTGGCTTCTACCTTCTCGATTCGGCGATGCAGGGGCAGTGGGATGTCTTCTGGGACGCGTTCCGCCACATCATCCTGCCGGCCTCGCTGCTCGGCTATTTCTCGCTCGCCTATATCAGCCGCATGACGCGCTCCTTCATGCTCAACGAACTCACCCAGGAATACATCGTTGCCGCGCGCGCCAAGGGCCTATCGGAAACCCGCATCATCTGGGCTCATGCATTGCGCAATGCCGCCGTGCCGATGGTGACCGTGATCGCGCTCTCCTATGCCGGGCTGCTGGAAGGTTCGGTGTTGACCGAGACGGTCTTCTCCTGGCCTGGCATCGGCCTCTACATCACCAATTCGCTGCAGAATGCCGACATGAACGCGGTGCTCGGCGGCACCATCGTCATCGGCTCGGTGTTCATAGCCATCAATCTTCTGTCCGACCTGCTTTACCGCGTGCTCGACCCGAGGACCAAGGTAAGATGAGCAGAGGAATCCCACTTTCAGGCTCGGCTGCGGCCCACCCGGGCCCTTCGGGCCACCTTTCCTCTCCCCCGTCGAACGGGGCAGAGTTGGTCTGCGAAGCAGACCGGAGTGGGGGTCGACAGCGCCAAGAGGCATCGTCATGACCGCCTCCGACGCCGCCCCCCTCTCCCGCCGCGACTGGCTGCTCAGCGAGCGGCCGGCCTCGCGCATGCAGGCGAGGCTCGGCCGCGCCTATGTCGCGTGGCGGCGTTTCTCCGCCAATCGGCTGGCCTTTCTCGGCCTGCTCATCATCATCACGCTGCTGGTCATTGCCGCCCTTGCCGGGGTGCTGGCGCCTTATTCGCCGACTTTCGGCGATCTGAAGAATGCGCGCCTGCTGGCGCCAAGCGCCGAGCACTGGTTCGGCACCGACGATCTCGGCCGCGATATCCTCTCGCGCATTCTCTACGGCTCGCGCTGGACGCTCTATGTCGTTATCCTGGTCGCCATCATCGCCGCCCCCATCGGCCTCGTGGTCGGCACCGTCGCCGGCTATGCCGGCGGCTGGACCGATGCCATACTGATGCGCATCACCGACATCTTCCTCGCTTTCCCCAAGCTGATCCTGGCGCTGGCCTTTGTCGCGGCCCTCGGCCCCGGCATCGAGAACGCGGTGCTCGCCATCGCCATCACCTCCTGGCCGCCCTATGCCCGCATCGCGCGTGCCGAAACGCTGACCGTGCGCAATTCCGATTACATCAAGGCGGTGGAACTGATGGGGGCCTCGCCCTTCCGCATCGTGCTGCGCCACATCATGCCGCTCTGCATCTCCTCGCTGATCATCCGCGTGACGCTCGACATGGCCGGCATCATCCTCACCGCCGCCGGCCTCGGCTTCCTCGGGCTCGGCGCGCAGCCGCCGCTGCCCGAATGGGGCACGATGATCGCTTCGGGCCGCCGTTTCGTGCTCGACCAATGGTGGGTGGCCGGCGCGCCTGGCTTCGCCATCCTGATCGTCAGCCTCGGCTTCAACCTGCTTGGCGACGGCCTGCGCGACGCGCTCGACCCCCGGAGCGGCGACCAATGAACGCTGACAGCAAGACGCTGCTCGAAGTCGACGATCTGCGCGTCACCTTCCCGACGCGCACCGGGCTGATCGAGGCCGTGCGCGGCGTCTCTTTCTCGCTCGGCCGCGAAAGGCTGGGCATTGTCGGCGAGAGCGGCTCGGGCAAGTCGCAGACCGGCCGTGCCATCATGGGGCTGACGCCGCCACAGGCGCGGATATCAGCCAATAAATTGGCCTTCGACGGCATCGACCTGCTCGGCGTCTCGGCGCGCGAGCGCCGCGCGCTGCGGGGCAATCGCATCGCCATGATCCTGCAGGATCCGAAATATTCGCTCGACCCGGTGATGAGCATCGGCCGCCAGATCGTCGAGACGCTGCGCACGCATGAGAAGGTCTCCAAGGCCGAGGCGCGGGAGCGCGCGCTGGCCATGCTGGAAGCCGTGCAGATCCGCGACCCCCGGCGTGTCTTCGACCTGCATCCGCACGAGGTCTCCGGCGGCATGGGCCAGCGCGCCATGATCGCCATGATGCTGATCGCCGGGCCGGAAATGATGATCGCAGACGAGCCGACCTCGGCGCTCGACGTCACCGTGCAACTCGACGTGCTCGGCATTCTCGACCGGCTGGTCGGCGAGCGCGGCATGGGGCTGATCTTCATCTCGCACGATCTGCGCCTGGTCTCGTCCTTTTGCGACCGCGTCATCGTCATGTATGCCGGCAAGGTGGTGGAGCAGCTCAAGGCCTCCGAACTCGGTCGCGCCCAGCATCCCTACACGCGCGGCCTGCTCAACTGCATGCCCAAGATCGGCGCCGATCGTCACCCGTTGCCGGTGCTCGACCGTAAGCCGGAGTGGGCGGCATGACATCAGCAATCGCCGTCGACGGGCTGGAGGTCATCTTCGACCGCTTTCGCGCACTGAAGGGTGTCAGCCTGGACGTGCAGCCGGGCGAATCCTTCGGCCTGGTCGGTGAATCCGGCTCCGGCAAATCGACGCTGCTCAGGGCGATCGCCGGCCTTGCGCCGGTCGCTTCGGGCAGCATCGTGGTCAACGGCAAGAAGCTCGGCGCGCGCCGCGACAAGGCCTTTTACCGCGAAGTGCAGATGGTGTTCCAGGATCCGTACGGTTCGCTGCACCCGCGCCAGACCATCGACCGCCTGCTGCAGGAGCCGCTCGCCATCCATGGTTTTGGCGACGGGGAAAAGCGCATCCAGCGGGCGCTCGACGAGGTCGGTCTCGGCAACGGCTTCCGCTTCCGCTACTCGCATCAATTGTCGGGCGGCCAGCGCCAGCGCGTGGCGATCGCGCGCGCGCTCATCCTCGAACCGTCGGTCCTGCTGCTCGACGAGCCGACCTCGGCGCTCGATGCCTCCGTGCAGGCCGAGGTGCTCAACCTGCTCGAGGAGGTCCGCCGGCGGCGCAAGCTCACCTTCCTGATGGTCAGCCACGACCTCGCCATCATCACCCATATGTGCGAGCGCCTGATGGTGATGCAAAGCGGCGAGGCGGTGGAGAATTTGACGGCGGATGACCTGGTCGAACGCCGCGTGACGAAGGATTACACGCGCAATCTCTTGCGGGCCAGCGACGGGTTTGTGAGAGCTATTTGAATTCGCTTGTCTTGCGAACCGATCGTCTTAGGGGACGTCATGAAGGAATGGCAGTTTGCAGATCCTCCTAACGTCGGGGTGTTTTTGGACAGGGGCATAGTAACCCGGGGCGACTGGATCGCATATGTCTCGCATGACGATGACGACGGCAGTTGGCAATTCCACAACAGCGAAACCGGACCTGTTGAAGAAGGCGACATAATGATCGTGAGCCTGCAAAGCGTTTTGCAGCGGGATGAAAGCATCCAAATCTTGGCCGACTTGCCGGAAGGCTGGCATGCCTGGCGCAGCTCAAAATCGTCACCTTGGCAGCGGGCAAAATCGCGTCCCACACCCACCAACGACAACGAATGACTCGGCAATGTCTCAGGTCTGAGCTTGCACCGGTTCGCCGGTCTCCAGAGCGGGCGGCTCATCCCGACGCTTCGGCTCCTTGATCCTGAACCACGTCACATAAAGCGCCGGCAGGAACAGCAGCGTGATCGCAGTACCCGCGATGATGCCACCCATCATCGCGTAGGCCATAGGTCCCCAGAACACTTCGCGCGCAATCGGGATCAGCGCCAGGCTGGCGGCGGCGGCCGTCAGGGCGATCGGCCGCATGCGGTGTTCCGTCGCTTCGATGACGGCGGCCCAGCGGTCCTTGCCCTCTGCGACAAGGTCCTCGATCTGCACGATCAGGATGACCGAGTTGCGGATCAGGATGCCGATCAGCGCCAGGACGCCGAGAATGGCGACGAAGCCGAGCGGCGCGCCGCTCGGCACCAGGGCCGCCACCACGCCGATCAGCCCGAGCGGCGCCACCGCAACGACCAGGAACAGGCGCTGGAAGCTCTGCAGCTGGACCATCAGGATGGTTGCCATCACAAACAGCATCAGCGGCACGACGGCCGCGATCGGCCCCTGGCTCTTGGCGCTTTCCTCAACGGAGCCGGCGGTCTCGATCGAATAGCCCGGCGGCAGCTTGGCGATGAAGGCATCGACCGAAGGCTTCAATTCGTTGACCACCGTTGCCGGTAGAACGTCGCCGACCAGGCCGGCCCGCACCGTGATGGTCGGGATGCGGTCGCGTCGCCACACCGTCGGCTGTTCGAGCTCGTAGCGGAAGTTGGCCACCGCCGCGAGCGGGATGGCCTCGCCGGTGCTGGTCGGCAGTTGCATGTTCTGCAACGTCTCGATCGAACCGCGTTCGGCCTCGCGCGAGCGCGCCACCACATTGATCAGATAGGTGGCATCGCGCACTTGCGTGATGGTGGCGCCGCCGACGGTGCTGTTGAGCGCGCTGGCGATGTCGGAGGAGGTGATGCCGAGCTGCCGCGCCTTGTCCTGCAGCACGTCGACCCTGAGCACGCGCTGCGGCTCGTTCCAGTCGAAGGTCGGCGCGGCGAGCTTGGGATTGGCCGAGATGACGCCGGCGAATTGCTGCGCCAGCGCGCGCACCGTCTGGATGTCGGGCCCGCCGACGCGGTACTGCACGGGGCGGCCGACAGGCGGCCCGAGTTCGAGCAGCTTGACGAAGGCGTCGGTGCCGACGAATTCCTCGCGCAGCAGCTTTTCCAGCGCCGGCTTCACCCGGTTGCGAGCCTCGATGCTTTTGGTGACGATCACCGTCTGGCCGAAATAGGGATTGGCCGGTTGCACGTCATAGGCGAGCACGAAGCGCACCGCGCCCTGGCCGATATAGGACGAGAAATGGTCGATGTCGGGATTGCCGACCAGCGCCCGCTGCTCGAACCGCTCCATCTGCTCGCGCGTGTCGGCGATCGAGGAATTCTGCGGCAGATTCCAGTCGACGATCAGCTCCGGCCGGTCCGATGGCGGGAAGAACTGCTGCTGCACCAGGCCGAAGCCGGCGATCGAGGCGGCAAACAACAGCACCGTGGCGATGATGGTCAGCCAGTGATGGCGCACCGAGCCGACAAGGGCACGCCGGAACAGCGAGGTGAAGCGGCCCGGCTGGTCGTGATGCTTCGTCTTCATCGCCGCCGGCAGGATGGTGACGCCGAGCAGCGGCGCGAACAGCACCGCCACGATCCACGACACCAGCAGCGACACGGCGATGACGACGAACAGGGTGAAGGTGTATTCGCCGGCGGCGCTGTTGTTGAGGCCGATCGGAATGAAGCCCGCGACGGTCACCAGCGTGCCGGTTAGCATCGGGAAGGCGGTCGATGTGTAGACATAGGTCGCCGCCTTGCGCAGGCTATCACCAACCTCCAGCCGCGCCACCATCATCTCGACCGCGATCATCGCGTCGTCGACCAGAAGCCCGAGCGCGATGATCAGCGCACCGAGCGAGATGCGCTGCAGCGAGATGCCGAGATAGGACATGACCGTGAAGGTGATGGCCAGCACCAGCGGGATCGACAGCGCCACGACGAAGCCGGCGCGCATGCCGAGACTGATGAAGGACACGGCCAGCACGATGGCCACCGCCTCGAACAAGGCGCGCGTAAAGCCCGAGACCGCTTCCTCGACGATGACCGGCTGGTCGGCGACCAGATGCACGCCGACGCCGACCGGCAGGTCTGCCAGCACCTTGTTCATCGCCTCATGCAGCGCCTCGCCGAATTTGAGCAGATTGGCGTTGGGCTTCATGCCGATGGCAAGCCCGATCGCGTCCTGGCCGTTGAAGCGGAACAGTGCCGTTGGCGGATCGGCATAGCCGCGCGTGATCGTCGCCACGTCGCTCAGCCGGAAGAAGCGGTCGTTGACGCGAAGATTGATCGCGCGAAGGCTGTCTTCGGAGGTGAACTGGCCGCCGACCCGCACGCTGATGCGTTCCGGGCCGGACTGGATGACGCCGGACGGCGTGATCGCGTTCTGCGCTTGCAGGCTTGCCACGATCGCCTGTTGGTTGAGGCCGAGGGCCGCGATCTGGCGGGTCGAGAATTCGAGGTAGATCGCCTCGTCCTGGGCACCGACCAGGTCCACCTTGCCGGCATTCGGCACGGTCAGGATTTTTGTCCTGACATCCTCGACATAGTCGCGCAGCTGGCGCGGCGTCAGCCCGTCCGACGTGAAGGCATAGATGTTGCCGTAGACGTCGCCGAAACGGTCGTTGAAGAACGGCCCCTGGACGCCTTGCGGGAACTGCGCCTTGATATCGTTGACCATGTTGCGCACCTGAATCCAGTTCGGCACGACATCGCGCGCCTTGGTAGTGTCCTTCAGGTTGACGAAGATGACGGTCTGGCCGGCTGTGGTGACGGATTTGGTGTAGTCGAGGCTGTCGAGTTCCTCGAGCTTCTTCTCGATGCGGTCGGTCACCTGCTGCACCGTCTCCTTGACCGAAGCGCCGGGCCAATTGGCCTGGATGATCATGGTCTTGATGGTGAAGGCGGGGTCTTCCTCGCGGCCGAGGTTGAGGTAGGAGAAGATGCCGGCCGCAACGAAGACCAGCATGAAATACCAGACCATCGAGCGGTGGTTGAGCGCCCAGTCGGAGAGGTTGAAGCCCTTCATGAGGCCCCTCCCGCGGGCAGTTTGACCTTCTGGCCTTCGGTCAGGCTGTGGACGCCGGCGGTGACGACGCGCATTCCCGCTTCCAGTCCCTGAGCCACCGTGAAGGTTCCGCCGTTCCTGGAGGCAACCTTGATCTCGCGCGTGCTCACGCTCGATGTCTGCGCATCGACGATCCACACCCTGTCGGAGCCGTTCCTCTGGAAGAGCGCCGACAGCGGCAGTTCGATCGTCGGCTCCACCGTGGTCATGCGCGTTGCGGTCACGGTCGAGCCGAGCCGGAAGGCCTGCGGCGGATCGGTAAGCGTCAGCCGCACGCGCCGCGTGCGCGTCGAGCCCTCGGCCTGCGGCGCGATCTCGCGCAGCTTGGCCTCGGTCCGGATCGTCGGCAGCGATTGCAGGATGACCTGGAACGGCGTGCCGGCCGTGAGATCGCCGGTCAACTGGTCTGGAATATCGACCACCGCTTCGCGCGGGTCCGAGCGCGCCACGGTGACGACCGTCTGGCCGGGGGAGACCGTCTGGCCGACCTCGGCGCCGACAGCCGTGACGACGCCGTCGAAATCCGAGAACAGCCTGGCATAGCCGAGCTGCTCCTGCGATTTGGCCAGCGAGGCCTTGGCCCGCTCGACACTGGCCTCGGCCGCCTTCCTCGCCTGCTGCGCGGCATCGAACACGGCTTGCGTGGTGTTGGCGGTGGCAAGCAATTGGCGCTGGCGCTCCTCGCTGGCGGCGGCGTTGGCAAACTGTGCCTCGGCATTGGAGAGCTCGGCCTTGGCCGCCTGGACGGACAGCTCCAAGGCGGTCGGGTCCAGTGCCGCGATCGTCGTGCCCTTGCTGACGATGTCGCCGACATTGACGTCGCGGGACACGACCCGGCCGAGCAGGCGAAAGGCGAGATCGGCGCTGACCTGCGGCTCGACCGATCCGGCGAAGCCGAAGACCTGCGTGGTGCGCGGCTCGACCACCACCGACAGCACCGGCCGGATGATCTCCGGCGGCTTCTCCTCCGATTTCGAGCAGGCGGCGAGCGCGCCAAGCGCTATCACGCCAAGCAGGAGGCGCGGCAGCCGGCTCATTGGCCCGCTCCCGATATCTCGATTTTCTGACCCGCACTGAGCAGCTGTCCGCCCGCGGTGACGACGCTTTGGCCCTCCTCCAATCCCCTGGCGATGACGACGGTGCCGGAATTGAAAGCCAGCACCTCGACCGGTGCCATCGTCACCGTACCGGTCGAGGGATCGACGATCCAGACCGCCGGCTTGCCGGCGCTGGACGTCAATGCCTGCCAGGGCAGCAGGATCGCCTTGGCCGGTTTGGCGCCGACCGAGCCGATGACGGCCGCGCCCAGCGGCATGCCGGCGGGCGTATCGGCAATGCCGACCTTGACCCGGATCGAGCCCGACGCCGGATCGACCGCCGGGGAGATTTCGCGCACCTTGCCCGTTGCCCTGATCTGCGGGTCGGACAGAAGCGTAATCGTCACCGCCGGCGAGGTCGGCGTCCTGGCGACCAACGTCTCCTGGACGTTGAACACCGCGTCGCGGTCGCCGTCCTCGGCGACGGTGAAGACGGTCTGCGCAGCCTGCACCACCTGGCCGGTTTCGACTTGGCGGGCGGTGATGACGCCCGCGGCGCCAGCCTTGAGTTCGGTGAAGGACAGGTTCTGCTTGGCATTGGCGAGCGCGCTCTGCGCCGCGTCGAGGCTGCCTTGCGCCACCTTCAATGCCTGATCGGCGGCGTCATAGTCGCGCCTGGTGGTGTAACCCTGGGCAAGCAGCGTCTTTTGCCGCTCGAAGGCGGCGGCGGACTGGGTCAACTGCGCTTGCGCCGCGTCGAGATCGGCCTGCGCCGAGCGCAAATCGGATTCCTGCTCCTGCGGGTCGATGCGGGCAAGCACCGCGCCCTTGTCGACATGCTGGCCGACATCGGCAAGCCGTTCGGCGACGCGGCCGCCGACCCGGAACGACAGATTATTCAGCGTACGCGCCGCGATCACCCCGGTCAGCGCGGTTCTCGGCGCATAGTCGGCCATCGCCACGGTCTCGGTGCGCACCATGATCGGCAGCTTTTTCTCGGCCGCTTCCTGTTTCTGGCAGCCGGCCAAAAGCAGGACGGCCGTGCAAGTGAAAAGCGCTACGCCGATGGAAAAAGTCGAAAAATTGGAAGGTTTGACCGATGGCGGCGAGACGGACGATGTCGCGTTCCTGCTCATGGGCTCCCTCAGCCGCAGGCCGCTCGCCGATCGCGATGCCTCGCGGATCCCGGCACGATAGTCGATCTCCCGAAAAAGGAAACCGGACTCGTACCCGTGTCAGGCATCCGACTCGGGTTTGCAAAGGCCTGACGACGGCCAGTCCCGGCCGGGCAGCTTTTCGTGATAGGAATTTTTTCCTTGACGAGGTGAAGGCAACTATGATAGATATTTGGATATGGTGCTGAGTTGCGCCAGGGACCCGCCGCACAGGCGGGTTTTTCCGTTCAATGATCCTCAACAGCGCGCCGCGAAGGCTCCGAACCCGTTAACGCAGTCCGTTGGCCTGGTTACGGATATCGCCGGCTGGTCAGGCGCGCTACCTCAGGCCCAATCGCCTGCCGGCGGTGCCGACTTGAGGAAAGCATGAAATAAGCCCAGAAGACATCTGATCAAGCAGAACGGGCGCCGGCCCTATGAGGGACATCATGAAGAACTCAGCCATTTCCGAACGCAAGAGCCAGTCGATCTCGCGCGGTGTCGGTATGACCACGCAGATTTACGCCGACCGGGCCGAGAACTCGGAGATCTGGGATGTCGAGGGCCGCCGCTACATCGATTTCTCCTCCGGCATCGCCGTCGTCAACACCGGCCATCGCCACCCCAAGGTCATCGAGGCGGTCAAGGCGCAGCTCGACCGCTTCACCCACACCTGCCACCAGGTGGTGCCCTATGAGAGCTATGTACGGCTGGCCGAGCGGCTGAACGGCATGCTTCCGGGCAAGTTCGAGAAGAAGACGATCTTCGTCACCACCGGCGCGGAGGCGGTCGAGAACGTCATCAAGATCGCCCGCAATGCCACCGGCCGCCAGGCCGTCATCGCCTTTGCCGGCGGCTTCCATGGCCGCACCTTCATGGGCATGGCGCTGACCGGCAAGGTCGTGCCCTACAAGGTCGGCTTCGGCGCCATGCCGGCCGACGTTTTCCACGCTCCTTTCCCGGTGCCGCTGCACGGCGTGTCGGTGGCCGATTCGCTTGCAGCGCTCGATCGCCTGTTCAAGGCCGACGTCGATCCGGCCAGGGTCGCGGCCATCATCGTCGAGCCGGTGCAGGGCGAGGGCGGCTTCTACGAAGCGCCGCGCGATTTCATGACCGCGCTGCGCAAGATCTGCGATCAGCACGGCATCCTGCTCATTGCCGACGAGGTGCAGACCGGCTTTGCCCGCACCGGCAAGATGTTTGCCATGGAGCATCATGAGGTGACCGCCGACATCACCACCATGGCCAAGGGCCTGGCCGGCGGCTTTCCGCTGGCGGCGGTCACCGGCCGCGCCGAGATCATGGATGCGCCTGGCCCCGGCGGGCTGGGCGGAACTTATGGCGGCAGCCCGATCGGCGTTGCCGCCGCGCACGCGGTGCTTGACGTGATCGAGGAAGAGAAGCTGTGCGACCGCGCCAACTCGCTCGGCGCCAGGCTGAAGCAGCGTCTGGGCTCGATCCGCGACGACGTCCCCGAAATCGTCGACATCCGTGGCCCCGGTTTCATGAACGCGGTCGAGTTCAACGACGTCAGGAAGGGCTTGCCATCGGCGGAGATGGCCAATGCGGTCAGGCTGAAGGCGCTCGACAAGGGGCTGATCCTGCTCACCTGCGGCGTTCACGGCAACGTCATCCGCTTCCTGGCGCCGCTCACCATCCAGGACGGCATCATGAACGAGGCGCTCGACATTCTGGAAAGCTCGATCCGCGAGGTTCGCGCTGCCTGAAAGGGCGGCGCCCATTTCTCCTGACGGCTTACACCGGACCCGGTGAACGTGCCGTCAGGAGCTCGGATTCTGTAACCAGGCTGGAATGTCCATCTTGGCGTGCAGCACCCGCCAAACATCGATATGGTCGGTCTGTTCAAGATAAAAAATCAGGTATGGATAGCGCCTGACTTGCACGCTACGCAGACCAGGCAATCCAATTTCGTAGCCATATCTCAGAGAGCCCGATGCCGGATGGCTGGCTAGCAGTTTGTAGGCGTTTTGAAGCTCCTCGATGTAGCCCAATGCCGCGCGCGAACCAGCTTCTCGCGTATAGTAATCGACAGCATCCTCGACATCCCGCAGGGCTAGTTTTCGAGGAATGATCGCCTTTATGGGCACTTACTCTATTGGCCCTGCGCCCGTTTCCGCAGCGCGGCGAAATAGTCGTCGTCAACCGGAGCGCCCGGGGCGGACGATGCGCCCTCAAGGAGCAAGCCGCGCAGAAGCTGACGATCCTGATCGCGGCGGATCAATTCACGCACATACTCGCTGCTCGTGCCATAGCCGCGATCGGTCACTTGCTGATCGACAAAATGCTTCAAGCTTTCCGGCAGGGAGATGTTCATGGTGCTCATTCAGGCATTTTATAGCCTATGGCAAAAATTGGCAATCTTAGGCACTGGCCTCGGCTGACTCTTTGTTCTGGAACGCGGCCAGCGCCGCTTTCAGTCCGTCCGGCCCCGCAGCCACCGTCTGCGGCGCCGGCGAGAAGCCGGCGCTCAGCATCTTGCGGCCGAGCATGTGGTCGCCGGGGCGGTTGACCGATTCGATGCCGAGCAGCCTGTCTGCGGCATAGTGGTAGATCGAGAACTTGTTGTCGGCGAGATCGCCCAGCACGACATGGCTGTCGCCGCCGGATGTCAGGCCGACCATCTGCAGCTTCATGTCGCCGATGTCGGACCAGAACCAGGGCACGGCCGAATAGGCGTCGGCATGGCCCGTTATGGTGCGCGCGGCAAGCCGCGCCTGGTCGGTGGCGTTCTGTACCGATTCCAGCCGCACGTCGCCGCCGGTGAACCAATGCCGATAGGAGGCGGCGTCGCCGATGGCGAGGATTTCCGGCACCGAGCTACGCATCTGGTTGTCGACGCGAATGCCGTTGGCGATGGTGAGGCCGGCTTCCGCGGCCAGTTCGACATTGGGCACGGCGCCGATGCCGACGACGACCATGCGCGCCGGCAGCCTTTCGCCTGACGAGGTGATCGCGGCCGTGACATGGCCGTTTTCGCCTTCGAGCCTTGCGATCGTGGTGCCGGTGAGAATGTGCACGCCGGTCGCTTCCAGCCGTTGGCGGACATGGCCCGCCACGATCGGCGCCACGGCGCGGCCAAGCAGCCGGTCGACCGCTTCCACGACCGTTACGGTGCGGCCGGCCGCGCGCAGCGTCGCCGCGATCTCCAGCCCGATGAAGCCGCCGCCGAGGATGACGACGTCTTCGCTCCGTGCGCTCAAGTCCCGGATCAGCCGCGCATCGGAAAGCGAGCGCAGCGACACTACACCGGACAGATCCGCGCCCGGCAGCGGCAGCAGGCGCGGGCGCGAGCCGGTGGCGAGGATCAGATGATCGAAGGCAAGTTCGCCGCCGCCTGATATCTCCAAACGGCGACGTCCGGCATCGATGCGGTCGATCCGAACGCCCGGCCGGTAGTCGACGGCGCTGCCGGTGTAAAATGCCTCGCCACGCAAGGGTTGCGGCTTGGCCTCGGCATCCTTGATGAAGGTCTTCGACAGCGGCGGCTTGTGATAGGGCAGCTCGTTCTCGTCGCCGACGAGGATCACCGGCCCGTCATAGCCGTCCTCGCGCAGGCTTGCCGCCGCCTGCACGCCCGCATGTCCCGCACCGACAATGACCACGCCGTTCTTCATCGCATTCCGTTCCCGAACTTGATTTTAGGATGTCTCGCCACGTGGCAATTGTCTGGCGCCGCCGCAAGGGGGCATTTGCGGGTCGCACCCGGAACGGCGGCTGTCAATCGGACAGTTCGGCGATGAAGTCGGCACACGGGGCAGGCGGCTAAAGTTGACTATCGCAGTTTAGAATAATTCTAAACTGTTGTTTCGATTGAGTTTTCCTGTCGATTTTCGTTGACTTCCATCTGTCCTGAAGCTTTATGGGGCCTCGCGCATCGGCGCATCCCTTTGATGTCTGGGCCTTGAACCCTTTCGATTGGAGGCATTTTGGTGTCTTTCTTCTTCGACCCGCGCGACAGCGCGGCATGCCCCGCGAATGACGGCCTGCACATGGCCTGGCGCCGGTTGTCGCGCGCGCCGTTCACAAAATTCCCGAAAAACTGGAGAGTGATAATGACGGCACGACATGGCAGCAGGCTTGCGGCGATCGGTGCCACGGCCCTGCTGACGGCGGCGGTGTTCGTGCTGCCGGCCAAGGCCGAGAGCGATCCCAAGGCGGTCATCAAGACCTATGCCGACATCGCGCTTGCCAAATACGAGGATTCGCTGACCACCGCGCAGGCGCTCGACAAGGCGGTCGATACCTTGTTGGCCAAGCCTTCGGCCGAGACGTTCAATGCCGCCCGCGAGGCCTGGAAGGCATCGCGCGTTCCTTACCAGCAGACCGAGGTCTACCGCTTCGGCAACAAGATCGTCGACGACTGGGAAGGCAAGGTGAATTCCTGGCCGCTGGACGAAGGCCTGATCGATTATGTCGCCAAGAGCTACGGCACAGAATCCGACGCGAATTCGCTCTACACGGCCAATGTGATCGCCAACAAGGAGATCGAGATCAACGGCAAGAAGGTGGACGCCTCGAAGCTTTCGCCGGAATTCCTCTCCGGCACGCTGCAGGAGGCCGGCGGCGTGGAGGCCAATGTCGCCACCGGCTACCATGCCATCGAGTTCCTGCTCTGGGGCCAGGATCTGCACGGCACCGGACCGGGCGCCGGCGAGCGCCCCTACACCGACTATGATCTCAAGAACTGCACCGGCGGCAATTGCGACCGCCGCGCGGAATATCTGAAGTCAGCCAGCACCCTTTTGGTGTCCGACCTCCAGGAGATGGTCGGCGACTGGAAGGAAGGCGGCGCTGCGCGCAAGAATCTGGCGGACGGCGAGCCGAACGCCGCCATTTCGGCCATCTTTACCGGCATGGGCTCGCTCTCCTACGGCGAACTCGCCGGCGAGCGCATGAAACTCGGCCTGCTGCTGCACGATCCGGAAGAGGAGCATGACTGCTTCTCCGACAACACCTACAATTCCCATCTCTATGACGCCGTCGGCATCCGCGCCGCCTATCACGCCAGCTACACCAGGCTGGACGGCACCGTTATTTCAGGGCCGTCGGTGGCGGACATGGTCAAGGCGGCTGATCCGGCCATCGACAAGGAACTGTCTGACAAGCTCGATGTCACCGTCGCCAAGATGGAGGCGATCAAGGCCCGCGCCGAAGGCGGCGAGGCTTACGACCAGCAGATCGCCGAAGGCAACACCGAGGGCAACGCCACGGTGCAGGCGGCAATCGACGCACTGGTCGACCAGACCAAATCGGTCGAACGCGCCGTCGGCGCGCTGAAGCTCAACGCCATAGCCTTTGAGGGTTCAGACAGCCTTGATGCGCCGGACAAGGTGTTCCAGTAAGCGTCGAAGCCTGGAAGCCCGGGCCGAAGTCACAAAGGGCTTCGGCGCGGGGAAGATAGAGTCAAGCCACACGGCGCGGAAGGCGCCGTCAGCCATCCGAGCAAGTTTATGCTGATCTGCCATTGCAACATCATCACCGAGAAGGAGATTGAGCAGACGATCGTCGGGCTGCTGGACCAGGATCCCTGGCAGCTCATCGTGCCGGCAAAAGTCTATCACGCCATGCACAAGCGCGGTCGCTGTTGCGGCTGCTTCCCAAATGTGGTCGAAACGATCATTCGGGTCACCGAGAACTACCACGCCCGCTCGCAGGCGAGCGGCGTGGACATCGTTTCACATCTGGATCGCGTCAGAGGCCTGCGCGTCCAATACGGGAGCAGAACCCATGAAAGGCGAACCACAGATCATCGAGCGGCTTAACGAGGCTCTGTTCCTGGAGCTTGGTGCCGTCAATCAGTATTGGGTCCATTTCCGTCTGCTGGAGGACTGGGGATACGCCAAGCTCGCCAAGAAGGAACGCGCCGAATCGATCGAGGAGATGCACCATGCCGACAAGCTCGTGGCCCGGATCATCTTCCTGGAAGGGCACCCCAATCTGCAGTCCGTGGCGCCGCTGCGTATCGGACAGAACGTGAAGGAAGTGCTCGAATCCGACCTTGCCGGCGAGTATGACGCTCGCACCGCCTACAAGCGCTCGCGCGAGGTCTGCAACGAAGCCGGCGACTATGTCAGCATGAAACTGTTCGAGGAACTCTTGGCCGACGAGGAGGGGCACATCGACTTCCTCGAGACGCAGCTCGATCTGCTTGCCTCGATCGGCGAGGAAAAATACGGCCAGCTCAATGCCGCATCGGCGGACGAGGCGGAGTAAGGGCATGCGGGAATGCGGCGCACCCTAGCATTGCTGCGCCGCTGGCGGCGGGCCGAAGGCCTGTCGTCAAACAGAAAACCGGGAAGCGTCGTGCTTTCCGGTTCGGCCGCCATCATTCTTTTGACCTTCGCCACGGGCGGGTCCGGCTCGCAGCAGCCCGCCAATTTCGCCGCCACGCGCACCGACCTCAGCCCGAAGGATCAGGCGCGCGTCACAGCCGTTACCAGGCCGACCAAGGACTTCTCGAAACCCGAGCAGTTCGAATTGATGCAAGGCGGCGCCGGCACATCCAGGAAGGACGTCAACCGCGATTCCTTCTCGCAATCGTCGGCCAACATCACCTTCGAGGAAGAAGGCACCTTCAAGCTGGGCAACGCCCTGTTCCGCAAGAATTGGGTGTCGTCGCCGTCCTCGACGCAGGCCTCCGACGGGCTCGGACCGCTGTTCAACGAACGCGCCTGCCAGAACTGTCATCTGAAGGACGGCCGCGGCCGCCCGCCGCAAGGCGCGGCTGGCACCACGTCGATGTTCCTGCGGCTGGCGCGCGAGGCGAGCACCGAGGAGGAGAAGGCTCGGCTTGCCGACCACAGGCTGCTTAACATCCCCGATCCGGTCTACGGTTCGCAGCTGCAGGACCTGGCCGTCCCCGGCCTGCGCGGCGAGGGCCGGATGCGCGTCGACTACAGCGAGGAAAAGGTCGGGCTCGGCGACGGCGCCGTGGTTTCGCTGCGCAAGCCCGCTTACGCGGTCGATGATCTGGCCTACGGCCTGCTCGATCCGCGCACCACGCTGTCGCCGCGCCTGACGCCGCCGATGATCGGGCTCGGCCTGATCGAGCAGATCGCGCCCGCTGATATAATCGCCCATGCCGATCCGAACGACCGGGACGGCGACGGCATTTCCGGCAGGCCGAACATCGTGCGCGACGGCATGAGCGGCGCGCTCACCCTTGGTCGTTTCGGCTGGAAGGCGCAGACCGCGTCAATCCGCCAGCAGGCCGCGGATGCCTTTGCCGGCGACATCGGCATCTCGACGCCGGAGGAGCCCAAACACTGGGGCGACTGCACCGCCGCCGAGAAGGATTGCCTTGCCATGCCGGACGGCGTGCAGGAGCGGCTCGGTCCGGCCGAGGCGCCGGCGCCGGTCATGGACCTCGTCACCTTCTATTCGCAGAACCTGGCCGTGCCGGCGCGCCGCGACCTCGGCGCCCCGGATGTGCTCGCCGGAAAGAAACTCTTCTACGAGATCGGCTGCGTTTCCTGCCACGCGCCGAAATTCGTAACCCGCCGCGACGCGCCCAACAAGGCGCAGGCCTTCCAGCTTATCTGGCCCTATTCCGACTTCCTGCTGCACGACATGGGCCCCGGCCTTGCCGACGGCCAGGCGGTGGGCGAGGCGACGGGCAACGAATGGCGCACGCCGCCGCTATGGGGCATAGGCCTCACCGAAACGGTCAACGGCAACAATTTTTATCTGCACGATGGCCGCGCCCGCAGCCTGGTCGAGGCGATTCTTTGGCATGGCGGCGAGGGCCAGAAATCGCGCGACCGCTTCGCCGCCGCCGGCGCCGCCGACCGCGAGGCATTGCTCAAATTCCTGGAGTCCCTGTGATGTTGAAGCGTCCCGCGCTGGTAATCCTTCTTCCTCTGGCCCTGCTGGGCGTCAGCCCCGCATCGGCGGCGGTGAAGGCCACCGACGTCATCCAGCGGGCAATCGACGGCTTTGTCCGGCCGGCCTATGCCAGTCTGCACGACCGCGCGGCGGGCTTGAACAAGGCGATGCACGCGCTTTGCGAAAAACCCTCAAAGGGCGATCTCGATGCGGCACGCGCCGAATTCTCGCGCACGGTGGATGCCTGGTCGTCGGCCGAGATCATCGGGTTCGGCCCGATCAAGGAAAACAACCGGCTGGAGCGAATGCTGTTTTGGCCGGATCGCAAAAGCATCGGCCTGAAACAGGTGCAGGCCGCGTTGGCCGCCCAAGACCCGAGCGCCACCGATCCGGCACAGCTTTCCGGCAAGAGCGTCGCCATGCAGGGGCTCGGCGCCTTGGAATTCGTGCTCTACGGTGACGGCGCCGATGCGCTTGCCGGCAAGAACGATCCCTATCGCTGCGCCTATGGTGCGGCGGTTGCCGACAACATCGAAACCATGGCCGGCGATGTCGCCGACGCCTGGAACAGGCCGGACGGCTTTGCGGCGCTCTGGGCCAATCCGGGGCCGCAGAATCCGCTCTATCGCGACGGCACAGAAGCGGCGACGGAACTGGTCGGCATCTTCATCAACGAGCTGGACATGGTTCGCGACGTGCGCCTGAAAGGCTTCCTGGGCGGCAAGCCGGAGGCGGACAAGCCGAAACAGGCGATCTACTGGCGTTCGCAAAACACCACCAATTCGCTGGCTGGAAACCTTGCCGGCATCGACGGGCTGTTCGAGGCCTCGAAGCTCGGCGATGCGCTGCCGCCCGATGCGCGCTGGATGGCGGAATCGATCCACATCCAGCTGCTCAACGGCGTCGCCGCCGCGAAGTCGGTGCAGGGGCCGATCGACAAGGCGCTCGCCGACCCGGCGCTGCGCGAAAAGCTCGAGCATTTCGCGCTGATCACCTCCAGCCTGTCGACCCTGTTCGGCACAAGGCTGACCGCCGAATTCGGCCTGACCGCCGGGTTTTCCTCGCTGGATGGGGACTGAGCGTGAAAACCTCCCTCATTGACCGTCGCGATTTCCTGAGAGCCGCGGGCATCGGTTTTGCCGCCGCGATGGCGCCGCCGGCCTGGGCAAATACGCTTGCCGCCGATGCCGTCTTCGCCACCGCCTTCGTCAAGCGCGACGGCAGCTATGGCGCCGCAATCCTGTCCGAGGCCGGCAAGCTCCTGCACGCGATCGACTTGCCCGACCGCGGCCACGACGTCACCTTCGATTCCATATCGAAGCGCTCAGTGGTGTTCGCCCGCCAGCCCGGCACCTTCGCCGTGGTCTTCGATCACGCCGGCCGCGATGAACCGCTGACCATCGCCAGCATCACCGGCCGGCATTTCTTCGGCCATGGCGTGTTCTCCCCGGACGGCGCCTTGCTTTATGCCACCGAGAACGATTTCGACAACGCGGCCGGCGTCGTCGGCGTCTACGACGCGCGGGCGAAATTCAAGCGCCTTGGTGAATTCCCGACCTATGGCATGGGACCCCACGAGCTTCTGCTCCTGGGCGACGGCAGGACGATCGCCGTTGCCAATGGCGGCATCGAGACTCATCCCGATTATGGCCGCGCCGAGCTCAACATCGCCACCATGAAGCCATCCTATGTACTCATCGACCGTGTCACCGGCGATCTGGTCGAGAAGCACGAATTGCCGGCGGCGCTGCACCAGTTGTCGATCCGCCACATGGACACCGACCAGACCGGCACCGTCTGGTTCGGCTGCCAGTACCGGGGACCCGGCACCGACCGTCCGCTGCTGGTCGGCCGCGCGGCGCGTGGCAAGGATTTGCAGCTCCTCGACATGCCGCGGGATGTCCTGTCCGGCTTCCGCAACTATATCGGTTCCGTCGCCGCCAATCCGGTTGCCGGCACCATTGCCGTCTCTTCGCCGGAAGGCAATTCGCTTGTGGTGATCGATGCGGCGAGCGGGCGGCTCGTCTCGTCAAGCGCACTGGTCGAGGTCTGCGGCGTGGCGCCCGACGGGACGGGTTTCATGGCTACCACCGGAGCCGGCGAAATCGTCGAGGGCAATGGCGCGACACGGTCCGAACCGGACTATGTCTGGGACAACCACATGCTGCGCATAGCGCCTGCCGCATAGACACCGTTCCCGCTGTGCCGGAACGAAGCCGCTTAACAAATTATGCGCTATCCCCTTGCGGTGGCGCGCTGTGGCAGGCACAGGGAATTGTTTTTCGAACCGGTCGTTTCATGAAAGTGCTCGCCATCGACTGTGCCGCCAACCTCTGCGCCGCCTGCGTCTATGATGCCGGGGCGAGGCAGGAACTCGGCCGCGCGGTGCTCGATCTCGGCAAGGGCCATGCCGAGCATCTGATGGGCGTCATCGCCGAGGCGCTGAAGGCCGGTGCAACCGCCTATGCCGGCCTTGGCGCCATCGCCGTCTCCGTCGGCCCCGGTTCCTTCACCGGCCTGCGCGTCGGGGTTTCCACTGCGCGTGGCCTGGCGCTGGCGCTCAAGCTGCCTGCAATCGGCGTGACGACGCTCGAGGCGCTGGCGGCCGAGGCGGCAGGGGCATTTCCCGGCCGTGCCGTGCTGGCCGCGCTCGATGCCGGCCGCGAGGAGATCCATGCCGCTCTCTATGATGAAATGTCGGTTTTGACTTACGGTCCGGCCGTGGTCACGCTGGCGGATGCCGTGGCCATGGCGAGCGAGCGGTCTTCGGTGCTCGCCGGAACCGCCGCGACGCGGATCGCGGCATCCGCCGGACGCTCCTTCGACATCGGACCCGAGACGGCGACCGCGGACATTCTCACCTACGCCCGCCTGGCGGTCACCAAGGGCGAGGGCGAGAGGCCGAAACCTCTTTATCTGCGCGGCGCCGACGCCAAGCCGCAGGCTGGGTTCATACTTTCCAGGCAAGGGAAATAATGCGCATACCTTTTCTCCAGCCGCGCCGCCGCGATTACGCGCTCGAACCGCTCAGGACCACCGACAGTCCGGCGGTCTCGCTCCTGCACCGCGAGGACTTCGTCCGCCCATGGACCGATGGCGAGTTCGCGGCCTTGCTCGAACAGGACACCGTGTTCGGCTATGCCGCGCGCGAAACCGGGCAGGGCGCCAAGCCGCCGGTCGGCTTCGTGCTGGCCCGGCTGGCGGCCGGCGAGGGCGAGATCCTGACCGTCGCGGTGGCGCGGTCGCATCGCCGCCAGGGGCTGGGCTGGCAGTTGATGGACGCGGTGCTGCGCGAACTGCACGCGCAACGCGCCGAAGCGCTCTTCCTCGAGGTCGACGAGACCAATGTCGCCGCGATCGCCCTCTACAGGCGTCTCGGATTCCGCGAGGTCGGCAAGCGCCCCAACTATTACAGGTCGCCCGAGCATGGACCGACCGGCGCGCTTGTCATGCGCCGCGATCTTCGCTAGCCAGGGTTTCGGGGTGGAGCGATGATCGGAAAAATCAGGATTTTCCTGGCGATAGGGCTGGTCGTCGCCGGTTCGCTGATCCTGGTGCCTTTGCAGGTCCTGTCGATGAAGACCGGCTGGTGGCCGGAAACCTTCATCCTCAAGATCTGGCACAGGCTGATCGTCAGGGCGCTCGGCATGCGCATCCATGTAAACGGCACGATGTCCGACCGCCGCCCCTTGTTGATTGCCTCAAATCACATCTCCTGGACCGACATCATGGTGCTGGGCTCGTTTGCCGATGTGAAGTTCATCGCCAGGGCCGACATGGAAGGCTGGCCGCTGATCGGCATGCTGTCGAAGCTCCAGCGCACCGTCTTCATCGAGCGTGAGCGCAAGCGCTCGTCCGGCGACCAGGCGAGCGAGATCGCCAACCGCATGGCCAAGGGCGATGCCATGGTGCTGTTTGCCGAAGGCTCGACGGGCGACGGCAACATCGTCCTGCCTTTCAAGAGCACGCTGTTCGGTGCCGCCTCGATGGCGATTTCGGAGGGCGCGGCGGAGCAGGTCTTCATCCAGCCGGTAGCGATCGCCTATACCCGGCTGCATGGCGTGCCGCTCGGCCGCCGGCACCGGCCGATCGCGGCGTGGATCGGCGACGAGGATCTGATGCCGCATCTCAAAGTGCTGATGGCGGAAGGCGCGCTCGATGTCGAGGTGCATTTCGGCGAACCGATTGCCTTCGCCAAGGGGTCGAACCGGAAGGAAACGGCGAAGCTGATGGAAAGCCGCGTGCGCGAAATGATGCAGGCGGCACTGGCCGCGCCGCGCCCGAGCCGCTGAACCGAAGGCCCCCAGGCAGAATCGTCTGTTTTTTGTCGCGGAAAGGCGTTAGAAGCCGCCGGATGGACTTGAACACGGTTGAAAGCGACGACATCGGCACTGCGGCTGGACAGCAGGCAGTGATTTCCGCGGCAGCGAAAAAGGTCTTCGTCAAGACTTATGGCTGCCAGATGAACGTCTATGATTCGCAGCGCATGACAGATGCGCTGGCCGCCGACGGCTACACGGCGACGCAGACCATCGGCGAAGCCGACCTGGTGCTGCTAAACACCTGCCACATCAGGGAAAAAGCGGCTGAAAAGGTCTATTCCGAGCTCGGCCGCATTCGCGAAATGAAGGCCGAACGCGCCGCCGCCGGCCGCGAATTGCTGATCGGCGTCGCCGGTTGCGTGGCGCAGGCCGAAGGGGCCGAGATCATCCGCCGCTCGCCCGCCGTCGACCTGGTCATCGGCCCGCAGACCTATCACCGGCTGCCGGACGTACTGGCCAGGGTGCGCGGCGGCGAGAAGATCGTCGAAACCGACTACGCCATCGAGGACAAGTTCGAACACTTGCCGCAGCCGAAGCGCGCCGAGGTGATCAAGCGCGGCGTCACCGCCTTTCTCACCGTCCAGGAGGGCTGCGACAAGTTCTGTACCTTCTGCGTCGTGCCCTACACCAGGGGGTCCGAAGTGTCGCGGCCGGTGGCACAGATCGTCGCCGAAGCCGAGCGCCTGGCGGAAGCCGGGGTGCGCGAGGTGACGCTGCTTGGCCAGAACGTCAATGCCTGGCATGGGCAGGGCGAAAACGGCGAGGAATGGGGCCTTGGCCGCCTTCTGTTCAGGCTGGCCGAAATTCCCGGGCTGGCGCGCCTGCGCTACACCACGAGCCATCCACGCGACATGGACGACGAGCTGATAGCGGCCCATCGCGACCTGCCGGCACTGATGCCGTATCTGCATCTGCCGGTGCAATCCGGGTCCGACCGCATCCTGAAGGCGATGAACCGCAGGCACACGGCGGATGATTATCTGGCGCTGCTCGACCGCATCCGCGCCGTGCGGCCCGATATCGCGCTGTCGGGCGATTTCATCGTCGGTTTCCCCGGCGAGACCGAGGCGGATTTCGAGGCGACGATGGAGCTGGTGCGCCAGGTGAACTACGCCTCGGCCTTCTCGTTCAAATATTCGCCGCGCCCCGGCACGCCGGGCGCCGAGATGGCCGGCCATGTGCCGGAAGCGGTCAAGGACGAGCGTTTGCAGCGGCTCCAGGCGCTGCTTTTGAAGCAGCAGCAGGATTTCGGCTTGAGTCTCGTCGGCCGCACCATAGATACGCTGATTGAGAAGCCAGGTCGCCAGGCCGGCCAGAAGGTCGGACGCTCACCTTGGCTTCAGCCCGTTATTGTTGATGAAAAGGCCGGCGAAATCGGTGACATTATCCAGGTGCGAATCACGAAGACGGGTTACAATAGCCTGTTCGCCGAATTGGTCTGATGACCTCGGCAGATGAGGAGAGACGGTTGAGCGCAGCGGAGCTGAAGAACCTGCCCCCGGTACCGGCATCTGGGGCTTCTGACATGGCGCACATCGTACTGACTTTCGACAACAACAAGCTTGCCAGCGCCCTCTACGGCCAGTTCGACGAGAACCTCGCCCGGCTCGAGCAGAAACTGGGCGTCGACATCCGCTCGCGCGGCAACCAGCTGACCATCAAGGGATCGGCTTCCGCCGCCGAGCAGGCCCGCCGGGCGCTCGACAATCTCTACGGCATTCTCCAGAAGGGGGTGGATATCGGCCAGTCCGATGTCGACGGCGCCGTGCGCATGGCGGTCGCCGCCGATGACCAGCTCACGCTGCCGACGCTGGAGCGCAAGGGAAAGGTTTCGGCCGCCCAGATATCGACGCGCAAGAAGACGATCTACGCCCGTTCGCTCACGCAGGACGCCTATATGCGGGCGCTGGAGCGCTCGGAACTGGTGTTCGGCATCGGCCCGGCCGGCACCGGCAAGACCTACCTGGCGGTGGCGCATGCGGCGATGCTGCTCGAACGAGGCATGGTCGAGCGCATCGTGCTGTCGCGGCCTGCCGTCGAGGCCGGCGAGCGGCTGGGCTTCCTGCCGGGCGACATGAAGGAGAAGGTCGATCCCTACCTGCGGCCGCTCTACGACGCGCTCTATGACATGATGCCGGCCGACAAGGTCGAACGCGCCATCGCCGCCGAGGTGATCGAGATCGCACCGCTCGCCTTCATGCGCGGCCGCACGCTGGCACACGCCGCCGTCATCCTCGACGAGGCGCAGAACACCACGCCGATGCAGATGAAGATGTTCCTCACTCGTCTGGGTGAAAATTCGCGCATGATCGTCACCGGCGACCCGACGCAGATCGACCTACCGCAGAACACCAAGTCCGGCCTTGTCGAGGCGCTCCGGATCCTCGATGGTGTGACCGGCATGGTGACGGTCCGCTTCAATGAAGGCGACGTCGTCAGGCATCCGCTGGTCGCCGAGATCGTCAAGGCCTACGACCGTGACGGCAAGCTCGCCCGCGGTCTGGGGACCGAAAGCTGATTTGATCGAGCGACCTCATGGTTGAGCCCGAAACGCCGAACGGGCCGGCTCCGCCGCTGCCCGTCGACATTGATCTGACGGTCGAGGCTGGGCATTGGCCGGACGAAGCCGAGCTTGTCCGGCTGGTCGCCGCCGCCGCCGCCGCTGCATTCGCCGAGACGGGTGCGGCTGGCCGTTCCGAACTCAGCGTCGTTTTTTCCGACGATGCCCATGTCCAGGCGCTCAACGCCGGCTGGCGCGGCAAGGACAAGCCGACCAACGTCTTGTCTTTTCCGGCATTTCCTTTCCCCAAGGGCGGTCCCCTGCCGCCGATGCTCGGCGATATCGTGCTGGCCGCGGAGACGGTGGCGCGCGAGGCGGCACTGGAAGACAAGCCGCTGGAGAACCATATTTCCCATCTCGTCATCCACGGCCTGCTGCATCTCATGGGCCATGATCACGAGACCGATGCCGAGGCCGAGGAGATGGAGGCCGTCGAGCGCGCCGCGCTCGCCAGACTTGCCATTCCCGATCCCTACGCGTAACTACTTCTAACCAATTGACGGACGAAGATGAACGACAAACCTGAAACTGCCGTCCGCCCCGACGCCGGCAGTGCGACCAAGGCTTCCGACACGTCGGAAGAGGGATCAAGTCCGAGTACCGTTACCCCTGGTGTTGCCAACACCGGCAGCGTCGCCGGTGAGCCGTCGCCTGCCGGGCCTTCCCTGTTCAACCGCGTTCTGGGCCTGTTCAGGCAACGCAACGGAACCAGCCTGCGCGAGGAGATCGCCGGCGCGCTCGCCGAGACGACGAGCGATGTCGAATCCTTTTCGCCGGGCGAACGCGCCATGCTCAACAACATCCTGCGGCTGCGCGAGGTGCGCGTCGAGGACGTCATGGTGCCGCGCGCCGACATCGAGGCGGTCGAGATCACGACCACGCTTGGCGATCTGCTTGGCATGTTCGAGCAGTCCGGCCATTCCCGCATGCCGGTCTATGCCGAGACGCTCGACGACCCGCGCGGCATGGTCCATATCCGCGACGTGCTGGCCCATATCACCAAGATTGCGCGCGTCAGGAAAGGCCGGGCGACCAGGAAGACACCCGCCGCCACGGTTCTCGACCTCACCCAGGTCGATCTCTCGCGCACCATAGGCGAACTGAACCTGATCCGGCCGGTGCTGTTCGTGCCGCCGTCCATGCTGGCCTCCGATCTGATGGGCCGCATGCAGACGACCCGCACGCAGATGGCGCTGGTCATCGACGAGTATGGCGGCACCGACGGGCTCGTCTCGCTCGAGGATATCGTCGAGATGGTGGTCGGCGACATCGAGGACGAGCACGACGACGACGAGCCGATGATCACCCAGACCGGTGAAGGCGTGTTCGTCGTCGACGGCAAGGCCGAGATCGACGAGGTCGCCAAGATGATCGGCGGGGATTTCGCCGCCGGCGAACATGGCGAGTATGTCGACACCATCGGCGGCATGATCTTCAACACGCTTGGCCGGGTGCCGGCGCGCGGCGAGGTGGTGCAGGCCATCCCTGGCTTCGAGTTCCATGTGCTCGACGCCGATCCGCGCCGCGTCAAGCGCGTGCGCATCGTGCAGAACCAGAAGGGCGAACGTCGCCGCCGCGCCGCGGCGCGCACCGAGCAGGCTTAAGCGCCTGCGGATGACCGAAGACCCCTTCAAGCACGCCGCCTTGGGATCCGGCGTGTTCTACAGGGATCCGCAGGCCGCGCTGGATTGGCTGGAGGCAGCTTTCGGCTTCGAGCGCAGCATGGTGGTCAGCGATGCCGACGGCAAGCTCGTCCATTCCGAGATGCGGTTCGGCGACTGCTACATCATTGTCGATTCCGAATGGAGCGACTACGTCGCCAGCCCGGCCTCGGTCTCGGGCAAGAACACGCAGTCGGTCTATGTCAGGCTGAAAGACGGCATTGATGCACATTGTGAGCAGGCGCGGACGGCGGGTGCCGGTATAATCCAGGAGCCGGCGGACCAGTTCTACGGCGAGCGCCAGTATCGGGCGCGCGATCCCGAGGGCCATGTCTGGACCTTCACCCAGACCATCCGCTCCGTTCCGCTGGAAGAGGCCGAACGGCTCGGCGACGTGCGCATAGAAGGGTGGCACCGCTGATCCATGTCGCCCTAAATAACTTCGGTTTTGGGAGGAGGACATGCACAAAAACAAAGACCTAAGGCGCGTCGTCTGATCAGTTCAAACGCGATGCGCTCCAGCAGTGGTGAGTGGGTTTCACGGCAGACCACCCGAAGTTTGGAGCGCAGGCCGCGGCCTGATAAATCTGCTGCCGTGATTCGCACGACTCGGAACAATGCATGAACCGCCTGGCCGGCCGGATAATTCTGTTTTGGGGTTGGCGGCGTGCGCTCGTGGCGTTCCTCGCGGGCGCCCTGGCGGTGCTCGGCCAGGCGCCGTACGATTTCTTTGCCGCTTGTTTCATTTCGTTTCCGCTGCTGGTCTGGCTGCTCGACGGGGCGACCGGTGAGGCCTCGGGCAGCCTGTTTGCGCGGCTGCGGCCGGCCTTTGCCGTCGGCTGGTGGTTCGGCTTCGGCTATTTCCTCGCCGGCCTGTGGTGGATCGGATCGGCGCTGCTTGTAGAGGCCGACAGTTTCGCCTGGGCGCTGCCCTTCGCGGTGGTCGGCATCCCCTTTGCATTGGCCTTCTTCTACGGCTTTGCGGCCATGGTCGCCCGGCTCCTGTGGAGCAACGACATCGGCCGCATCGCGGCCCTGGCCGCCGCCTTCGGGCTGGCCGAGTGGCTGCGCGGCTTCCTGTTCACCGGCTTTCCCTGGAACGCGATCGGCTACGCGGCGATGCCGGTGCCCCTGCTGATGCAGAGCGTCTCGGTCACCGGGATGGTCGGCATGAACGTGCTCGCCGTGTTCGTCTTCTCGCTGCCGGCGCTGCTGGCGGCGCGCACGCATCTTCGTCTTGGCGTCGCGCTGCTTGTCGTGCTCGTGGCCGCTCATGCCGGCTTCGGCTATCTCAGGCTCAACGCTCCGGCCGCGCCTGAGGCCCGCACGATCGATGTGCGCATCGTCCAGCCGGCCGTCGACCTTTCGGAAAAGTGGGACGCCTCGGTGCGCGACCGTATCTTCGCCACCTTGATAGGCCTGTCGGCCAAGGCGCCGGACCCCGGCCATGAAAAGCCGCAACTGATCCTGTGGCCCGAAACCTCGGTCCCGTTCCTCCTCACCGAGCGGCCGGACGCTTTGACCGCACTGGGCGACATGCTGGACGCCGGCCAGATGCTGATCGCCGGCGTCGTGCGCGAGGAAGGCGGTGCGGCGGCCGGTGCCGGCAGCCGCTACTACAACTCCGTGGTGGCGATCAACGACAAGGGCGAAATCGCTGACGCCGTCGACAAGGTCCATCTGGTGCCGTTCGGCGAATACCTGCCTTTCGCCGACCTGCTCGATCGTTTCGGCATCGAACAACTGGTCGCTGGCCCGGTGACCTTCACGGCAGGCAATGAGCGGCATGCGATCACGCTGCCGGATGGCGTCCGCGCCTTGCCCTTCATCTGTTACGAAGTGATCTTTCCCGAACTGGTGGCGGTTGACGCAACGTCAGCGCAGCTTATTGTCAACGTTACCAACGATGCGTGGTTCGGCGATACGCCGGGTCCCTATCAGCATTTCAGGCAGGCTCAGATTCGCGCGGTGGAGAACGGGTTGCCCTTGTTGCGTGCGGCCAACAACGGCATCTCGGCGGTTGTCGACCCACGGGGGCGCATCGTCGATGCGCTGGCGATCGACGCGCGCGGGGCCATCGACGTCCGTGTGCCAATCTCGCGGCAAGCGGTCGTGTCCGCCGGCCAGCTGCGCATTAACGGAATGCTGATCATGTTGCTGTTTGCCCTGGCTGCCGTCCTGTTCAATGTAAGGCAAAGGCTACGGGTGAATTGACAGTCGACACATTAGAAACTCATACTGTAACGCCTGAAAATTTCTCGAAGCCGGTGGATCGTTCTGTTGGGGCAGTCGCCTCCGGCTTTGTTTGGGTAGGAAAAAAATCACAAAGCCGAAAAAATTCGGCGAGGAAAAAATGACAGAAGATAACAAGAAGAAACCGAATCCGATCGACATCCATGTTGGAAGTCGCATCCGGCTTCGCCGCAATATGTTGGGAATGAGCCAGGAAAAACTAGGCGAGAACCTCGGCATCACATTTCAGCAGATACAGAAATATGAAAAGGGCACCAACCGGGTCGGCGCAAGCCGCCTGCAGGCGATAGCATCCATACTCGGCGTGCCTGTCGCCTTCTTTTTCGAGGATGCGCCGGGCCAGGAGAGCCCGGCCGGCCGCGGTTTCGCGGAGGATGCTTCGATGGCTTTCGCCGTGGAATTCTGCGGCAGCCCGGAGGGCCTTCAACTCAACCGGGCCTTCGTTAAGATCGCCGACGTCAAGGTGCGTCGCAGGATCATAGACCTGGTGAAGTCGCTGGCGTCCGAAGATTCCGACTGATCCGCAACAGGACTCGACCGGCGGCATTTCGGCCGCTGGTGGTACAAAATATCGACATCGACATTCATGCCAGAAGGGCGGCACCGCTTGACGAGCGGCGCTTCGCCCCGCTAACACGTGGCGCGCCAAATCGGCAGCCTGCCGATCGTTTTTTCAAGAGGGGACACCCGTGACGCGGCAGAACTACTTCTTTACCTCGGAATCCGTTGCCGAGGGCCATCCCGACAAAGTTTGTGACCGGATATCCGACGAGATCGTCGACCTGGTCTACCGTGAGGCCAAGAAGACGGGCATGGATCCGTGGAAAGTCCGCGTCGCCTGCGAGACGCTGGCGACCACCAACCGCGTCGTCATCGCCGGCGAGGTGCGCGTTCCCGAGACGCTGCTGAAGAAGGACAAGGAAGGCAACATCCTGAGGGATGCCGCCGGCCATCCGGTCGTCAACCCGGCGAAGTTCAAGTCGGTCGCCCGCAAGGCGATCCGCGAGATCGGCTATGAGCAGGCCGGCTTCCACTGGAAAAAGGCCAAGATCGACGTTCTGTTGCATGGCCAGTCGCCCGACATCGGCCAAGGCGTCGACAATGCCTCCGACCGCCAGGGCGAGGAGGGTGCCGGCGACCAGGGCATCATGTTTGGCTATGCCTGCCGCGAGACGCCGGACCTGATGCCGGCGCCGATCTACTACAGCCACAAGATCCTCGAACTTCTGGCCGCCGCCCGCCACCAGAACAACGGCGATGCAGGCAAGCTCGGGCCGGACGCCAAGAGCCAGGTCACCGTCCGCTATATCGACGGCAAGGCCGCCGAAGCGACGCAGATCGTGCTGTCGACCCAGCACCTCGATGCGAGCTGGGATTCCAAGAAGGTGCGCAAGGTCGTCGAGCCCTATATCCGCGAGGCATTGGGTGACCTCAAGATCGCCGACGATTGCATGTGGTACATCAATCCGACCGGCAAGTTCGTTATCGGCGGGCCTGATGGCGACGCCGGGCTGACCGGCCGCAAGATCATCGTCGACACCTATGGCGGCGCCGCACCCCATGGCGGCGGCGCTTTCTCGGGCAAGGACACCACCAAGGTCGACCGTTCGGCCGCTTATGCGGCGCGCTACCTGGCCAAGAACGTTGTGGCGGCGAAACTTGCCGACCGCTGCACCATCCAGCTTTCCTACGCCATCGGCGTCGCCCAGCCCTTGTCGGTCTATGTCGACCTGCACGGCACCGGTAAGGTCGACGAGGCAAGGCTCGAGGAGGCGCTGCGCACTGTGATGGACCTGTCGCCGTCCGGCATCCGCCGCCACCTCGACCTTAACAAGCCGATCTACGCCAAGACCTCGTCCTACGGTCATTTCGGTCGCAAGGCCGGCCGCGACGGATCTTTTTCCTGGGAAAAGACCGATCTCGCCAAGGCGCTCAAGGATGCTGTCGCTGCCTGAGGGCGGCGACAGGACCTTGATCAGCCGATGAGTTCCGGGGACAGGCCAAGCCGCGCGACAGAAGCCTTCTTCGGCCGTCGGCGCGGAAAGCCGGTTCGCCCGCAGCAGGCGGCGGCGCTGGAAAGCGGCCTCGACACCTATCGGATCGATCTGACGACCGAGGCGCCGTCGGATCTGCGGGCTCTGTTCGAAGCCGATGTTTCCGCCGTTCGCCTCGAAATCGGCTTTGGCGGCGGCGAGCATCTCCTGCATCGCGCGACCGAAGCGCCGATGACCGGCTTTATCGGTGTCGAGCCCTTCGTCAACGGCATGGCCAAGATGATGATGGCGGTGCGGGAAAAGCCGCTGGCCAACCTCAGGGTCTACGACGACGACGCCACGCGGCTGCTCGACTGGCTGCCGCAGGCCTCGCTCGATGGCATCGACCTGCTCTATCCCGATCCGTGGCCGAAGAAGAAGCACTGGAAGCGCCGTTTCGTCAGCCCGGTCAATCTCGAGCGTTTCGCACGCGTTGTGAAGCGTGGCGGCGAATTCCGTTTCGCTTCCGACATCGACACCTATGTGAACTGGACACTGCTGCATTGCCGCGCGCATGGCGGTTTCGCCTGGCAGGCTTCAGAGGCCGTCGACTGGCATCGCCCCTACGATGGCTGGCCAGGCACCCGCTACGAGGCGAAAGCCGTCCGCGAGGGCAGGCGGCCGGCCTATCTTACCTTCATCAGGACCTAGGCATCAGGTCCCAGGCATCGGGATTTGGGCATCAGGATCTGGGCCCTTCGTGAGGGAGAGATCTTCAATTGTTGCGGGGACACAGAAATCGAATGTCGCCCGTTGGCCGGAGTTCAGAAACGGCCGATCTTGTCGAAAGCCGTCGGATCCATGCCGAGGCTGCGCAGATCCTGGGCGCGCGGCTTGCGGCCGGCTTCCACCGCCCGCGACGCGGCTACGGCGCTGCCGAATGTGGTGAAGAGATCGCCTATGGCGGAAAAAACCTTGCGGCTGTTCATTGTCATGTCCTTTCGCGTGCGGTGACGCGCTATCGCTGTCGTTTTGTGCAATGCAACATAGATAGGAGCGCGGCTTGAGGACCAACAAGGGCCGTTGCCGCATGGATGGCATGCACCTGGCGCAACCCCAATGCGCCAGGACATTCGCGCAGTTGGGACGGCGGGCTTGAAACACCGGGGCGGATCGTTTATATCAGCCTCAAATTCTTGGTCGGTATGACGAAGAGTGGGTCCACCCGGTCCCGCTCTTTTTTATTACCTGCCGACGGCTAGAGAATGATCGACAGGAATCGAATGACGTCAACGGCAAGCGAGAGCGACGATCGCATCATCCGCGAAAGCGGCATCGATGCGCGCATCGCGCTGATCGTCCAGCCGGTGCTGCGCGGCATCGGCTTTCGCCTTGTACGCGTGCATCTGTCCGGCCAGAACGGGCTGACGCTGCAGATCATGGCTGAGCGCGAGGACGGCACCATGACGGTCGAGGATTGCGAAGAGGTGAGCCGTGCGGTGTCGCCGGCGCTCGACGTCGACGATCCCATCGAGAAGGCGTATCATCTCGAAGTCTCATCGCCCGGCATTGACCGGCCGCTGGTGCGCAAATCGGATTTCTCGACCTGGACCGGTCATCTGGTGAAGATGGAAACATCGGTCGTTGTCGCGGATCGCAAGCGCTTCAAGGGCAAGATCGCCGAAGCCGGTGAGAACGATGTGCTGATCGAGCGCGACAAGGCGGCCTACGGTGAGGAGCCGACAGTGCGCGTGCCCTACGACGCCATTGCCGAAGCCCGGCTGATCCTGACCGACGACCTCATCCGTGATGCGTTGTCGAAGGACAATAGGGCGCGCAAGGAAGCCAAGAAACGCCGCGGCGAACCGGACGACGACGTACCGGAGGGTACGGAACCGGGCGCTACGGAAGAACACGAACACGAAAGTTGATTGAGCTGCCAGGCCCCAGGGGCCGGCAAACAGGCTCGGGAGAAAAAACATGGTTGTAAGCGCCAACAGACTTGAACTGCTGCAGATCGCCGACGCGGTCGCGCGTGAAAAGTCGATCGACAAGTCGATCGTCATCGCCGCCATGGCTGATGCGATCCAGAAGGCGGCACGCTCGCGTTATGGCCAGGAGACCAACATCCGCGCCGACATCAACCCCAACACCGGTGAGATGAAGCTGCAGCGGCTGATGGAAGTGGTCGAGAAGGTCGACGACTATGCCACGCAGATCGCCATTTCCTCGGCGCGCGAGCGCAATCCCGACGCCCAGCTCGGCGACTTCATCGCCGAACAGCTGCCGCCGATGGATTTCGGCCGCATCGCCGCCCAGTCGGCCAAGCAGGTCATCGTGCAGAAGGTGCGCGAGGCCGAGCGCGACCGCCAGTATGACGAATACAAGGACCGCATCGGCGAGATCGTCAACGGAACCGTCAAGCGCGTCGAATACGGCAATGTCATCGTCGATCTCGGCCGTGGCGAAGCGATCATCCGCCGCGACGAGCTGATCCCGCGCGAAAACTACAAATATGGCGATCGCGTCCGCGCCTATGTCTACGACGTGCGCCGTGAGCAGCGCGGCCCGCAGATCTTCCTGTCGCGCACCCATCCGCAGTTCATGGCCAAGCTCTTCACCATGGAAGTGCCGGAGATCTATGACGGCATTATCGAGATCAAGTCGGTCGCCCGCGATCCCGGTTCGCGCGCCAAGATCGCCGTCATCTCGCGCGACAGCTCGATCGATCCGGTCGGCGCCTGCGTCGGCATGCGCGGCAGCCGCGTCCAGGCGGTCGTCGCCGAATTGCAGGGCGAGAAGATCGACATCATTCCGTGGTCGCCCTCGGCCGCATCCTTCATAGTCAATGCGTTGCAGCCGGCGGAAGTCGCCAAGGTCGTGCTCGACGAAGACGCCGAGCGCATCGAAGTGGTGGTGCCGGACGACCAGCTGTCGCTGGCCATCGGCCGCCGCGGCCAGAATGTGCGCCTCGCTTCGCAGCTCACCGGCTGGGATATCGACATCCTGACCGAGGCCGAGGAATCCGAGCGCCGCCAGAAGGAATTCGTCGAGCGCTCGGCGCTGTTCATGGAAGCTCTCGACGTCGACGAGATGGTCGGCCAGGTGCTCGCCTCCGAAGGCTTCACCAGCGTCGAGGAAGTCGCCTATGTCGATGCCGGCGAAATCGCCTCGATCGACGGCTTCGATGAGGATACCGCCTCGGAGATCCAGACCCGGGCCCGCGAATATCTGGAGAAGATCGAAGCCGAGCACGACGAAAAGCGCAAGGCGCTGGGCGTCAAGGACGAGCTGCGCGAAATCCCCGGCATCACCACCGCCATGATGGTGACGCTCGGCGAGGACGGCGTGAAGACGATCGAGGATTTCGCCGGCTATGCCGCCGACGACCTCACCGGCTGGAAGGAACGCAAGGACGGCGAGACCAAGGTGTATCCGGGCGTGCTGGCCGATCATGGCGTTTCGCGCGCCGATGCCGAGCAGATGGTGCTCGCGGCCCGTCTCAAGGCCGGCTGGATTTCCGAAGACGAGCTTGCAGCCGAAGAAGCGCCGGCTGACGAAGCCGTTGGTGCGTGAGGTGAAACCGCATCGCACAGAAACCGCCCTTGGACGAGATGAACGATCGCACCTGCATCGTCACCCGCAAGCAGGCCGAACCGGATGAACTGATCCGGTTCGTCGTCGGCCCGGATTCGGCCGTCGTTCCGGATCTCAAGAGAAATCTGCCCGGCCGTGGTTGCTGGGTGAGCGCCGACCGCCTACATATCGACAAGGCGGCGGCCAAGAACCTTTTTAGCCGCGCCTTTAAGGCACAGGTGGTCGTGCCGCCCGATCTCGGCGGCATGGTCGATGGGCTGCTTTCCAGATCCGCCCTTGGCATGCTGGGTCTCGCTCGCAAGGCAGGGGCGATCGCGCTGGGCGCCACCAAGGTGGAGAGCGCGGTGCGCGGCGGATTGGCGCTTTTCGTGCTCCACGCGACCGAAGCCTCAGACGATGGCGTGCGCAAGATCAGCCAGGCGCGGCGGGCGACCGTCCATATTGGCGGCCCCTCCATCCTTGCCTACAAACTTTTCTCCGAGGCCGAGTTGAGCTTGGCATTGGGGGGTACAAATGTGATACATGCTGCCGTCCTCGCGGGAGACGCGGGTAAGGCGGTCCAGAAGCGCATGGTTGCGCTCGACCGATATCGGGGCGGTACCCCGGACGATCTGGCAATGCTTGCGGCCGTTGCTGACGAAGATGAGGCCGCAGAGGATATGGAATGAGCGATACGAAATCGGGCGACGACAAGACGTTGAGTGTTACGCCGAAGAAGACCTTGACGCTGAAGCGCCCCGGCATGGAACAGGGCACCGTGCGCCAGAACTTCTCGCACGGCCGCACCAAGTCGGTCGTGGTCGAGACCAAGAAGCGCAAATTCTCGCTGCCCGGCGACAAGCCGGAGCCGGTGGTGGCGGCACCCGTGTTCACCCCGAAGCCGGTGGTCGCGGCGGCTCCCGTCGTGCAGGAGGCACCCAAGGCGCCGCCTCCACCTCCGCCGGCACCGGTCGAGCGTAGCGGCATGGTGTTGAACGAACTGTCGCGCAGCGAAATGGAAGCGCGCCGCAGGGCGCTCGAAGGCTCCAAGGCGCGCGAGGTCGAGGACCGGCAACGCGCCGTTGAGGAAGCCAAGCGCCGCGCCGAGGATGAGGAGCGCCGCAAGCGCGAGCGCGAGGAATCCGCACGCCGCCAGGCCGAGGAAGAAGCGCGGTTGCAGGCCGAGGCCGAATCCCGCCGCCGCGCCGAGGAAGAGGCGCGTCGCCGCGCGCCGCAGGCCGCCGAACTGGCGACCGCCGACGAGGAAGAAGAGGTCAAGCCGAAGCGGACTGGCGCCGGTGCGCCGGTGCGCCGCCTGGTGACGCCCGAAGTGGCGCGTCCGGCCAAGCCGACCAAGGGCGAGGAAGACCGCCGTCGCGGCAAGCTGACGCTGAACTCCGCGCTTTCCGACGAGGATGCGCGGGCCCGTTCGCTGTCGTCGATGCGCCGCCGCCAGGAAAAGTTCAAGCGCGCGATGCACAATGAGCCGCGCGAGAAGGTTATGCGCGAAGTGATCCTGCCCGAAACCATCACCATCCAGGAACTGGCGCAGCGCATGTCCGAGCGCGCCGTCGATGTGGTCAAGTTCTTCATGAAGCAGGGCCAGATCCTGAAGCCGGGCGACGTCATCGACGCCGACACGGCGGAACTGGTCGCCACCGAATTCGGCCACACGGTCCGCCGCGTCGCCGAGTCCGATATCGAGGAAGGCCTGTTCAACATCGCCGACCGTCCGGAAGACCTGGTGTCGCGGCCGCCTGTCGTGACCATCATGGGCCATGTCGACCACGGCAAGACCTCGCTGCTCGACGCGATCCGCAACGCCAATGTCGTCTCCGGCGAGGCCGGCGGCATCACCCAGCATATCGGCGCCTATCAGGTCGAGAAGAACGGCCAGAAGATCACCTTCATCGACACGCCCGGCCACGCCGCCTTCACGGCCATGCGCGCCCGCGGCGCCCAGGCCACCGACATTGCCATCCTGGTGGTGGCGGCCGACGACAGCGTGATGCCGCAGACGATCGAATCGATCAGCCATGCCAAGGCGGCCGGCGTTCCGATCATCGTGGCGATCAACAAGATCGACAAGCATGACGCCGATCCGCAGAAAGTGCGCTCCGAGCTGTTGCGCCACGAAGTGTTCGTGGAATCGATGGGCGGCGAGGTGCTGGACGTCGAAGTGTCGGCGACCAAGGGCACCAATCTCGACAAGCTGCTCGAAGCGATCCTGCTGCAGGCCGAAATCCTCGACCTCAAGGCCAATCCGGACCGCACCGCCGAGGGCGTCGTCATCGAGGCGCAGCTCGACAAGGGCCGTGGCCCCGTCGCCACCGTGCTGGTGCAGACCGGCACGCTGATGCCGGGCGACATCCTTGTCGCCGGCAATGAATGGGGCCGGGTGCGCGCGCTGGTCGACGATCGTGGCGAACACGTCAAGGAAGCGCCGCCGGCGATGCCGGTCGAGGTGCTCGGCCTCCAGGGCACGCCGCAGGCCGGCGACCGCTTCGCCGTGGTCAACAACGAGGCCCGCGCCCGCGAGATCACCGAGTACCGCCAGCGTCTGGCCCGCGAGAAGGCGGTTGCCCGTCATGCCGGCCAGCGCGGTTCGCTCGAACAGATGATGTCGCAGCTGCAGACGAGCGGACTGAAGGAGTTCCCGCTGGTCATCAAGGGTGACGTGCAGGGTTCGATCGAGGCGATCAACGCAGCGCTCGACAAGCTTGGCACCGACGAGGTGCGTGCGCGCATCGTCCATGCCGGCGCCGGCGCCATCACCGAAAGCGACGTGTCACTGGCGGAGACGTCGGGTGCGGCGATCATCGGCTTCAACGTCCGCGCCAATGTGCAGGCACGCGCCGCTGCCGCGGCCGCTGGCATCGAGATCCGCTACTACTCGATCATCTACAACCTCGTGGATGACGTGAAGGCGGCTCTGTCGGGTATGCTCTCGCCGGAGCGTCGCGAGACCTTCATCGGCAATGCGCAGATACTCGAGATATTCGACATCACCAAGGTCGGCAAGATCGCCGGCTGCCGTGTCACCGAAGGCAAGGTCGAGCGTGGCGCGGGCGTGCGCCTGATCCGCGACAACGTCGTCATCCACGAAGGCACGCTGAAGACGCTGAAGCGCTTCAAGGACGAGGTTTCGGAAGTCCCGGGCGGCCAGGAATGCGGCATGGCCTTCCAGAACTACGAGGACATGCGCGTCGGCGACATCATCGAGTGCTTCCGCGTCGAGATGGTAACCCGCACGCTCTGAGTTCGTGTGACGTCCGTCATGCCAGGCGGTGGCCGAGAGGCCGCCGCCTGGCAAACATTTGAGACATGAGGCACGGTCCTATCCCGCGCCCCACGCTTTCAGGATCGAGAAAAAATGCCCCGTTCGACCACATCAGGCCCATCCCAGCGCATGCTGCGCGTCGGCGAGCAGGTGCGCCATGCGCTGTCCGAAACCTTGCAGCGCGGCGAGATCATCGATCCGCTGGTCGAGAATGCCGTGGTTTCGGTGTCGGAAGTGCGCATGTCGCCCGACCTCAAGATCGCAACCGCCTTCATCTCGCCGCTCGGCGCCACGGACGCCGGCGCGGTGGTCGAGGCGCTCAACAAGCATGCCAAGTTCATCCGCGGCCGTGTCTCCGGCGCGCTGCGGCAGATGAAGTACATGCCCGAGTTTCGCTTCCGGCTCGACACCTCCTTCGACAATTTCGCCAGGATCAACGATCTCCTGAAATCGCCGGAAGTGGCGCGCGATCTGGATGCGGACGACGACGATAAGGACAGCGAATAATGGCGCGCCGCGGCAAGAAGAAGGGCCGGCCGGTCTCGGGCTGGGTGGTGCTGGACAAGCCGGTCGGCATGGGCTCGACCGAGGCCGTCTCCAAGATCAAGTGGCTGTTCCAGGCGGAGAAGGCCGGCCACGCCGGCACGCTCGATCCGCTCGCTTCCGGTATGCTGCCGATCGCGCTCGGCGAAGCCACCAAGACCGTGCCCTACGTCCAGGACGGCGCCAAGATCTACCGCTTCACCGTGGCCTGGGGGCAGGAGCGCTCGACCGACGACCTCGAAGGTCCGGTGACGAGGGACTCCGACCGGCGCCCCGTGGAGGCCGAAGTGCAGGCGCTGCTGCCGAAATACACCGGCGTCATCATGCAGACGCCGCCGCAATTCTCGGCCATCAAGATCGCGGGCGAACGCGCCTATGATCTCGCCCGCGACGGCGAGACGGTCGACATTCCCGCGCGCGAGATCGAAATCGGCCGCCTCGACATCGTCGAGCACGGGGCCGATCACACGGTTTTCGAGGTCGAATGCGGCAAGGGTACCTATGTGCGCTCGCTGGCCCGCGACATGGGCCGCGATCTCGGCTGCTTCGGCCATATTTCTGAACTGCGCCGGATCGAGGTCGAGCCGTTCACCGCCGAGGATTTCGTCACCGTCGCCGAACTGGAGGCGGCGCGCTTCGGCGAGCAGGGTCATGGCACGCAGCAACCGTCCCCCGATTCGATAGAAGCGCCGATCGATTTTGCCGCGATCGACGCGCTGCTTGTCGACACCTCGGCGGCACTCGACTGCCTGCCGCAGATAGCCATCAGCGACGATGCGGCGACGAAGATCCGCCTCGGCAATCCCGTCATCATCCGCGGCCGCGACGCGCCGGTGGAGGCCGAGGAAGCCTGCGCGACCGCGCGCGGCAAGCTGGTGGCCATCGGCGCCATCGAGCAGGGCATGTTCAAGCCCAAACGGGTCTTTGCCGGGTGAGGGCCCTCGTCTAATCTCTATGCGATATCTATCCGAGGGGCCGCATGGCAAAGGTTGAGGCGATCAAGACGCGGGCGCCGCTCAGGGCCAGGCGGCCGCCGGTCGGTGCATCGCCCGGAACGCTGATCGCCGATCCCGCGGCGCGACGCTCGGAACTGCGGCTCACCCTGATCTCGCCGCAAAAGTCCAAAACGATCGACAATGCCAGCATCGACGACGTCAATGCCAATTGCGAAAAGTGGCCGGTCATCTGGCTGGACTGCACCGGCCTGGCCAATATCGAGCTGATCAAGGAGATCGGCCGCATCTTCAGCCTGCATCCGCTGGCGCTGGAGGACGTCGTCAACACGGGCCAGCGGCCGAAGGTGGATTTCTACGAAGACCATGCTTTCGTGGTCGTGCGGATGATCGACGACGTCGCCTCGCACCGCTACGAGCAGATCGCCGTTTTCCTTGGCAAGAATTTCGTCGTCACCTTCCAGGAGCGCGAAGGCGATCCGTTCGATCCGGTGCGCAAGCGCATCGAAAGCTCGGCGCCGAACCGGCTGCGCGCCCGTGGCGCCGACTATCTCGCCTATGCGCTGATCGACGCCATCGTCGATAGCTACTTTCCGCCGATCGAGGCGGCCGGCGAACTCGTCGACAGCATCGAGGACCAGATGCTGCACGCACCGCACAAGCATCAGATGCAGCAGCTTCATGGATTGCGGCACGACGCCAATGTGCTGAAGGGGGTGCTGTGGCCGGTGCGCGATGCGCTAGCGACGCTGATCCGCAACGACGTGTCCTATGTGAAGGCCGAAACCAAGGTCTTCCTGAACGATACGCTCGACCACGCGCTGCGGCTGATCGAGCTGGTCGAGAACCAGCGCGACATGCTGACCGGCCTGATCGAGATGCATCTGTCGCTGAGCCAGGCACGCACCAACGACGTCATTTCCTATCTGACGATCGTCTCGGTCATCTTCATGCCGCTCACGTTTCTGGTCGGCGTCTGGGGCATGAATTTCGATCCGGAGACGTCGCCTTGGAACATGCCTGAGCTGAAGGCCTATTACGGCTATCCCTTGTCGCTGCTGTTCATGGCCGTGGTCGCGGTTGGGCTGATTGCCTTCTTCAAATGGAAAAAATGGCTTTGACAGGGATAACTTGCCGTTTTGGCGTGAAAAGCCGGCTTCGTGAATTGGGCTGGTGTTTTCTTGGGAATTGCACTATATGCGCCGCAGCTTAGCGCTATGACGCTCTGCTTGCACCGGCCCCTGCTGGACGACATCCCGGCTGAGGGCGACCCGTTTCCTCGAACAGATAAGGAAAAACACGATGTCGATTACTGCCGAGCGCAAACAGGAATTGATGACTGAATTCGCAACCGCCAAGGGCGACACCGGGTCTCCGGAAGTTCAGGTAGCCATCCTTTCCGAGCGCATCAAGAACCTGACCGACCATTTCAAGGACCACAAGAAGGATAACCATTCCCGCCGTGGTCTGCTCGCTCTCGTCTCCCAGCGCCGAAGCCTGCTTGATTATCTCAAGCGCAAGGACGACACGCGCTACCAGACGCTGATCGAGAAGCTCGGCCTGCGCCGTTGACGAATTGACCGGCGGGCCTCACAAGGGCCCGCCGGTCGCGCATTTGAGCACCGGACCAATCCGATCTCGAATGCAGGTACTGGAGCGCCGCGCACCCATCCGGATGCCGGACGGACGCTCCAACAAGTTGAGTTTGCGCGTGACGCATTCCACAAGCCGCTGCTTGTGGGGTCATGCGCAGGGCCAGTCGGATCGATTGGCCAAATCCGGTTTCGAGCGTGCAGAGGGCCCCCTCGAAGCCACCCCATGGACGGTCATGGGGCAGGATTGCAGGACGCTCGCGCGGCCATCCGGCCGACATGGATCGAGCTTCCCGTTGTCTTGCCCGTGGCTGCCCGAGAAAGGAAGCCAGGGGAAAGGGCACCCGCGCACGCTGAAACGGCGCGGCCCTTTCCTCATATGAAGGACAAGACATGTTCAATCACCACAAAGTGGAAATCGAATGGGGCGGTCGCCCGCTCATCCTCGAAACCGGCAAGATCGCGCGCCAGGCTGACGGCGCCGTGCTCGCCACCTACGGCGAGACCAAGGTTCTCGCCACGGTCGTTTCGATGAAGGAGCCCAAGCCGGGCCTCGACTTCTTTCCGCTGACCGTCAACTACCAGGAAAAGACCTACGCCGCCGGCAAGATCCCGGGCGGCTATTTCAAGCGTGAAGGTCGTCCGAGCGAAAAGGAAACGCTGGTTTCGCGCCTCATCGACCGCCCGATCCGCCCACTCTTTGCCGACGGCTACAAGAACGACACGCAGATCGTCGTCACCGTCGTCCAGCATGATCTCGAGAACGATCCGGACATCCTGTCGATCGTCGCCACTTCGGCGGCCCTGACCCTGTCGGGCGTGCCCTTCATGGGCCCGATCGGCGGCGCCCGCGTCGGCTACATCAACGGCGAATACGTGCTCAACCCGCATGTCGACGAGATGCAGGAATCCAAGCTCGACCTCATCGTCGCCGGCACCGCCGACGCCGTGCTGATGGTCGAGTCCGAAGCCAAGGAGCTCGGCGAAGACCTGATGCTCGGCGCGGTCATGTTCGGCCATCGCGGTTTCCAGCCGGTGATCGACGCGATCATCAAGCTGGCCGAAGTCGCCGCCAAGGACCCGCGCGACTTCACCGCGCCGGACTATTCCGCTCTCGAAGCCGAGATGCTGAAGATCGTCGGCGACGAGCTTCGCGACGCGTACAAGATCACCGACAAGCAGAAGCGCTATGCCGCCGTGGACGCCGTCAAGGCCAAGGTCAAGGCGGCCTTCGCTCCGGCCGAAGGCGAAGAGCCGAAATATTCCTCCGAGCAGATCGGCAGCGTGTTCAAGGAGCTCCAGGCCAAGGTCGTGCGCTGGAACATTCTCGACACTGGTTCGCGCATTGACGGCCGTGACCTGAAGACCGTGCGCAAGATCGTATCCGAGGTCGGCGTCCTGCCGCGCACCCACGGTTCGGCGCTGTTCACCCGCGGCGAGACCCAGGCGCTGGTCGTCGCCACGCTGGGCACCGGCGAGGACGAGCAGTATGTCGATTCGCTGACCGGCATGTACAAGGAGAAGTTCCTCCTCCACTACAACTTCCCTCCCTATTCCGTCGGCGAGACCGGCCGCATGGGCTCGCCCGGCCGCCGCGAGATCGGCCATGGCAAGCTCGCCTGGCGCGCCATCCGCCCGATGCTGCCGACATCAGACCAGTTCCCCTACACGCTGCGCGTGGTCTCGGAGATCACCGAGTCTAACGGCTCGTCGTCGATGGCAACCGTCTGCGGCACCTCGCTGGCGCTGATGGACGCCGGCGTGCCGCTGGCCAAGCCGGTCGCCGGTATCGCCATGGGCCTGATCAAGGAAGGTGAGCGCTTCGCCGTGCTCTCCGACATCCTGGGCGACGAGGATCACCTCGGCGACATGGATTTCAAGGTCGCCGGCACCGCCAACGGCATCACCTCCTTGCAGATGGACATCAAGATCGAGGGCATCACCGAGGAGATCATGAAGATCGCTCTCGACCAGGCCAAGGACGGTCGCCAGCATATTCTCGGCGAAATGGGCCACGCGCTGTCCGGCGCGCGCGCCGAGCTCGGCGAGTTCGCACCGCGCATCGAGGTCATGCACATCCCGACCGACAAGATCCGCGACGTGATCGGTTCCGGTGGCAAGGTCATCCGCGAGATCGTCGAGAAGACCGGCGCCAAGATCAACATCGAGGATGACGGCACGGTCAAGATCGCTTCGGCGAACGCCAAGGAGATCGAGGCGGCGAAGAAGTGGATCCACACCATCGTCGCCGAGCCGGAAGTCGGCGAAATCTACGAAGGCACGGTCGTCAAGACCGCCGACTTCGGCGCTTTCGTCAACTTCTTCGGCCCGCGTGACGGCCTCGTCCACATCTCGCAGCTTGCCAACGACCGGGTCGCCAAGACTTCGGACGTCGTCAAGGAAGGCGACAAGGTTTGGGTCAAGCTGATGGGCTTCGATGAGCGCGGCAAGGTCCGCCTGTCGATGAAGGTCGTCGACCAGACCACCGGCAAGGAAATCGTTCACGACAAGAAGGCTGAGAGCGAAGAAAACGCCGCCTGAACGGCCTGACCGAAAAATCGAAGCGGGCGCGGCTCATGTCGCGCCCGCTTTCGTTTATGGAGCAAAGGCATGTCTGCCGAACCGCTGAAGACACTTTTCCATCCATTCGAGGCCGAGGCGGTCGCTTTGCCAGGCAAGGGCGAACGGGTGCTTTTTCTAGGGGCCGAATCCGGCTTGCGGACACCGCAGGACTTCGACGCCGAGCTGCACGTGGTGCAAGGCTTTCGGCCGCATTTTCGCGCGCTGCAAGCCGCGGGCTTCACTGTCACCCCGCAAACGCAAGGCGATGGCTTTGACGCCGCGCTGGTGCTCGCGGGCCGCCATCGCGGCCAGAACGAGCTGCGCATCGCGGATGCGCTGGAGCGCGTCACCGAGGGCGGATTGATCGTCATTGCCGGCGGCAAGGATGATGGCATCGCCAGCCTGCGCAAGCGCATGGACGAGCTTGTGCCGCTCGAAGGCCATCTGCCCAAATATCACGGCATCGCCTTCTGGCTTCGCCGGCCGGCCGGGACGGAGACGGCAGCAGCGCTGCGTGCCGCCAATCCCGCCGGGCTGGTCGACGGCCGCTTCAGCACGGCGCCCGGCATGTTTTCCTTCGATCGTGTCGATGCCGGTTCGAAGTTGCTGGCGGACCATCTTCCGGCCGACCTGCGCGGCCATGTCGCCGATTTCTGCGCCGGCTGGGGCTATCTGGCGGCGGAGATGGAAGCGCGTTCGCCCGGCATCTCGGCACTTGATCTCTATGAGGCGGATTTCGCTTCTCTCGAAGCCGCCAAAGCCAATCTTGCCACGGCCAGCCAGTCGGTTGCGAAAGGTTTCTTCTGGACGGACCTGCAGGGGGAGCCGGTCGAGCGTCGCTACGACGCGGTCATCATGAACCCGCCTTTTCACCGCAGCCGCGCGGCCGAACCGGAGATCGGCGCCGGCCTGATCCGGGCAGCGGCAAAGGCGCTGAAGCCGGGAGCACGGCTGTACATGGTGGCGAACCGCCAGCTGCCCTACGAGCCGGTACTGGCCGCCGCCTTCTCCAGCCATGCCGAGCTCGCCCGTGACGGCATGTTCAAGGTTCTTTCCGCGCGTCGCTGACACGCAACGGCGTGACACTCAGTGCAGATTGGCGACGCGCCTCGAATCCTCGATGACATGTCCCTCGCCGGCCATGACCGCAAGCGGCGCCGGCCGGCCGAACAGATAACCTTGCACCACCTCGCAACCGGCTGCCCTGAGCAGTGTCGCCTGGTCCTCTGTCTCGACACCCTCGGCAATGATACTGACGCCGAGTGCTCGCGAGAGGCCGACAATGGTCGATACGACGGCGCCGGAGCTCGAATCCGTATCGATGCGGCTGACGAAGGAGCGGTCGATCTTCAGCTTGCCGAAGGAAAAATCGATCAGGTAGCTGAGATTGGAATAGCCGGTGCCGAAATCGTCGACGGCAACCGAGATGCCCATATCGGCAAGCTCTTTCAGGATGGCGGCGGCGCGGTCGCGGTCCTGCATCATGGCCGTCTCGGTGACTTCCAGCTCCAGCCGCGACGGCTTGATGCCGGTGGTCCGCATCGTGTCGCGCACGAGGCCGATGAAGTCCTTGGTCATGAACTGGACCGGCGAGATGTTGACGGCGACGAAGCAGTCGTCGGGTAAATGGCGGGCGTCGCTGCATGCCTTGCGCAGAACCCATTCGCCGATCGGATTGATCATGCCGGTTTCCTCGGCGATCTGGATGAACTCCAGAGGTGGGATCATGCCGCGTTCTGGATGGTTCCAGCGGATCAGCGCTTCATAGCCGACGATGCGGCCGCTCGGCAGGTCCAGCTGCGGCTGATAGTGAAGGTCGAAATCACCGCGCTCGAATGCGATGTGCAGCTCGGATTCGACCCATTGGCGATGATCGGCGACCCGCCCCATCTCGGTATCGAAGACCGACCAGTTGCCGACTCCCCTGGCGCGCGCATTTTGCAGCGCCAGGTTGGAGCGGCGCAGGATGAGGACCGGGTCGACGCCGTCCTTGGGCATCGCCACGATGCCCACCGACAGGCTCACCGATTGCTGGTGGCTGCTGAGCTCATAGGGCTCCATCATCTCGTCGATGAGCCTCTCCACCATAGCTTCCATCGTTCCCTGAATCTGATGATCGGGAAGCAGCACCGCGAACTCGCCGGCGCCGATGCGCCCGATCTGCACGCGCTCGGTTACGCAGGCCTGCAGCCGCTTGGTGAAGGCGCGGATCAGTTCGTCGCCCTGGCTGTAGCCGATCGCGTCGTTGATCTGCTTGAACCGGTCGATGTCGATGTCGATGAGGAACATCGGGGCCCCGGTGCGGCTCGTCGCGCAGGCTGCCTCGGCGATCTTGCCGACCATCGCCGGACGCGCCAGCAATCCGGTCAGCTTGTCGAACTGGGTTTCGTTGAAGACGAAATCAGCCGATTCATCGACGCCGGCGAAGAAAGACATCGCGGCTCCCGCCGCCGCCAATGCGCAAAGGGCAGCCATGATCGCCACCATCACGTCCGCCGGCATGCCGGCAAAGCCGTCGCCAAGCGCGTGCTTCAGCCCCCAGATGCCGAGAATGAAACTGCCAATGCCCGAACTGGCTATGGTGATCAGCCGGAACACCGGTGTGCGGTTCGGGTTGCTGACGGCAGGCATTGAAAGTCCCCAAATTGCGGGACTCTATAGCCGATAGGCCCTTAAAATGAGTTTCCGCGAATGCATCCAATTTTATTGGAAGGGAATTATTTCTTCGCAGGAGAAAAGACTATTTCGCGTAATGGCCTATTCGCTCGCGCGATCCGTCTGCTTCAGCTCCTCGAGCGTCGGCATGGAAACGATATGATAGCCGGAATCGACATAGTGGATTTCGCCGGTGACGCCGGAAGCGAGGTCGGACAGGAGATAGAGTGCCGAGCCGCCGACCTCGTCGATGGTCACGGTGCGGCGCAGCGGAGAATTGCGCTGCTGGTAAGAGAACATGTGGCGCGCATCGGAAATCCCGGCGCCGGCAAGCGTTCGCACCGGTCCGGCCGATATGCCGTTCACCCTGATGCCGCGCGGGCCGTAATCGTTGGCGAGATAGCGCACGCTGGCCTCGAGGCCGGCCTTGGCGACGCCCATGACGTTATAGTTCGGCATGACGCGCACCGAACCGGCATAGGTCAGGGTGATCATCGATCCGCCATCCTGCATCAGGGCCGCGGCGTGGCGCGCGACCTCGGTGAAGGAATAGCAGGAGATGACCATGGTGCGGATGAAATTGTCGCGGCTGGTGTCGGCGTAGAGGCCCTTGAGCTCATTCTTGTCCGAAAAGCCGATGGCATGGACCACGAAGTCGAGCCCGCCCCAGGCCTTGCCCAAGGTCTCGAAGGTGGCGCGGACCGAGGCGCTGTCCTCGACATCGCAGGGAACCACCAGCGCCGCGCCGAGCTTGTCGGCAAGCGGCTTGACCCGGCGGCCGAAGGCGTCACCCTGGTAGGTGAAGGCAAGTTCGGCCCCATGTTCGGACAGTTTCCGGGCTATGCCCCAGGCGATCGAATGATCGTTGGCGACGCCCATGACAAGCCCGCGCTTGCCCTTCATCAATCCGTCCATGATCGCCAATCCTCGTGGAAAAAACGTGGCCTTATGCGGAATAGCGCTGGAAAACCAGCGTTGCGTTGGTGCCACCAAAGCCGAAGGAATTGGACAAAACGGTGTCGATCCTGGCGTTGTCGATGCGCTTTCGCACCACCGGCATACCCTCGAATTCGGGGTCGAGAGTCTCGATATGGGCGCTTTCGCCGATGAAACCGCCTTGCATCATCAGGATCGAATAGATGGATTCCTGCACGCCGGCCGCGCCCAGCGAATGGCCCGTCAGCGATTTGGTCGAGGTGATGAAGGGCATCTTCTCGCCGAACACCTCGCGGATCGCGCCCATTTCGCGGGAATCCCCCACCGGCGTCGAGGTGCCATGGGTGTTGATGTAGTCGACCGGGGTGGTGACGGTCGCCAGCGCCTGCCGCATGCAGCGGACCGCGCCTTCGCCCGAGGGCGCAACCATGTCGAAGCCGTCCGAGGTGGCGCCGTAGCCGACGATCTCTGCATAGATCTTGGCGCCGCGCGCCTTGGCATGCTCCAGTTCCTCGAGCACCAGCACGCCGGCGCCGCCGGCGATGACGAAGCCGTCGCGATCGACGTCATAGGCGCGGGAAGCGGCAGATGCCCTGTCATTGTACTTCGACGACATGGCGCCCATGGCGTCGAACAGGTCCGACATCGTCCAGTCGAGATCTTCGTGGCCGCCGGCGAACACCATGTCCTGCTTGCCCCACTGGATCAGTTCGTAGCCATTGCCGATGCAATGCGCCGAGGTCGAACAGGCCGACGAGATCGAATAGTTGACGCCGTGGATCTTGAACCAGGTGGCCAGCGTCGCCGACGCGGTCGACGACATCGCCTTCGGCACCGCGAACGGGCCGATGCGCTTGGGGCTGCCATTCTTGAGCGTGGTTTCGGCCGCCTCGACGATGGTGCGGGTGGAAGGCCCGCCCGAGCCCATGACGATGCCGGTGCGCTCATTGGTGATGTCGCTCTCGCCAAGGCCGGCATCGGCGATCGCCTGGTCCATGGCGACATGGTTCCAGGCCGCTCCCTGGCTCAGGAAGCGCATTGCGCGGCGATCGATCATGGCGCTGGGATCGAGCGTCGGCGCGCCCCAGACCTGGCAGCGGAAGCCGTGCTCGGCGAAGGAGTCGGAGAAGCTGATGCCGGATTTGGCGTCATGCAGCGAGGCTTGCACCTCGTTAGCATTGTTGCCGATCGACGACACGATGCCGAGGCCTGTGACTACGACACGTCTCATTCGCAACTCCTTCCAGGAATGCTGGCCACGAAGTCGGCCAGGGCGACGGTCAAGCGACCGCCGACTGCTTGGACAGACCGACTTTCAGGTCCGTTGCCGCGTATATGGGTTCGCCGTCCGCCTTTAGCCAACCATCGGCGATGCCCAGCACCAGCCGGCCACGCATCACACGTTTGAATTCCACGCCATACTCGACCTTTTTAACCGAGGGCGTGACCATTCCCTTGAACTTGACCTCGCCGGTCGACAGCGCCATGCCTTTGCCGGGTTCGCCCAGCCAGCCGAGATAGAAACCCGTCAGCTGCCACAGGGCATCGAGGCCCAGGCATCCAGGCATGATGGGATTGCCGATGAAATGGCAGGCAAAGAACCACAGGTCCGGCTTGATGTCGAATTCGGCGCGGATGAAGCCCTTGTCGAAAGCCCCGCCTGTTTCGCTGATCTCGGTGATGCGGTCAAACATCAGCATCGGCGGGTAAGGCAACTGGGCATTGCCCGGTCCGAACAGCTCGCCGCGGGCGCAGGCCAGCAATTCTTCGTAGTCGTAGCTGGATTTCGAACCCGCCATCAATCTCGTTCCCATATGTCCCGGGCGCTGGCGCGCCCTTGTCGTTGGTGTCCTAACACAATCTGTTTCAGGCCGGAAACCGGCGTTTGCGCTTAACCCGCCAGTCTTGCCGGGTCAATGCGCGCTATTGATCGCATCCGGACGACAGAATATATGTCGAAAGGGGTCCGGTTTCGGCAGACATCCATTTTTTTGCCATTCTGGACGTGTCTTGAGGCGGAACTGTGAGCTTGGACGACCAGATGGACCGGGGCTGCCGGAAGGAAAATGTCGCTGTGGACAAGCGGGTTCGTGAAGCCGGCCTGAGGCCGACACGGCAGCGCATTGCGCTTGCCGACCTGCTTTTCGCCAAGGGCGACCGCCATCTGTCGGCCGAGGAACTGCACGAGGAGGCCGTCGCCGCCGGCGTGCCGGTGTCGCTGGCCACCGTCTACAACGCCCTTCACCAATTCACCCAGGCGGGACTCCTGCGCATTCTGGCTGTCGAGGGCGCCAAAACCTATTTCGACACCAACACCTCCGATCATCACCATTTCTATATCGAAGGCGAAAACCGGATTTTCGACATCGCCAATGGTCCGGTCACCGTCACCAACCTACCGGAACCACCCGAGGGGATGGAGATCGCCAATGTCGACATCGTGGTGAGACTGCGCCCCAAACGCGCCGAATGACCGACGGTCAGGCACGTATGCACGGCCGGGCACGTATGCACGGCCAGGCACGTATGAACGGCCGGGAATGAAACCCCTCGATCTGGCTGTCCGGCTGGAATGGGCCGCTGTCGCGGTGTCCGCTATCGTCTTTTATGCACTCGCCGGTGCGTCCTGGCGGTTGTTCGCCTTGTTGATCCTGGCGCCTGATCTGTCCATGTTCGGCTATCTCGCCGGGCCGCGCGTCGGCGCCGCCTGCTACAATGCCTTCCACATCTTGGTCCCACCGGTGTTTTTGGTGCTTGCCGGCAGCCTGTTCGGCAATGCAGCCGCTCTAGCGGTTGCATTGATCTGGATCGCCCACATCGCTATCGATCGCGCGCTGGGTTACGGCTTGAAGCTGTCGAGCAGCTTTCAGGATACCCATCTCGGCCGCATCGGCCGCTAAACGGTCCGGCCTGCGGTTCAAACGAGTCGCGGCAAGGCCAAAAATCAGTCCTTGACCCGTTCGCCGGGATAGGCGCCCCAGACGACGGATTGGGCGAGCCAGCCGGTGTGGCCATCGAGCGTCATTTCGCACCACTGGCCGTCGCAGGATTTGATCGTGCCCATGACACCCGGCTCGACGATCGCCACCACGCTGGCGTCCTTTTCGGGGCTCCTGAGGAGATTGATCTGGGCGCCCTTGCCGCGCTGCCACGGCGCCACGATCGCCGTGCGCCGGCCCGAAAGCAGCGACTGGTTGATCCAACCTTCCGAACCGTCGGCGTCGCGCACGCGGCGCCATGTGTCGAATTCCTGGATGATCTCCATCGGCAGGCCTGCCTTCAGATACATCCAGTCGACCGAGTAGTTGGCGCCCGGCCCGACACGCGAATTGACGCGGCCGGATTTCAGGCTGACGAATCGTGGCAGCGGCAGGCCGCTCGGCCCGAGCGTGACGACGCTCTGGGCGGGGGCTGCTGCACCTTGCGCGCACAGTTGGGGTGAATAGAGCAGAGCGCCGAGAAATGCTGCGCTGAGGGTCAGGCGAAGCGACGCGAAACCAGACACTTTCGTTCCTTTCGGCGCTGGCCTGCCGGCCCCGGCGCCCCTTTTTCTTTGTCTTCGGCGGCACCGCTTGGTACATGGGTAAATCGGCTACCGCGACCGGCTTCCAGTTTCGCCGGTCTTGGTTAAAGAGGTCTCAACGAGGGAAACAATGGCAGGCAAAAAGAAGCCTCTCGTGGTCATCACGCGAAAACTGCCCGACCCTGTCGAGACCCGCATGCGCGAGCTGTTCGACGCAAGGCTGAACGTCGAGGACAGGCCGATGACGCAACCGGAACTGGTCGCGGCGGTCAAGGAGGCCGACGTGCTGGTGCCGACGGTGACCGACCGCATCGACGCGGCATTGATCGCCCAGGCCGGCGAAAACCTCAAGCTGATCGCCAATTTCGGCAATGGCGTCGACAAGATCGACGTGGCGGCCGCGGCCAAGAAAGGCATCACCGTAACCAACACGCCCAACGTGCTGACCGAGGATACGGCCGACATGACGATGGCGCTGATGCTGGCGGTGCCGCGCCGGCTGGCGGAGGGCGCCAATGTACTCACCGGCGACAAGAAATGGGCCGGCTGGTCGCCGACATGGATGCTTGGCCGGCGCATCTGGGGCAAACGGCTCGGCATTGTCGGGATGGGGCGTATCGGCACCGCCGTTGCCAGGCGTGCCAAGGCTTTCGGCCTCTCCATCCACTATCACAACCGCCATCGCGTGCTGCAGGCGGTCGAGGACGGGCTGGAGGCGACCTATTGGGAAAGCCTCGATCAGATGCTGGCCCGCATGGACATCATCTCGGTCAACTGCCCCTCGACGCCGGCGACCTTCCATCTGCTTTCGGCGCGGCGGCTGGCGCTGCTCCAGCCCACCGCCTATATCGTCAACACCGCGCGCGGTGACATCATCGACGAGGAGGCGCTGGTCAAGCTGATTCAGGATGGCAGGATCGCTGGCGCCGGACTCGACGTCTACGAGCACGAGCCCGCATTGAACGGAAAACTGCTCAAGCTCGCGACCAAGGGCAAGGTCGTGCTTTTGCCGCATATGGGGTCGGCGACGCTCGAGGGCCGCATCGACATGGGCGAGAAGGTGATCATCAACATCCGCGCCTTCGTCGACGGCCACCGCCCGCCGGATCGCGTGCTGCCGCTCAGGACCTGAGCGGCTTCGCAACATAATGTAAGTGGAAGCTTACGAAACAGTCTTGCGCATGGTGACCGAAGTCGGTCGCGCATAACCTTCATGCGCCGTTCTCACGGTCTCGCGAAAACCGAGCCGGGCAAAGGCTGCCTGGTTCCCAGCCAGCTCGATTCGCGTCTGCAGCTCGATTGCGGCCTTGCCGCGGCTGCGGGCAAAATCCTGGACGGCTTGCATCAACAACCTGCCGATGCCCTGGCCCTGACAGTCCGGCGTGACGGCGAGCTTGCCGACATAGAGGTGGTCGGTTCGTTCCAGGGCGAAGATGCAGCCGACGATCCTGTTGCCGCTGAGCGCCAGCATGCCGGTCTCGCGGCGGGCTTTGTCGCGCAAGGTTTCCGCGGTGAGCAGGTGCGCCGAGGACGGCGGGTCGATGATGCCGTCCATGAAGGCGAATGCGCGCAGGATCAGGGCGAGCACTTCGTTCCAGCGGTCGAAATCGGCCGGAATCCGGGTGATGGCGATATCGGCAGTGCGCGTCAACGTCAGTTTCGTCTCTTGTAGCGGATGGTCTCGAAACGCGCGGCCAGCGCGTCATAGAGCAGCAGTCGTCCGATCAGCGGCTCGCCAATGCCGGTGATCAGCTTGATGGCTTCCATCGCCTGCAACGTGCCAATCACCCCAGTCAGCACGCCAAGCACCCCGGCCTCGGCACAGGACGGCACCAGACCCGGCGGTGGGGCCTCCGGGAAGAGGTCGCGGTAGCCGGGGTTGGAGGTGCCGTCCCTATCGGCTTGGAACGGCATCAGCACGGTCACGGAGCCATCGAAACGGCCCACGGCGGCGTGCACCAGCGGCTTTCCCTCCGCCGCGCAGGCATCGGCCACGACATAGCGCGTCTCGAAATTGTCGGACCCGTCGACGACCACGTTGTAACGGGCGACGAGGGCTTGGGCATTGTCCGCGGTCAGGCGCAATGTGTGGATTTCGACAGCGGTGTTGGGATTGATGCGGGCGATTGCCGCCTTGGCGCTGTGGGTTTTCAGCATGCCGACAGTGTCCGTGCCGTGAATCACCTGCCGCTGCAGGTTGGAGAGCGAAACCGTGTCGTCGTCGATCACGCCGAGCGTGCCGACGCCGGCTGCGGCAAGATATTCAAGCACTGGTGCGCCCAATCCGCCGGCGCCGATGACCAGCACCTGCGCGCGCTTCAGGCGCTGCTGGCCGGCGCCGCCAATTTCGGGCAGCACGATGTGGCGGGCATAGCGTTCGAGTTCTTCGTCGGTGAGGGCGGTGGCGATCATGGCTCGACCATATAGCGGGAGAAAAACCTTGTCAGGTGCTCACACAGCCATCGGCGCGACCGTGCCGTGATCCACGATCAGGAACTGCGCCCGGCCCGCCAGGCTGGAAAACAGCGCAGCATCGGTTCCCGTCATGAAAGCCTGGCAGTTCAATTCCTCCAGGATCGAGAACAGCGCCGCACGCCGGCCACCATCGAGATGTGCCGCGATCTCGTCGAGCAGCAGGATTGGCGTCAAGCCGGACATCTCGCCGGTCAATCTGGCATGCGACAGGACAATGCCGACAAGCAAGGCTTTCTGTTCGCCGGTCGAACACAGCGCCGCCGGCATCGCCTTGGGTCGGTGCCGGACCACGAGATCGGAGCGGTGCGGGCCCTCGAGCGTGCGCCCGGCGGCGCGGTCGCGGTCGCGGCCCCCGGCGAGCGTGCGGCGGAACCGCTCCTCGACGTCGACAGCCGGCATGGTGGCGATCTCGGCTTCCAGATCGCCCGACAGGCCGATATCGGCCTGCGGAAACGGGCCGCTGTCGGGCAGCCTGTCGATCATGGCGGCCAGAAGGCGCACCATTTCGGCGCGCGCCGCGGCGATCGCCACGCCCGTCTCGGCCATCTGCATCTCGATCGCCTCGAACCAGCTCAAATCCCGCGAACCTTCCGTCAGCAACCGGTTCCGGCCGCGCATCGCCTTTTCATAGTCGAGGGCGCGCTGTCCGTGGCCTGGATCGATCGCCAGCACCAGCCGGTCGAGAAAGCGCCGGCGGTCCGCGGCCGGTCCGGTGAACAGAGCATCCATGGCCGGCGTCAGCCACACGACGCGCAGCCATTCCAGCATGTCCTCGGCGGATCGCGCCGTGGCGCCGTTGATGCGCACCCGTCTGCCGCCCTCGCCAAGACTGTCGCCACCCGAAATGCCCGTCCCTATCTCGACTTGGCCGTCAGGTCCGTCGAGCCGTGCGTGCAGCGCAAAGCCGCCGTCACCGCCCTCACGCGCGACGTCCGCGTAAGGCGCGCGGCGCAGGCCGCGGCCCGGCGTCAACAGGGAAATCGCTTCCAGCAGATTGGTTTTGCCAGCGCCATTGTCACCGGAAAACACCACCGCGCCCGGCTCAAGCTCGACCGACAGCGCCGCATAGTTGCGGAAATTGGTAAGTGTAAGCTTACTTATATGGGTTTGTGCCGGCAACCGCTACTGCTCTACACCCGCATCGGCATCAGCACATAAAGCGCGGTTTCATCGGCCATGTCGTGGATCAGCGTTGGCGAACCGGCGTCGGCCAACATGAACCGGGCCTCTGAACCGGTCAATTGTGCGGCAACGTCGAGCAGGTACTTGGCGTTGAAGCCGATCTCGATCGGGTCGGCTGAATAGTCGGCGGCCAACTCCTCGGTGGCGCTGCCCGAATCCGGATTGTTGACCGCAAGCGTCACCTGGCCCTCACTGATCGAAAGCTTCACCGCGCGCCCGCGTTCGGAGGAGATGGTCGAGACGCGGTCGACGGCGGCCGCGAAGCTCTGGCGGTCGATGATCAGCTTCTTGTCGTTGCCGGTGGGAATGACCCGCTGATAATCGGGGAAGGTGCCGTCGATCAGCTTGGAAGTCAGGATGACGCTGCCGATGGTGAAGCGGATCTTGGTGTCCGACAGTTCGGTGGTGACCGCCACGTCGGGATCATCGACCAGCTTCTGCAATTCGCTGACCGTCTTGCGCGGTATGATGATGCCTGGCATGCCTTCGGAACCCGCCGGCGCGTCGATCTCGGCGCGCGCCAGGCGATGGCCGTCGGTCGCCACCGAGCGCAGCTTCAGCTTGCCGCCGACCTCATGTGTGTGAAGATAGATGCCGTTGAGATAATAGCGCGTCTCCTCGGTGGAGATGGCGAACTGGGTCTTCTCGATCAGCCCCTTGAGCGCGACCGAGTCGAGCCGGAAGATATGCGAGAAGGATCCGGCCGAAAGCTCGGGGAAGTCCGATTGCGGCAGGCATTGCAGTCGGAAGCTCGAGCGGCCGGAGGTCACCGTCATGGCGTTGCCGTCCTCGTCCGTCTTCAGCATCACCTCGGCACCGTCGGAAAGCTTGCGCACGATGTCGTAGAGCAGATGCGCCGGAACCGTTGTCGCGCCACCCCGCTCGACCTTGGCCGGCGTCGCTTCCGTCACCTCCAGGTCGAGGTCGGTGGCCTTCATTTCCAGGCTGGCGCCTTCGGCGCTGAGCAGCACGTTGGACAGGATCGGTATGGTGTTGCGCCGTTCGACCACGCGGTGGACGTGGTTGAGCGACTTCAGGAGATTTGACCGTTCCAGGATAACACGCATGACGAACCAGGCTCGCTTGAATGAATGAGCGGGTCTCCGGCTGGCGGCGTCCCGCGAAAGGTCTGAACAGGCTTCAGAATCTGCGTAAACTGACAGGAAAAAACCAGCAAACGCAAGCCCGCGCGACCGGTTCGGGCCGGCTACGCGGGCTTTCTGGGGATAAAGGCGGCGAAGCACGCCGCCAGGCGTTTTCGAACGGCTCAGGCCTGGTCGTTGATCAACCGTCTCAACAGTTCCAGTTCCTGCGCCAGCGTGTTGTCGCCGCCGGAAAGATCCTCGATCTTGCGCACTGCGTGCAGCACCGTTGTGTGGTCGCGGCCGCCGAAGCGCCGCCCGATCTCGGGCAGCGAGCGCGGCGTCATCACCTTGGACAGATACATGGCGACCTGCCTCGGCTTGACGATGGTGCGCGTGCGCCTGTTGGACAGCAACTCGGTCTTCGACACATTGTAGTGCCGCGCGACGATGCGCTGAATATCCTCGATACGGACCCGCTTCGGCTCGCCGGTGCGGTAGATATGGCCGAGGATCTCGTCGATGCGATCGATGGTGATCTGCGGCTCGAACGACTGGCGGAACAGGAGTTGATTGAAGGCGCCTTCCAGTTCGCGGCCGCTGCCGGTCACCGTGCGGGCGACGTGATTGAGGATCTCGTCGGAGATGTCGAGGGAAGCGTCGTCGTGCCTGGCGGTGGCGAGGCGCAGCTTGAGCATGCCCAGGCGCATGGCGAAATCGGGGGCCGACATTTCGAGCGCGACGCCGCCATTGAGGCGCGAGCGGACCCGCGGTTCGAGGGATTCCAGTTCCGACGGGGGCCGGTCGGCGGCGACGACGACCTGCTTGGCGCTGTCGAGCAGCATGTTGATCAGATGGCAGAATTCGTGCTGGATCGACTTGCCCTGCAGGAATTGCATGTCGTCGATGATGAGCAGGTCGATATCGCGAAGCTGTTCCTTGAGCGTCAAGGCATTGTTGTCGCGGATCGCGGTGGCGAAGCGCCACATGAAATATTCCGCCGTCAGGTAGACGACGCGCGATTTCGGGTTCTGCTTCAGCGATTCCGCGGCGATAGCCTGCAACAAATGGGTCTTGCCGAGGCCGACCGTCGCATGAAGGAAGAGCGGGTTGAAGCGCACCGCGCTCGACTGCGATTCCGCCACGGCCTTGGCCGCGGCGAAGGCCACCCGGTTCGACGGCCCTTCGATGAAAGAGGCGAACGTGTAACGCGGATCGAGCGGCGATCCCAGCACATTGTGGCGGAACTCGCTCTCGGCCGGCATGCCCGGGCGCGGCGCCGGAGCCCGCTCCAGCCTGCCGGGGCTTACGGTGCCGGCGGCCAGCGCCGTCTGCGTTTGTCGCGTCATCTTGCGCGCCGGCGCCAATTCCGGTTCGGCATGGCTGCGTCCCTGTCGGGTGGCTGTGCGCACGATGATCTCGATCTTGAGGATCTCCGGATCCTCGTGCTTCCAAAGCTCGCAGATAAGGTCGAGATAATGGCCGTTGATCCACGAGCGCAGGAAGGCAGTGGGCACCGAAATGCGAACGATGCCCTTTGAAGCCTCCGCGACCTTCATGCGCCCGAACCAGCTCGAATAGACTTCGGTTCCCAAGCGCGCCTTCAACTGGGCCTTGACCCGGTCGAACTTCTGTTCCGCGTCGCTGGAAGCCGCCAT